>NZ_JBNPUM010000009.1:0-400491 GCF_051168175.1 Bradyrhizobium sp. HKCCYLRH2047
CGCGCGCGCACCAGCTCGACGACCGACAGCTGCGGGATCGCGAAGCGGTCGCCGCCGGCTTCGACGATCAGCGCCGAGACGATCGCGAGCGTCAGCGGGATCTTGATGGTGACCGAGGTGCCCTCGCCGACCACCGACTTGATGTCGATGGTGCCGCCGATCTGGTCGATGTTGGTGCGCACCACGTCCATGCCGACGCCGCGGCCCGAGACCGAGGTGACGGCGGCCGCGGTCGAGAAGCCCGGCTCGAAGATGAACTTGTGGATCTGCGCTTCGGTCATCTTCTCGAGCTCGGCCTCGGTGACGAGGCCGTTCGCCAGGGCCTTGGCCTTGATGCGCTCGGTGTTGAGGCCGCGGCCGTTGTCGGCGATGCAGATGATGATATGGCCGCCTTCATGATAGGCGGAGAGCCGGATCGTGCCCTGCTCGGCCTTGCCGGCCGCGGCGCGCTCGGCCATCGTCTCCAGGCCGTGATCGGCGGAGTTGCGCACCATGTGGGTGAGCGGGTCCTTGATCAGGTCGAGCACCTGGCGGTCGAGCTCGGTGTCGGCGCCGTGCATCTCGAGCTCGATCTGCTTGCCGAGTTCGGTCGCGAGGTCGCGGACGATGCGCGGCAGCTTCTGCCAGGCATTGCCGATCGGCTGCATGCGCGTCTTCATGACGCCCTCCTGCAGCTCGGCGGTGACGTTGGACAGCCGCTGCAGCGGCACCTTGAACTCGGTGTCCTCGTTGCGGCGGGCGATCTCGAGCAGCTGGTTGCGCGTCAGCACCAGCTCGGAGACCATCGTCATCAGATGTTCGAGCGTGTCGACGTTGACGCGGATCGACTGGTTGGCGACCTTGTCGTTCTCGTGCACCTCGCCGTCGGCATTGGCCTTCGGCCGCGCCGCCTTCTTCGGCTCGGCCTTGGCCTCTGCTTCCGCCTTGGCAGGCCCGGCCTTGGCGACCGGCGCCGGGGCAGCGGGTTTGGGCTCAGGCGCCTTCTCATGCGCGGGCGGCATCTCGATCGCGGTCTCGCGGAAGGCGCGCTCCAGCTCGTCGAGCGACACTTCGCCCGGACGCAGCGGACGCTCCAGCGTCTGGTCGATCAGCGAGCCGTGCGTTACCGCGGGGGCTGGCGGCGGTGCGGGCGGCGCGGGCGCGAGCGGTGGCGCGGCCTCGCCGGCGGCCATGGCCGCCATGCCGCGCTCGACCATGGCTTCGAGCTCGCTGATGAGGTCGCGGTCCTCGCCCTCCGGCTCGGCCTCGTTGGCCTCGAGCTGTCCCAGGATGTCCTTGATGCGGTCGATGGTGGTGAGGATCAGCGTCACGGCCTCGCCGGTGACCGGCATGCCGTCGCGGAATTTGCCCATCAGGGTTTCGGCGGCATGCGCCAGCGCCTCGAGCCGCGGCAGGCCGAGGAAACCGCAGGTCCCCTTGATCGTGTGCACCAGCCGGAAGATGTTATCGAGGATCTTGGCGTTGTTCGGCTCCTGCTCGAACCGCACCAATTGATTGTCGACGGTATCCAGGCTCTCGCTGGTCTCCGTCAGGAACTCACGCAACAGGTCATCCATGAAACTGGCCTTCGCACGCAACGGAACGCGACATGACGCGCCCTTCAAACCGTGGCCAGTTTCGGTGCAAAGCGTTTAATATTAGTTGAGTAAGCGCAAATGAACGGACTCAACAAAGAGATAAGATGCATCCGGACGAATTCGGACACATCGGCAAGGCTTGATTAACCGTGGTGAACGGATTCTTGCGCCTGTCCCACGACAAGAGGTCGCAGCACCGGCGCGGCAGGACGTCCGCCCGATCAGGCCGCCTGCACGACCATCGCATTGCCGTCGGCGGTGAGCGTCACCTTGAGGCCGCAGGCATCGGCGAGCAGACGGGTGTAGTAGGGCTGCACCGCGTGGGCATCGATGGTCGATTGCAGGTCGCCACCGAGCAGATTGACGATGTTCTGCGGCAGCCGGGCATTGAGCCCGGTGGCGGCGACGCGGAAGCTCATGGTCTCGCCATCGCCGATCGGGTCGACGGTCAGCATGCCGCCGCGCGGGATCGTCTGCTGCGCCACCACCATCATGTTGAGCAGCAGCTTGACCCGGTTCTTGGGCAACAGCAGCCGCGGCAGATTCCAGGTGATCGAGGTCTTGGCGTCCTCGATGTGGCCGCGCGCCATGGTCTGGGCGTCGCCGAGATCGATCTGCGCGCCCGCCGAGCCCGCCGCACCAAAGGCGAGGCGGCAGAATTGCAGCCGGGCCGACGCCGTCTTGGCGCTCTTGCGGATCAGCTCCAGCGCGAAGTCGCGATCCTCCGGCTTCGGATTGTCGTCGAGCACCTCGAGCCCGTTGACGATGGCGCCGACCGGACTAATCAGGTCGTGGCAGACCTTCGAGCAGAGCAGAGCGGCAAGTTCGAGCGTATCGGGAGCGGGAATCGGATTGGCGATCTCGGGAGAGGACGTGCCGGACATTCGATGTTCCTGAAATCCGCGAACCTGGGCGAATCATGCTTGCGTTAACGCTTGATACACTGCGAAAGCAGGGACCGCCACCGGACTGAGGGCGGGACACGGGAAAGTACGTAGCGGTCTTCCCGGCAGCCGCGGCTCAACGACCATGCGAACGGCCGTACCCGGATGCGCCGGACGCCAGAACAGGGATACGATGATGCAAGCTGCGTACGGAACGGCCGGAAGGAGCACCGCGCAATGACGACGGCACCGACTGCAGGAACCGTCGAGGTCGAGGCCGCCGCGGCGCTGATGGCGCCCCTGACGGAGCTCGTCGTCGAGGCGGCCCACGCGATCCTCGCCGTCAACCGCCGCGCCATGGCCGTCACCGACAAGTCCGACGGCTCGCCGGTCACCGAGGCCGATCTTGCCGCCGACCGGGTCATTGCCGAGGGGCTGGCCCGGCTGGCGCCGGCGATTCCCGCGCTGTCGGAGGAGCGGGTCGGAGCCAGCGCAGGACCGTTCAAGGGCAGCTTCTTCCTGATCGATCCGCTCGACGGCACCAAGGAGTTCGTCGCCGGGCGCGGCGAGTTCACGGTCAATCTGGCGCTGGTCACCGGCGGCAGCCCGCTGCTCGGCATCGTCTGCGCGCCGGCCATCGGCCAGATCTGGCGCGGGCTGGTCGGCCGTGGCGCCGAGCGGCTGTCGTTCACCGAGGCGGGTCTGGCGGCCGCCGAGCCGATCCGCACCCGGCCGATGCCGCCGCAAGGCGCGGCATGGGTCGCAGCGGTCAGCCGGTCGCATGGCGATGCCCGCACCGAAGCCTTCATTGCCGCGCGTCCTGGCGCCGTGCGCCTGCCGCTCGGCTCGGCCGTGAAGTTCGGCCGGCTCGCCGAAGGTCTGGCCGACATCTATCCGCGGCTCGGCCCGACCTCGGAATGGGACGTGGCGGCAGGCCATGCCGTGGTCGTAGCCGCCGGCGGCACCGTCACCAGCGAGACCGGCGCGCCGTTGCGCTATGGCGAGCGCCCCGACGGCTTCATCGTGCCGTCCTTCATCGCCTGGGGCGACCCGGCTGCGGTGAAGGTGTGAGACAGCCCTGCCGCGCTATTGCGGCAGGTCGTCCTCGAGCGCCGGCCAACGGGCCTCCGCACGCGGCAGATAGCGGCCCGGGTCGGCCGCGAAAGCGTCGCGGCTCTCCTCACGGTTGAACAGGAACAGCCGTTCCTCGACCACGACGAAGAAGCGCGGGTTGCCGGCCACCGTCACGCCGCGAGCCACGTCGGTCGGGTCATAGCCGCCGAATTGCGGGCCGTAGACCTCCGGATGGGCCAGGAACGAGGCGCGATTGCCCTCGTTGCGAAACCGCCAGACCACCCCGCCCTGGGACGCCTCGAAATCCGGCAGCCCCGGCATGGCCTTGCCATCCACGAAATAGGAAACAGGATCGAAGCCGTCGATCGCCAGCCCGCTGAAGCGGTCGGAGATGATGCGCTGCGTCGTGGCCGCCGGCGCGCCGACCGGCGGCAGCGCGGCGAGCGTGATGGCGGCAATTACAAGGCGAAACAGCGACTTTGACCCGGTCTGGGGCGGTTGTTGCCGTTGTGCGGTCATAGTTGGTGCCGATAACATGGGAGTCGCAGGGGCATCGCCCCTCGCCCGACAATCGCCCGATGTGGTTGGCGTCAGGTTAAGGCGAAGCTCGGGCAGCCGATAGCAGGGGATTTCCATCGATGAGTTTCGCATCCCGCCTTGCCGCCACGACGCTCGCGGCCGTGCTGGCCATGACCGCGTCGGTCGCCGCGCAGCAGGCGCCCCCGCCTGCCGCGCCGCCCTACCAGGCCGCGCCGCCGTATCAGCAGCCCGCACCGCCGCCGCGCCCTGCGCCCAGCCCGGACAGCTTCAATCCGGACGAGCTCGTCAATGCCGGCCACCGCTTCTTCGGCAACGTCTCGCGTGGCCTCGCCTCGGTGATCGAGCGCGCCGTCAGCCAATGGGGCCTGCCGAATGGCTACATCCTGGGTGAGGAAGGTGCCGGGGCCTTCGTCGCCGGTCTCCGTTACGGCGAAGGCACGCTCTACACCAAGAACGCCGGCGACCTCCGCGTCTATTGGCAGGGCCCCTCGCTCGGCTTCGACTGGGGCGGCGACGGCGCCCGCACCATGACCTTGGTCTACAATCTGCCGGCCACCAGCGCGATCTATCAGCGCTTCGTCGGCATCGACGGCTCGGCCTACATTGTCGGCGGCTTCGGCATGACGGCGCTGACCGCGAACAACATCGTCCTGGTGCCGATCAGGTCCGGCATCGGCCTGCGGCTCGGCGCCAATGTCGGCTACCTCAAGTTCACGCCGAGCGCGACCTGGAACCCGTTCTGACGGCGCTGGCTGATACCGCCAGGACACGTTCTCCCGTGACGGATCAAGGTTAACACGGCATTGGGCTGGCAATGAATCAGCCCGCCGTGCATTGTGATTCCGTTAATCATTTCGGACCGGGAGTTGTGCGTCATGGTCGAGCCGATCATGTATTTTGCGATCGGTTTTCTGATCGCCATGCTCTGTGCCCTCATGGTCGTGCCGCTGGTGCACAATCGTGCGGTGCGGCTGACGACGCGACGGCTCGAGGCGGCGACGCCGCTGTCGATGGCCGAGATCCAGGCCGACAAGGACCAGCTGCGCGCGGAGTTCGCGATGTCGGCGCGGCGGTTGGAGATGAGCGTCGACGCGCTCAAGAACAAGGCCACCGGCCAGCTCGCCGATCTGGGCAAGAAGACCGACGCCATCAACCGCATGAAGATCGAGCTGGGCGAGAAGAACGCCGCGATCTTCGCCCTCGAAGCGCGCGAGAAGGCGCTCAAGGACCAGCTCCGCGCCACGGAAGAAGAGTTCGCCGCCAAGACCGAGGCGCTGCGCGCCGCCGAGCAGGCGCTGAAGGAGAAGCAGGCCGAGCAGGTGCGCCTGACAGCCGAGCTCAACGACAAGGCGCTGCTCGCCGACAGCCGCCAGGTCGAACTGGTCTCGGTCAGGACCCAGGTCGAGGAGCTGCGCAGCCGCGTCTCCGACGCCGAGAAGGAATTCTCCGCGACCCAGGCCCGCCTGGCGCTGGAGCGCGACGAATCCGACACCGCGACCAAGGCGCTCAACGACGCCCGCGCGCGGGTCGAGAATCTCAGCCAGCGCGTCACCGAGCTCGACCGCCAGCTGATCGTGCAGGTCAAGGAAGCCGAGATGCTGGCGAGCCGCGTCGCCGACCTCGAGGGCCGGCTGTCGACCCAGGGCAAGCTGCTCGCCGAGCGCGACTTCGAGAACAACCAGTTGCGCGAGGCCAACGTGGCCGCCGACCGCGCCTTGAAGGAGCTGCGCGAGGAGCTGGCCGGCATGGGCAGCGGCAAGTCGGCCGCGTTCGAGCGGCTCAAATCCGAGAAGGCCGCCCTCGAACAGCAGCTCCAGGCCGCCCGCGACGAGCGCACCAAGCTGCAGCGCGAGATGAACGCCATCCAGCAGCAGGCCGAGAGCACCTGGGCCCAGGAGCGGATGGAGAACGCGCTGCTGCGCGAGCGCATCAACGACATCGCCGCCGAGGTCGCCAAGCTCGCGATGCAGATCGAGGGCCCGAACTCGACCATCGAGGCCATGCTGGCCGCCGAACCGGCCCCCGCCAAGCCCGCCAACGCCAATGGCGTCGCCGCGGCGCCGGCTGCTGCGGCCGGCGGCGTGCCCCAGGGCGGCACCCTGGCCGACCGCATCCGCGCGCTGCAGTCGCACGCCTCGCGGGCAAGGCAGATCGGGGCCTGAGAACGGGCCAGCGGGGCGCGGAGTGCGCGGCGGATCTGCCCCTCAGTTCAGCATGGAAGCCGGCACGCCATGGGGCCGGTTTCGGCCCCGATCGAGGACAGCCCGGCGCGCACCAGCAGTTTTCCTCGCCATCTCCGCCGCAAATCCTTGACACCCCCTGCCCGCGCTTCGTAAATCGCGGGCTCCGACGGACTGCTTCGGGCGCCTCGCTGGCTCACAGCCACGACCGCCACCGGCAACCGGGCGCATAGCTCAGCGGGAGAGCGTTCCCTTCACACGGGAGAGGTCCAAGGTTCGATCCCTTGTGCGCCCACCATTTGCCGCCGCCCCCCCCTTTCCTTTCATGCGATCGCTTGGGCTGGTCTGGCCTGTCGTTGTGCCTCGGGCGACGCGATGGTCACGCAGGATTGAGCGGGATCAACGACTGCGTCGGCGCCTGTCCTATGTTAGCTGTCTCGCTCTGCGACCGGAAAGGTAACTCCATCTCGATGCGGCTCGTCCGTACCATCCTGGCGTTCGCGATTGCCCTGTCCGTGGCGATGCTGCCGATCGGCGCATCGGCGGCTGCGATGGCGTCGTCGGACGAGATGCAGACGAGCCTGCAGATGGACGACGGGGCCGGCATGTCGATGGACGAATGCTGTCCCGACGACATGAAGGGCACCGGCTCGCCTTCGCACACCTACAAGTGCGGCATGGGTTTCTGCTGCGCGGGCGGGACGGTTGCGCTCGGCGATGTCAGGGCCGTTGCCTTCGCGCCCCTCGCCGTGAGCGCGACCACGATCGCCATTCCCGCCGATCAGGTCGCTGCTCTTCACAGCGGCAGCCCTCCGTTCCGACCTCCTCGAATCTGATCTCGCACGAGCCGACGCGCGCCGTGCATGCGCGCCGATGACTGACGTGCGCGCCGCGGGCGCCACGGCCGAGATCCATTCATGAGGACAGGACCATGCTTTCCGGAATCAGCACCGCGGCGCTTGCCGCCACCCTTTCGCTCGCCGCATCGGCCGCCGTCGCCGGCGCCGCCGACTACAGCTTCGAGCCCGTCACGGCGGAGATGAAGAAGGGCGACGACGTCACGGTCGCCGTTCGTCTCACCCACAAGCAGACCGGCAGGGCCGTAACCGACGCGGTCATCTTCAAGACCCGCGTCGACATGGCGCCGGACGGGATGGCCGACATGGTGTCGGAGGTGGCGCCGCTGCCCTCCAAGGAGCCCGGCGTCTACGCCTTCAAGACCGACCTGCCGATGGCCGGGCGCTACCAGGTCACACTCTCCGCGAAGGTGCAGGGCGAGCCGGAGACAGTCACCGGCAAGGTCGTCGTCAAGGCGACGAAGTGAGCCTGCGGGGCGCTCCCCGCGAGCGCCCCGATCGTCCCAACGGATAGCGCGCGTCGCGCGCCTCACGGTGATGTCATGAACACATTGCGTCTGCTCGCGGTCGTCACGCTCGGCGTCGGCCTTGGTTTGGGTGGCCTCTGGTCGATCCAGACCTCACCTCCGTCGCTTCGCAGCCATCTCGCCGCCGCGGCGGCGGAGCGAATGCCGCTGTATTATCGCGATCCCAGCGGCGCCCCTGCCTGGTCGGCAGGTCCCAGGAAGGACCAACGCGGGCGGGATTACCTGCCGGTCTACGACGACGATCAAGCCGCGCCGGACCCTGCCAAGCCGAAGCAGCAGGCGGACTCCTCGCGCCGGATTCTCTACTACCGCAATCCGATGGGCCTGCCTGACACGTCGCCTTCTCCGAAGAAGGACCCGATGGGAATGGACTACGTTCCCGTCTACGAGGGCGACGATGCCGAGGATGGCGTGGTGAAACTGTCGCCCGGCAAGATCCAGCGCACGGGCGTGAGATCCACGCCGGTCGAGCGGCGCACGCTCCATGTCGCGGTCAAGGCGCCGGGCACCATCCAGCTCGACGAGCGCCGCGTCTCGGTGATCGCGATGCGCGCCGAAAGCTTCGTGCAGAAGGTCGCCGACGTGACCACCGGCACGCGCGTGAAGGCGGGGCAGTCGTTGATGGAAATCTACAGTTCGGCCATTGCCGCGGCCGCAGCAGAATATCTGTCGACGATCAATTCCAACATCGTCGCCGGCAACGCCGCCTACGGCCGCGGCTCGCGCCAGCGCTTGACCAATCTCGATGTCCCGGAGCCGGTCATCACCGCGATGGAGAAGTCGCGCATCGCCCCGGTCACGGTGCAGTGGTCGGCGCCCCGCGACGGCATCGTGCTCGAGCGCAATGCGATCGAAGGCATGCGTGCCAATCCCGGCGACGTGCTGTTTCGTATCGCCGACATCTCACTGGTCTGGGCGCTGGCCGATGTCGCCGAACGCGACCTCGGAAGCATCGCGGTGGGGCAGCCCGTGACCATCCGCGCGCGCAGCTTCCCTGGCCGGACGTTCACCGGGTCGATTGCGGTGATCTATCCGCAGGTGAACAAGGAGACGCGCACGGCACGGGTGCGGATCGAGCTCGCCAATCCCGACCTCGCGCTGCTCCCGGACATGTATGTCGATGCCGAGATCGACACGGCCGCCGCGGCGCCGGTGCTGGCCGTGCCGGCCGATGCCGTGCTCGACACCGGCAGCCGCCAGGCGGTGCTGATCGACAAGGGCGACGGCCGCTACGAGCCGCGCGCCGTGAAGCTCGGCCGCCGCGGCGCCGGCCATGTCGAGGTGCGCGACGGCCTGTCGGATGGCGAGGCGGTCGTCACCGCCGCCAACTTCCTGATCGATGCCGAAAGCAACCTGAAGGCCGCGCTGAAGAGTTTTGCGGACGCCAGCGAGCCGCAGCCCGCCGACGCCGATCATGCCGCCATGGGAGAGCACAAATGATCGCCCGCATCATTGCGTGGTCAGCGCGCAACCTGCTGCTGGTCCTGTTCGGCACCGGCTTCGCGGCGGCGGCAGGCTTCTACGCGCTCATTCATCTGCCGCTCGACGCGATCCCCGATCTGTCCGACACCCAGGTCATCGTCTACACCGAATATCCCGGTCAAGCGCCGCAGGTGATCGAGGACCAGGTCACCTATCCCTTGACTACGGCGATGCTGACAGTGCCGAAATCGAAGGTCGTGCGCGGCTTCTCGTTCTTCGGCGTGTCGTTCGTCTACGTCATCTTCGAGGACGGCACCGACATCTACTGGGCGCGCTCGCGCGTGATGGAGTTCCTGAACGGCGCCGCCTCGCGGCTTCCGGCGGGAGTCACGCCGACGATCGGGCCGGACGCGACCGGCGTCGGCTGGGTCTATCAATACGCCGTCATGTCGAAGGAGCTGAATCTCGCCGACACCCGCACGATCCAGGACTGGAACCTGAAGTTCGCGCTCGCCAAGGCCGAGGGCGTCGCCGAGGTCGCGAGCATCGGCGGCTTTGTCAAGCAGTACAATGTGGTGCTCGATCCGCAGCGCATGCGCGACCGTGGCATCTCCTTGCAGAAGATCCGCGACGCGATCCGCGCCAGCAACGCCGATGTCGGCGGCCGCACCGTCGAGCTGTCCGAGTTCGAATATGTCATCCGCGGCAAGGGCTATCTGCAGAGCATCAACGATCTCGGCAACATCGTGCTCAAAAGCTCCGGCGGCACGCCCGTGCTGCTGCGCGACGTCGCCAATGTCGAGCTCGGGCCCGACGAGCGGCGGGGCATTGCCGAGCTCAATGGCGAGGGCGAGGTGGCCAGCGGCATCGTGCTGCAGCGCTTCGGCGTCAATGCGCTCGACGTGATCGAGAACGTCAAGAAACGCTTCAGGGACATCGCGAGCAGCCTGCCCAAATCGGTCGAGATCGTTCCGGTCTATGACCGCTCGAACCTGATCTATGCCGCGATCGACACGCTCAAGCACACGCTGCTCGAGGAGAGCATCGTCGTTGCCTTGGTCTGCATCGTGTTTCTGCTGCATGTGCGCAGCGCCCTGGTCGCGATCCTGATGTTGCCGGTCGGCGTGCTAATGGCGTTCGGCGCGATGAAGCTGCTCGGCCTAGGCTCGAACATCATGAGCCTGGGGGGCATCGCGATTGCGATCGGCGCCATGGTGGATGCGGCGATCGTCATGATCGAGAACGCCCACAAGCACCTGGAGCGCGCCAAGCCCGACCAGTCGCGTGTCCAGATCCTGATCGACGCCGCCGCGGAGGTCGGTCCCGCCCTGTTCTTCAGCCTGCTGATCATCACCGTGTCGTTCATGCCGATCTTCACGCTGGAGTCGCAGGAAGGCCGCCTGTTCAGCCCGCTCGCCTTCACCAAGACGTTCTCGATGGCGGCAGCGGCGCTGCTCTCGGTGACGCTGGTGCCGGCGCTGATGGTGATCTTCGTCCGCGGCAGGATCATTCCCGAGCATCGCAACATCATCAACCGCTTCCTGATCTGGATCTACCGTCCGGTCATCAAGGGCGTGCTGCAAGCGAAAACGCTCGTGATCCTCGCAGCCATGGTCGTTCTTGCCGTCTCCATCTGGCCGGCGCGCCAGCTCGGCACCGAGTTCATGCCGAGCCTGAACGAGGGCACGCTGCTCTACATGCCGACCACCCTGCCCGGCATCTCCGTGACCAAGGCGGCAGAGCTGATGCAGATGCAGGACCGGATCATCAAGTCGTTCCCGGAGGTCGCCTCGGTTTATGGCAAGGCCGGACGCGCGGCGACCGCCACCGACCCTGCGCCGACCGAGATGTTCGAGACGGTCGTCAACCTCAAGCCGAGGGAGCAGTGGCGTCCCGGCGTCACCATCGACGGCCTCGTTGCCGAGATGGACAAGGCGCTGCAATTCCCTGGCGTCTCCAACGCCTGGACGATGCCGATCAAGGCGCGCATCGACATGCTCTCGACCGGCATCCGCACGCCGATCGGCGTCAAGGTGATGGGCACGGACCTCGCCGAGATCGATCGTCTGGCCAAGCAGATCGAGCGGGTGATCAAGACCGTTCCCGGAACCTCCTCGGCCTATGCCGAGCGCGGCATCGGCGGCTATTACCTCGAGATCACGCCCGATCGCGAGGCTCTCGCCCGCTACGGCCTCCTGGTCCAGGACGTTCAGGATACGATCGCAGCGGCCCTCGGCGGCCAGACGATCACCACGACCGTCGAGGGCCGCCAGCGCTTCAGCGTGAACATGCGCTATCCGCGCGATCTCCGCGACAATCCGAAGGCCATCGCCAGCGAGGTGCTGGTGCCGATGCCGTCCGGCGGCGCCGTGCCGCTCGGCGAGGTCGCGAAGGTCGAGCCGGCCAGGGGTCCCACGTCGATCCGGACCGAGAACGGACAGCTCGCGACATACATCTATGTCGACATCCGTGACCGCGACATCGGCAGCTACGTCGCGGACGCGCAGCGTGCCGTCGCCGAGAGCATCCGGTTTCCGGCCGGCACCTATGTGCTCTGGAGCGGGCAGTATGAGTATCTGCAGCGCGCGGCGGCCCGGCTCAAGATCGTCATTCCGGTGACGCTCACCATCATCTTCCTGCTGCTGTATCTGAACTTCAGGGCCATGACCGAGACCCTGATCGTGATGCTGTCGCTGCCCTTCGCGCTCGTCGGTGGCATCTGGATGATGTGGTGGCTCGGCTTCAATCTGTCGGTCGCCGTCGCCGTCGGCTTCATCGCGCTTGCCGGCGTCGCCGCAGAGACCGGCGTGGTGATGCTGATCTATCTCGATCACGCGCTGGCTGCGGTGAAGGCGAGGCGCGATGCCGACGGTCGCCCCCTGAACCGGCAGGATCTCCAGGACGCGATCATGGAGGGCGCGGTCGAACGCGTCCGCCCGAAGATGATGACGGTCGTCGCCATCATGGCGGGCCTGTTGCCGATCATGTGGAGCACCGGCACGGGCTCTGAGATCATGCAGCGCATCGCCGTGCCGATGATCGGCGGCATGATTTCGTCGACCCTTCTCACCCTGATCGTGATTCCGGCCATCTTCGGCTTGGTCAAGGGACGCAGCCTGTCGACCAGGACAGGGACGACGGCGGACGCCTCGAGCGGGTCGCAGGGCGTGCAAAGGGCAGCTTGATCCACCGACAGCGAGAGGAGAGACGATGAAACATTTCGCGACAGGAGCTCCGGTGGTCGCGGCGAAGGCGCCCGATCATGGTCAGCGACTAGCCGTACCGGCGCTGAAGACGAACGATCGTCACCCCTGAGCCCGCCGGTCGTTGATGTGGATCAACCTGAATGGCCCACGTCCGGCCATTGTTGATCGCCCCTGAAGGAGGACTTGGTCATGCAAAAATTGCCCCTGGCTTTTCTGTTGGCGTTTTCGGCCTTGGCGCATCCCGCCTTTGCTCAATCCTCCACTGACCATTCGGCCCATCATCCTGATCAGAAGGAAGCGCCAGCAACTGATGCCGGCAAATCGACCAGCGGGGCGAGCTCGTCACAGACCATGATGGGCGGCGGCATGATTAAGATGATGGACAGCATGCCGATGTCCAACATGATGCCGATGATGTCCGGCATGACGCGGCCGTCCGACGATGGCATGGGCGGCATGGAGGTGCTCGATCATGTGGAGGGACGGATCGCGTTCCTGCGGGCGGAGCTCAAGATCACGGACGCCCAGATGCCGGCATGGAACGGTTTCGCCGACGCGTTTCGCGCGCGTGCGAAGACGCTCGGTGATCTCAGGATTGCGATGATGTCGCAGTCCGGCTCGGAGACGGTGCTCGACCAGCTGACCGCACAGGAAAAATCGCTATCGGCTCGCCTCGACGCCACGCGAGCGATCAAGACCACCCTGAGCGACCTCGTCGCAACCTTTTCCGACGAGCAGCGAAAGGCGGCCGACGAACTGCTCGCGCCCAATCTCGGCATGACGCCGATGCGGATGCGGGGCGGGCGAATGAGCTCCATGCGGATGCAGCGGGGCCATTAGCCGCCGAGGGCCGATCGACAAGCGGATACGCCGCGAGCGTCGCATTCGACGTCTGCGGTCGACATGTGAAGTTGACTGATATAGGGTACCCCCCTATATTATCTCGATGTCGCATACCATCAAGCACAAGTCCAAGCTTCTCGCGCGCGTCCGGCGCATCAAGGGCCAGATCGACGCGGTGGAGCGCGCGCTCGAGGCGGAGCTCGGCTGCGCCGACGTGCTCATGCTGGTCGCGTCGGTCCGGGGCGCCATCGGAGGCCTGACCACCGAGCTGCTGGAGGATCACATCCGGCACCATGTCGTCGACCCCGCCCACGAAAGCGATCCCGACAAGGCCAAGGGTGCCGCCGACCTCATCGAGGTCGTGCGGACCTATCTGAAGTGAGACTGGCATGACCGATCTGTCCCAACTGCTCCAGCAAGGCAGCGCGCATGCGTGGCTGTTCGTGCCCAGCGCGATTGCCCTGGGTGCGCTGCATGGCCTGGAGCCCGGTCATTCCAAGACCATGATGGCCGCCTTCATCGTCGCGATCCGTGGCACCGTCCTTCAGGCCGTGCTGCTCGGCCTCTCGGCGACCATCTCCCACACCGCGATCGTATGGGTGGTCGCGCTCGCCGGCCTTCACTTCGGCCAGGAGCTTTCGGGCGAGCGCAGCGAAGCCGTCCTGCAACTGATCTCGGCCGTCATCATCATCGGCATCGCGGCCTGGATGGTCTGGCGCACCTGGCGGGACCAGAGTGGACACCATGACCATGACCATCATCACCATCACGACGCGCCGCGATCGGTCGCGCTTGCCGGCCACGCGCTGTCGGTCGAGATCTTCGAAGATGGCGTGCCGCCGCGTTGGCGGATCCGGAACGAGACCGGCGCACTCCCACCCGCCGACACGCTCCACGTCACGACCGTTCGTGGAGACGGCCAAGAGCAGCAGTTCAGTTTCCGGGCCAGCGGCGACGCCTTGGAGAGCGTCGAGGAGATCCCGGAGCCGCACGCGTTCAAGGCACGCATCACGCTTGCCGGCGAGTCCGTGGAGATTCTGTTCGAGGAGCACACGCACGATCACATGGACCTCGGCGACGAGGACGATGCCCATGCGCGCGCCCACGCCGACGACATTCGACGGCGCTTCGCCGGCCGTACCGTCACGACCGCACAGATCGTCCTGTTCGGACTGAGCGGCGGCCTGATCCCTTGCCCCGCTGCCATCACGGTCCTGCTGTTGTGCATTCAACTGAAGCAGTTCAGCCTCGGCTTCGTCCTGGTGCTCTGCTTCGGCATCGGCCTGGCCATCACCATGGTGTCCGCCGGCGTGCTCGCCGCACTCAGCCTTCGGCATGTCGAACGCCACTGGTCCGGCTTCAGCCGCTTCGCGCACCGGGCGCCCTATCTCTCGGCTGCTCTGATCGTGCTGGTGGGGACCTATACGGGTTGGCTGGGCCTGCACGAACTGATGATCTGAGGCGGAGGCGCGCCGGGGGGCAAAGCCCGAGCAGCAGCACGTTCGCAGCGGGTCCAATTGCGCAAGGACATGCCCTGAGCGCACCCCTCTCCGTCAGCGCATCGCGAAGAGCTCCTGGTGGAATCGCTCTCTGATAGGAAAGTCTTGCGCACCGAAATCTCGCCTGAGAGCCTCGCCGAAGGCGGTCGGACCGCAGAACCAGATGCTTGCGTTTTGCCAGTCCGGCACCGCCCGGCGAACACGGTCGCCCGTCAGTCGTCCGTCGCGGGCGTCGATGAGAACGTGCAGGCGGACATTGGCTGAACGCGCGTCCGCAGCGAGCTTTCCCAAGGCCTCCTCGTCGACATCCGCCGTGGTGTGAAACAAGTCCACCCTCGCGACAGGGAAATCGGGGCTCCCCTTCCGCATCGCCAGCTCTTTCATGCGGGCGACAAAAGGCGTGATACCGATGCCACCGCCGATCCAGATCTGGTGTGTGCAATCGTCGTCGAAGGTGAAGCAGCCATAGGGGCCTTCGACCTTCACCTCCTGCCCGACATGGAGCTTCTCCCGCAACTGGCTCGTATGGTCCCCGAGCTCCTTGGTGATGAAGGTGATCCTGGGGTCCTCAGCGTTCCAGCCGGACGCAATTGTGTAGGGATGGGCGCCCTCGGAGACGTCCGACGTGGCAAAGGCGAACTGGCCCGGCTTGTGCCCGGGCCAGCCATGGGACACCTCGATTTCGGTCTCCATGGCTCTGACGCCGGGATAGTATTTGAGCGACGTGATCCTGCCTTTGACCTGCCGCCCGGCGCCGACGCGTTGCAGCAGCGTAATCGCGGCCGCCCACGTCCCGCAGGCAAGCATCGCCGCCATGGTCAAGCCGAGCGGCGACATCCAGTAGCTGAACTTTGTCAGCGTGACCGCATGAAAGACCAACACCAGGTACGCCAGGGCGAGAAGCCGATGTGTCTTGTAGAACAGCCGATACGGGAAGGACTGAACGAGCGCCAAGGCAATCAGCACCACCGTGCCGTAAAAGGCCCACTCGCCGAGCCCCTCGGCCGATCCATGCAGGCTCGCAAACAGAGACTCGACGGGATTCGCGATGGGCGGCCTTGCCCCACGCTCCGGCCGCGCCAGCAGACCCCAGCCGACCGCCCATTTCGGACCGTTGGCCCAGAGCCAGTGGACGATGGCGGTCACAAGGGCCGCGATGCCGAACCATTTGTGCAGGCGGTACATCTTGTCGAGGCCGCCCAGCCATGCCTCCGGCCAGCGCGGTCGCAATGCGAGGATCATCGCCATGCTCATGCAACCGATTGCCAGGACTCCACTCAGCTGCACCATCCTTTCACGGAGTGGAAAGAAGGCGCCCGGTCCAAATGGATCTGGTTCCGCAACCAGCCACAGCAGCGAGAGAACCGCCAGGGTCCCCCAAAATGCTCGCTTGAGATTTTGCATGCGGGCTTCTCTCACGACGACATCGACGCAATCCTGGACTGATTAAGCGGCGCAGCCTTGAGCTGGCTCAAGGCTGATCGTCATGAGCTGCAAGCCAACTTCAACAGGGCTCGCAGGGTGTTCTCGTTCAGTTAGTTTGGCTGATGACCGTTGATAGCTGATCCGGAAGGCCTCGAGGCAGCGCCCGAGCTTGGCGAGAATGCCGATGCCTGATCGTGGGCTCGAGCAACCTCGGCCGGGATCTCGGCTGCGACGTCGCGCTGCAGGCAGAACTGATCGACGATCCATAGCAGCGCCATGGCCGCTTCGGGCTGGCGAGACTGCGCCGTCCGCAAGGGCGCGAGCGTCGGCACCGCCATGTCACGGCGCTCCGCCTGAGCGTCAGCGAGAGCGCGGTGCGCGAACCTCGCGATCTCCTTGGAAGAGAGAACCGGGCGCTAAACCTTTTGGCATGACATTCATTCCCATGACGCCACGAGGCCACCGCATCGCGATGCGAGCCCGAAGCCCGCAGCCGCAGGTGGAGGCTGCTGCGTAGATGCACTCGGCCAAATTGGCCTCGCTCACCCGCGCATGGGCTCCCTGCGCCCGGCACAATCGTCACAGAATGCCCTCGGCGCTGCCCGTGCCGCCGGTCAAGTCGGCTTTTGCGGGGCGGAACTCTCACGTTTTCCTGATTCCTGCGTCAGAACGCCGCGGATCGAATTCGCCTATGGTCCGGCGCGTTTCCAACCCACGGAGGTTTTCCGCATGCGTAAACTGATCATCGCCACCGCCGCCCTCGCGTTCGTCTCGTCGGCCGCTCTTGCCCAGTCCACGGAGAAGCCGATGACGACCACCGGCCAGTCGGCGAAGAGCGGCGACGCCATGGGCGGGGGCGACACCATGAAGATGAGCAAGACGAAGAAGAAGTCGGCCAAGAAGACGTCCGGCGACGGCATGTCGAAGTAGATCCAGCGCGGGCGTGCCTCAAGGGGCACGCCCGGCGCTGCCAGTGGCTCGGACCGGTCGGTCCCGGTCCCGTCTGGAGAGCGCAATCGCGTCTGATCTCTTCTTCCCGCGCCTCATGGACGCGCCGCTGGCGGCGCCTCTCACGATGCGGGTCTCAGCGCCCGTGATCTGACGTGTCTATGCGGCCGCCAGCCCCATCTGCTGCAATCGCCCCGCGAACCAGGCCGACAGGACCTGGTCGATTCGGGCCCCGACATAGACCTCCGGCGTGATCACGTGGCGGCGGTCGAGAATCACCAGCACGCCGATCCAATAGGCAAACCACAGATGCGGGTCGGTCAGCGCCATCAGCTTGTGGCGGTCGTGCGCCAATGGCTGGTGGTTGCCGGCCTTGCGGACCTCGATCGCCAGCAGATTGTCGGGCACGGCGCGCTTGTGCACGACGATGTCGGGGTAGATCGATTTTCCCAGCTCGTCGTCGGTCGAGACGATGGTGCCGCGCGGGAGCAGCATGGCGCGGTCGCCGAGCCGGTTGTAGTCGCAATCGACGTCCCAGCCGAGGAAGTTGCGCTCCAGATGCACCGAGAGCCGGTGCGTCAAAGCGCGCTCACCGAGATCGCGGTCGAGGATGAAGCGCTCGCGCGCATAGAACTCCTGCAACGCGGAGATCAGCCGGTTCAATTCGCTGTGCATGCCGCCCAAACAAAACAAACGATGGAGACGTCACCATCAACACGCGATCGTGCTGAGTCGCCAACCACATAAATGCTGACATGACGCTGCCATCAACCGGCGGCCGATTTGCGGCCGCCGGGTTGCGGGCGGAGGAACCTACATCTGCACTTCGATCAGGCGCGGACCGTATTCGGCGTTCGCCTCGGCCAGCGCGGCATTGAACTCGTCGGCCGAGGTGACGGCGCGGCCGGGAACGCCCATGCCCTTGGCCATGGCGACGAAGTCGAGCGTCGGGCGGTCGATCTTGAGCATGTCCTGGGCGCGCTGGCCCGGCTCGCCGGCGCCGACGCCGTCGAACTCGCCGCGCAGGATCTGATAGATCCTGTTGGCGAACACCACCGTGACGACGTTGAGGTTCTCGCGCGCCTGGGTCCACAGCGACTGGATCGTGTACATGGCGCTGCCGTCGCCGACGAGGCACATCACCTTGCGATCCGGGCAGGCCACCGCGGCGCCGGTCGCCACGGGGGTCGAGAAGCCGATCGAGCCGCCCATGTTCTGCAGCCAGTCATGCGGCTTGGCGGCCGCCGTCGGCGGGAAGAAGCCGCGGCCGGTGGTGATGGATTCGTCGACCACGATCGCGTTCTCCGGAATCGCATAGGCGATCGCCTGCGCGATGGTGGCGTGGTTGAGCGCCCCAGTGGGCTTGATCAGCTCGGCGAGCGGCTGCGGCTTGACGTCCGCGGCCTTGGCGCCGAGATGGCCGGCGAGCGCCTCGAGCGCGGCGGCCGAGTTCTCGCCCCAGGCCGTCATGCGGTGGACCTCGGTGCCCTCGGCCTTCAGCATGCTCGGCTTGTTCGGATAGGCGAAGAAGGCGACGGGGTCGTTGGCCTCGACCAGCACGATGTGCTTGTAGTTCTTCAGGATCGGCAGCGCCTGCTCGATCACGTAGGGAATGCGGTCGATCGAGAACCGCCCGGCGCCGCGGGCCATGCGCGGGTGATAGGTCTGGCCCATCACGCGGCAGCCGGTCTTGCCGGCGATCTGCTGAGCGAAGGTCAGCGCCTGCTCGGTCAGCGCGCCCGCGGTCATCAGCACCAGGGTCTCGGGACCGTGGGCATGCAGGATCTTGGCGGCCTTCTCGACCGCATCGGCCGAGTAGCTCGGGCGCTGAGCCTCCCCCGGAACCTGGGCGACGCCGTCGGCCTCGTTCCAGGCGGTGTCGGCGGGCAGGATCAGGGTCGCGATCTGCGGCGGCGCGCTCTTGGCGGCGGCGATCGCCGCGGCGCCGTCGGCGGCCACGGCCTTGGCGCTCGGCGAGGTCCGCACCCAGTCCGACATCGGCCGCGCCAGGCCCTCGATGTCCGAGGTCAGCGGCGCGTTGAAGCCGATGTGGTAGGTGGCGTGCTGGCCGACGATGTTGACGATGCCGGAGCGCGCCTTCTTGGCGTTGTGCAGATTGGCGAGGCCGTTGGCGAGCCCGGGGCCGAGATGGAGAAGCGTCGAGGCCGGCGTGCCCTTCATGCGGAAATAGCCGTCGGCGGCGCCGGTGACCACGCCCTCGAACAGGCCGAGCACGCAGCGCATGCCCTCGACACGGTCGAGCGCGGCGACGAAGTGCATCTCGGACGTGCCCGGATTGGTAAAGCAGACGTCAACGCCCCCCGCGACCAGGGTCCGCACCAGGCTTTCCGCACCGTTCATCCTATTCTCCTGCTGATTCCGCGCGCCATTTGCAATGCTGGGCAGATCAATCATTGTTCGCCCGCGGCGTCAAAGGGGCTGGCCGCATTGCTGCCATCGCCACGGTGCTCATGCGCGGGCTTGGCTAACAGGATGTTGGTCCAGGACGCGGGCGATTTTCCGTGGGATTTGGGTCACGGACCGTCGCCACATACCGGCCTCACGCCGCCGTGGGTTGCGAAGTGCAACCGTTTATGGCCTGTCTGCGAACGGAATTGATATTTGCCAGGGGATGGAAATGAAGCGCTGTTTGGCTTTGGGAATTGCTGCGGTGGCGTCGGTGGCAAGCGCCGGAATGGCGCGGGCGGAAATGTTCGACACCAGGGACATCTTCGGCGGCGGGCCGAACTTCTACCAGGGCGCCGTCAGCCCGATCCCGCGCGAGACCGTGATGTTCCAGAGCCAATATGCGCCGGGCACCATCATCGTGAACACCAGCGAGCGCCGGCTCTATCTGGTCCTGCCCGGCGGCCAGGCGCTGCGCTACGGCATCGGCGTCGGCCGCGACGGGTTCCGCTGGAGCGGCGTGCACCGCATCACCGCCAAGAAGGAATGGCCAGCCTGGACCCCGCCGTCGCAGATGCTGCGGCGCCGGCCCGACCTGCCGCGCCACATGGCCGGCGGCATCGAGAACCCGCTCGGCGCGCGCGCGATGTATCTCGGCTCCACGCTGTACCGAATCCACGGCTCGAACGAGCCCGAGACGATCGGCCAGGCGGTATCGTCGGGCTGCTTCCGCATGACCAATGACGACGTCGCCGACCTCTATGACCGCGTTTCGGTCGGCACCACCGTGATCGTCAAGAACTGAGCGCCGCACGCGGCCGCGACGATGAAGCAACGTCCCAGCGCGCATCCTCGCCAGGAGCGGCCCCGCTCCTGGCGCCCCGTGCGGAGCGCGGTGGTGGCCGCGCTGGCTGCGCTCGTGACCATGCCGCTGCCGGCGTCCGCCGCCGAGATCCCGGCGATCGCCGCCCGCCAGCGCGTCGAGAAGAAGAGCTTCACCGACGCCGAGATCACCGACGGCTTCTTCAAGACCGCGTTCGGCGCCGAGTATCACCTGGCGGGCCGGGTCGACCGCATCCGCAAGTACAGCGCGCCGGTGCGGGTGTTCGCCGACGGCCGCCGCGCCGACCGCAAGGCGCAGCTCGCCAAGGTCGTCAGCGACATCGCCGCCCGCATCCGCAACCTCGACATCGCGATGACCGAGACCGACGGCGACGCCAATGTCCGCGTCAAGCTGGTGCGCGACCGCGACCTCTACCACACCATCAGCCAGGCCTATGGCAGCGAGCGCGCGCGCGAGATCAAGACCTCGCTGGATCCGCAATGCCTGTCCGGCTTCCGCAAGAACGAGGCGTTCGAGATCGAGCGTTCCGACGTCATCCTCACCGTCGACAACGGCGATTTCGTCTTCCTCGATTGCGCCTATGAGGAGCTGCTGCAGTCGCTCGGGCCTATCAACGACACCGCGAGCGTGCCCTGGACGATGTTCAACGACAACGTCTCGATGGGCTATTTCGACGTCTACGACCAGTACATCCTCAACATGCTGTACGACCCGCGCGTCAAGGCCGGCATGACGCTCGCCGAGGTCAAGGCCGTGCTGCCGGACGTGCTGACGGATGTGCGGGCCTGGGTGAGGAAGACCAACAATCTGGCGGAGTGAGAGGGGTTGAGTTCGCGGGGGGTCTTGGTCCTTAGTTGAGGTTCCTATCGCGCGTCAAACTCTGGTGTCGTCCCGGCGAACGCCGGGACCCATACGCCGCGGCCCTGCGATGAAGCACGCTGGGCGAGACCTTCTTCCAACAATCAAACTCGGTGGTTATGGATCCCGGCGTTCGCCGGGACGACACCGGTTTTGCCGAAACGGACCCGGCAACTCAGTAGCGGCGGCGGCAACTCCGCTACTTGCAAATCCCCTTCAACGCCCGCCATTCTTCCGCGCTCAGCAGCGGCGGGCCGCTCGGCGGCCGGTCTTCGGCGCGCATGCGGGCGAGACGGTCCTCGCTGAGCGGATGGCTGGCCCACAGCGACGGGCGCTTGCCGTCCTCCTTGCCGGTGATGCGGAACAGCAATTCGCCCATCGGGCGCGTCGGCCGTCCGAGCTTGTGCATCACCTCGATCGCGAAGCCGTCCGCGGCCGCCTCCGCCTCGCGCGAATAGGACGCGTTGATCATGGCCCGCGAGGCGAAGACCGCCGCGCCCGCACCGGTGACGTCGCCGAACAGCAGGCCGATCAGGAACGAGCTGCCGCCATTGTGGATCAGCTGCCGCAGGTTGTCGCGATGCTTGAGGTGGCCGAGCTCATGCGCCAGCACGCCGGCGACCTCGTCGGGGTCGTTGGCCTTGTCGAGCAGCCCCCTGAACAGGAAGAACCGCCCGCCCGGCAGCGCGAAGGCGTTGGGGATCGGCGTGTCCAGCACCTGCGACGCGATGCCGTCGTCAAGGCCGGCGGGGCGGCGCAGCGCCGTCACCAGCTTGGCGAAGGCGGCCTGCCCGGCCGCCTCGGTGCAGAGCTTGTCGCCGAACACGGTCTGGATCTGCACCACGGCGGCCTCGCCGAGATGCCGCTCCATGGTCGGCGGCACCAGCGGCGTCAGGCGGTCGGAGGCGAACGGAATCACCACCAGCACGACGGCGACGATGGAGGCCGCGGCCGCCAGCGACCAGCCGACGATGCGCGCGATGGCGCCGCGGGTCATCCTGTTCTGGTCGATGTGGCCGCAACGCGCGATCAGTTCGGCCGACAGCGCCGCGTCGCGGATCTCCAGCCGCGCCAGCGGCGACGCCGACAGGCAGCTTACGCGCAGCGTGCCGCTCGGCCCATCGACGCGGCGGATGTCCTCATAGGGCCAGGAGACGAAATTGTCGGCGCTGCGCATCACCAGCTGGTTGGCGAAGCCGATCGTGACCGTCTGCCGCCGGTTGGATAGTCCGTCGAAATAGACCGCGGGGCCGCCGAGCGGAGCAGCCGGCTCGACCGGCGTGGCGTTGGCTGGCGCAGCAGCGCCCGCCGGCCCGGGATCAGAATCCGGCGACGTCGAGTCCATCGGCAAACCCTTCGCCGAGCGCGCTGGCCAAATCGCCCTTGGCAGCGACATTGGCCATGGCCTCGATGCCATGCACGTGAACCGACTGCAGCACCTTCGCCCACATGTCGCGCACCAGATAGAGCCGCATCACGACGTTGAGCGCCAGGATCCAGGCGATGTAGCCCAATCCGACCAGCACCAGCATCGGCACATTGTCGGACAGCGCCTGCACCTGAGGCAGGCCGTCGCTTCCCGGCCCCAGCAGCTTGATCATCAGCGCGGCGACGCCGCTGAAATAGGCGCCGGAGGCGATCGACAGCAGGAACCACCAGCCGATCACCTTCCAGTAGAGACCGTAGAAGGCATTGTTCGGCAGGTCCGATTCCAGCCGCACGCCGCCGAAGCGAATGCCCGACAGCCACCATCGCCACTCGATCGCTTTGAACTGCGCATAGACGAATGGAAACAGCGGAAACAGCAGCAGTGCAAACGGCGCGACCAGCCACAGATACCAGGCGCGCTTGAAGAACTCCCAGCCGCGTCCCTCGAAATCGCCGCTGAGATCACCGTAATGCGAATGCCGCATCTTGTAGCGCTCGAGCGCGGCGGCGCGCCACGGCCAGGCCAGCCCCAGCGTGACCACCGCCAACAAGGTCCACAGCATGGCGCGGCCGGCATAGGCCCAGCCCGAACCCGTCATCCAGAACCGGATGCCGCGCCAGACCGTGCGCGTCAGCCGGTAGCGGCGCGCGCGGAAGATGGCGAACTGGCCGAAGGCGTAGAAGGCGATCACCAGCGGCACGCTGGCGAAGCCCTGGTAGCGCTCGGCCTCGACGCCGATGAGGAAATAGGCGAGATAGATCGGGACGAGGATCGCCATCGCGAACAGGAAGCCGATCAGGAGCTCCTTGCCGCGCCCGGTATATTCGGCGGCATCACCATCGACAGCCGTGTTGACCCAGAGATGCCGGCGGATGTCGGTCGCGAGCCAGAAGCGGTAGAAGCCCAGTGTGATCAGTTCGATAGCCGCCCCGCGGCTGACCAGCCGGAAGAACTCGCCACGCGCCCCCGAGAAGGTGGCGGTGAGAGGCGGAAGCGGCGGCGGCTGCTCCGGAACGTAACTCATCTGGTTCACGGCTCAGGCCTCCGACACACGCAAAAAGATCTACAATATGCCTCGATGGTTCGTCGCCGGGACGACTCCGAGGTTCGACGCATTTTCTACTTAAGTCGGCCGGAAAAAAACACCGGCCTGGGTGGGGATGATTAAAATATCTGCAACTGGCCGGTTGGCGAACGCATGTCCCGCATACGCCAACCGTTCGGTCGGCGCCTCAGGACGTCTTCTCGAACAATTCCCGCCCGATCAGCATGCGGCGGATCTCGCTGGTGCCGGCGCCGATCTCGTACAGCTTGGCATCGCGCAGCAGCCGCCCGGTCGCATAGTCGTTGATGTAGCCGTTGCCGCCGAGCAGCTGGATCGCGTCCAGCGCACATTGCGTCGCCTTCTCGGCGGCGAACAGAATGGCGCCCGCCGCGTCCTCGCGCGTGGTCTCGCCGCGATCGCAGGCCTTGGCCACTGCATAGACATAGGCGCGCGCGGCGTTCATCGTCGTATACATGTCGGCCACCTTGCCCTGGACGAGCTGGAAAGTGCCGATCGGCTGGCCGAACTGCTTGCGCTCGTGCACATAGGGCAGCACCGCGTCCATGCAGGCCTGCATGATGCCGAGCGGACCCGCCGCGAGCACTGCGCGCTCGTAGTCGAGGCCCGACATCAGCACGTTGACGCCGCGGCCGACCTGCCCCAGCACGTTCTCCTCCGGCACCTCGCAATCCTCGAACACCAGCTCGCAGGTGTCGGAGCCGCGCATGCCGAGCTTGTCGAGCTTCTGCGCGGTCGAGAAGCCCTTCATGCCCTTCTCGATGATGAACGCGGTGATGCCGCGCGGGCCGCCTTGCGGATCGGTCTTGGCATAGACCACGAGCGTCTCCGCGACCGGACCGTTGGTGATCCACATCTTGTTGCCGTTGAGGACGAAGCGATCGCCTTTCTTTTCGGCGCGCGTCTTCATCGACACCACGTCGGAGCCGGCCTGCGGCTCGGACATCGCCAGCGAGCCGACATGCTCGCCCGAGATCAGCTTGGGCAGATATTTGCGCTTCTGCGCCTCGTTGCCGTTCCGGCGGATCTGGTTGACGCAGAGGTTGGAGTGGGCGCCGTAGGACAGGCCGACCGAGGCCGAGGCGCGCGAGATCTCCTCCATGGCGATGCAGTGCTCGAGATAGCCGAGGCCCGCGCCGCCATACTCCTCCTCGACCGTGATGCCGTGCAGGCCAAGCTCGCCGATCCGCGGCCAGAGGTCGCGTGGAAACTGGTTGGAGCGGTCGATCTCGGCGGCGCGCGGCGCGATCTGCTCCTGCGAAAAGCTCGCCACCGTCTCGCGGATCGCGTCCGCGGTCTCGCCGAGATCGAAATTGAACATGCGCTGCGCGTTGGCGATCATGGGGCGGCCTCCTGCTAGTCTTCTGCTTTGCAACAATAGCTCAAAGCCATATTCCGTGGCGTGGCGCTTGTCACGCCCGACGTCCGGCCGAACACCAGCCTTGCAACGCAAGACTTGACGGGTCAGCCCCCGTCAAACTCGGCGCTTGCCCCGCGCTCCCGGGCAGGATGTAATCGCGCCAAGCATCGCCGGACAGCGCGAATCCGGCCATCAGGGAGACGTCCATGCACGGGACCAGCACGACGGCCGAGGCACATCGTCACGCCGCGAAGGGCGAGCGCGTCATCGACGCTGCCGCCGGCCGCGCCGCATCGCTGCCGCTCGCCGAATTCGACCCCGGTCATCCGGAGTTATTCCGCACCGACACGCACTGGCCCTATTTCGACCGGCTGCGCCGTGAGGATCCGGTGCACTACTGCAAGGAATCGATGTTCGGCCCCTACTGGTCGATCACCCGCTACGACGACATCATGGAGATCGAGACCAATCACGCGGTGTTCTCCTCGGCGTCCGCGCTCGGCGGCATCACCATTCGCGACGTCGATCCGGATCTCCGCCGCGAGAGCTTCATCGCGATGGACCCGCCGCGCCACGCCGCGCAGCGCAAGACCGTGGCACCGATGTTCACGCCGACACATCTCGACGAGCTCGCGATCAACATCCGCAAGCGCTCCGCCGAATGTTTGGACAATTTGCCTGTCGGCGAGGTGTTCGACTGGGTCGATCGCGTCTCGATCGAGCTGACCACGCAGATGCTGGCGGTGCTGTTCGACTTCCCCTGGGAAGACCGCCGCAAGCTGACGCGCTGGTCGGACATCGCCACCACGATTCCCGGCCCCGACGGGCTGGTAGCGACCGAGGACGAGCGGCAGGCGGAGCTGATGGACTGCGCGCGCTATTTCGGTCGGCTCTGGCAGGAGCGCGCCAGCCAGCCGCCGAAGAGCGACCTGCTGTCGATGATGGCCCACAGCGAGGCGACGCGGAACATGGACCCGAAGAACTTCCTCGGCAACCTCGTGCTGCTGATCGTCGGCGGCAACGACACCACGCGCAACACCATGTCCGGCAGCATCTATGCGCTCAGTCAGAACCCTGATCAGTACCGCAAGCTCAAGGACAACCCTGCGCTGATCGACAGCTTCGTGCCCGAGGTCATCCGCTGGCAGACCCCGCTCGCCCACATGCGCCGCACCGCGCTGGAGGACATCGAGTTCCGTGGCAAGCAGATCAGGAAGGGCGACAAGGTCGTGATGTGGTACGTCTCGGGCAACCGCGACGAGGCGTCGATCGACCGCCCCTACGACTTCATCATCGACCGCGCCCGTCCGCGACAGCATCTGTCGTTCGGCTTCGGCATCCACCGCTGCGTCGGCCTGCGACTGGCCGAGCTGCAACTCAAGATCATCTGGGAGGAGATCCTGAAACGCTTCGATCATATCGACGTGATGGACGAGCCCAAGCGCGTCTATTCCAGCTTCGTGAAGGGATATGAGACATTGCCGGTCACGATTGCGGCTTAAGTTGTGTTTGAAGGCGAATCCAATTGGCGCCGGCTCGAACGGTCCAGTAGCTGTGCGATACAGTGCCCTCTCCCCTTGTGGGAGAGGGCATTTCCGGCCCATCCGCGCACTCGGTTGGGTGAGGGGTATCTCTCAGCAAACCACCCTCGTGGAGGCATACCCCTCACCCAACCGAGTTCGCAGGACTTTCCTACATGTCCTCTCCCACAAGGGGAGAGGACACATTCATGAGCACCGCGCCTGCCGATCCACAACGGGCGCAATGATTATTTGAACAAAAGGACCACCTCATGACCGTCCAGGCCGCGCTACGTTCCGACAAGGCCGATCTGCTGCGCGACGCGCGCCTCGAGGCCTATGCGACGCCGATCGAGGACTTCCATCCCGGCGCGCCCAGGCTGTTCCAGAGCGACACGATCTGGCCGTGGTTCGAGCGGCTGCGCAAGGAGGCGCCGGTGCACTACTGCACCAAGGCGCCGATCGAGCCCTATTGGTCGGTGACGCGCTATCACGACATCATGCATGTCGACACCAACCACGCGCTCTTCTCCTCGGACGTCAGCAATGGCGGGATCATGATCCGCGACGTGCCGCCCGGCTACGAATGGCCGAGCTTCATCGCGATGGACGAGCCTCGCCATAGCGAGCAGCGCAAGACGGTGCAGCCGATGTTCACGCCGGAGCATCTCGACGAGATGGCGGTGCTGATCCGGCAGCGCTCGGCGAAGGTGCTGGATTCGTTGCCGCGCAACGAGACCTTCAACTGGGTCGAGAAGGTCTCGATCGAGCTGACGACGCAGATGCTGGCGACCCTGTTCGACTTCCCGTTCGAGAAGCGCCGCAAGCTGACGCGCTGGTCGGATGTCTCGACCGCGCTGCCCAAGAGCGGCATCGTCTCGTCGGAGGAGGAGCGCCGCCGCGAGCTCGCCGAATGCGCCGAGACCTTCGGCCGGATGTGGAAGCAACGCCAGGCCGAGCCCGGCCGCGACCTGATCTCGATGATGGCGCATAGCGAGGCGACGCGCCACATGACGCCGGACAATCTGATGGGCAATCTCATTCTGCTCATCGTCGGCGGCAACGACACCACCCGCAATACGATGACCGCCTCGGTGCTGGCGCTGAACGAGAACCCGGCCGAGTATCAGAAGCTGCGTGACAATCCGGCGCTGATCGAGACCATGGTGCCCGAGGTGATCCGCTGGCAGACGCCGCTCGCCCATATGCGGCGCACGGCGCTGGTCGATACCGAGCTCGGCGGGAAGACAATCAGGAAGGGTGATCGCGTCGTGATGTGGTACGTCTCGGGTAACCGTGATGATGAGGTGATCGAGAACCCCGACGCCTTCATCATCGACCGCAAGCGGCCGCGCATCCACCTCTCCTTCGGCTTCGGCATCCACCGCTGCGTCGGCATGCGGCTGGCCGAGCTGCAACTGCGCATCGTCTGGCAGGAGATCCTCAAGCGCTTCGACCGAATCGAGGTCGTGGGCGAGCCGAAGCGGGTCTATTCCAGCTTCGTGCGAGGTTACGAGTCGCTTCCTGTGAGGATTCCGGGGTGAGGGCCACGCCTGAGGCCCCCCACCTGTTCGATCGCCCGTCGTCGCAACCCGGCGGCGCGATTCGAGTTAGAAGCCGCGACTGAAATTGCCGTCAGCCCGCCCAATCTCGAGCGCTTGGGCCTTCGATACCCGATCGCGACACATGATGTATTTCAGAACCTGCGCGTCGGTCCCGGCACGATGGGCACGCCACATGTCGAGGGAGAAACCGTTCTTTGCCATGCAGGCTGAGAATGAGGACTGTCGTTGCGCTCTCTGGCGTTTGCAACGCTGGAAGCGAAGAGCGCGGTCGATACCAGGAAAAAACCAAGCAGTTTCATCAAATCATTCCCTTGAGATGTCATGTGAGATCAAACACGGGAACAATAGCCAGCACGATCGCAAGCATAAGCGTGGGGTTGCCCATAAAATCACGGGGAGACATGATGACCTCATGTGATGAGGCGCAACGCGTGCTTTGACCAGATCATTCCTCGCACCCTTTGCGGGTGCTCATTTACCGAAAGTCGTCATGGCAGTATCCGACCCGCCGACAACAGGCCCCGACTGGCCGCTTGCCATCTACGAGTCGCTGAAGGCCGCCGACGTCCGGCAACTCTGCTACGTCCCGGACGCCGGCCATTCCCGTCTGATCGGCCTTGCGCATGACGATCCCGCGATCGCCACCACGGTCCTGACCACCGAAGAGGAAGGCGTCGCGCTGTCCGCCGGCGCCTGGCTCGGCGGCCAGCGCGCGGTGCTGCTGATGCAATCGAGCGGCGTCGGCAATTGCGTCAACATGCTCTCGCTGCTTCCGAGCTGCCGCTTCCCGTTCCTCACTTTCGTGACGATGCGCGGCGAATGGGCCGAGTTCAATCCGTGGCAGGTGCCGATGGGAAAGGCCACGCAGGCCGCCTTCGAGATCATGGGCGTCACCGTGTTCCGGCTCGAGCATCCCGAGGACGCCGGCGAGATGGCGGCGGCCGCCGCCAAGCTTGCCTATGACAGCGAACAGCCGATCGCGGTGCTGATCTCCCAGCGCATGATCGGCGCCAAGAAGTGGACGGAGGCCAAGTGATGCGTGCCGCACTCGACCGCCGCGCCGCCGTGAAGGCGCTTTTGCAGGACCGCGGCGACCTCCTGGTCGTCAGCGGCCTCGGCTCATCGTCCTACGATGTGTTTGCCGCCGGCGACCATGATGCGAATTTTTACCTGTGGGGCGCGATGGGCGGCGCAGCCATGATCGGCCTCGGATTGGCGCTGGCGCAGCCGTCACGACCCGTCGCGGTCATCACCGGTGACGGCGAGCAGTTGATGGGGCTCGGCAGCCTCGCGACATCGGCTGCGAAGAGGCCGCGCAATCTTGCGATCGTCGTGCTCGACAACGCGCATTTCGGCGAGACCGGGATGCAGATGAGCCATTCCGGGCTCGGCGCAAATCTCGAACTGATCGCGACCGGAGCCGGCTTTCCCTCGGTCAGCACCATCGAGGACAGCGCGGCGCTCGACGCCTTTCGGCCGAAGCTGCAAGATCTGTCCGGGCCGCATTTCGCCCGCGTCGCGATCTCGACCGATCACGTCGACCGCGCGCTGCCCGCACGCGACGGTGTCTTCCTCAAGAACCGTTTCCGCGGTCATCTCGGATTTCCCGTCAGCTAGAACGCAGCCGCAGGCCGCCTGCTCTGTCGCTCCGGCAAGGCTGCTCGGCTGCAACGCTGGCATTCCAAGCTTGCCAAGCGTGACCCGCTTGGTCATAGGCTATCAGGAACAAGTCCGGGGAGAGAGCCCAGGCCGCGTCACGGCGGCCCGCGGAGCAACACATGACAGACCAGCATCAGCACGACGATTACGCCGACATCCGCGACGCAGTGGCCAAGCTGTGCGCGCAGTTCCCCGGCGAATACTGGCGCAAGCTCGATCGCGAGATGGCCTATCCTTCCGCCTTCGTCGATGCGCTGACGCAGGCCGGCTATCTCTCCGTGCTGATCCCCGAGGAGTATGGCGGCGCCGGATTGAAGCTGTCGGCGGCGGCGGCGATCCTCGAGGAGATCCAGCGCGCCGGCTGCAATGGCGGCGGCTGTCATGCCCAGATGTACACGATGGGCACGGTGCTGCGGCACGGCTCGGCCGAGCAGAAGTCCAAATGGCTGCCCAAGGTCGCCAGCGGCGAATTGCGGCTGCAGGCGTTCGGCGTCACCGAGCCGACCTCGGGCACCGACACGACCTCGCTGAAGACGGTCGCGAAGCGCGACGGCGACAGCTACATCGTCAACGGCCAGAAGATCTGGACCAGCCGCGCCGAATATTCCGACCTGATGATCCTGCTCGCGCGCACCACGCCAAAGGACCAGGTGCAGAAGCGCACCGAGGGTCTCTCCGTCTTCATCGTCGACATGCGCGAGGCCAAGAAGGCCGGGCTCACCATCCGCCCGATCCGGACGATGATGAACCACGCCACCACGGAAGTCTTCTTCACCGACATGCGCGTGCCGGCGGAGAACCTGATCGGCGAGGAAGGCAAGGGTTTTCGCTACATCCTCTCCGGCATGAATGCCGAGCGCATCCTGATCGCGGCCGAATGCGTCGGCGACGCCAAATGGTTCATCGCCAAAGCCACCGCCTACGCCAAGGAGCGCGTCGTGTTCGGCCGCCCGATCGGCCAGAATCAAGGCATCCAGTTCCCGATCGCCAAGGCCTATGCCTCGATGCGCGCGGCTGAGCTGATGGTGAAGGAAGCCACGCGCAAATACGAGGCCGGGCAGGATTGCGGCGCCGAGGCCAACATGGCCAAGATGCTCGCGGCCGACGCCTCGTTCGAGGCGGCCAATGCCTGCATCCAGACCCATGGCGGCTTCGGCTTCGCCGAGGAATACGACGTCGAGCGCAAGTTCCGCGAGACGCGGCTGTATCAGGTGGCGCCGATCTCGACCAACCTCATCCTCTCCTACGTCGCCGAGCACGTGCTCGGCATGCCCCGGTCGTATTGAGGTCTGCGATGCTGCCGCTTGAGGGAATCACCGTCATCGCCGTCGAGCAGGCGGTGGCCGCGCCGTTCTGCTCGTCGCGACTGGCCGATGCCGGCGCTCATGTCATCAAGATCGAGCGGCCCGAGGGCGATTTCGCCCGTGGCTATGACGCCGCCGCCAAGGGGCAGAGCAGCTACTTCGTCTGGCTCAACCGCGGCAAGAATTCGCGCGTCGTCGATCTCGCCAAGCCGGAAGGCCGCGCCGAGCTCGAGAAGCTGATCGCCGGCGCCGACGTGCTGCTGCAGAACCTCAAGCCCGGCTCGATGGACAGAATGGGCTTCGCCCGCGAGCGGCTGCGCAAGGACTATCCGAAGCTGATCTGCTGCACCATCACCGGTTACGGCGACACCGGTCCCTACGCCGACCGCAAGGCCTATGACCTGCTGATCCAGGCCGAGAGCGGGCTCGCCTCGATCACCGGCGGGCCGGATGGTCCGTCGCGCGTCGGCATGTCGATCGTCGACGTCGCCACCGGCGCGACGGCGCATGCCGCGATCCTGGAGGCGCTGATCAAGCGCGGCCGCACCGGCGACGGCGCCGATATCAGGATCTCGATGTTCGACGTGATGGCCGACTGGCTCACGGTGCCGCTGCTCAACGCGGAAGCCGGCAATGCGCCGAAGCGCATCGGCCTCGCCCATCCCTCGATCGCGCCCTATGGCGTGTTCACCTCGAAGGACGGCAAGGACATCCTGATCTCGATCCAGAGCGAGCGCGAGTGGAAGACGCTGTGTGCCAAGGTGCTGGACCAGCCGGCCCTGCCCGACGATCCGCGCTTCGCCAACATGGTCGCGCGCGTGCGCAATCGCAGCGTCACCGACGGCATCGTCGCCGAGCGCTTCGCGGCGCTGTCGCGCGATGAGCTGCTGGGCAAGCTCGCGAGCGCCGACATCGCCTTTGCCGAGGTCAACAGCATGTCGGATCTCGCGGTCCACCCGCATCTGCGGCGGATCGAGGTCGACACGCCAAACGGCGTCGTCAGCTATCCCGCACCGGCGGCGATCGTGGTCGGCGACGACAGGCGTTACGGCGCCGTGCCCGCGATCGGCGAGGCCGCCTCGCCCCATCAGCGAAAGGGATGATCATGACGGACACGCTCGATCTCGATCACCTCCGGCAATGGATCGGCCGCAGCGCCGAGGCGACCGACCTCGTCACCCCGCAGCTCACCAAGGGCCTGCGCGCGACGCTTTTTCTGGACATCGGCGAACCGACGACCGGCGACATCGCGCCCTACACAGTGCACTGGTGTTTGGGCCAACCGGTGTTTCCGCACGATCAGCTCGGCCCCGACGGCCATCCGACGCGCGGCGGCTTCCTGCCGCCGGTGCCGCTGCCACGGCGGATGTGGGCCGGCGGCGAGGTGCAGTTCATCGATCCCCTGCGCGTCGGCGATGTCGCGACGCGTGTTTCGACGATCACCGACGTCACCCTGAAGAGCGGCTCGACCGGCCAGCTCTGCTTCGTGTCGGTGGAGCATGTCGTATCGACGCCGCGCGGTGTCGCGATCCGTGAGCGCCAGGACATTGTCTATCGCGACATGGGCGGCGCGCAGGCTGCGCCGGCAAAAGCGCCGCCGCCTCCGCCGGTCGCGCAGCACAGCGAGACGCGCGTGTCCGATGCGGTGCTGCTGTTTCGCTATTCCGCGCTGACCTTCAACGGCCACCGCATCCACTACGACCGCGACTACGTCACCAGGGTCGAAGGCTATCCGGGCCTGATCTTCCACGGCCCGCTGCAGGCGGCGCTGCTGGTCGAGTTCGCCGCCAAGCTGAAGGGCAAGCCGCCGGCCAGGTTCACCTACCGCGGCGTGCAGCCGTTGTTCGAAGGCAGCGAGTTCTCGGTCAACGCCAACGACAAAGATGGCGGCCTCGAGCTGTGGACGGCCAACGCCGAGCGGCAGCCGACCATGAAGGGCACCGCGACGTGGTGAGATAGGCTATCGTCATTGCGAGCGAAGCGAAGCAATCCAGGGCCGCACCCGGGACTCTGGATTGCTTCATCGCTTCGCTCCTCGCAATGACGGCAATTCGAGGAAACGCCTTTGGCAAGAACAACCAAAACAACAACCAAGCCCGTCACCGTCAAGCAGGCCACCTTCGCGCTGCTGCGCGCCTTCGGCATCAAGAAGGTATTCGGCAATCCCGGCTCGACCGAGCTGCCGTTCCTCAGCGACTGGCCCGACGACATCGACTACGTGCTCGGCCTGCAGGAGGCGAGCGTGGTCGGGATGGCCGACGGCTATGCGCAGGCGACGCGCAATGCCGGCTTCGTCAACCTGCATTCGGCCGCCGGCGTCGGCAACGCGCTCGGCAACATCTACACCGCGCATCGCAACCAGACGCCGCTCGTCATCACCGCCGGCCAGCAGGCGCGCTCGATTCTGCCGCTGCAGGCGTTCCTCTATGCCGAGCGTCCGTCGGAATTTCCCAGGCCCTACGTCAAATACAGCGTCGAGCCGGCGCGTCCGGAGGACGTGCCGGGCGCGATCGCGCGCGCCTATTACACCGCGATGCAGCCGCCCTGCGGCCCGACCTTCGTGTCGATCCCGATCGACGACTGGATGCATCCGGCGCAGCCGGTCGCGGCGCGCAAGGTCAGCCGCGAGCTCGGCCCCGATCGCGCCGCGATGGACGAGCTGGTGGGCGCGCTCGCCGCGGCGAAGAACCCGGCGCTCGTGGTCGGCCCCGGCATCGATCGCGCCGGCTGCGTCGATCTGGTGGTCGCGGTCGCCGAGAAGGCCAGGGCCGCAGTCTGGGTCAGCCCGTTCTCGGCACGCTGCGCGTTCCCCGAGCGCCATCCGCAGTTCCAGGGCTTCCTTCACGCCTCGCCCGGTCAATTGTCCGACGCCCTGAAGCCGCACGACCTCGTCGTCGTGATCGGCGCGCCGGTGTTCACCTTCCATGTCGAGGGCCACGCCGCGATTTTCGACGGCGCCACCACGCTGTATCAGATCACCGACGATGCCGAAGGCGCGGCCGTGCCGCCGATCGGCACCAGCATCATCGCGACGATGCGTCCGGCATTGTCGCTGCTGCTGGAGTTGCTGCCGGAGACTAGGCGCGCGGCGCCGAAGGGCCGCGTGCTGCCCGACGCGCCGAAGCCATCCGATCCGATCCCGGTCGACTATCTCCTGCATACGCTGGCGCAGGCGCTTCCGGCGGGCAGCGCCGTGGTCGAGGAGATTCCCTCGCACCGGCCGGTGATGCACAAGTACATGCCGATGCCGGGCGCGGATTCGTTCTACACGATGGCGAGCGGCGGGCTCGGCTACAGCCTGCCGGCGGCGGTCGGCATGGCGCTGGGCCGTAGCACCGGCCGCACGGTGTGCCTGATCGGCGACGGCTCGGCGATGTATTCGCTGCAGGCGCTGTGGACATCAGCGCAGCGCCGGCTGCCGCTGACGGTCGTGGTCATCAACAATTCCGGCTATGGCGCGATGCGCTCGTTCAGCCAGGTCATGCAGGTGCGCAACGTGCCCGGGCTCGAGCTGCCCGGCCTCGACTTCGTCAAGCTCGCCGAGGGCATGGGCTGCGACGCGGTGCGCGTGAGCCATGCCGCCGAGCTCGAAGGTGCGCTGGCGCGAGGCCTCTCCCATGCCGGCACGAGCCTCATCGAGGTGATGGTCGACGCCGCGGTGCCGCTGCTCTACGCCCAGAAGGGCTGAGCCCGCGTTCGTACAGCGGACGTTCTGTCAACTGCGCCGTATGCGACAATACGTCGCATCTTCAATGGCGGCAGCATGGCTCGCCGCGAAATGCTCATCGGCCCGCCGCAACCGTGCAACCGGCGGTGTCGAGCGCAACTGATTGTTTCGAAAGCTTTCTGCTCCCCCGCGCCATCTCGCCGCGGCCGGCTTGCCGCAAACATCGCGAAATCCTGCCGTCAGCTTGCAGGCAGACGCCTTGCTGCTTGCAAGGTCCGACCATTCTGCAAGCCAAAATCATTTTCAAAAGGTTCCATCATCCAATCCAGCGTACCAAGGGAGTTGAGCTGATGGCGGATAAGAAGAATCTTCAAACCGCGGCGTCGAGGACCGATCTCTATCGCCATGTCAGCGTGCTGGCCCTGATGTCCGCTCTGGCGGTGACGGCGCTGCCGCATCAGGCCCATGCGCAGGCGATGACCACCGCCCTTGCCACATCGGCCGCCACCAACGCCGCCGCGAAGGCGGCGCAGGATGCGGCGGCGAAAGCCGCGGCACAGGCGGCCGCCAAGGCTGCCCAGGATGCCGCTGCCAAGGCCGCGGCTGCTGCCGCCGCCAAGGCCGCGCAGCAGGCCGCCGCCAAGGCTGCGCAGCAGGCTGCTGCGAAGGCGGCGGCCGACGCGGCTGCGAAGGCTGCAGCCAACGCCGCTGCGAAGGCCGCGGCCAGCGCCGCCGCCAAGGCTGCCTCCAAGGCTGCCTCCACGGCTGCGACCGCCGCTGCGGCGACCGCGGCGAGCAGTGCCGCCAAGACTGCGGCTGCAACGACGACGGCCGCGGCCATGACGACCAGCACCACCGCCAAGCCGGTTGCTGCCACCACCACTTCGGCTGCGACGACCAGCACGGCCGCCAAGCCTGTCGCCGCCGCCAGCACCGCTGCCAAGCCCGCTGCTGCCGCCACCGCGGCAACGACGACGACCGGCACGGCCAAGACCGCCGCCGCGACCACCACGAGCACGACCACCACAGCCGCCAAGCCGGCCGCGGCGGCCACGACCACCGTCGCGCTCGCCAAGGCCACCGCGGCGCCGGCAGCCGCAGCGACCCCGGCCAAGGCGGCCGCCGCAGCGTCGAGCAGCAGCGATGCCGTCGCCAAGGCCAATGCCGCCGCAGCAGCCGCGGCGCAGACCGCGGCCGCCGCCGAGGCGCAGGTCGCTGCCGACCGCAAGGCGATCGACGTCGCCCGTCAGGCCGAGCAGAACGCGAAGGGCGCCGCGATCGAGGCGCAGGAACAGGCTGAAAAGAACCCGACAGCCGCCAACCAGGCCGCGGCGACCGCGAACGCCGCGAAGCTAAGCGCGGCCTCGGCCGCGCTGCAGGCCGCGTTCCAGAAGCTCGACAAGGACATCGACGTCTCCAACGAGGCCAAGGAAGCCGCCAACGCCGCCAAGGACACCGCGCGCGAGACGGCCGAGGCTGCCGGCAAGGCGGCCCAGCAGGCCGGCCAGGCGGCCGGCAACGCCAACAATGGCGGCAATGCCAACAATGGCGGAGCGGCGGCCGGCAACGGCGGCAACAACAACAATAACAACAACCAGCAGAACCAGGCGGCCCAGGAAGCCGCCGAGCAGGCTGCGCTGCAGGCGGCGTTGAAGACCGGCGAGCAGGCACGCGCGGTCGCCCAGCAGAAGACCCAGGCCGCGCAGGCGGCTGCGACCCAGAACCAGAAGACGGTCGAGGCTGCGCTGAACCAGAAGATCGGCACGATCGATGCGACGGTCGAAGCGGCCGAGCAGAAGGTGAACGCCGACCGGCAGGCCCTGGAGCAGGCGCGCCAGGCTGCGCAACAGGCCAAGCAGGACGCACAGGAGGCCGCCGAGGTCCTCGAGCGCGCCAACAATGCGGCCAACCAGGCCGCGCTGGCGGCCGCGCAGGCCAAGGCGCAGACCACCGCCAACGCCTTCAACCAGGCCAACGCGACGCTGAACGCCGACAACCAGGCCCTGACCCAGGCCCGCGAGACCGGCGAGCAGCAGGAGCAGGCGCTGCGGGCCACAGCTCAGCAGCAGATCCAGGCCGGCTACACCGCCGCCCAGCAGGCCACCCAGGCCGCCTGGGCCGAGGCGCAGCAGATCGGCAACGCCGCGCTGGCCGCGCTCGAACAGTAAGACCGCTCCGCGCCGCCGCTCGGGTTACGCCGGGCGGCGCGGACACCGATAACGATAACAAGACCATCACCAGCCGCATGCCGAACCGACCGGGGATGGCGCACGCGTCGGCGACCTGACCTCATCCCGCCGCGTGAGACTCCCCGGTCACCCCACCCGTCAGGCATGCATTGCCTCGAGGCCCCGTCCCCTGCGGGGCCTTTCTTTTTTTGCGCGAGACGGGCCAGCCCGCCCTCGACGGCCATGCAGACCGGGCGCATCGGCCACTAATCCGGTCGGACAGACGTCGCCGCGTCGGATGCGCGGGTTCGCGTTCGTGCCCTCGCTGTCGCGCGGCTCGCGCGGAACGACGGGCCGAGGTGCACGCGGCGACTGTCGTCCACCCGCCCTGTTGCCAGCTCAATATTGGAATCGCACGCCGACGACGCCGACCACCGCCATGAAGTTGTTCAGCGCGATATTGGAGCGGGTCCATTCGGTGCGGACCTCGCTCTTGAGCTGAACATTGCGGTTCATCTTGTAGGTGCCGCCCGCGGCAAGGAACATGCGCTGGTCGACGCGGCCGATGCCGACGAACTGATCCTGGCCGTAGCCGCCGCGCAGCGTTCCGATCAGCCACGGCTCGAACTGATGATCCATCTGCAGGATCACGTCGCGCGACAGGATGCCCGAGACGTTCATCGCCGGCGTCTCGGAGGCCTGCGAGCGCGCCACCAGCACGAAGGTGGTGGCGTCGGTCGCGGCCCAGGCGAGCGTCGCATCCGCGATCACGCCGTTGATGTTCGGCATCAGCGGCGAGTCCATGCGGCGCGTGAGATAGCCGACCGAGGCTTCGCCGGTCAGCGTTCCCACGTTGACGACGGCGCCGCCGCGCGCGGTGATGCCGCTGGAATCGCGGCGCTGGCCGTTGAAGTCGACCTGCAGATCGTGGTTGCGCCGATCGAAACTCATGTCGACAAACGGCGAGATGTTCGGCGTCAGCGCATAGGTGACGCGGACCTGCGCGCCCGGCTGGGTGTAGTTGCGGTCCTGCGTCCGCAGCGGCACGTTGGCGACGATCAGCGCGTCGTTGAACACGACGCGGTCGGCCGATCCCTTGAATGCGATCTCGGCGGGACCGATCTTCTGCAGCACGCCGGCGCTGCCGCCGAACGTCGTGGCGCGGGGCAGCTTGAGCGCACCCGGCAGCGCCAATGCATCGTTGACGAAACGCGCCTCGCCGGTGATCGCGGTGCCTTCGACGAAGTCGTAGCGTCCTTGCGCCCGCGCCTCGAAGGTCGGATGGCTGAGCGAGCGGACGTTGGTGTCCTCGGTGTAGGCGCCGCGGAAATCGGCGTTGAGCTGATGCCGCTCCCATTGCGAGCGGACCGCGACTTCCGTCGCCGCGATGGCGACCGGTGAGCCCTGCCCGCCGTTTCGCCGGGTCGGATTGGTGTCGTAGCCGGCCTGGATCTCGACGGCGGGCTTCACCAGGAACGACCCGACCATCACACCCGTCGGATCGTAGGGCTTCGCATCGGCGGTCACCGGTTGCGGTTTCACCGTGTTCAGATTGCGATCGGGAAGAACGTCGCGGTTGCGCAGCACGGCCGCGGGCTGGGCTGCTGCCACGGTCTCGTCCGGCTTGGCCGGCTGTGCCTCGGCGGCTGGCTTTGCTGCGATCTGCCGTGCGGCGGGTTGCGGCGCGGCGCGTTGAGCGTCTCCCGCCGGCTCGGCCGTGGCGACGCGCGCGCCACGGGCGGGCTGAAACGCGGCGAATCCGAAGCTGCCGACCGCCGCGTCGCGCTTGCCCGGCGCGGCCAGCGACGGCGCACCGGCCTCGCGCACCGGACGCAGCAATGCGCTGACGCCACGCGGGTCCTGGCGCATCATCAGCGTCCGGCTGTCGTTGGTGATCCGCGGAACGTTGTAGTAGATGCTGCGCGCCGTCACGTGACGGAAGAACAGCCGGTCGGCGCGTCCCGGAACGACGTCCGTCGGCTTGGCCTTGATGGTCTGCTGCGCGGACGCGCCGTCCACCACCATCACGGTCAACAGCAGCACCTCGACGAGCGCGAGCGTGACCCCGCGGTGGGATCGCGTCACCATGAGCCGCTTGGTCCGCACCGCGAACGCGCCGGTCTTGTGTGGTGAATGAGCCTGCAAAGCAATGCCGGGGTATGCCAATATCACGCGACGACGTCAGGTCAGGGCGCCGTCGCAATGAATACGCAGCGCATGCACGCGACGAGCTCCCCTTGCCTGGCAGATAGCCGGAAAACGTCGGCGGAAGTTTTGCCGAGCCGGGATGATTTCAGGCGAGATTGAGAGCTGTTCGCAATGAGTCGCCGCGAAGCCGCGCAGCGGTGTCTTGGCGTTCGCAGACCAAACTAATTAGTTGAAACGAAGACGATCGCTGCGCGGAAGCCGGCGAAATTCGGACCTCGGCATGATCCTCTTTCGACGACAATCAAGGGTCCGAGACGGCTGCGGCGATCGCGGGCGCTGCGTCGTCGGCGACGGCCGACGCCTCTCGGATTCAGGACGCGAGGAAGCCGCCATCGGCCGCCAGGACGTGGCCCACGACATAGGACGACGCGTCCGACAATAGCCACAGCACGGCCTCGGCGATGTCCTCGGGCTGCCCCATCCGCCGCAGCGGCAGGCCGGCGGCGACGGTCGCGATGTCGCCGACACCGGCGCGCAGCATCATGTCGGTGACGACGCGTCCGGGCGCGATCGCGTTGATCCGGACGCCGCGCGGCGCCGCCTCCATCGCGGCCGATCGCGTCAGCGAAATCACGGCGGCCTTCGACGCCGAATAGAGCGCAAGCCCCGCATTCGGATTGCGCACGCCGCTCACGGAGGCGTTGATCACGATGCGGCCGCGGCCCTGCGCATACATGACCGGCAACTGCGCGCGCAGGCACAGGAACACCGAGCGCACATTGGCGTCGAACACGTCCGCATAGACGCCGTCGCCCTGCTGCTCGATCGGCGCCCGGCGCTCCTGGAATCCGGCATTGTTGAACGCCGCATCCAGCCGGCCATAGCGATCCAGCACGGCCTGCACGAGGTTCGCGACGTCGTCCTCGCGCGTGACGTCGGCCTTCACCGCGAGCGCCTCGGCCCCGAGCGCCCGGCATCGTGCCGCCGTATCGGCCAGCTCGGCCTCGCGCCGTCCGGCGACGACGACTGCCTCTGCGCCGCCGGCGGCGAGCTTCAAGGCGGCGGCCCGGCCGATGCCGGAGCCGCCCCCGGTGACGAGGCAGACCTGCCCCTGCATCCGCGACGCCGCGGGCGCGCTTGCCCCGGCCGTGAGCTGCGTATCACTCATCTCCGACCCTCCGCTGTACGGCGTCGTCGATGCCACGTTGCATCGGCAATTTGTTGTATGATACAACTATATGGCAGGAGTCAAGATGCCCGACCCGGATCTCACGCTCGTCGACGACATCCGCGCCGCCGCGCGCCTGATGGTGCGCGAGCTCGGCTTCATGGAAGCGACGCTGGCCGCCACCGACCTTCCGCCGTCGGCGGTTCACACCATCCTGGAGATCGGCCTGCGCGGCCCGCTGACGGCGATGCAGCTCGGCACGATCCTGCATCTGGAGAAATCCAGCATCAGCCGCATGGTCCGCAAGCTGATCGACAGCGGCGAGTTGCAGGAGACGATCGATGCCGGCGACGCCCGCATCAAGCCGCTCTGCCTCACAACCAAGGGACGGAAAACGCTGGCGGCGCTGCACGCCTTCGGCCGCCAGCAGGTTCGCGGCGCCCTGTCGTCGCTGTCGAAGGCCGAGCAGCGCACGGTGCGCGAGGGCCTGTTGCTGTACGCCCGCGCGCTCGAAGCTTGGCGCGCGGCAGAGCAGGACATGCAGCCGTCGGAGCCATGAGCGCGCCCGACGGGCAGATTGCGCATGCGCGTCATGACGAAACTGCCCGTCGTGTTGAAATGCCGCAGCACGTGGCCTTGCACCGTCGGGCAAATCAGGACGATGTTTCCGCGCATCCCGCCTCACACGAAGGGGCGTTGCGCGCGATCGTCACGACACGCGAGGCGGGGAGCGATGGCCGCGAGATGTCGCAGCGTGCTTGCGCGCGGACGAACGGCAACTTGCGGACGTGAAGTCGCAGGGTCCTGATACCCCGACGCTGGTATCACCCGCGCAATGCGCAAGCATCGTCGCGGCATGGTGGCCAACAAGCCCGGCGCACCAGGGAGACTGCGTATAAGCGTTAAAGACCGTCGCGCAGGGAATGCCGGAGTGTTCGGCTTTGCCTGTGGTACCTGCCGCCTGCATTTTTTCTGCAGGCGGGCCATGGGTGAGGCCCTCACCCGGCATTCCCTGCGCCCTTCGTCTGTTCGGAGGGAGCCAAATGACCGTACAACTCGGACGCCCAAGGTCGCGAGAACGCGAGGTCATGTCATGAGCCGTGCGGATATGGACGCAGGACCTGCCACGCCGTCATTGCGAGCGAAGCGAAGCAATCCAGGGCAGCGCTCGCGACTCTGGATTGCTTCGCTTCGCTCGCAATGACGGAAACGACCAATGTCCGATGTGTCGCGAAGGGTCCACTGTCAGATTGTCCGACAACTCAAATCATCCGACGACAATGGCTGCAATCCTACTTGCCGAACTCGTCCCGCATCTTCGCCTGGATCTTCGCCATGCCGCCGAGCCAGCGGTCGTAGTTCTCGGTCTTCTTGCGCATGTAGCCAAGGACCTGCGGATGCGGCAGGATCAGGAAGCTCTCCTCGGCAAGGCCCTTCAGCACGTCTTGCGCGACCTGCTCCGGGCTCAGATCGCCGTCGCCGGATTGCGGGCCCTTCGGGATCGATCGCAGCATGTCCGTGTCGACGCCCTGCGGACAGAGGATCGAGACCTTGATGTTGTCGGCCTTGTGCGAGATCGCGAGATTCTCGGCAAATCCCACCGCGGCATGCTTGGTGGTGGAGTAAGGCGCGCTGCCGACCTGCGACAGCAGGCCGGCCGCCGAGATCGTGTTGAGGAAATAGCCGCCGCCGCGCGCCTTGTAGCGCGGGATCAGATGCCGCGCCGCGTAGACATGCGCCATCACGTGAATGGCCCAGCTCCGCGCCCACGGCTCGTCGGAGGTGCCGCCGACATTGACCGACAACGGGTCGAAGCCGCCGCCGATGCCGGCATTGGAACAGAACAGCGCAATCGGCCCGAACTGCCGCTCGGTTTCCTCGATCACGTGCCGGATGTCGGCTTCCTGGGAGACGTCGCATCTGAAGGCGGCGCCGCCGATGCCATCAGCGACGGCCTTGGCGCCGGCTTCGTCGAGATCGGCCACGATCACCTTGGCCGCCCCAGCAGCCGCGAACGCCTCGCACAGCGCCTTGCCGATGCCGCGGGCTCCGCCGGTGACCACAACAATCTTGCCGGTCACCTGCATGCAAAGCCCTCCTCGTGGAATTTTCTAGGTCAAGACCAGGTCGAGCACCGCGGTATAATGAAAGCCGGCGCCCAGCAACACGAAACCATGCCAGATCGCGTTCTGGAAGCGCAAGCGCCGCCACGAGTGGAAGATGACGCCGAGGCTGTAGAGGATGCCGCCGGTGAGCACGCAGGCCAGGACCGAGGCCGGCATCACCGAGATCACCCGGTCGTACATCATGACGCCGCTCCAGCCGAGCGCGAGATACAGCCCGATCGACAGCGCGTCGAAGCGGCCCGGCCAGCGCAGCTTCAGAACGATGCCGAAGATGGCGACGCCCCAGACCCCGAGCAGCAGCGCGGCCGAGAACACCGTGTCCTTCAGGGCGGCGATGAACGGCGTATAGGTGGCCGCGATGAGCACGTAGATGGCGGAGTGGTCGAAGCGGCGCAGCACCCATTTGGTCGGCGACACCGGCCACAGATTATAGGTTGCCGACAGCGTCAGCATCGAGAGCAGTCCCGCGACATAGATCGACACCACCACGATGTCGACGGCGCTGGCATAGATCGAGGTCAGCACGACGAGCACGGTTGCGGCGACCAGCCCGGCGGCGATGCCGACGACGTGGACGACGCCGTCCGCGATCATCTCGACCTTGTCGTAGTTCCAGCGCATCGCGCCGGTGGCGGCATGGACGGAGGTCGAGGCGAACTGCTTCAGTTGAAATACGGTCATGTCAGAGCCTGGTGCCGGTTTTCCGGGACAATTGTGCCGGAAGGATTATGGTTTCCAGTGGTCAACGTTCCGTTCAAAGTCTGGTTCTATCCGGAAACGGGCCGGAATTGTGAGCTTGAATCCGGTGTTTTGCATCGCCACCTGTCAACAATCGCTCACGCCCTTTTCAACTGGCGAATTCCCCTCCTCCCATGGTGACCTTTTCCGAACTCGTCGAGGAAGCGCGGCTCTCGGCCCGTGCCCTGCTCGATTATGGCGAGAGCTTCCTCAACCCGACCGTCCGCCTTGGCGTCACCGGGCTGTCGCGGGCCGGTAAGACCGTGTTCATCACGGCGCTGATCCACGACCTCGTTCGCGGCGGGCGCATGCCGGTGTTCGAGGCCTTGGCCTCGGGCCGCATCGCCCGCGCCTATCTGACGCCGCAACCCGACGACGGCGTGCCGCGCTTTGCCTATGAGAGCCACGTGCGGGCGCTGGTCACCGAGCGACGCTGGCCGAGCTCGACCGTCGACATCAGCGAGCTCAGGCTGGTGATCGAATTCCAGCGCGCCAACGGCGCCGAGCGGACGCTCACGCTCGACATCGTCGACTATCCCGGCGAATGGCTGCTCGACCTGCCGCTGCTGAACAAGAGCTATGAGCAATGGGCGCGGGAAAGCCTCGCGCTGTCGCGCAGCGAGCCGCGCGCGCATGTCGCCAGGGACTGGCACGCGCATCTGGCGACGCTCGCCCCCGAGGGCCGCGAGGACGAGTCGGCGACGCTCGAGGCCGCGCGGCTGTTCACCGATTACTTGCGCGCCTGCCGCGACGAGCGCTTCGCCATGAGCCTGCTGCCGCCCGGACGCTTCCTGATGCCGGGCAATCTCGCGGGCTCGCCGGCGCTGACCTTTGCGCCGCTCGACGTGCCGGCCGACGGCCAGGCACCGAGCGGCTCGCTGTGGGCGATGATGGCGCGCCGCTACGAGTCCTACAAGGACATCGTTGTCAGGCCATTTTTCCGCGACCATTTCGCCAGGCTCGACCGCCAGATCGTGCTGGTCGACGCGCTGGCCGCGTTCAATGCCGGACCGGAGGCGCTGCACGATCTCGAGGCGGCGCTGACCGGCATTCTCGATTGCTTCCGCGTCGGACGCGGCAATCTGCTGACCGCACTGTTCCGGCCGCATATCGACCGCATCCTGTTCGCGGCGACCAAGGCCGACCATCTGCATCACACCAGCCACGACCGGCTCGAAGCCGTGCTGCGGCGCGCCGTCAACCGCGCGGTGGCCCGGGCCGAGAGCACGGGCGCTGCGATCGATGTGGTGGCGCTGGCCGCCGTCAGGGCGACGCGCGAGGCGCTGGTCGCCCGCGGCCGCGACAAGCTGCCGTCGCTGCTCGGCACGCCGGCCGCCGGCGAAAGCGCCAATGGCGAGATCTTCGACGGCGACACCGAGGTGGCGACGTTTCCGGGCGAGCTGCCGGCCGATCCGGAGGAGCTGTTCAAGGGCGGCGCCTACCGCGGCCTGTCGAGCGCTGCTGCCGACGGCACCGACTTCCGCTTTCTGCGCTTCCGCCCGCCTTTGCTGGCCCCCGATGCTGGCGGCGAGCCCGCTTTGCCCCATATCCGCATGGACCGCGCCCTTCAGTTCCTGATCGGAGACCGGCTGCAATGAGCGAACGCGCCAAGCCTCGTCGTCCCCAGACCTTCCGGCTCGATGATCCCGACGTCGTCGTGGTCGATGCCGAGGACACCGCCCGGCCGGGCCGGGGCACCATCCAGATCACGCCTGAGGCCGACCCGGCGCAATTGCCGGTGCCGGTCGAGACCGTGCTGCCGGCACGGCGCGGCTTTCGCTGGGGCGCCGTTTTCTGGGGCTCGGTCACCGGCCTCGTCCTGCTCGGCCTCGGCCTTGGCGTCACCCGGCTGATCGAGGATCTGTTCGCGCGCAGCGAGGCGCTCGGCTATGTCGGCGCGGGATTCGCGGCCGCAGCCGCGATCGCATTGGCGGTCGTCATTGCCCGAGAGACCTACGGCCTGGTGCGTCTCGCCACCATCGAGAAGCTGCATCAGCGCGCGGCCGCCGTGCTGCTGTCCGACGATCGCGCCGAGAGCCGGGAGGTGGTCGCCGAGCTGCTGCGGATCGCACATGCCAATCCCCGGCTGGCGCGTCCGCGTGCCGCGCTCGCCGGCCACGCCGACGACATCATCGATGGCGGCGACATGATCAAGCTTGCCGAGCGCGAGCTGATGGCGCCGCTCGACATCGAGGCGCGACGCCTGGTGTCGGTCGCGGCGCAACGGGTTTCCGTAGTCACGGCTGTCAGCCCGCGCGCGCTGATCGACGTGCTGTTCGTCTTTGTGGCAAGCTTGCGGATGATCCGGCAGCTCGCGCGGCTCTATGGCGGCCGTCCCGGCGCGCTCGGCATGATCAGCCTGTTGCGCCATGTCGTCGCCCACCTCGCCATCACCGGCGGCATGGCCGCGAGCGACAGCCTGATCCAGCAGGTGCTGGGCCATGGCATCGCGGCAAAGCTGTCGCAGCGGCTCGGCGAGGGCGTGCTCAACGGACTGCTCACGGCGCGGCTCGGCCTCGCGGCCATCGACGTGACGCGCCCGATGCCGTTTGCCGCGCTGCCGCGACCGGCGCTGGCGGATCTCGCCAAGGATCTCCTGCGCAAGCAGGAGGAGCAGGGATGAGGCTCAGGCCGGCGGCGCGGAATCGAACTCACCGGCGAGCCAGCGCCATTGGTACAATGGCGAGTCCGGCGGCGGCGCCAGTTCGGGCGTCCAGCCCGTCAGACTGCCGAACGCGTAGGTGTCCATGACGCGGCCGCGCCAGCTCCGCTCGACGCGTCCGAGCGGCTCGCGGTGCGCGGTCGTGTCCGCCAGCAGCGGGCCGGCATTGTCCGGCTCGCGCACGACGTAGAGGCCGGCATGTCCCGCGATCCGGTTCATGCCGGGATCACGAAAGCCGATGAAGCGGGCACGCTCGTTGATCTGGATCACCGGCACGCGGCCGCGAAAGAACCACCGCATCATCGCGTAGGTGCGATAGTCGGAGGTCGCGATCCAGGTGGCACCGCTGCTTTTGAGCTCCTGCTCGGCGCGCGCCGCCACCTGCTGATAGCCCGCCTCGGCGCCGATCGGATCGGCCCGCCCGAGGAAATTCCAGGGCGCGGCGACGTAGTAGAGGAAGATCAGGACCACCATGGCGATGCCGCTGACGACGGCGATGCGCGCCCAGCGCACGGTGGATCGGACGAACCAGGCGGGCGCGCCGTCCTGCGGCAGCTTGACGATGTTGATCGCGACCGCCGCAAACCCGATCGGCCACATGAACATCGGCCAGGTGTCGCCGATCCGCAAGGTGAACGACTTCCAGAGGAAGTAGAGGAACGGCACCAGCACCGCCGTCGACAGCAGGATCGCGACCGGCTCACGCGTGCGATAGCCGCGCCAGGCCGTGAAACTCAGCGCCGACAGCGTGACCGGCAGCAGCACGAAGCCGACCTGTCCGAACTGCAATCCGATGTAATCGCCGAGCGTCCGCAACGACAACTCATGCGGCGCGGTGGCGCGAACGAACTGGAAGCGGAACGAGGCCCAGTCGTGCTGTACGTTCCAGATCAGCACCGGCGAGAACACGGCCAGCGCGATCAATGCTCCGCACCATGGATAGGGACTGAACAGCCAGCGGCTGCGCCAGGCCGGAACGAGCAGGAATGCCGCCACGGCGGGCAGCAGCATGACGACGGTGAATTTGGACAGCAGCGCCAGCCCGCCGAACAGTCCGGCAGCGAGCCACCAGCGGCCGTCGTCGCTCTCGGCGAGCCGCACCAGCGCCCAGATCATCGCGAGCGCAAACGGGATCGCCGCGACGTCCGGCGCCACCTTGGCCATCAGCAGGCCATAATAGAGCGCGGCCTCTGGCAGCAGCACCACGATGATCACCGCCCGCATGTTGTGAGTGGCGCGGCGAACGATGTCGGCGAGCAGGAGCTGCGTCGCGCCCATCGCGAGGATGCCGGCAAAGCGGACGCCGAGATTGGTATCGCCGAACAGGGAAGTGCCCAGCCGGATGAACCAGGCGATCATGGGCGGATGATCGAGGAAGCAGAGCTGCAGCTCCTTCGACCAGGTCCAGTAATAGGCCTCGTCGGTACGCAGATCGAGCGCAGCGGCGTAGACGAGACGGATGATCGTCATGCTCGTGATCACGGCCGCAGCCATCAGCCACGCAGCGCGCGTGGAGCGAAACTTTGGGCTGTCGATGCCTGGGGGAATGGCCGTCACGCGGTGCTTTTCCCCGACTCCGCCGGGCGAGTCAACGTTCGCGCGCGCAGCTCGCGCCGCCGGATGACCACCGCCATCAGCCCTCTAGGACAACAGGGAATAAATCTCTAGCATTGCGGCTCCAGATCATACGGACCACATGACCATTTCGATTTCCCATCGTTTACAGTCCGCCCGGCGCGGCATCGGTGTGCGGCAGGTACGGCTGATCTGCGGCTTCATCCTCTTCAGCTACCTGCTCAGCCATTTTCTCAACCATGCGCTCGGCAACATCTCGCTGCAGGCCCTCGCCGAGGGCGTGTCCTATCATGTGGCGTTCTGGCAGTTTCCTCCGATCGCCGTGCTGTTCTATGCGGCCGCTCTCACCCATGGCGGGCTCGGCGTGTGGGCGCTTTATCAGCGCCGGCAATTCAGCCGCAGCACGATGGAGCCTCTGCAGCTGCTGCTCGGCCTCAGCATCCCCGCGTTGATCTTCAGCCACATCGCCGGCGTCCGCATCGGGCAGGCCCTGTACGGACAAGAGAAGCTGTACCCGCAGGTTCTGTACTCCTATTGGACCGGCCCGTCCTGGCGGATCTGGCTGATGTCGGCCGCGCTGCTGACGTCATGGGCGCATGGCTGCATCGGGCTGCACTTCTGGCTGCGGCTCAAGCCGTTCTACAAGCGCGCGGCGCCGTGGCTGCTCGCCTGCGCCGTGCTGATCCCGGCGCTGGCGCTGCTCGGCTTCTACCGTGGAGGCCGAGACGTCATCGCGGCAAGCGCAGCGCCGCAGTGGCGGGTCGAGAATCTGTCGCGGCAGATGGGCACGCCCCTGGAGCAGGCAGTACTCGAGACCATCATGAACGGCTTCCTGATCGGCTATGGCGGCCTGATCGGCTTGGCGCTCGCCGCGCGCGGCGTGCGAGCGGTGCATGAGCGACGTGGCGGCATGGTCACGCTATCCTACAACAATGGCCGCTCCATCCGGGTGCCAAAGGGTTTGTCGGTGCTCGAGGCCAGTCTGCGCAACAACGTACCGCATGCCAGCATGTGCGGCGGCCGCGCGCGCTGCTCGACCTGCCGCATCAGGGTGATCGGAGATCCCGGCGCGCTGCCGCCACCCTCGCCTCGCGAGGCCTTCGTGCTCGCGCAGATCGGCGCGGCCGACCCGTCGGTCAGGCTGGCCTGCCAGTTGCGCCCCACCGGCGATCTTTCATTCTTTCAGCTGTTCATGCCGAACCCGACACCCGGCGAGCGCACTAGCTCGCGCGCCGGAATCGGGCAGGAGCGCTACCTCGTCAGCCTGTTCGTCGACATGCGCGGATCGACCGGCCTCGCTGAGAAACGGCTGCCGTTCGACGTCGTGTTCATCGTCAACCGCTTCCTCAGCGCCGTCTCCCAGGCCGTGCTGGCGAATGGCGGGCAGCCCAATCAGTTCGTCGGCGACGGTATGCTCGCGCTGTTCGGACTAGCCACCGATTCACATGTCGCGTGCGGCCAGGCGATCCAGGCGGCGCGCGACATCGCGGCCAACATCGCCGAGCTGAACGCGTTCCTCAGCCATGATCTGCATGACCCGATCCGCTTCGGCATCGGCATTCACGGCGGCGAGGTGATCGTGGGCGAGATCGGCTATCGCGACCACATGGTGTTCACCGCGCTGGGCGACGCCGTCAACGTCGCATCACGACTGCAGGACATGACGAAGACCCTCGGCTGCCAGGTCATCATCTCGGACGAGGTCTACGCGCGGGCGCGACTTGCCGCCGACGTGCTGCCGCAGCGCGAGGTCGAGATTCGCGGCCGCGCTGAGCCGATGCGCGTCAGGACGGCCATGGATGCCGCCGAACTCGCGATGCTCTCGGACGAAGGGACGGCTGCATGACGAGTTGCGTTGAACCTGTTTGCAGCCTGCGCTGTCATACCGAGAACGGTTGCAGCGGGTCCGCGGCGACGGGCGGAACGGTGGCGTTGCGGTCAAAAGCCGCAAAGCCGCCACGATATCGATCATTTCGGGCCAAAACCGCCCGCTGTTTGCGCTATCACGCCTGTCACAACCGCAGTATTCTCGAATTCCGGGCCTGACGGTTTGCGGGGACCGCCGGTTCGAATTGGATTGATCCCGCGGAGGCGACGTATGGCTAAAGGTACGGTCAAGTGGTTCAACCCGACCAAGGGCTATGGCTTCATCCAGCCTGCGGCCGGGGGCAAGGACATTTTCGTTCACATCTCCGCCGTGCAGAAGGCCGGGCTGGCGACCCTCAACGAGGGCCAGACCATCGAGTACGACGAGATTGCCAACCGCGGCAGGAGTTCGGCCGAGAACCTGAAAGTGTAGCGGATCAATTGGCGCGCCATTCCGCCTCGCGGCTTTTCGGCGCGATCGTTCCCCTCACCAAGCCAGTATGATTGTCGACACGTCGAAATAGACAGGAGCGGTGCCCGCTCCTGATCACATCTTTACGCTTGTTTGTAGTTTCAGCTCCCTCCCCGCCATTGCCTCGCCCGCCCGACCCGGGTCAAATGCGCCTCGAACCGCGCCGACAACAGAATTCCAGCGCGCGGAAACAAGCGACGGGAGCGGCGCATCATGGACGACAAGGGCATTTTCCATGGCCTGAAGGTGCTGGACTGCGCGAGCTTCATCGCGGCTCCCGCAGCCGCCACCGTGCTTTCCGATTTCGGCGCTGACGTCATCAAGATCGAGCCGCCCGGCGCCGGCGATCCCTACCGCAACCTGCCGAACCTGCCGGGCTATCCGCGCAGCGAGCATAACTACGCGTGGTATCTTGAAGCCCGCAACAAGCGCAGCCTCGCGCTTGACCTGTCGAAGCCGGAAGCGCAGGCCGTCCTGCATAGATTGGTCGGTGAGGCCGATGTCTTCATCACCAACTTTCCGCCGTCGGTCCGCGCCAAGCTCGGCCTCACCCACGACAAGCTCGCGCCGCTCAATCCACGGCTGATCTACGCGTCGTTCACCGGATATGGCGAGAAGGGCGAGGAAGCCGACAAACCGGGCTTCGACAGCAATGCCTATTGGGCGCGCTCCGGGTTGATGGACCTGGTCCGTGCCGACGAGAGCACGACACCCGCCCGCTCCGTCGCCGGCATGGGCGACCACCCCTGCGCGATGGCGTTTTATGGCGCGATCGTCACGGCGCTTTACCAGCGCGAGAAGACCGGCAAGGGCTGCCATGTCGCCACCAACCTGATGGCCAACGGGGTCTGGGCGGCCTCCGTGCTCGCCCAGGCCAAGCTTTGCGGTGCGACCTTCGTCGAGCGGCGACCGCGCGAGCGCGCGCTGAACGCGGTCGCCAATCACTACAAATGCCAGGACGGCCGCTGGATCATGCTGTCGCTCCTCAATGAGGAGAAGCAGTGGCCGATCCTCGCCCGCTGCCTTGGCCGGGAGGAGCTGATCGACGATCCGCGCTTCATCACCAAGGCCGATCGCCACGCCCGCTCGGTCGAGCTGATCCATGAGTTCGACGCGGTGTTCGCGACCAGGCCGCTGGCCGAATGGCGCCGGATCCTCGACGGCAGCGGGCTCGTGTTCGGCGTGGTCGGCATTCTCGACGACATCCCGAACGACAGGCAGATGATCGAGAACGATGTGCTGGTGCCGTTCGAGAACGACACCATGCTGACCGTCAACAGCCCGATCTTCATCGACGGCCAGCGCAAGGTCGCACCGCGCAAGCCGCCCGGCATAGGGCAGCACAGCGACGAGATCCTGCGCAGCGCCGGCTTCGACGACGAGGCCATCCGCGACCTGCGCGCGCGCGGCGCAGTGGCCTGAGCTAGCGCGTCGCGATGAAGCACATGCCGAACCGCGTCGCCGGCCCGGTCTGACAGGACAGGTTCGCGGCGCAGGTCCAGGTCGAGAAGCTCTTGTCGTTGTCCGCGGCCTCGGCGTGGCGCGCGTAGCAATGCCCGCCCCAGCCGTCATTGTAGACCGTGCCGGCGAGTTCATCGCTGCCGCGCAGCTGCGGGCGGCTGGCGAAGCCGCGCGAGAAATCCGGCGTACGGCCCTCGGCAAAGGCGTTGAGGATGTCGCGCCGGCGGACCTGGTCGCCGAAGAAATGCGGCGAGCCCGGCACCACCACGGTGTTGGACGGCTTCTCCGCCATCCAGTCGACACCGGGGAAGTGGAAGCCGCCGATGCCGCGGGTCTGATGGCAGCCGCCGCAGCTCGAATCGTTGAGGCGACGCTCGAAGCCCGCGACCGACTGGATGTTCTGCAGCACGATGCCCTGCGCGGCCGCCTTCTCCAGCGCGCCGACCACATCGGACTCGGTGAACACCGCGCCCTGCCCGGCCGCGCTCCCCTGCACCAGCCCGTAGGCCGGCAGCAGATCGGAATTGACGAAGCCGACCGGGGTCGGCGCCACCGCAACCTTGGCCAGGAACTGGTCGGGGATCACCGCGGTGCCGCGGTCGAGCTCGCCGAGATGGACGGGGTCGAGCAGCCAGGCCTTGAACTCGCGCGCCAGCGCGGCATCCGAAAGCAGCCGGTCGCGATCGACCTGATCCTCCAGCTCCGCCTCCTCGAACGTCCCGCTCGCGGCCTGATAGTCGAACACCTTCATCATGTAGTCGGTGCGGAAATCGCGGATCGCCGATTTCGGCGCATGCGCGATCTGCAGGTTGGTCTCGATGCGGTGGATGTTCTCCGGCCTGATCAGCGCCAGCGGCCCGTCCGGCGCCATCAGCTTCGCGGCAAGCTCCGGCCCGGTCAGTTGCAGATCGGACGTCGCCAGCCACCGCTTGGCGATCTCGGCGCAGCTCGGGGAGTTGCTCTTGGCTTGCGCGTCGCTGCGCGCCTTGAGCACGATGTTGAGCGTCATCGGCAGCCGCGGCGAGGCGACCTCGCCGTCCTTGGCCTCGGGCGGCGTCGTCCGCGTCAGGCGGTACAGCAGCCGCACCTCGCCGCAATGGTCGGGATCGACGAAGGCGCGATCCATGCGATTGACGACACCGGCCAGCACGAAGCGGGCATCGGACGAATCGAGCACGGTGCGGTCGAACAGCTGGAACGCGTAGGACGTGCCGACGCCGATGCTCTCGTTCGGCAACGTCGTCTTGTGCTTGTCGACGTAGCGGTCGAACTCCGCCTCGAGCGCCTTGCGCACGGGGGCCATCGACGGCAGCGCGAACAATGCCGCGTCGGTCAGCGGCGCATCGCTCGCGCGCGCGAGCATCTTTCCGAGGCCGAACGCGCCGTTGTCGAGCTCACGCAGCGCGAACGGCTCGAGGATGGCGGCGCCGCGCTCGATCGGCGCGCTCTCGTCCGCATGGGCGAACGGGGCGCAGCACAGCATCACAAAGCCGAATACCGACAGTCGCAAGATCCGCCTCCTCGATTCCATGGCGCAACTGACGGCCTGCTAGCCCTCGAAGATAGCCGAAAGGCGGGCGGCTTCGGACAATTGTGCGACGAGGCGCCTCACGTCGCGGTGAGGCGCCTCGTCAGATTCGTCTCCAAAAACAGATGGTCGGTCAGCGCGAGACGACAAGCCCCTTGGTGGTGACGACCACCCAGCGGCCGTCCTGCTTGCGGATCGCGTCGACCTTGCCGAGACCCGGCACGGGATCGCCGGCATAGACCTCGTAGAGGCCGCCGCGGCCCTCGATCAGCGCGCCGCCACGACCGACGTCACGCAGCACCCAGCCCTCGACGACCTTGGGCTTGGCGGCGTCCGCGCGGTTCGGCTCGGGACGAGGAGCGGCCTCCGCCCGCGCCGGCTCGGTCCGGCTCGCCTCTGCCCTTGCTGCTTCGGTCCTGGCTGCCTCGGCGCGGTTCGCCTCCTGGCGGCTCGCCACCCCCGCGGGCGGGGCCGCCGCATTGATCGCACCCACGGCCTGCGGCACGGATGCCGCGCTGTCACGTGACGCCGCCTGCTGCGATGTCGCGGACGCCTGCGCGGCGCGCAGCCGGTCCACGGCCTCGCTCAGACGCTGCAGCTCGCTCGGCTTGGCCGACGATTTCGTCGACAGGTCACCCAGGATCTTCTCGAGCCGGTCGAGACGCTCGGCGGACTTGTTGAGCTCGACGAGGCTGGTCTGATTGGTCTGGTCGAGGCTCGCCTTCAGCGCGGCGACATCATTGTCGATCCGCGCCACCGTCGCGCCAAGCGTGGAATCCGCAGCCTCGCCAGCCGTCGCATCGGCCACGTCACCGCCGCCGGAGCGCGTGACGAATTTGGCGGTGACCAGACCACCGGCAACGCCGCCGACGACCATCGACAGCAGCAGGATCGCGGCCATGGCCGGAAGGTTGAGCCTCCCGTTCGCGGCATGCGGCAGGGTCTGCGCCTGCGGAGGCGGCGACGCCCCAGCGGCGCGAGCTGCCGTCGCGGCGGCCGCCGGCTTGGGCGCCGCATCGACCTTGAACGGCTCGGTCTTGAACTTCGCCCTGGCCCAGGCTGCGGCCTTGTCGACGGCGGCAAGAGCACTCGCCTTGGTCAGCGGTCCGGCGGCCGCCTGGACCGGCGTGACCGGACGCGACGCGGACGCCTCTGGCTTGGCTGCCGATGCCGGCTTGGCAACGGGCTCCAGCTTGGCAACCGTCTCTGGTTTCGCCGCCGGCTCGGGCTTTGCGGCCGGCTCGGGCCGGATGACGGCTTCCGTCTTGGTGGCAGTCACGGGCTTGATCGGCGCATCCGGCTTGATGGGCGCGTCCGGCTTCGGCGAGGTCGCCGCCATCGGACCCACCTTCGGCGCATTGGCCGCGAGCGCCGACAGCTTCGGCGTCTCGACCTTGAGGAGCTCGCCGGCCGCCGCCGCCTTGATCGGCTCCGACTTGACCGGCTCGGTCCTGATCAGATCCAGGATCGTCGAGGGAGATTTCGCAGCACTCGGGACCGCTCCGGCTTCGACCTTGCCCGGCACCGTGCCCCTTGCCGCCTGCGACTTTGTCAGCTCGGGCTTGACCTTGTCGGACTTGCCCTTGTCGGATTTGACCAGGTCGAGCCGCGCAGGCTCGGGCTTGGCGCGCTCCAGCTTCACCGCCTCGATCTTGGCGGGCTCGATCTTCTCCGGCTCGGCCGTGACGACTTCGCTCTTGGCCTGCTCGGGCTTGATCGTTCCGATCTCGGTGCCGGCCGTCATCCCGGTATTGATCGCAGAGCTGTTGATCGCTGGGCTGTTGAGCCCAGGGCTGTTGGGCGCAGACTTGGCGTCGGTCGTGGCGCCGTCCAATGCAACCGGTCCGGCCTTGGTGTCGAGCTGCGGCTCGGGCGCGGTCACCGCTTCCACGATTGCCACCTTGGGGTCGATGCCCGGACGATCAGCCGCCGGCGCTTCGTGATCCGGCGCGATCATGGGCGGGGCCACCGCGGCGATCGTGGGCACGGCCGGATCGACTGCGTCCGGGGAGGCGGATGTCGTCAGGGCCGGGTCGACGCTCGCAGGGGCCGCGCCAGTCGTACCGGCCACGCCAAGGCTGGCCCGTTCGGGCTTTTGGTCGCTCACGTTCAGAGTCTCCGCATGACGTTGAGCACTTGGTAACCTTAGTTAGCGTTCGATTGATTGCCAAAATCTTACTTTTGCAAGGCTTACCTGAGTTTTAGGGATTCATACCGGGCGGATTTGCGCCGACAAAGTGGAGCAGATGTGGCGGGCGGTGCCCGAATATTCAGCTCTGGGCGGCCCGTCCGGAGGCAGCAAGCTCGATCGGCACGCGGCGCAGCGTGGTCGACGGGGAGTCAAACAGAGCCGCTCTCGCGGCGCGATTGCACCCGAGCTTTGACCATCATTCCCTCCGCATCAGTCGGAGGGCGCAGGGAAGGCCGGGTGCCGACTGGCACCCGTGGCCCCCGTGCGGAAAGATTGCACGGGGCAGGAACCACAGGTTCAGCCGGAACGACCCGGCCCTCCCTGCGCGATGGCGTTACGGCTGCTTCGTAGTCTCCCCGGTGCGCCGGGCTTTCTGGTCACCGTCATCCGCACGAGGCGAAGCCTGCATGCGAACTTGACATCGGCATCGGGATGCCAGGACCCTACGACTTGACCGTCCGTACCGCGCTTGCTCGCCGGCCCGCTTGCGCAAAGCCCCAAGTCCGATACGGCCACCGCTCCCCGCTGCTACGCCTCGTGACGATCGGCCGAAACGTCCCTCTTCATTGCAGGCGGGATGGCCGGGATCATCGTCGTGATTTGCCCGACGCTGCAAGCCGGCAAGCGTGCGACAAACTGGCTCGACGGGCAGTTGGCGCATGACGGGATTGCGGAAATTGCCCGTCGGGTCAGTGGTCGATGGACGACTGTAGGCTTGCGAATGTTGTCAGTCTTGCAATGCCATCGACAGACGGAAGGCATGTTTGTCGGCCAACTGAACGCCAGTTCTCGACATCGGACGGCTGGCTGCCTGCTTGGCTGATAGGACGGGCCTGCACCAGAACCTTGAGGGAAGCGTTCGCCGAGCGAGGAACGAGAAACCGAAGAGAGCAATGCGCATCGATTGTCAGCCGGCCATCAAAGGCGTGCGGCCCGATGATCTGGTGGGATATGCCGACGAGCTCGGCAACTTCCATATCGGCGGCGCCGGCCAAATGCCCCGAACCGGGATTCCGCTTCTACGACCGGGACGCGAATATGAATTCTGCTTCTACGCAGACAGCAAATATGAAGGCAGCAGCTACGACGTAGAGGTCACAATGACGAGCACTGATCGATTCACGGGCTCGGAGCATGCAGATTGATCCAGAAGATCTTGATCGCACCACGCGCAACATGAGGCGCTTCTTTTCAGACCGCTGTTTTCTGATGCCGCGGATACCAATTCCTGCCGGGGAGCACTTTCGAAGCCTAAGGATGTTATGGCCCCCAAGAGACCGGAACAACGATGACGGTGCCGCACCGTCGAGATCGCCCCTGGTCAATACACAATCATAGATTGTATATTGTGCCGCCGGCCTTGTTGTTTTCGATGAACGCTCTGGTTGCTTTCGTAGACTAATACTACGCGTTCGGACTATTTTTTCACTTCCATTTTTTCAAGGGGAGCACTCATGCGAAAGCTCATTTCTTCGATCGGATTTTTGTGCGCCGCACTTTTGATCCTTGCCTCGTCAGGCGCGCACGCGCAGGCGACGCGGACCTGGGTGTCCGGGGTCGGCGACGACGTCAACCCGTGCAGCCGGACTGCGCCCTGCAAGACCTTCGCCGGCGCGATCTCGAAGACCGCCGCCGGCGGTGAGATCGACGTGCTCGATCCCGGCGGCTACGGCGCCGTCACGATCACCAAGTCGATCACCATCGACGGCGGGGGGACCATGGCCTCGGTCCTGGCGTCGGCGACCAACGGCATCAATGTGAATGCCGGCGCCAACGATGTCATCATCCTGCGCAATCTGAGCATCAACGGCGCCGGCACGACCCTCGGCCTCAACGGCGTCAATTTCCTGGCCGGCCGAAAGCTCGTCGTCGAGAACTGTACCTTCGAGAACTTCTCGCAAAGCGCAATCTCTGTCGCGCCGACCGGTGCGGCACAGGTGGTGATCGCGGACTCCTCGCTCAAGGCGTCGGCGTTCGGCGTCACGGTCACAACCGCCAATTCGAGCAGCGCAATCAGCGTGCTCGTCTCCAACACCAAGGCCATCGAAAATGGCAATGCCGGAATATCCGCCACGGTCCCGGCCGGCAAGCCGGGGATGGGCGTGTTTCTCGATCGGCTGACCTCCGAGTTCAACAACACCGGCGTTCTGGCAAGCGGCAGCGGCGCCATCGTGACGTTGGGAAATTCCGTCATCCAGGGCAATTCCAACGGCGTCGTTCAGACCGGCGGCGGCTCGGTCTCGTCCTTCAAGAACAACGCGATCAGCAACAACGGCGTCGACGGCACGCCGCTCACGGGGATCAGCCTGAACTAGCGACGCCGCCGCGGGAAGCCCGACATCTGGCGACCCGCGCCTGGCGGACAACGTGCCATCACATCGGCGAGGTCCCGTTGCCGGCGAGACCTCGCTCGATTGCGTCGATGCCGGCGCTCAGACGCCGGCGGCGGCCGCGTGCTGGGCCGCCATCTCGGCATCCGCAGCGGTGACGCGCTGGAACGCCGGACGCTGGGTGATGCGCTCGGCGTAGCGCACGAACACGTCCTTGCGCGGCACCACGCCGAACATCATGGTCCAGTTGAAGGCGACACCCCACAGCACGTCGGCGGCAGTCATGCGCTCGCCGAGCAGATACGGCCCCTTGGCTAGCTGCTGCTCCAGCGCACCCAGCATCGTATCGTAGTCGGCATAGGGCGACTGTGTGACCGGCGCGGGCTCGCGCTTCATGAAATGGTCGATCACGGCGGGCTCGAACGACGCGCCGTAATAGGCGATCCAGCGCAGATAGGGCCCGCGCATGGGATCGTCGAGCGCCGGCGTCAGCCCCGCCTGCGGAAACAGATCGGCGAGATAGATGAAGATCGCGACCTGCTCGGTCACGATCTGGCCGCGATGTCCGATCGTCGGCACCTTGCCGAGCGGATTGACGGCCAGGAACTCCGGCTTGCGCTGCTCGCCCGCCTTCATGTTGAGGACATGCAGATCGTAGGGCGCGCCCAGCTCCTCGAGCAGGACGCGGGTGCCGGCGGCGCGGGTCTGCGGCGAGTAATACAGCGTGATCTTGTCGTCGGCGGTCATGATGGTGTCCTCCCATTGCCGGCTGCGGTGGCGGGCTTGTCGCACACCATACCTGACAAGGTGTGTCAGGTATGTTTAAAGAAGGGCATGCGCGCGAGCCGGCTGCTCTCCATCCTCACCACCCTGCAGGCCAAGGGACAGGTCACGGCGCCCGAGCTCGCAGCCGCCTGCGAGGTCTCGGTGCGCACGATCTACCGCGACATCGACGCGCTCGCCGCGGCGGGGATCCCCGTCTATGCCGAGCGCGGCGCCGAAGGCGGGTTCCGTCTGCTCGACGGCTATCGCGTGCGGCTGAACGGGCTGTCCCCGGCCGAGACCGATGCGCTGTTCATGGCGGGCCTGCCCGGCCCCGCCGCAGCCCTCGGGCTCGACGACGCGATGAGCGCGGCGCAGACCAAGCTGGTGGCAGCGCTGCCGCAGAGCCTGCGCGCCAATGCCGGCCGCATGCAGGCGCGCTTCCACCTCGACGCGCCCGGCTGGTTCGGCGAGGCCGAGGAGCCGCCGCATCTGCGCGCCATCGCCGATGCCCTGCTCGCCGAGCGGCAGATCGACATCCGCTACCAGACCTGGCGCGCCGAGAAGCGCCGCCGCGTCGCGCCGCTCGGCCTCGTGCTGAAGGGCGGCAATTGGTATCTCGCAGGAGGGGTCGAGCGCAGCGTGCGCACCTATCGCGTCGCGCGCATCCTCGACTGCACGGTGACGAACGAGAGTTTCGCGCGGCCCGCCGATTTCGACCTTGCCGCCTATTGGCGCGCCGCGACGGAGCGGCTGGAGGCGGAGCTGCATCCGAAGACGGCCACGGTGCGCCTGTCGCCGCTCGGTGTGAAACTGCTGGAAGTGTGGAGCCAGCCTTACGTGCGCGCCCGCATGCGCCTCGCCGACGAGGCCGATGCGCAGGGCTGGCGTATCGCGACGATCCCGACCGGGACGACGCTGTGGCACGCCGCGGGTGAATTGCTGCGGTTTGGCCCCGAGGCCGAGGTGCTCGATCCGCCGGAGTTGCGCGCGAAGATGGCCGAGCTGGCGCAGGCGATGGCGAAGCGCTACGGCGCCTGAGCTGCGACGGTGTAAGTTGTGGACGTATTTTCCATCCGCGTCGTTGCGAGCGCAGCGAAGAGGGGGCGCGCTCACATCCAGCTAGGATGAGCGCGACCGGCGAAGTGAGTGCGACTGGTACGATCAGCGCTACAGCACCACTGGCGCGTCGGGCAGCTCGTTCGTCTCTCCCGCATGCGGCGGAAAGTACCTGGCGAGCTCGCGCGACACGGCCGCGATGCCCTGCATCACGCCCTGCTCGAAGCGTCCGGCGCGGAACTCAGCCTCCATCGCGCGGCAGATCGTCTCCCAGCCCTCGGCGCCGACGCGGTGATGAATGCCGCGGTCGGCGATGATCTCGACGTCGCGATCAGCCAAGAGCAGGTAGATCAGGACGCCGTTGTTGTGCGCGGTGTCCCAGATGCGCAATTGCGAGAACACGTCGAGCGCGCGCTCGCGCGGTGGCTGGTCGCGCCACAGCGGCCGGCCGTCGAGCGCGCCCTCGACGACGAAGCGGAGCTGGCCGGCATGGGTGCGCTCGCCGTCCTTGATCGCCTGCTCGATGCGGGCCAGCACAGCCGGCGTGAAGATGCGCCTGAGCTGCCAGTGATGCTGCAGGAGATGCCGGCCGATCCGCCTGATGCCCATGGTCGCGCGCCCCGTCCTCACCAGCTGCCCGAGGCGCCGCCGCCGCCAAAACTGCCGCCGCCACCGGAGAAGCTGCCGCTGTCGCTCGAGCTGCCGCTGCTCCAGCCTGATGACGACGAGCCGCTCGACCAGCCGCCGCGGCGGCCGCTGCCCGGCGTCATCGCGCCGAAGGCGTCGGCAACGAAGGCGATGACGAAGCCGGCGATCGCCGACAGCGCCGCCAGCCCAACCGATCCCACCATCAGCCAGGCGAACACGCCCATGGCGCCACCGGTCGCGAGCGAGCCGATCAGCCGGCCGAGCAGCGTCCGCAGAAAGCCGCCGATCACCAGTGCGCCGAACAGCGCCACCGGCGCGAACGAGCTGATGGAATCGAAATCCAAATCGTCGCCATGCGAGGCCTGCGGCTGCGGCACCGGCAGGGTCTCGCCGTTGATGACGCCGATGATACGGTCGATGCCGGCATCGATACCGCCGGCAAAATCGCCGGTACGGAATTTCGGCGTGATGACCTCGTCGATGATGCGGCGTGCGGTGACGTCGGTGAGGCTGCCTTCGAGGCCGTAGCCGACCTCGATGCGCAGCTTGCGGTCGTTCTTGGCGATCACCAGCAGCGCGCCGTCGTCGACCTTCCTGCGCCCGATCTTCCAGACCTCGGCGACACGGAGCGAGAACTGCTCGATGGTCTCCGGCTGCGTCGTCGGCACGATCAGCACCGCGACCTGGCTGCCCTTGCGGGTTTCCAGGTCCTTCAGCTTCTGCGTGAGGCCCGCGATGTCCGAGGAGGACAGCGTGCCGGTCTGGTCGACGACGCGGCCGGTGAGCTGCGGCACCGCGACGTCCGCCAGCACGATCGTCGCGAGGCAGACGAACAGCGTCGCAAGCAGCGCCTTGAGGACCGGCAGCGCGCGCACGATTCCCTGCTCCGGCTATTTCGACGGCGCAGGCGACGGCGCGTTGAAGTCGACCTTCGGCGCCACCGAGATCTCGCGCTCGTTCTCGACGGTGAAGTTGGCCTTCTCCTTGTAGCCGAACACCATCGCGGTCAGATTGTTCGGGAAGGTGCGGATGCCGACGTTATACTCCTGCACCGCCTTGATGTAGCGGTTGCGCGCCACCGTGATGCGGTTCTCGGTGCCTTCGAGCTGGGACATCAGGTCGCGGAACAGCGCGTCCGATTTGAGCTGCGGGTAATTCTCGGTGACGACCAGCAGCCGCGACAGCGCGGAGGTCAGCTCGCTCTGCGCCGCCTGGAACTTCTGCAGCGCCGCGGGATCGTTGACGACGTCGGGCGTGGCCTGGACACTGCCGACCTTGGCGCGGGCGTTGGTGACGCCGAGCAGCACGTCCTTCTCCTGCTGGGCAAAGCCCTTCACGCTGTTGACCAGGTTGGGCACGAGGTCGGCACGGCGCTGATACTGGTTGACCACCTCCGACCAGGCCGCCTTGACCTGCTCGTCATTGGTCTGGATGGCGTTGTAGCCGCAATTGGTCAGGCTCAGCGTCATCAGCGCCGCCAGCACGGTCAGCAATCTCCGCATCGCGCGTCCCCCTCTTCATCCGGTTGTACCGCCTTCACACAGCACAGCTTTGGCGACGGCGCAATGACGGCAGCCGGCCGCCGGACATGGGTCGCGGCGGCCGGTGGGTCGGTTCAGGGAAGTTCCGGGGCTCAGGCAGCGTTGGAGGACATACCCTCCGCCGTCATTGCGAGCGCGAGCAATCCAGAGTCCCGCCCACCACCCTGGATTGCTTCGCTGCTGTTTAGCCCGGAGACATAGCTTACACCTGTTCGGGGACATGGTTGACACTTTTGGGGTCACGCAAATCGATCGCTGCGATCTGATGAGCGGCAAAGAAAACTCCGAATTTTCCGTCTTGTCTGAGTGGACGAATAGCGAGTCGCTCACCGCGAAAGGCTTGAGGGACTTTCCAGAGCCGTCCCTCGAAACTGACATAGGCCTTCGTGCTCGACACGGAACGGACGATCTCCCCCTCGTCGTAGTCCACCGTCGGAAGGCGATCCGGCATGGTGCGTTGGCTGGGCCGATAGCGGCTTGCCGGCACATTGAAGTCGAGAGCCTCATGGGGGCGGTCGAGATTGTAGACGGCTCGCCATTCGTCGAGTGCCCGCTGGACATCGGGAAGGTCCCTGTAACGCTTGAAGGCAAAGACCTCGGCCTTCAGGCTGCGGTGGAAGCGTTCGTTCTTGCCGCGGCTCTGGGGATGATAGGGCCGGCTATGGATCGTTCGAACGCCGAGCTTCAGCAGCCAGACCGTCAACGCGGTCCAGGGGTCTTCGAGAGTAAAGCCCCAGGGGCCACCGTTGTCGACGAACATCGCATCCGGCAGTCCATAGCGGCGGAACGTCGTCTCCAAATGTCCTTTGACCGTAGAGCCGCGCTCATTGTCGCAGGCCGCCAGGCACAAGGAAAAGCGCGAGTGATCGTCCAGCGCGGTGAGCGGATGACAAGACACACCGTTCTCCAGCGCACTGTGTCCCTTGAAGTCCATCTGCCACAGCTGATTGGGCGCATCCTTCTCGAACCGCGTGTAGGGCTGCCCGGGCGTGCCGCCAGGCTCCGTCACCCGATCGTAGCGGCGCAGGATGTTATGCACGGTGGAGATCGCCGGGACAGCTTGCCCATCGCGATCGAGACGATGCGCGAGCTTGCGCGCGCCCCAGGCCGGGTGAGCATCGCGCAACGCGACAATCTGCTGCTCAGTCGCAGCTGCGGTGCGCTCCGGACTTCGATGCGGCCGCCGCGACCGGTCCGCCAGCGTCGTATCGCCGGCGTCAGACCGCTCGATCCATTTGTAGCCGGTCTGGGGGCTGATGCCGAACCGCCGACACAGCTGCCGCCGGTTGGCTCCCTCCTGCTTGGCAAGCATCACAAACTCTCGTCGCTGGTCCATGACAGACACCTCTCGCCACGGCATCGCTCGCCCCTTTGCTTGACGAATCGAGCCAATTTTGAGGTGTCAACCATGTCTCCGAACACCTGTCAGCCATGTCCCCGGGCTGAACACTGCGCTCGCAATGACGGGCGGAGGCAGTTGAGACGCAATCTTGCAACCGACTCGCCGAACTCCCGCTCAACTGCCCTTGCGGTCGCGCAGCTGGGTCACAAACATGTCCTGCCAGCTCGCGGGCTTGACCTTGATCGAGCCGACGCCGTGCATGAACTCGGCGATCTTCAGCACGCCCTCGGGCGTCGCGGAGAACCAGGTGTCCTTGTCCTGCAGCATCTCCAGCACGTCCTCCTTGGTGGTCTTCACCTTGGCGGTGCGGGCGTAGATCTCAGCCGCGGCAGCCTTGTCGTTGGCGATCAGCGTGCAGGCCTCGTCGAGCGCGTCGAGGAACGCCTGCACGACCTTGGGATTGGCGTCGACGAAGCGCTTGGGCGCGAACACCACGTCCATCGTCATCCGTCCGAGCACGTCGGCGGAATTGGCAACGCGGCGGATCTTCGAATCCTTCAGCTCGATGTAGGAGAACGGCGGGGAGGTGAAATGCGCCGTGATCTCGGTCTTGCCCGAGGTGAGCGCCGCCAGCGCCTCCGGATGCGGCAGGCCGACGGTCATCGGATCGAGCTTGGCGTAGTTCTCCTTGCCGAACTCCTGCGCTGCCATCATCTGCAGCATGACCGCCGACAGCGAGGTCTTGATGCCCGGCAGGGCGATCTTGTCGCTCGGCTTGAAATCCTTCAGCGACTTGATCTCGGGATTGTTGGTGTTCATCCACAGCGAGGTGGAGCTGAGGCCGCTGACGCCGACCACCTCCACCGCCGGAATGCCCTTGGCCTTGGCCCACAGCGTGATGAAGCCGGGCGCACCGGTGCCGGCGATGTCGAGCGAGCCGGCCATCATCGCGTCGTTGATGATGTTGCCGCCGTCGAGCATCTGCCAGTTCACCTTGAACGGACCGAGCCCGGCCTTCTCGGCCTGCTTCTCCATCAGCTTCTGATCTTCCATCACGATCAGCGGCAGATAGAGGATGCCGTAGCCCTTGGAGAGCCTGATCTCCTTGACCTCGGCCTGCGCGGCGGTGGCGCCGAGCAGCGCGGCGAGGCCGAGCGCGGCGGCCGTGAATGATTTGCTCCAGGACATGGTCGTCTCCTTCCTTGTTGTTGTGCTTATAACTCGAAATTCAGTGCTGCATGCCCCAGCGCCGCACCGTCTTGCGCTCGATGGTGGCGAACACGACGTTCTCGACGACGAGGCCGATGAAGATCACGGTGAACAGCCCGGCGAACACGTTCGCCGTCTCCAGCTGGTTGCGGTTCTCGAAGATGAACCAGCCGAGCCCGCCCGAGCCGGAGGACACGCCGAACACCAGCTCGGCCGCGATCAGGGTGCGCCAGGCGAAGGCCCAGCCGACCTTCAGGCCGGTGAGGATGGCCGGAAAGGCCGCGGGGATCAGGATGAAGCGCACCAGCTTCAGCCCGCGCAGGCCGTAGTTCAGGCCGACCATGCGCAAGGTGTTCGACACCGAGCGGAAGCCGGAATGGGTGTTGAGCGCGATCGCCCACAGCACCGAATGCACCAGCACGAAGATGATACTGCCCTTGCCGAGGCCGAACCAGATCAGCGCCAGCGGCAGCAATGCGATCGCCGGCAGCGGGTTGAACATCGAGGTCAGCGCCTCCAGCATGTCGGCGCCGATCCGCGAGCCGATCGCGATCGTGGTCAGCACGGCCGCCAGCGCGATGCCGATGCCGTAGCCGATCAGCAGCGTCTCCAGCGACACCAGGGTGCGCGCAGGGATGATACCGTTGCCGATGTTCTCGAAGAAGGCTGAGAGCGTGTCGGTGAAGGTCGGAAACAACAGGGGATTGCCGAGCCACAGGCCATAGGCCTGCCACAGCGCGGCGAGCGCCATCAGGATGATGGCCTTGCGGACCGCACCGATGCGGTAGATGCGTTCCAGCCAGGACAGGCTCGCCTCGACCTTGACGTCACCGAGGGGCGTGTCTGCATTGACGATTTCGGGGCGCAGCGCCAGCGTCTCGCTCATGGATGCTCTCCTCGTCTCAGTGATGGCCGAACAGCATGTCGTTGATGCGCCCTTCGAGCGCGACCTGCTCGGGCGAACCCATCGTACCCGGCGGCACGCTGTTGAGCTCGGCGCGGACGCGGCCGGGATGCGGCGACAGCAGCAGGATGCGCGAGCCGATCTTGATCGCCTCCTCGATCGAATGCGTCACGAACAACACGGTGAAGCGGGTGTCCTGCCAGAGCTGCAAGAGCTCGTCCTGCATCTTGCGCCGGGTCAGCGCGTCCAAGGCGGCGAACGGCTCGTCCATCAAGAGCACGTCGGGCTCCATCGCCATGCCCCTGGCGATCGCGACACGCTGCTTCATGCCGCCGGAGAGCATGTGCGGATAGGAGTCGATGAACTTGGTGAGACCGACCTTGTCGATATAGGACTTCGCCCGCTCGTTGGCCTCGGCCGTGCCGAGCCGGCCGCTGGCGGTCAGCGCGAATACGACGTTCTCGCGCACCGTCTTCCACGGCAGCAGCTGGTCGAACTCCTGGAATACCATCATGCGGTCCGGCCCGGGCTCGCTGACGTCGTGGCCCTTGAGCCGGATGCGGCCCTCGGTCGGCTTCAGGTAGCCGCCGATCGCCTTCAGAAGCGTGGATTTGCCGCAGCCGGAAGGGCCGAGCAGCACGAAGCGGTCGGAGTCGAAGACCTTGAAATCGACGCGGTAGGTCGCCGTGACCAAGGTGTCCGGCGTCTTGTACTGGAGCGTCACGCCCTCGACCGAGAGCAGCGGCTCGAACTGAGATGGCGATTGATGGACGGTCATCGTCCTCCCTCCTCTATATTGCAGTGCGAAATTTCGCTGGTGCACTTCGGCGCCCTTATTCGAAGTGATAGAGGAGGAGACTGACGCGAACCTGACTCCGAAGCGGACAACGAGACCTTGCGCATCCTGCTGGTGGAAGACACGCCCGAGATCGGCGCCGCCGTGACCAGCCGGTTCGAGCGGATCGGCTACGCCGTCGACTGGGAGAAGGACGGCCGGACCGCGAGCGAGCTGATCGAGGTGCAGACCTATGACTTGATCGTGCTCGACGTGATGCTGCCGAACATGGACGGCTTTGCCGTGCTCAAGCACCTGCGCAAGCGCGGCCTGCGCACGCCGGTGCTCGTGCTGACGGCACGCTCGGCAGTCGACGACCGGATCGGGGCGCTCGACCTCGGCGCCGACGACTATCTGGTCAAGCCGTTCGACTACCGCGAGCTGGAGGCGCGCGCCCGCGCGTTGCTGCGCCGGGCAGCCGGCCAGTCCGACAATCTGCTGACCCTCGGGCCGCTGGTGATCGACCGCGCCGGGCGCACCGCCAGCGTCGCCGGCCAGCCGCTGGACCTGACGCGGCGCGAGCTGACCGTGCTGGAAATCCTCGCCGCACGTCCCGGTCGCTACGTCGCCAAGGAGGAGCTGGTCGAGCAGCTCTTCAGCTTCGACCAGGACCCGAGCCCGAACGCGGTCGAGCAGTTCGTCGCACGTCTCAGGCGCAAGCTGGCGGCGACGTCAGTCGAAATCAAGACCGAGCGCGGCCTTGGCTATCAGCTCCACGCTTCGTGACCTCAGGGCGTCGCTGCGCGCGCGGCTGCTGATCGCGATCGGCGCGATCCTGGCCATCGGCGCCGTCGTGCTCAGCCTCGCCGCCTGGCAATATGCCGCGACCGCCGCGCGCGACGCCTATGACAAGCTGCTCGCGGGCGGCGCGGTGCAGATCGCCGAGAACATCTACATGCAGGGCGGCGTGGTGACGCTGGATCCGCCGGCGGCGGCGTTTGCGACATTGTCGGCCTATGACCTCGTGTTCTATCGCGTCACCGATCCGCGCGGCGTCGTCATCGCCGGCTATGACGACCTCGCCGTCACCGCGCCCGCCAGGGCGCTGCGCGAGGGCGTGGTGCTGCGCGACGGCGTCTATCGCGACCAGGCCGTGCGCATCGCCGCGGTGGCGCGCAAGCTCGACGGCGCGCCTGGCGACGGCTGGAGCCTGATCGTGCTGGCGCAGACCCTGCGCGCCCGCGACGCGCTGACCTGGGATCTTGCCTCGAAGGCGATCGGCCTGATCGCCGCGATGAGCCTGCTGGCGCTGGTCGCGACCGCGCTCTGCCTGCGGCTGGTGTTCGCGCCGCTGACGCGGATCGAGGCCGAGATCGTCAAGCGTCGCCCCGATGATCTCAGCCCGATCGCGATCACGCCGCCGCGCGAGGTGCGCGCGCTGGTCGGCGCCATCGACGGCTTCATGCAGCGCCTCGCCGAGCGCATCGCGCTGATGCAGCGCTTCATCGCCGACGCCACGCACCAGCTGCGCACGCCGCTCGCGGCCATCGATGCCGAGGTCGAGCTGCTGAGCGATCAGACCGAGGACCCGAAGGCGCTCGACCGGCTGCGCGGCCGCATCGCCGACCTCGCCCGCCTCACCAGCCAGCTGCTCGATCACGCCATGATCCAGCACCGCGCCCAGGCACCACGGTTCGTTGCGACCGATATCAACGCGCTGGCGAAATCGGTGTTGTCGCAGAGCGTCCCGCTGACGCTGGATCGGGAGGTTTCCGTCAGCTTCGTGGCGTCGGAGGAGAACGCGGTGGTCGCCGCCGACGCCATCAGCCTGCGCGAGGCGCTTGCCAACCTCATCCACAACGCGCTGGCGCATGGCGCGCGGACGCGGCTGATGGTGAGGGTGGAGAAGGCGGCGGGTGTCGCGATCGTCGTCTGGGATGATGGGCCGGGGATCGCCGAGGAGGCGCAGACCGGACTGCTGGCGCCGTTTCAGAAGGGCGACGGCTCGCATGGATCGGGGCTTGGGCTTGCGATCGCCAAGGACGTCGCGGAGGCCCACGGCGGAAACCTGCGGTTTGCGGGCAGCGCGGGCGACTTCAGCGTGATCCTGGAACTACCACCCCAGCCCCATGGCTAAACCTTTAGTTGTTTCATTACACGCCCGTTCTGAAATCAACGGTATGTCGTTCCCAGCATCAGGGGAACCACCATGGTAAGGCTTGCCGTTCTAGGAATTGTTGCAGCGGCCAGTCTCTCATGCACCGCACCGGCAACCGCCGCGGATCAGGACGGCGAATGCGCGAAGTCCCTGCTCAGGACCTCCCCCGAGATCGTCATTGCGGCCTGCTCCCGAATCCTTGCCGAGCCCAACACATCCTCGGCCGAGCGTGGCCGCGCCCTCTCGGTTCGAGGCTCGGGCTACTATCACACGAAGCGGTGGGACTTTGCAGCGAAGGATTACGATGCCGCCATCGCGCTGATGCCGACCGATGAAGAACTGCTGCTGTCCCGCGCGACGACGGCGTCCCGTCTCGGCGATCTCACACTGAGCCACTCACTCATCGAGAAGGTCCTGACGCTCAATCCGTCCAATCCGAATGCGATCTGGCGCGTCGGCGCCTCCTATGCAGACGCCGGCGACGACCGCTCCGCGATCCGCTATTATGACATGGCCTTGGCGATCGCGCCGAGAAACCAGTATGCGCTGCTGCTCAGCAGCGACAGTCATCAGCGTTTGCGCCGCTTCGACGAAGCGCTGAAGACCGCTGACGCGCTGGTTGCGCTCGGTCCCGACGAGATCAATCTGCAGCCCTATTTCGACGGCTATGGTAACCGGCTCGACTTCTACATCGTCGCTCTGAAGAACCGCGCGCGCATTTACTGGACAGTCGGCCAGTTTGACCGTGCAGAGCAGGACTTGAACGCTGCCGTAACCTATCAACGGATTCCCCTGTCGCTCACGGCACGGGGCCACTTGCTCACCTACAGACCCGGACGAGAGCAGGAGGCGTTTGCCGACCTGCAGGAAGCCAAATCGCTCGGGTCCGAGCAATATGAGACCTTCTTCGACCTCGGGCTCATCCACGCCAAGCGTCAGCAATTCCGCGAGGCGATCGCCGAATTCGATCGTGCCGCGGCGATTGATCCGCCATCCGGCGAGGCGTTCCGCATGCGTGCACTGATGCATCGGGAACTCGACGAGACCGATCTCGCGTTCGACGACATGGTGCTGGCCGTGAGCATCGAAGAGTCGGTGCTCAAGCGGACCGTTCTGGCGCTGCGCACCGCCGGCTATTGGCGCTCGAACCAGGCGCCTGACGAACTGACGCCCGACTTCAAGGACGCGATCCGCGCCTGCATGCTCGACAAGCTCTGCAAGTGAGTCCTCCGATGACATCCCGCATTCGCTCCGCCATCCCGCTCATCCTGATCGCCGGGCTGCTGGGCACGCCCTCTCTCGCCGAAGACATGCTTGGAACGGCGGGCCCGATCCGCTCCTTCGGCTTCGGAACATGCAAGCTGCCCTATCCGGCGAGAGCCCGCGGCGAATGTGATCCGCCGGAAGTTTCAGCAACACTGCCGGCGGATGTCCGTTCGCAGCAGCGCGTCGTTCGCGCGCGTCAGCTCACCGAGATCGCCAGGCTGCCGCAGGCGATCGCCGAGCTTGATACCGCCATTACCGAGCAGCCCGGCAACGTGCCGGCGCTGCTGCTCCGCGCCCGCCTAAGGATACCCGCCCAGCTGACCGAGGCCACGCGCGACGTGAAGGCGGCGCTGCAGGCCGCCCCTGAGAATGCCGACGCGCTGGCGACCATGGCCTTCATCCTCATCGGTCAGGACGATCAGGCCGCGCTTCAGTTGGCCACCGACGCCCTCGTCCGCAACCCGCCATCGGTCGATGCGCTCTGGATCCGGGCCATCCTTGCAAACCGAAGCGGCCGGCCGGAGCAGTCGGAGGCGGATCTCGATCGGGCCATCGCAATCGAGCCCGACGATCGGCGAAGCCGCATGACACGCGCCGAGATCAGGCTGCAGACCGGCAAGGCGGCTGGCGCCAAGGAGGATCTCGATGCGATCCTCGCGGCGGGGTCTGATCTCCAGGCGCTGCAGATGCGGGCGACGATACTGGCCGGGCTGGGAGACGACAGCGCAGCGCTTGCCGACCTGAACAAGGTTCTCGGTCCGCCCGGACAGCGGGTGCTTCCCGGCCCGGCCCGACCCGACCTCGTCAACATGTTCGTGCAGCGCGCCTTGATCCTCACCCGCACCGGACGAGAGCCGGATGCCAGGCAGGACCTCGAAACCATCGTCGCGCTGGGCGGCAATCGCGCGATCCTGCAGATGCAGGTCTACCTGCGGGGTCATGGCTTTCCGGACCTCGCTCTGAACGGCAAACGGTCCGACCAGCTCGACGACGCGCTGCGCGCCTGCTTCATCAACAGTGCATGTGGCCGCGGCATCGCCATCCGCGGGTAGCATCTCGTCTGCGGTGGCCTGACCGCCGCATCCTCAATGCCGGCAAGCGGCAGACGGATGCGGCGGTCTGAGAAGTGAAGTTATGCTTACGCCGCAGCCTTCCTTGCCTTCGCGTCCCGGATCGCCGCCCACACCTTCTCAGGCGTCAGCGGCGTCTGCAAATTGGTGATGCCGAGTTCGAACAGCGCGTCCATCACGCCATTGGTGACGCAGGGCGGGCCGCCGATGGCGCCGGATTCGCCGCAGCCCTTGGCGCCCAGCGGGTTGGTCTTGCAGGGCGCGGAATCATCGAGCGTGACGACGATCGGCGGCACGTCGTCGGCGCGCGGAATGCAGTAGTCCTGATAGGTCGCGGTCAGGAGCTGGCCGTCGGCATCGTAGGCGACGTTCTCGTACAGCGCCTGGCCGATGCCCTGGGCGACGCCGCCATGGATCTGGCCGGCCACCAGCATCGGATTGACGGCAACGCCGACGTCGTCGACGGTGGTGTAGCGCACGACACGGCTGATGCCGGTCTCCGGATCGATCTCGACCTCGCAGATATGGGTGCCGTTCGGCCAGCTCGGACCATCGACCTCGCCCTCGCTGTCGACCGACAGCTTGGCGCCCTGCTCCTTCTGCGCGATCTCGAACAGGCTGATGCGGCGGTCGGTGCCGACGACGGTGAGGACGCCGTCGCGATACTCGATGTCCTCGACCGCGGTCTCCAAGAGGTTCGACGCCTTCTCGCGCGCCTTGCTGATGAGATCGTTGGAGGACACCGCCACCGCGGTGCCGCCGACGAACAGCGAGCGCGAGCCGACGCTGCCGAAGCCGGTGGCGAGATCGGTGTCGCCCTGCACCACGTCGATCTTGTCGAGCGGGATGCCGAGCGTGTCGGAGATCATCTGGGTGTAGGTGGTCTGCAATCCCTGCCCCATCGCCATGGTGCCGGAGTGAAGGATGACGCGGCCCTCGGAGGTCGCGTGCAGCGACACCTTCTCGGTGTGGGCGCGGCCGCCGGTCCATTCGATGTAGGAGGTGAGGCCGCGGCCGTAGAGCATGCCGCGCTTCTTCGCTTCGCGCTTGCGCGCATTGAAGCCGTCCCAGTCCGCAAGCTTGGACGCGCGCTCCAGCATGTGGGCGAAGGCGCCGGAATCATAGACCTGGCCGACGGCGTTGGTGTAGGGCAGTTGCGCCGGCTTGATGTAGTTGGCCTTGCGGATCGCGCGCGGATCGATCCCGATCTGGCGCGCGGCCGTGTCGAACAGGCGCTCCACGATGAACACCGCCTCGGGACGCCCGGCGCCGCGATAGGCACCGACCGGTGCGGTATGCGTCATCACGGTCTTCACCTCGAAATGCACCAGCGGCAGGTCATAGACACCGGTCTGCACGAACGGCCCGAGCACCAGCGGAATGATGTTGGCCGCACCCGATGAATAGGCGCCGGTGGCGCCGATCGAGCGCACGCGATAGGCCAGCACCTTGCCCTTGGCGTCCAAAGCGAACTCGGCGGTCGAGGTGAGGTCGCGGCCATGCGTGCCGCCGACGAACTCGTCGGTGCGCTCGGCGCGCCAGCGGATCTTCTTGACGAGCTTGGTCGCGGCATAGGCGACGATGCCGTCCTCAGGATAGAGGTTGGTCTTCTGGCCGAAGCCGCCGCCGATGTCGCCGACCAGCACGCGCACACTTTCCTTCGGCCGCTTCAGCACGGCTTCCGCCAGCACGTCACGGGTCGAGGCCGGCGTCTGCGACTGCACGTACAGCAGCAGCCGGCCGGTCTTCTTCTCGATCTCGGCAATGGTCGAGCGCGGCTCCATCGCCGAGGGCACCAGGCGCTGGCTGGCAATGTCGAGCGACACCTTGTGCGCGGCGCTGGAGAAGGCCTCTTCCACCTTGGCGGCATCGCCATAGCTCATCGCGGCAACGATATTGTCCGGCGCCTCGGCCCAGACGACGGGCGCACCCGGCTCGAGCGCCTTGACCGGATCGGTCACCGCCGGCAGCACCTCGTAGTCGACGACGATCGCTTCCGCCGCTTCCTGCGCGATCGTGCGCGACGCCGCGACCACGGCCGCGACCGCCTCGCCGGTGAAGCGGACGACCTCATGGGCGAGCAGGCGGCGCGGCGGCACCGTCATCGGCTTGCCGTCGGGACGCTTGAAGATCGCCAATGTCGGAATGGTGCCGACATCGTCGGCGACGAGGTCCGCACCGGTGTAGATCGCCTGCACGCCCGCGATCTCGCGGGCGGCGGCGGTGTCGATCGACAGGATCCTGGCATGCGCATGCGGGGAGCGCAGCACGTAGAGCCACAGCGCGCCGTCCTCCGCCTTGTCGTCGATGAACTGCCCCTTCCCGGTCAGCAGCCGCTGGTCCTCCAGACGCTTGACGGGCTGCCCCGCACCAAACCGCATATTGTTGGGAAGAATGTTCATTCGGGAATCCTTGGTCAGTTCAATGTAATTGCATGGGGTTTTAGCGGATCGATGTTCCGCTGGCCAAGCCATGATTGTGCTGGTGCGTCATACCGCACTGTCATGCCCGGGCTTGGCCCGCCTGCGCAGCCGAAACCGCTTCGACCCAGCGAAGGCCCGGGCATCCACAGTCCCGTTTCCGTTTGGGATGGATGGCCGGGTCAAGCCCGACCAGCGTCACGCCAGGCTGCGCAGCACCTCTTCGACGACCTTGCGCTGCTCGGGCGAGAGCGGGGCCTGCGGCGGCACGGGATCGCCGACGTCGTACCCCTGGATCGACAGGCCGGCCTTGATGCAGGCCGCGAGGTTGAAGCGGGCGAAGGCCTCGTTGACGCGCCACAGCTTCTTCTGCAGCAGCATCGCATCGTCCCAGCAGGACGCCCTGCAGAGATTGTAGAGTTCGACGCTCTGGCGCGGAATGATGCAGGCCGGCCCGGCCATCCAGCCCTTGCCGCCGATCAGCATCACCGCCGCCGGAATGTGCGAGGACGCCGCGAACACCTTGATGGCGTCGCCGCAGCGATTGATGATCGACAACAGCCGGCCGGTGTTGGTGGACGCGTCCTTGATGTAGTTGATGCGCGGATGCTCGGCGAGATCAGCGATGACGTCGAGCGACAGGTCGGAGCGCTGGAACTGGGGATTGGTGTAGATGACGACGGGAATGTCGACGGCATCGGCAATCGCCCGGAAATACGCCTTGATACCGGCGTCGTTGACCGGGAAGTAGGCTTCGAGCACGGCCAGGATGCCGGTTGCGCCGCGCTTCTGGTAAGCCTTGGCCTGCGCCACCGCGTCAGCGATCGCAGTCGAGGCCACGCCTGCGATCACGGGAACGCGGCCCTGGGCGGCCTCGATGGTTGTCTCCACGACGGTCATGCGCTGCGCGCGGTCGAGATAGGCGAACTCGCCGGTCGAGCCGAGCGGCGTCAGGCCGTGCACGCCGGCATGGATGAGATCATCGCACAGCCGCCCCAGCACCTCCGTCCGGATCGTGCCATCCGCGCCGATCGGCGAGGCCAGGTAGGGGAAGACACCATGAAATTCAGTCATGCGGCGGGTATAGCGGCCGGGCCGCCGCCTCCGCAAGCACGCGCATGATCGCGGGCAGCCCCCTCGGCACTGAGTGCTTCCAGCGACGCGTCCGTCCGGGCGGAACCTGGCTCGCGCGGGCGGGTGCAACGGTGTCACACTGCTACAGCAATCGCATGTTGTCGCTCACAACTGACCTGCCGATCAGTTCGCGTTAAACCCAGCTTCAAACTTCTTCTTCACCATGGAGGAAGGTCCGGCGGCAGAGGCGATGAGAAAGCAGCGATTCAATCTGCGATTGCGCGCACCATGACGAGGAAGGGCGAACGCGGTGGCGTCAAACACGGCAAAAATGGCTACGAACTTCGCCATTTTCAGTCATTTTTCCGCCGGATTGACCAACCATCATGCCAAGCGGAAACAGTTAGTACGAGTGCTCCAGCGTAAATTCGCCGTAGGAATTTCGATCGGAGACGAGGGAAGCCTGCAGCGAGAACGGCGATGAAGACGCTTTACGATTTACTCGGAGCTCTTCCGGACGATGACGCTGACGATATCCGGGCGGCCTTCCGCAAAGCGGTCAAAGAGAGCCACCCCGACGTCAATCCCGGCGATCCGGACGCCGCGCTGCGGTTTCGACAGATCATCCGCGCCAACGACATTCTCGGCGACAAGGAGCAGCGCACGGCCTATGACCGGCTGCTCGGAGCCGCGCAGGACGAGCATCGGCAGGATTCCAAGCTCGCGGTCGTCGCCAGGGTTCACACGGTCGCGTCCGGCGTGATGGCGCTGGCCGGGGCGTCCGCCTTGGCGCTGACGGGCTACCTGCTGTTCACGCACATGTCCTCGGCGTCCGTCGCGCCGCTCGAGCCGATCGTGGTTGCCACCAACAAGGTGAAGCCGAACGAGGTTCCCGCCAAGCCGATCGATGGCCCCACCGATGCGGCGACGGCCGTCGACGCGGCCGCAGGCAACGAGGCGGCTGCCGGCACAACGGTCGGAAACGCATCGGGCAGCAACAACGCGGCGTCCACCGAGCCACTGCCGCTGCGGGCCAGCAAGGTCGACGTGGTCTATTCGGCCGAGCAGGATCGCGCGCCCTGTGCGGCAGGCGCCACCGCACCATGCGGAGCAGATGCCATGCTCGCCGGGGGTACGGCCTCGAACGAGGCCCAGGCCCATCACGATCGTGGCATGGCCGCGTTCCAGAAGGGCGATTTCGCGGCGGCGCTGGCCGATCTCGACGCGGCGATCCAGCTCGATCCCCGCTACCATGAGGCCTATATCGACCGCGGCATCGTGTTCTATCGCATGCGCAAATTCGACCGCGCCTTTGCCGACGTCGCGGCCGCAAAGCGCATCGAGAAGACGAACCGCGCCGTGCTGGACGCGATGGCGAAGCGTCAGCCGCTGCGGCCGCTGAAGCTCGACCCGCCAAAATCCGACATCAAGGCGGAAACGCCGAAGGCAGAATCGCCGAGAGTGGCAGCGGCGGCGCCGATGCCCTCGCGGATGTCGACGGCGACGCCGGTCTATCCAACCAGCGACCCCAGCCGCGCGCCCTGAGCGATTGACGAAGATTTAAGGTAACTCCGAACCTTCGTCGCGCGAATCGTTCGCGCCCATCAACTGTTAGGAAAGGTGTCCCATGGTGGTCCCATGGGACATGGGCTGCTTTCCAGATTCATCCATCCGAACCCGGCGATCCGGCGCGAGCTCGTCGATCTGCTGTACACGTCTCTGCCGCAGGTCATGTCGATCAACGCGGCCGCCATCACCGGCTCGGTCACGCTTGCGGTCCTGCACGGCGATCCCGGCTACATCGCGATCTCATTCGCGATCATCGTCAACGCCATCGGTCGCGTGGTCAGCCTGCTGCGCTACAAACAATATGCGGGACGCCTGTCCGATCGCGACGTGATCCTGTGGGAGAAGGTGTACGCCGCGGGCGCCGCCGCCTTCGGCCTTGCGCTCGGCGCTCTCACCTTCCGCGCGTTCCAGCTCAACGATGCTCCGGGCGCATGGATCGCCTTCGGCCTGTCGATGTCCTATTGCGTCGGCATGGTGTCGCGCGCGGCGATCCGCCCGTGGGTCGTGCTGACGACAACCGCCGTGCTGCTCGCCCCGACGCTCGTCGCCGGGTTGATGCGCCCGGAGCTGCCCTATCAGCTCGGGGCCGTCCTGCTGGTGCTGTTCTGGTTCTCGATCCGCGAAGCCTCGCGCCATCTCAGCACCGCGTTCATCGAGCGGCTCGAGGCCAAGCACGCGCTGGCCCGCCAGGCCAACCATGATTTCCTGACCGACCTGCCCAACCGGGCGGCCTTCCTGGCTGCGCTTGAACGCACGACCGGGACTGTCGCGATCGTTGCCATCGATCTCGATGGCTTCAAGCCCGTCAACGACCGCCACGGTCACCACGCCGGCGACGACCTGCTGCGTCAGGTCGCAGCCCGGCTGTCGAGCTGTGTCGGCCGGGGCGGTCTCGCCGCGCGCTTCGGCGGCGATGAGTTCATGCTGCTGAAGCCGGTGGCGAGCGGCGCGGACGGACGCGACGAGGCGCTGGCGCTCGCGCGCGAGGCGGTCCGCTCGCTGTCGATGCCGTTCCTGCTGTCCGACATTCCCGTGGTGATCGGCGCCAGCGCCGGCCTGCTGGTGAACGACCGGCCGCTCACGGACGAGTCCATGGACGAGGTTCTGCGCCAGGTCGACAGCGCACTCTACGCCGCCAAGCGCGCCGGGGGCGGCTGCTGCACCTGGGCCGAAGCTGCGGACGGCGCGTTGCGGCAGGCGGGCTGACGCGCGGCCTTCGATCTCAGGCGACGATCACCTCGTGCAGCAGCGCGTCGATCTCCCCGGCGTCGAGCTCACCTTCGCGTCCGATCAGCACGAGCTGCGCCGTGAGGCCATCGGCGGGCGACACCGGCGACGGCGCCAAGGTGCCACGCGTCGCCACCGACTGAAACAGGATCGGCTGTCCCGGATGGTCGGTGAACAGCAGGATGCCCTTGATGCGCAGGGTGCGCGGCGCGAGCTTTCCGATCACCTGCTGGAAGCGGGCCAGCGACAGCGGAGCACGGGAGGTCCAGGTGAGGGTTGCGAAAGGTTGCGACATCGTCGGCCCCTGCTTGGGTAGCTCTCGCGGCGCGCGAATGTCGCGGCTGAACAGCAGGTCCGGCGCGACGACGCCATGCGATATCTCGAAGATCGCCGATTGCGGCTTGATGCCGCCGACGACGCCGCGAACCGCATCGAGCGCGGCGCGGTCGAGCAGATCGGCCTTGGTCAGCAGCACGAAATCGGCGGCGCGCAGTTGCGAGCGCCACAGCGCGTCCTGCGCGATCCCGGGATCATCGCGCAGCCGCTGCGGATCGACCAGCGTGACCACGGTCTCGAGCGGCGCGACCCTGAAGATCACGGGATCCATCAGGCTGCGGATGATCTCGGCGGGATCGGAGATGCCCGATGTTTCGATCACGATCGCATCGGGTGGCGGATCGCGCTTGATGACGGAGGACAGCGTGCGCAGCAGGTCGCCCTGCAGCGAGCAGCAGATGCAGCCGTTCTTGAGGCTGATCACGCCTTCGGTGACGGTGCCGAGCAGTTGCGCGTCGATGTCGACCGCGCCGAAGTCGTTGACAACGGCGGCGATGCGTCGCCCGCCCGGATTGGCGAGCAGATGATTGAGCAGGGTCGTCTTGCCGGCGCCGAGCGAGCCGGCAACCAGCAGGACCGGGACGTTCATGACAGGACCGGACGGCGCACGGCCTGTCCCGGCCTGACGTCGCGAACGAGCTCGCCATTGGCGATGACCGCGCGGCCATTGACAAGCAGATGCCTCACGCCCTCGGACGGCCGGTTCATGTTGAGGAAGTCGGCGCGGTCACGAAGGCCCACGAGATCGAGCACCGCGATGTCGGCGTCGCAGCCGGCCTGCAGCCGTCCCTTCTTGCGCATCGCGGGCGTCGACGGTTCCAGAATCCGGGCCGGAATCAGCGTGCACTTGGCGAGGCCCTCCATCAGCGGCACCGCCCTGCGGTCCAGCACCCATTCGCGCAGGAATTTGGTGAACGTCGCCGATGAGCGCGGATGCGACACCGCGTCATCCGGCAGCGGCCAGGCGTCGCCGGTGTAGTCGGTGCCGTTGGACAGGATCCACGGCATTGCATCGGAAGCGATGGCGCCGCCCGGAAACAGCACCGAGACGTCGAGCAGGTCGCGGTGGCGCTGGTTGACGGCGACATCGAGGAAATGGATCAGCACCAATGCGCCAGGATCGTCCTGCTGCCGCGCGAGCAATTCGTCGCGGCTGCCGAGCCGGTGGCGCTCGGCCACCATCTCGATAGCGTCATAGCCGGTGCCCATGCGCTGGCAGAACGCGGGGTCGGCGAAGAAGCCGGCGCCAACCACGGTCGAGCCGGTGCCGTAGGGATAGGCTTCAGTCGTGACCTTCAGGCCCTGCTTCTGCGCGGTCTGCACCAGTTCGGCGCAGCGCTCGACATCCTGCAGGCTCGTGCTGTTGAAATGGCAGATGTGCATGTGGGCGCCGGTCGAGCCGGCCAGCCCGATCAGCCGCGTGTAGGCATCGACCGAGCTGCGCGGATCGACGTTCGACATGTAGGCGATGTGCGTGTAGGTCGGCACATCGTGCCTGGCCGCCAGGCTGCACAGCTCCGACAGCTCCTTCATGCCGGTGCCGGGCGCGTAGGCGTTCGGGAAGGCGATGCCGAGTCCGCCCTGCTCCAGACCCTGCCGGGTGCGCTCGACGATCTCGGCGGTCTCGGCCGCGGTCGCGACCTCCTCGACCCATCGCTTGTCGCGCATCGCCTCGCCCATGCCGGCGATGTTGGACGCGGTCTGCTGGGTCGTCATCGTCGCGATGCGCGCGAACACCCAGCCCGACGCTGCGCCGTAATTCAGAAGGCGGCCGATCGCCGCCTGCTCGTCATACCAGCGCGCCACCGGCATCACGCCGATCTCGAGCTCGAGCGTCGTGGTGACGCCGTCGAACGCCTGCATGCGGTCCGCCGGCAGCGACTGGCCGTGGGCGTGCAGATCGATGAAGCCGGGTACGACGGCGAGGCCGGCCGCATCGACCACCTGATCGGCAGCCCCGCCGACATCGCCCACGGCAGCGATTGCGCCATCCTTGATGGCGACATCGGCCGTGGCGTCGAGCTTCGTTTCCGGGTCGAGCACGCGACCGCCGCGAATGATCAGATCGTAGTGAGGCATGAAATCAGCTGGGCTCGCGAAGTGGAACTGCTGAAAGCCCTAACACAGATGCGCGACGATGAGAACGCGGCGGGAGAGATCGATTCTCTCCGAGCCATGCGTGGCGCACTTATCAGTTCGTCGAACTGCCGCCCCCGCTCTTCCCCTTGCGCAAGCGATCGGTCAGGATTGCGAACAACGACCTCTCGGCATCCGCCGTTCGACAGAGGAGACCCGAATGGATTCGCCCACACGGCGCATCGCCGACTTCACCTGCGAGAAGCAGCCGGCGACCGGCGCGCGCGGGATGGTCGTCACCAACCATCCGCTCGCCTCCAGCGCCGGCGCCGAGATGCTGATGCGCGACGGCAACGCGATCGATGCCGCGGTCGCCGCACTGTTCGCGCTGACGGTGGTCGAGCCGATGATGGTCGGCATTCTGGGCGGCGGCCTGTCGCACATCCGACTTGCGGATGGACGGCACATCGTGCTCGACGGATTGAGCACCGCGCCGCGGCGCGCCACGCCAGGAATGTATGATCCGGTCTCCGACGAGATCGCGCTGGCGCGCGAGACGCGCGGCCGCCGCAATGTCGCAGGCGCGCTCGCGGTCGCCGTGCCCGGTGCGCTGAAGGGATGGTGCGAGGCCCTGTCGCGCTTCGGCCGGCTGCCGCTGGCCGAGGTGATGGCGCCGGCGATCCGGCTCGCCGAGCACGGCTTCATCGCCAGTCCCTATCTCAACGATTGCGTGCGGCTGGTCGCGGACGACCTCGCGCGCGATCCGCATCTCGCCGCGCTGTTCCTGCCGGACGGCACGCCGGTCAGGCCCGGCGCCCGCGTGATCCAGGCCGACTATGCCCGCTCGCTGCGGCTGATCGCGGAGCACGGTCCGGACGCTCTCTACGGCGGTCCGCTCGGGATCGCGCTGGCCAACTACATGGCCCAAAGTGGCGGCCTGATCGATGCGGCCGACCTCGCCGCCTACGCGGTGATCGAGCGCGCGCCGATCCGCGGGCTCTATCGCGGCCATGAGATCATCGGCCCCCCGCCGCCCTCGTCCGGCGGCGTGCACATCGTGCAGATGCTGAACATCCTCGAGGGCTTCGACGTCGGCGGGCTCGGCTTCGGCTCGGCCGACGGCGCCCATCTGCTCGCCGAAGCGCTGAAGATCGCCTTCGCCGATCGGGCGGTCGCCACCGCCGATCCTGCATTCGTCGACGTGCCGGTCGCGCGCCTGACATCCAAGACCTATGCCGCCGAGCGGCGGGCAGAGATCGACATGCGCCGGGCACGGAGCTTCGGTCCTGGGCTTGCGCCGACGGAGTCCGCCAACACCACCCATGTCACGGTCGCCGATGCCGCGGGCAACGTCGTCGCGGCGACCCAGACCATCAACGGCCTGTTCGGCGCCTGCGTACAGATCCCGGGCACCGGCATGACCGCCAACAACTACATGTACAATTTCGATCCGCATCCGGGCCGCGCGCTGTCGATCCAGCCGGGCAAGCGCGTCTTCACCTCGATGGCGCCGATGATGGCGCTGCGCGACGGCCGCCTGCGCTATGCGCTCGGCCTGCCCGGGGGCTTGCGCATCTTTCCTTCGGCCTTCCAGGCGCTGGTCAACCTGATCGACCACGGCATGTCGTTGCAGGAGGCGGTCGAGGCGCCGCGGCTGTGGACGCAGGGCGGCGCGCTCGAGCTGGAGCCGGCTTTCCCCGACCATGTGGCGCGGGAGCTCGCCGGACGCGGCCACGAGATCAAGCGCGAGCCGGTCGTGGCCGGCGGCATGAACGCGATCGCGTTCGGCGACGACGGCACGCTGACGGGTGCCGCGTGCTGGCGCGCCGACGGCACGCCGATCGCGATCTCCGGCGGGCGCGCCCGCGCCGGGCTCCGCTTCGCCATCGCGTGAGCTCTACAGGCGCTCTCGCATCATCCGCGCGATCGCCTCGCCGATCACGACGGTGGTGAAATGCGTGTTGGCGCGGCAGTCCGACGGCATGATCGAGGCGTCGGCGACGCGCAGGCCGGCAATGCCCTTCACGCGGCCGTCCGGATCGACCACGCCATCGTCATCGGTGAAGCCGCTCATGCGGCAGCTCCCGGCGGCATGCTGGATGTCGCCGGTGACCTGCCGCAGCAGCGCATCGAGCTCGGCATCGGGCAGCGCAGCCGCCTGCGGCAGGGTGAACTCCGTATCGCCGAGGCGAATCCAGTCGGCGATGTCGTGCAGCGCCGGCTGCACCGTGATCGGCGCCAGCCGCTTCACCGCATCGCGCATCCGCGCGATGTCGCGCGGATCGGCCAGCATGTTCTCCTCGACGATCGGATCCACGCGCGGATCGGTCGAGGCGAGCTTGAGCGTACCGCGCGAGAAGGCGTTGAACAGGCCGGCGCCGATCGCGCCGGGCACACCGATGCCGCGATGATTGAACGCGATCAGGATCATGTCGCGCTTGCCGCCGCCGGCGAGGCCCGACGAGTAGGTGACGCAGCAATTGGTGTGGCGGGTGTCGCGATCGGTCGGACGCAGCGCGTCGCGCAATTGAATGGTGGTGCGGAACAGCGGATGATCGAAGAAGTGCCGTCCCACGGGAAGATCGCGCAGCACGGCGATGCCGAGCGCCTGCAGATCCGCCGCGGGGCCGATGCCCGAGCGCAGCAGGATCGCCGGACTATGGATGGCGCCGGCGCACAGCACGACCTCGCGCGCCGCGATGTCCTTCACGCCTTCACCCTCGACATGGACGCGCACGCCGGTCGTCCTGCCGTCGCTGATCAGCAGCCGCTCGACCAGCGCCCGCCCGCGGATCTCGAGGTTCGAACGGCCGCGGGCCGGCTCCAGATAGGCCTCGTTGGTGGAGATGCGCCGGCCATTGCGGCTGTTGATCGGATAGCAGGCGACGCCCTCGCCGTCGGGCCCGTTGAGATCGTCGCACCAGGGATAACCGCTCGCCAGCGCGGCATCGCGCAGGCCGCGGTCGATCGGCCCCCATGTGTCAGGCGGTGCGCGGTAGACCGGAAGCGGCCCGCCGCGGCCGTGACCCTCGCGATCACCGAGCGCGAGATCGTCCTCGATCACCGCGAACAGCGGCATGATGTCCTTGGCCGACCATCCCGTGCAGCCATTGGCCGCCCATTCGTCGAACGCATCGGCCACGCCGCGGATCGCGATCTGGCCGTTCATCATCGAGCTGCCGCCCAGCCCCTTGCCGCGCCAGTAGAAGCGCATGTCCTGCCCGGCGACGCGGCGGGACATCAGCTGCGGCCACTGCCACTTCTCCTGGAAGGCGCGATCATGGATGATCGGAATCGGGTTCGGCGTCACGATCTCCCACGGCGCCTCGTCCGCCCGCCAGTCGGCGCCGGCCTCGAGCAGCAGGACCCGCGTCCGGGAGTCTTCCGACAGGCGTGCAGCCACGGCCGCGCCCGCGGAGCCGCCGCCGACCACAATGACGTCATACATGGACTGAATTCCCGCTGTTCTCTGGCATCGCAATCATGACGGCCAGCTTGCGCTGCCGCGAGCGATCCGTGAAGCCCTCGAAAACTCAGGCCACCAGCGTGCCGACGCAGAGCTGCGGCGCATCCTCGGCCACGAGACAGGAGGCCACGGCGATCACCTCGCGCGCCGATTTCCAGGCGCCGCCGCCGCCGGCCGGGCCATTGGTATAGAGCGTCTCGACCTCGTTGCCGATGCGGATCGCCTCCGCCATCGTCTCGGTCCGCCCGGCGACACGAATGCGCACCTCATGGGGCTCGGCACCCTCTGCGCGCTCGTCGCCATGCAGCGCATTCAGCCCGATCAGGTCGCAGCGCAGCTCGCTCACGGCCACGCCGGTGAGCGCGAGACGCTCGCGGACGATATCGAGCGCGAGGCGGCCGCGCGCGACCGCGCCAGGGCCGGCATAGGAGATCTGCCCCTCGCCGACATAGGAATCGAGATAGCCGACCGAGGTCTTCAGCAGTCCCGTCTTCGGCCGGCCGCGGCCGCCGACCACCCTGACCCGGTCCGCACCGAGCTCCTCGACGGTCACCTGCGAGAAATCCGCCACGACGTCGGGCTGGAAATATTGCGCGGGATCGTGGATCTCATAGAGCAACTGCTCCTTCACCGTTGCCGGCGTGACGCAGCCGCCGGAGCCCGCGACCTTGGTCACGATCAGTTCGCCATCCTCGCGCACCTCACCGATCGGAAAGCCGAGCCGGGCGAGATCGGGAACGTCCTTGAGTCCGGGATCGGCGAAATAGCCGCCGGTGATCTGGCCGGCGCATTCGAGCAGATGACCGACGACGGTGCCCTGCCCGAGCCGGTCCCAATCGTCCAAAGCCCAGCCGAACTCATGAATCAGGGGGCCGAGGAACAGCGCCGGATCGGCGGCGCGCCCGGTGATCACGACATCGGCTCCGCCCGCGAGCGCCTCCGCGATCGCGCCCGCGCCGACATAGGCGTTGGCGGAGACGACGCGATTGCCGAGGGCATGGATCGTGTCGCCGGTGTCGAGCACGACATCCGCTGTCTTCAACGGCTCCAGAACATCGTCGCCGGTCACGGCCGCGATCTTCAGCCCCGTCAATCCAAGCTGGCGCGCGATGGCGCGGGTGGCTTCGGCCGCGGCGACCGGATTGGCGGCGCCCATGTTGGTGACGATACGGACCTTGTTGGCGCGGCAGATCGGCAGCACCGCCTGCATGCGCGCCGCCAGCAGCGGATCATAGCCGGCGGCCGGATCCTTCATGCGCGCCTGCTGCGCCAGCGCGATCGTGCGCTCCGCAAGGCATTCGAACACGAGATAGTCCAGGCCGCCCTTCGCCGCGAGCTCCACCGCGGGCTCGATCCGGTCGCCGGAATAGCCCGCGCCGGCGCCGATCCTGATGCTTCGCATCGGCCGCTCCTCCTGACATCATGCGCCGTTCGTCGGCTTCTGCCGGCCACATTAGCGGCCGCGGTGCGACCTTGCCAACGTCCGCATCAGACGATCAGGCATGCTGCTCATCCGCGAGCGCCAGCGTCGGGACCGCGCTGCTCGCCGTGCATGCGACGGCAACGGCCATGTGCTCGTCGGCCCAGCACCATCGCTGGCCGCCGGCGCGCTTGGCGGCATAGAGCGCGCGATCGACCTGGCCGAGCAGCGCTTCCGTATCCGCCCGCCGATCCCCCGCGACCAGAACGCCGGCGCTGGCGCCGATCTGCACGCGCGTTCCAGCCAGCGTGAAGGGACGCGACAGCGCCGTCACCGCGGCTTGCGCGAGCGCGAGCGCAGCGTCACGTCCGGCTGCGGGCAGCAGCAGCATGAACTCGTCACCGCCGAACCGCGCCGCCAGCCCGGCTTCGCCGAGGCAATCCTGCAGGCGTGCGCCGACCTGGCACAACAGCTCGTCGCCGGCCTGATGGCCGAACCGGCCATTGACGAGCTTGAAGCCGTCGAGATCGACCGCAATGATCGCCACGGGACGATCGCACCGGCCGAGCGCGGTGATGAATGCAGCCCGGTTCGGCAGGCCGGTGAGGAAATCGCGCAGCGCCTGCCGCGCCAGCGCCTGCTCGGCCATGATGCGCTCGGTGAAGGCGGCCGTCAGCCGATAGGACGTCCCGCGCAGCGTGATCCAGAACAGCACCACCATGCCGGCGCCCATCCGGTAGACCGCCTCGGGCTGCATCAGGCAGGCGATGACGGTCGGGATCAGCAGCACCGCCGACGAGGTCATGACGATCCACGGGCTGACGCGCGACACGATGCCGACACAGAACGCCATCGACAGGCCGAAGCACATCCAGATCCCGGGCCCGTCGCCGATCTGGAACGCGCGGGCCGACAGCGCACCGATGGCCAGACCGAAGGCGGCGGCGCCGAGGCCGTAGAGGCGTTCCCAGCGAATGATGGCGTCGTGATCGAGCCGATCGAAGCGCGCGGCGAACATCCGCAGCTTGACCACGCGCAGCGCGCCGATCACCAGCAGCGCCACCGTGATCGCGGCGTAGCCCGGATCGTGCGCCACCCAGGCCATCACGCTGCCGATCACGACGGCCGCGACCGCGATCGTCCCGACCAGCGGCATCGAGCTGTACAGCAGGTGCGCGAGGTCGCGACGAATGTCCGGGTCCAATCGATGCATCGCAATTCCGTTTCGGCAATTGCGCGCACTCTCGTACCCACGCCTTAACGAAATCTCGCTGCACCCGCGAAGGGCTGCCATGCGCCGCGGATGCTTAAGAGATGCTCACCGCAACCCTGACAATGCGAATGATGTCAGCGCATGACGCGCCAGAGCGACACAGGGCGTCGGATCAGCTCGCCCAATTGTCGCGGAACTCGCCGAACAGCGTGATGCCGCCGCAGGCATAGATCGTCTGTCCGGTGATGTAGCTCGCCTCGGACGAGGCGAGAAAGGCGAATACGCCGGCGATCTCTTCCGGGCTCGCTACCCGCCCCATCGGAATGTGGGACTCGACCGCCGCGCGCTTGGCCGGGTCTCCGGTCCAGGCGGCGTTGATCGGCGTGTCGACCGCGCCGGGCCCGACCGAATTGACGCGGATGCCGCGGCCGGCGAATTCGAGCGCGAGGGTCCGGGTGAGGCCCGCCATCGCGCTCTTGCTGATCGAATAAGCGAGATAGCCGGGCTTCGGAATGATCTGGTGCACGCTCGACGTATTGATGATGTTGCCGCCGCCGCGCGCGACGAAATGCGCCAGCGCATGACGCGCGCACAGCACCGCGCCGTTGAGATTGACATCGAGGATCTTGCGATAGGCGTCGACGTCGAGCGCCTCGCTCGGCGATTCCCGCTGGAAGCCGGCATTGTTGACCAGGCAGTCGAGCCGGGGCCAGCGCGTCAGCACGGTCTCGAACATCTCGGCGATCTCGGCCTCGACGCCGATGTCGGCCTTCACGGCGAAATGATCGCGCGCGCCGTGACCATGCGCGGCGGAGGCCGCGTGCACCAGCGCCAGGGTCTCATCGCCCGATGGCGACGGACCGCCGAAATTGATCGCGACATGCGCGCCCTCCTCGGCAAAGCGCACCGCGATCGCGCGGCCGATGCCTTGGGCCGCACCGGTCACCAGCGCGTAATGTCCGGCGAGACGCGATGGCTGCTGCATGGGTTCCTCCGGGGATCGGTTGACGCTCGAAACGACAATCGAGGATCACCATACGATCATCTGCTCCGGCCATCTGTTATCCACACGGATGCGCCCCATCAAGACCAGTCTGCATCGGACGAACGGGGAGCATCGGTGCAGTAGAGCTTGGATCGCAATGGTGCCTGCGATTCGGGCTTCGCCCACGTGACCATTGAGGAAAGGTTACCGCGATCTTCAAAACGGCTCTACAATCTAAGATTGCTGAATGTGTGAACCGCTTCACGGTTCGACGCGCCGCCACTGGACTACAATCCTTGCGTTTCCAACCATCCGATATTGAGGAGGACGATTATGATCGAAGCCGGCCTGCACAATTTCCAAGTCCTTCGTGGCCTCACTTCGGCCAATTCGCTGCTGAGCGGCGCGACCAACGGCAGCGTCAGCTTGTCCAGCGAGGACGGCAAGGCAGGTGAGCTCCAAGGCTGGGACTTGGTGCCCGTTGCCGATTTTCCCGGCGTGTACAACATCAGGGTGCAGGGTGGCACTGAGCCCAAATATACGTATCTGAGTTGCACATCCGACGGCGAGACAGTCAACCTGATCGCCGAGGACGATCTCAGCGGGCGGCAGCGCTGGCGGTTCGTTCCCGCAGATTCGCCGATCTGCGAATACTACCAGATCATCGTGGTCGGTGGGACCAGTGGCGGCCGCGTCTATCTGAGTTGCACCTCGGACGGCAAGCAGGTGAACCTCATCAAGGATGATGATGGGTCCGGGCGGCAGCGCTGGCAAGCGCAGAAAATCCAGACTTGAAGTTCAGGCCACCCATCTTCAGTTACGGGCTCCCGCCGCGGCGGCAGCCTCACCTCCGATGACCCCGTCCAAGGCATACGCGCTGGACTTCGCGATACAACGCGATACGGTCAATCCCGCAGGCGGTCGTCGACATCGCCTGCGGCGCTGCTTGTCCGCACTTCGTCGACAACGACTCCTCGGACGTTCGCGACGAAGACCCGTGGCGGGCGCGCGGGCCAACGAGCGGCAAGCGGGTCCTTCATGTATCTCGGCATCGATCTTGGAACATCCGCGGTCAAGACGATCATCGTCGATGACGCGCAGCGCGTCGTTGCGAGCCGCAGCCGCGCCTTGACGATGGACGTGCCGCGACCGGGCTGGGCCGAGCAGGACCCCGCCGCCTGGATCGCCGCGGTGTTCGCCACGCTCGATGCGCTCAAGGCCGATCATCCCGGCGCGTTGACGGCGGTGGACGCCATCGGCCTGTCGGGCCAGATGCATGGCCCGGTGCTGCTCGATGCCGCGATGAATCCGTTGCGGCCCTGCATTCTCTGGAACGACGGGCGGTCGGAGCGGGAATGCCTCGCGCTGGAGCAGCGCTGGCCCGCCTTGCGCATGATCACCGGCAACAAGGCGATGCCTGGTTTTGCCGCGCCGAAGCTGATGTGGATCGCGGCGCACGAGCCCGAGATCTTCGCGGCCACGCGGCTGGTTCTGCTGCCAAAGGCCTATGTCCGGCTGGTGCTGACGGGCGATGTGATCGAGGACATGTCCGATGCGTCCGGCTCGCTCTGGCTCGATGTCGTCGGGCGCGACTGGTCGGACGAGGGCCTCGCCGCCACCGGCCTGACGCGTGCGCAGATGCCGCGCCTCGTCGAAGGCTGCGCGCCGGCGGGCCGGTTGCGCAGCGACCTCGCGGAACGCTGGGGCATGACGAAGCGTCCGGCCTTCGCGGGCGGCGCGGGCGACAACCCGGCCGGTGCCGTCGGCATCGGCGCTGTCAGGCCGGGCGCCACTTTCATCACGCTCGGCACGTCCGGCGCCGTGATCACGCCGGTCGACGCCGTCACGGCCAATCCCGAGCGCGTCGTTCACACCTTCTGTCATGCCGTCCCTGCGATGTGGCTGCAGGCCGGCGCGATGCTGTCGGCGGCCTCATGCCTCGCCTGGGTCGCGCGGCTGCTTGGCGCGAGCGAAACGGAGCTGCTTGCCCCGCTGGGCGCACGGCCCGCCGCGCCGTCGCCGGTCAGCTTCCTGCCCTATCTCGCGGGCGAGCGGACGCCGCATGACGATCCCCATGCCCGCGGCCTGCTCGACGGCCTGAGTCATGCGACAGATCGCAGCGTCATCGTCCAGGCGGTGCTCGAGGGCGTTGCCTTCGCCCTGGCCGACTGCCGCGACGCGCTGAGGGAAACCGGCCTCGTGATTGCCGAAGCGGATGCGATCGGCGGCGGATCGCGCTCCGACCTCTGGCTGGCGATCCTGGCTGATGTCCTCGGCATTCCCGTTCATCGGCTGGCCGAGGGCGAGACCGGCGCCGCCTTCGGCGCGGCCCGGCTGGCACGTCTTGCCGTTACCGGCGAGGACATCGGCGCGGTCTGCACGCCGCCCGCGCGCATGCGGACCTTCGCGCCGGACGTCGCGCTGTCGGCAGCCTATGCCGAGCGGCGGCCGCGCTGGCAACAGCTCTATCGTCGGCCGAGCTAACCCGATCTCCGAAAGGCATTCGTCGCGGCGACGCGTTGCAGCGGCGTCTCTTTCATATTGTATTCGGCAACAGCCTCTAGTTTAATGGCTACCCCGCGCCAGCGATCAACGAGCCGCGGACGACAAGACGACGTGCATTGGGAGGCACGATGAGCGGTCCGATCCTCGAGATGCGAGGGGTGTCGAAGTCATTCTTCACCATCAAGGCCCTGCACAAGGTCGACCTCACCGTCTATGCCGGCGAAGTCCATGCGCTGATGGGCGAAAACGGTGCCGGCAAATCCACGCTGATGAAGATTCTCTCCGGCGCCTATCGCCCCGATCCCGGCGGCGAGATCCGCATCGAGGGCCGGCCGGTGCGCATTGAGGGACCGATGGGCGGCCGCAACGCCGGCATTTCGATCATCTACCAGGAGTTGTCGCTGGCGCCGAACCTGACGGTTGCCGAAAACATCTATCTCGGGCGCGAGCTGTCGCAGAGCGGCCTGCTCGCGCGCAGCACCATGCACGAGGGCGCTGGACCGATCCTGGACCGGCTCGGCGCCGATTTCACAGCCTCCACCCTGGTGGCCGAGTTGTCGATGGGCCAGCGCCAGCTGGTGGAGATTGCCCGCGCGCTGCATGCACGATCCAAGATCCTGATCATGGACGAGCCGACGACCTCCCTGTCCGCCGGCGAAAGCGAGAAGCTGTTCGCGCTGATCCGCCAGCTGCGCGCCGAGGGGCTCGCCATCATCTACATCTCGCATCGCATGGACGAGGTCTATGCGCTCGGCGACCGCGTCACGGTGCTCCGCGACGGCCGGCTGGTCGGCTCGCTCGACAAGCCGGAGATCCGCGCCGACAGCATCGTCCGCATGATGGTCGGCCGCGACGTGTCGTCGTTCTACAAGAAGGATCACGACCCGCACGCCAAGCGTGACCGCGCAGTGCTCAGCGCCGTCGATCTCGGCGACGGCCATCGCGTCAAGAACTGCTCGCTGACCGTTCATGCCGGCGAGGTGGTCGGCCTCGCCGGGCTGATCGGCGCCGGACGCACCGAGCTCGCGCATCTCATCATCGGCGCCGCGCCGAAGACGACCGGACACATCGAGCTCGACGGCGAGAAAGTCAGCATCGACACGCCGCGCGATGCGCTCGATGCCGGGATCGCCTATCTGACCGAGGACCGGAAGGCGCTGGGCCTGTTTCTCGACATGTCCTGCGCCGACAACATCAACCTCGCCGTGATCGGACGCGACGCGAAGCTCGGCGGCATTCTCGATCGCGACAAGGCGAAGACGCGCGCCGACGAAGCATTCGCCGCGCTCGGCATCCGCGCCCCCAATCCCGGCGTCACCGTCGGCGGGCTGTCGGGCGGCAATCAGCAGAAGGTGCTGCTGTCGCGCCTGCTTGCGACCGCGCCGAAGGTCCTGATCCTGGACGAGCCGACGCGCGGCGTCGACGTCGGCGCCAAGTCCGAGATCTATTCGATCATCGACAATCTCGCCAAGTCGGGCACCGCGATCCTGGTGATCTCGTCCGATTTGCCGGAGATCCTCGGCATCTGCGACCGCGTGCTGGTGATGCGCGAAGGGCACCTGGCCGGCGAGCTGCAGCAGAGCACGACATCACCCATCACCCAGGAAGACATCATGGCGCTGGCCACCGGGACGGAGCACGTCGATGCCTGACAACAGTTCGTCGCAAGCCAAGACCGCGCCTTCATCCGGCCTGCCGTCCGCGTCGGACAACAAGCAGCAGCGGCTGCGGCTGATGATCCGCGCCGCCGGCATGCTGCCGGTGCTGCTCATCCTTTGCGTCGGCTTCCACCTGCTGTCGGAGGGACGCTTCTTCACCGGACAGAATCTCGGCATCGTGCTGCAGCAGGCCGCGGTCAACACCGTGCTCGCCGCCGGGATGACCTTTGTCATCCTGACCGGCGGCATCGATCTCTCGGTCGGCTCGATCCTGGCCGCTGCGGCGATGGCCGGGCTGACACTGTCGAAGATGCCAGATCTCGGCGCGCTGTGGCTGCCGGCCGCGGTGCTGACGGGCCTTGCCTTCGGTGTCGTCAATGGCGCGCTGATCGCGCTGTTGCGGCTGCCGCCGTTCATCGTGACCCTCGGATCGCTCACCGCGGTGCGCGGTCTCGCCCGCCTGATGGGTGGCGACACCACCGTGTTCAACCCGTCCATTCCCTATGCCTTCATCGGCAACGCCTCGCTGACGATCATTCCGGGCGTCGTCTCGATCCCCTGGCTGTCGGTGATCGCGTTGCTCGTGATCCTCGGCTCCTGGCTGATCCTGCGCCGGACCGTGCTCGGCGTGCACATCTATGCCGTCGGCGGCAATGAGAGCGCGGCGCGGCTCGCCGGCATCAAGGTCTGGGCGGTGCTGATCTTCGTCTACGGCATGTCCGGCCTGCTCGCCGGCCTCGGCGGCGGCATGCAGGCGGCGCGGCTCTATGCGGCGAACGGCCTGCAGCTCGGCCAGTCCTACGAGCTCGACGCCATCACCGCGGTCATTCTCGGCGGCACGTCGTTCGTCGGCGGCATCGGCTCGATCTGGGGCACCTTGGTCGGCGCGCTCATCATCGCGGTGTTGTCGAACGGGCTCATCCTGGTCGGCGTGTCCGACATCTGGCAATACGTCATCAAGGGCCTCGTGATCATCGGCGCCGTCGCGCTCGACCGCTACCGGCTGCAGGGCTCGGCCCGCACCTGAGACGACATGGCGGGCTCCACCGGGGCCCGCCGCAACGCATTCTTCCACGGCCACTGGTCCGCCGTGCGTAGACGAACAGGAAGGGCCAGGGAGGAAACCAATGTTGAAGTCGGTTTTGTTTGCCGGTGCCGCGCTTGCGCTCGTGATGAGCTCCGCGCCGTCGTCGGCCAAGGAGCTGAAATCGATCGGCGTCTCGCTGGGCTCGCTCGGCAATCCGTTCTTCGTCGCGTTGTCGAAGGGCGCGGAGTTCGAGGCCAAGAAGACCAACCCGAACGTCAAGATCACCGCGGTCGGCTTCGAATACGATCTCGGCAAGCAGGTCACCCAGATCGACAACTTCATCGCCGCGGGCGTCGACATGATCCTGCTCAATCCGGGTGATCCGAAGGCGGTGGGTCCTGCGATCAAGAAGGCGCAGGCCGCCGGCATCATCGTCGTCGCGGTCGACACCGCGGCCGAGGGCGCCGACGCCACCGTGACCACCAACAACGTGCAGGCCGGCGAGATCTCGTGCCAGTACATCGTCGACAAGCTCGGCGGCAAGGGCGACGTCATCATCGAGAACGGGCCGCAGGTGTCGGCCGTGATCGACCGCGTCAACGGCTGCAAGAGCGTGTTCGCCAAGGCTCCTGGCATCAAGGTGCTGTCGAGCGACCAGGACGGCAAGGGTTCGCGCGAGGGCGGCCTCACGGTGACGCAGGGCTATCTGACGCGCTTCCCCAAGATCGACGCGATCTTCGCCATCAACGATCCGCAGGCGATCGGCACCGATCTCGCCGCGCGTCAGCAGGGGCGCACCGGCATCGTCATCACCGCGGTCGACGGCGCGCCCGACATCGAAGCCGCGCTGAAGGATCCGGCCTCGCAGCAGATCCAGGCCTCGGCCTCGCAGGATCCGTTCTTCATGGCGCGCCGCGCCGTGCAGATCGGCGTCGGCCTGCTCGACGGCCAGAAGCCCGCCTCGACCGTCGAGCTGCTGCCCTCCAAGCTGATCACGCGCGACAATGTCGGCGAGTACAAGGGCTGGACCTCGGAGCGGAAGGAATAGCCAGGAATAGCCGACCCGACATAGCTCGAACATCCCACATGAGGTTCGGCGCCGCCCCTTGCCGGGCGGCGTCTTGCTTTGGGAACTGAAATGCGCGGGCGTCACGACAATCAGCATGGCAGTCCACGTCTGTCGCATTTGCGACAATGATCCACTTGATCGGGCGGTGCAGATCGCCCTCCCCGCTGGTCCGGAACTTGCGTGGGCCTGCCTGACGGCATCAATCAGCAGGCGATCCGATGGCTTTCACCGCAGTCTGTCCGACAACCGCCATGGCCGAAGGCGGCATGGGCCTGTACCAGGTCGGCAAGAAGAGCGTGCTGCTGCTCTGGCCCGCCGGCGGCGAGCTGAAGGCCTTTCGCGGCCGTTGCCCGCATGCCGACGTGCCGCTGACGGAGGCGACGTTCGACGGCAAGACGATCACCTGCCCGCACCATCAATGGGGCTTCGACGGCGGCAGCGGCAAGTGCGTCACGCATCTGGTCCGCAACGCGCTGCACGCCTATCCCCTGCAGGTCGAAGGCGGCGAGATCCAGGTCGATGTCGGTCCGATCAAGCCGGCGCGTGCTCCGGCTTGATCGGCACATCGAAGACGAGAGCAACCGCGAGGCACTTCCCTGTCCGTGCTGCGAACGGACGCCATATCGACGAGTTCAGCAGCATGACGGGCGCCGCGGACTGGGTGATCTGGAATGGCTCGGTGGGGATCGTCGACACGGTCCGGCTCGGCGCCATTGTCGAAGGTGCAACGGGCCGGCTCGCGCAGCTCGCGCCGCCCTACGACGCCGTCGGGCCGTTCAGCTTCGACGAGCTGGAGACGCAGGGCCGGGTCGTGTTCGGTGCCTGCCTCGTCATGTCACAACGACGCTGGCGACAGGATCAGGATGCGTTGCGCATCGAGGCGCGGGCCGCGCGTCGCGCCCTGTGGGATCGGCTCGCACGCGACCGGAACGACGACGCCTTTCGCGCGGTCCTCGAGCTGCCCCTGCAGGGCACGCTGACGGCTACGCACATCAAGGATGCGTTCCGCCGGCTGGCCAAGACCGCACATCCCGACGCCGGCGGCAGCAATGACCTTTATCGGCGCATTTCCGAAGCGCGCGATGCGCTGCTGGCACAGTTGGGCTGAAGATCGCTGGCGATGAAGCGGCCGACAGCCACGAAATGGGCTGAGTGAGCCAAGAGCGGGATCCAAGCCGGCGCCCGCGCCGGCCGGACGCTTTCGTGCGACTGGCCGTCAGACGGACGTCGCGTTGCCGCAAGATGGGGCGCACGGGCCCGGTGGTGCGCGCGTGACGACGCGCAACTCCAGGCTATCCCGTGGCCATCAGCCGCTTCATGAACTGGTCGACCTCGCGACGCAGCGTCTCGACCTCGCCATGGACCCGCTCGGAGGCATTGTTGACCCGCGACGCGATCCGGCCGGTGTCGGCGGCAGCACTGCTGATCGCGCCGACGTCGGACGCGACCCGTGACGTGCCGGACGAGGCTTCCTGAACATTGTGCGCGATGTTCTGCGTCGCAGCCGCTTGCTGGTCGACCGCGGCCGAGATGGTGGACGCGATCTCGTCGATCTCGGCGATCGTCCGCGCGATCGCCTCGACCGCCGCGACTGACGTCGAGGTCGAGTGCTGCATCTCGTTGACCTTGGCGCTGATCTCCTCGGTCGCCTTGGCGGTCTGGTCGGCGAGACTCTTGACCTCGGCCGCAACGACGGAAAAGCCGCGCCCGGCATCGCCGGCCCGCGCCGCCTCGATCGACGCATTCAGCGCCAGGAGGTTGGTCTGTTCAGCGATCTCGCTGATCAGCTTGACCACGTCACCGATCCGGACCGCCGCATCGGCAAGCTCGCGGATCTCGCCGCCGGCACGGTTGGCCTCACCGACCGCACGCCCCGCGCTTTCGGTGGAGCGTGAGACCTGCCGGCCGATTTCGGCGATCGAGGACGCGAGCTGATCCGCCGCGCCCGCCGCCGTCTGCACATTGGACGACGCGCGCCCCGAAGCCGCGATCACATCCTCGGTGCGGCGGCTGGTTTCCGTCGCGGCCGTCGCGACGTGGCCGGCGTCGGACTCGAGATCCCCCGCCGCGCCGACGAGGCTGACGACGATCTGATCGAGCTGCGTGCCGAACTGCCGTGCCAGACCCGCAATGTCGACCACCCGGCGGCCGAGGCCGTCGGTGCCCTGGTTGATGATCGCCGCCGAGCGGCGGAATGCGCCAGGCAGGCCCCGCACCATGATCTTGCGGAAATGCTTGCCGCGGCTGGCATAGTCCATCGACGCCGACGCCTCGCGCACGAAGGCGTCGGTGATGTCGAGCATGTCGTTGATCGATTTCTGCAACAGACCTATGTCGCCGTGCTGGCGCCGGCTCAGCAGCCGCGGCTCGAGATTGCCCTTGGCTGCGCTGTGACAGACCTTGGCCGCCTCCGCGATCACGGCAGATGCCACCCGCAGTTGCCACAAGCCAAGGCCGAGCAGCAGCGCAACAGCGATGAGCAGCGCTCCGCCTGCGGCGGGCGGGGTCGCGCCGGCGACGACGAGCCAGGCCAGCCCGCCGAGTGCCAGCAGCGCCGCGGCCGCGATCGCGATCTGGGCCTTAGAGAGAGAGCACGAACTCATCATATTCAACGCCTTGTTGTTTGATCGCCGAGACCATCATGTCAAAGCTTGCGCGCAGGCCGTCCTTGGCATTGGCGTGGCGCGCCTCCTCGTCGCACAACGTCTTGTAGATCGGCTTGAGGCTCTCGATCGGCCCACGCTCGGGTCTGCGGCGGTTGGAATGGTAGCCGATGATATTGCCCTGGTCGTCCAGCGTCGGCGTCACATGGGCGAGCACCCAATAATGGCTGCCGTCCTTGGCCAGGTTGACGACATAGGCGAAGATCTCGCGCTTGGCCTCCAGCGTGTCCCACAGCAGCTTGAAGACGCATCGCGGCATCTCGGGATGGCGGATCAGGCTGTGAGGCGCTCCCAGGAGCTCGTCATAGCTGTACCTGGCCATGCGAACGAAGACGTCGTTGGCGTAGGTGATGCGTCCCTTGCGGTCGGTCTTCGAGACGATCAGGTCTTCTTCGCCGAGCATGTGCTCGATGCCGGTCGGTTTCACAATGTGGGCCATGGCTGGTCCTCCTTGCGGTCATCACGATGCGGGGCGGACAGACGGGATGGCCCGGCCCGTACGGCCGGTCCGGTCGACGCGCGGGCACAACCGGCGCCGCCCGGCGTGCGGCCAGGTGTCGCCAGGACCCCATCGGCCGGCTTTCGCCGGGCCCAGGAGAAGGCTGTCCGCCTCCCGGCCTCAATCTGACGTTAACTGTGAAACATCGCGTTAACTGGGAGCCCCCGCCAGAATACAGGTGGCGCCCGCGGCGGGGACGGGGCGCGCCGGCTCGATGGCCGGCGATCGGTGCGGACCGCTGGCCGGAGGATCGCGTCGGCCGTCGCCTTGTTGGAAGATGTGGCACAAGGACCAGGAGGTGCGTACGTGACGCCCCGCAACCTCATGAGACGCGCACGGGCCGGTCGGGGCGCTCATGCCCGACCGGCCCGGCGCCCCCTGCCTCAGAAGAAGCCGAGCTTCTTCGGGCTATAGCTGACCAGCATGTTCTTGGTCTGCTGGTAGTGGTCGAGCATCACCTTGTGGGTCTCGCGTCCGACGCCGGACTGCTTGTAGCCGCCGAATGCCGCATGCGCCGGGTAGGCGTGATAGCAGTTGGTCCAGACGCGCCCCGCCTGGATGTTGCGGCCGAAGCGGTAGCAGGTGTTGGCGTCGCGGCTCCACACGCCGGCACCCAGGCCGTAGAGCGTGTCGTTGGCGATCGCCAGCGCCTCGTCCTCGGTCTTGAAGGTCGTGACCGAGACCACGGGTCCGAAGATCTCCTCCTGGAACACGCGCATCTTGTTGTGCCCCTTGAACACCGTCGGCTTGACGTAGTAGCCGCCGGCGAGATCGCCGCCGAGCACATTGCGCTCGCCGCCGATCAGGAGCTGCGCGCCCTCCTGCTTGCCGATGTCGATGTAGGACAGGATTTTGGACATCTGCTCGGAGGAGGCCTGCGCGCCGATCATCGTCGCCGGATCGAGCGGGCTGCCCTGCACGATCGCCCCGACGCGCTGCAGCGCGCGCTCCATGAAGCGCTCGTAGATCGACTCGTGAATGAGCGCGCGGCTCGGGCAGGTGCAGACCTCGCCCTGGTTGAGCGCGAACATCACGAAGCCTTCGATCGCCTTGTCGAGAAAGTCGTCATCTTCGGCGCAGACGTCCTTGAAGAAGATGTTCGGCGACTTGCCGCCGAGCTCCAGCGTCACCGGGATCAGGTTCTGCGAGGCGTATTGCATGATCAGGCGCCCCGTCGAGGTCTCGCCGGTGAAGGCGATCTTGGCGATGCGGTTCGACGACGCCAGCGGCTTGCCGGCTTCGAGGCCGAAGCCGTTGACGACGTTGAGCACACCCGGCGGCAGCAGGTCGCCGACGATTTCCATCAGCACCAGGATCGAGGCCGGCGTCTGCTCGGCCGGCTTGAGCACGACGCAATTGCCGGCGGCGAGCGCCGGCGCGAGCTTCCACGCCGCCATCAGGATCGGGAAATTCCACGGAATGATCTGGCCGACGACACCGAGCGGCTCGTGGAAGTGATAGGCGATGGTGTCGTGGTCGATCTCGGCGATCGAGCCTTCCTGGGCGCGGATCACGCCGGCGAAATAACGGAAGTGATCGATGGCGAGCGGGATGTCGGCGGCGGTGGTCTCGCGGATCGGCTTGCCGTTGTCCCAGGTCTCGGCGAGCGCGAGCTTGTCGAGATTGGCCTCCATGCGGTCGGCGATCCTGTTGAGGACCATCGCGCGTTCGGTCACGCTGGTACGGGCCCAGCCGTCCTTGGCGGCATGCGCGGCGTCGAGCGCGGCCTCGATGTCGGACGCATCGGAGCGCGCGATCTGGCACACCGGCTGGCCGGTGATCGGCGAAATGTTGTCGAAATATTTGCCGGCGTTGGGGGCCTTCCAGGCGCCGCCGATGAAGTTGTCGTAACGCGCAGCGAAAGGCGGCTTGAGCGCCGCATTGACGTCAACCTTGGTCATCTCTCTCTCCCATTCACGCCGATGCACACGGCGTTGCAGGGAGGCTCGATCAAACCGGCACGACAGACCAGAGGCTGAAACGAGCGCGTCCGAACAAGTGTCGCAGTTCTGCGACATGTTGGCTGCGATTCGACAGTCGCGGCGCGTTCATCGCTCGAGCCCGAGCCGCTTCATCTTCCGGTGCAGGGTGGCGCGCGACATGTCGAGCTCCTTCGCCGCCTTCGAGACGTTGCCGCCGGCGCGCGCCAGCGCGCGCTTCAGCACCGCGCGCTCGGCGGCGTCGATGTCGTCGCCACCGGTGGTCGTGTCCTTGATCAGGTCGCCGGCCGGCACCGGGCGCGCCAGCGCGGACGGAGACAGGTTGAGCGCCCGCCGCGCCGCCCGTGTGGCACCGATGACGAGGTCGTTGCGATCGACCGCCAGCAGCGAGTTGATCTCGCGCTCGCTGTCCGGCGTCAGCACGATGCGGGCGTGTGGAAAGGCCTGGCGGAAATTCTCCGCCTCGATCAGCCGCGCGGCATCCGCGACGGTGGTCGCGATCAGCCGACTGAAGCCTTCGGTCAGATCGGCACGGCAGGAGGAGACGTCGAGCGCGGCCTTGAGCTGGCCATGCTCGTCGAAGATCGGCGCCGTGGTACAGAACAGGCGCGCGTTGCGCGACAGGTAGTGCTGGTCGCGGTCGATGGTCAGCGGCCGCTTCTCGACCAGGCAGGTGCCGATCGCGTTGGTGCCCTCGTGCCGCTCGCTCCACACCGCGCCGGTCCACAGGCCCCAGGATTCGAAGGTGGCGTCGTCGCCGCGCGCGCCGCGGCGCTCGAGCACGGTGCCCTCGGCATCGGCCAGCAGCACCGAGCAGCCGACGCCCCCGACCGCCAGGAACAGCCGGTCGAGGCTCGCTTGCGCGATCGCGAGCAGCCGCCCGAGCCGGGCGCGCGCATCAGCGATCTCGGCGGCCGTCAGCCGGGCCGGCAGCTTCGGGGTGGCAGGATCGAGCGCATGCAGATGGCCGGAGCGGCGCCATGATGCCGCCAGCGCCGAGACCGCCGGCGCGCCTCTGTCGGCTCTGTGATCGGCCTTGCCGTCAGCGTCAGCCTTCGCATCCCCCTTGGCCAAAGCCTCCAGGATGCGATCCGAATGGGCATTCCCGGGCGAACGCCCCATGTCCCTCCTCCCGGCTTTCCTGCCGCGATTGGCGCAGCTTATAATCAGATTAGCGCAACTACAGCACCGCCGTTTGACCGGCGTCAAGGAACGGGGAGCTGGAGCGCCCCCTCGGAGGTCGGAAAGTTCCTGACCTCGGCGCGCGCCAGCTGAGCGCCGGTCGACAAAAGCGAAAGGCCGCCTGGACGATCCAGGCGGCCTCAATCGTGTTGAATGGATGCGTCCGCCGCTGATCTCAGCGGCCGCCGCGCGACAGCATCTCGAAGCGGTAGTTGACGCCGATCATCGCCGTGTGGAGCTGGGTCTTCTGGCTGACGACGTTCGGCCCGCCGGTGATCGCGGCGGCGCCCGGCAGCGCGCCGGTCACGGTGCCGAAATCGGCGTAATCATATTCGGCGAAGGCCGACCAGTTGCGGGCGAACATCCACTCGACGCCGGCACCGACCGTCCAGCCGCTGCGGTTGAACGCCACGCTGGCGGACTGTCCGGTGGCGGTGTTGACGACCGAGACGTTGGTCCGCGTCCACGCCGCGCCACCGCGCACATAGGCCAGGATCTCAGGCGTCACAAGATAGCCTGCACGCACGGTGGCGGTGTAGAGGTTGCTGGTCCGTGTGTTCATCGTCAGCGCCGGTCCGAGCGGGCTCGACGCGTTGATGATGCCGAGATCGGCCATCGCCTGGATGCCGACCACGAAGCGGTCCATCTGGTAGTCGCAACCGAGCTGCAGGCCGCCGACGACGTCGCTGCCATTGCTGGAGATGGCGGTCGGAATCTGCACGGCCGCGACGGGCAGCGGCGCCACGTTGCCGCCGCCGGCCACCGGCGGCGGATTCTGCGCCGGCGGATTGCCATTGTTGCCCTGTGGCGGCGGGTTCGGCTGACCGCCGCCATTGTTCGGCGGCGGATTCTTCGGCGGCCAGGGCTTGTCCGGATGATGCGGCCATCCGCCATGATGGTAATTGCCGCCCTGCTGCTGCCAATGATCCTTGTCGGGCTGCTTGTCGCCATAGCCGCCCTTGCCGTCGTCATTGTCGTGCGGCTTGCCGCCCCAGCCGTAGCCGCCATGCTTGTCGTCGTTCCGGTCGTCCGGCTTCATCCAGGCGTAGCTGTCACGCTCGCTCTTCATCGGCTGCTTCGACCAGCCGAAACCAAGCGGCTTGTCGGTGCCGTCGTCCTTCTTCCCACCCCAGCCGGAAGCCGGCTTGTCGTGATCGTCCTGCCGATCACGGTGCAGCCAAGCCGATCGGTCGGAGTAACCGCTCGAATGCAGCTGCGACCAGCCGCTCGACTTGCCATGGTCGTCGTCGTGAGGCTTGTCGAACCAGCCGCTGCCATATTTGACGTCGTTGTAATTGTCGTCCTTGTTCTTGGATGGAGCCGACGGCCAGGAAGACTTGTTGTCGCCGCCTTTCGATCCAACCTGTGGCCAATGATGACCACCGTCGTGATCGGGCTTGTAGGACGGCTTGTCGTTCGGCCAGCCGTGATCCTTGTCGCCATGATACTGCTTGCCGGGCTGCCACCAGCCCTTGTCGTTGCGCTCGCAGATCGGAGGCTTGCCCGGCGGCTTATGCGGCGGCGGCTTCCATCCGCCGTTGTTCCCGCCGGGGTTGTTCGGCGGCGGCGGGTTCGGCGCGGGGTTTGCAACCACAGGCGGCTTGACCACCGGCGGGTTGTTTGCGTTGCCGACGGGCTGCTGCACGGGCTGAACCGGCGCGGCGGCGGCATTGGCGACCTGGCTCCACGTCTGCTGCTGACGCGACCAGGCCATCCCGGCGTTCGCGCCGGCATGGCAGCCACTCCACCTGTAGGCGAAGACGTCGGGCGGCGGGAGCGGGGGAGGCAAGGCGAGATCAGTCGCCCAGACCGATGTCGTACTTCCTGCGAAAGTAGATAGGCAAAGGCATACGCCAAATACGCGACGCATCGAACTCACAACTCCTGAACACGTGCCGCAACAAACGGCGGCCGCATCAGGAGGGTGAGATTGTGTCGCGAACTGAATTGAAAAATGTCATTCGGAAGGAATGCAGATCGCGACGCCGACGCGATCGAAATTCGGCTTTGACTGTTGCACGCAAGATGCAGGATTCTGGCAAAATGAAGCAGCGCGCGACACGATTGCGACAAACGGCGCGAGACGCGATGCCGCAGCGGCTCATGAGTTCGTAGTAGACGAACGTCCGCACCGAACTCACAGCAAGCGCAGAGCGCGCTCGGCGGCATGCGTCCTGATCGCGCGCACCTCGCGATCGTCGGCCTTCACATCAACCACACGCTCCGATTGCACTACAGCGAAGTGGGCGGCACTTGGTCTGTGCGGTCGCCTTCGCCGTCGACGCGCCGACGCTCGGCTGTCGATGCGCGTCGACAAGTCCTGCCCTTGGTTTCGCCGCTATTGCGCAGCCCGCGCGACTTCATCGATCGGAAGAGAAAGCGGCAAAGGCCGCCGCAATCGCACCGAATGGGGCGGACCCTCGTCGACGTCGCGGCAATTGATCGGAGCAGCGCGCCGCGAAACATCCATGATTGCGGCCTGATGTAGCGCGGCGGCGCGCGGCAGATTTCGTGTCATGCCATAGGCATCACGGATTGCGCCGCGAGAACGAGATGGCATAGGCGCCGTTGCGGATGTCGATCATCGGATCGTCGGAGGCCTCGATGCCGTCGGTGAGCTGGCCCGGCAGGAACAGCAGCTTCTTCTGCGCGGCGTCACTGTCTTCGACCGCCTTGTCGATCGTCAGCTCGCCGAGCTCGACCAGCTTGCGATCGTCGGGCCAGGCCTTTGCCGGGTCCTTGGTGTCGTCGCCGGCCGCGGCGAGCTGCGCCTTGAAGCGGAACGTCACCGGCCCCTGCTTCAGCCGCGCCGGCAGCTCGGCCATCAGGAAGTCCGGCGCGCGTTTCGCCGCGTCCTCCTTGTCGATATGCACGACCTTCTCCGGCAGCATCTGCCAGCGCACCGCCTGCTTCTCGCCGGCCTTGTTGACGAGGACGAAGGCGTTGACGCCGAAATAGGCCTCGTCGGCAAGACTGTCCGGCGTCGCGATGGTGCCGAGCGCCGCCGGCACCGAGGGATGGCTGGCGATGAACTGCTCGAGCCTGGTCGGCTTGGCCGCACTCGGTCCGGAGTCCGCGATCGCCAGGAACAAATCGCGTAACTCCGCCCCCGTCGAGACAGGGAAGAATTTCAGCGAGTTGATCACGAGGTCCATGTCGCTGCCGTCGGCGAGATGAAACTTCACGGCCATGCCGTGCGGATTGGCGTCGCCGGAGCCGTCCGGCAGGTTCGGCACGCCAGTGGAGTCCGAGAACCGCACCGTGACCGGAACCTCGCCGCCGCTGAACAGCGACGCCTTGCTCAAGGTCGCCGCCTCGGCCGACGGCTTGAACTTGCCCTCGACGACGACGCCCTTGGCGTGATTGGCGCGAAAGCCGGCGTGCACGCCGAACACCTTGTTCATCGCATTGACGAGCTGCTCCTCGACCGGCGGCTCCTGCGCGAGGGCAGCGGCCGGCAACGCGAGGGCAATCCCGGCCAGCGCGGCAACGAGTGTGCGTGTCGTCATGAGCGGCGTCCTCCTTGTATGAGGGATGCAGCATAGCAGCATGAATTGACGCGCGAGCGACTTTCGAGCGCGGCCGATGGGCGCCCCTCACCGCATGATCCACCTTGCCGTCTGACAGGAGCCATTACGCCCCGTCACCCGCTCCTTGCGGCGAGATGGCGAATGTCTCTATTGTAGTCGCGCGTGTCCGGTCTGCCTCCCTCCGCGGTGCGGATCGGGGGATCGTGCCCCCTCCGACCCTGACGCCGGACGGCGCGCCCACGACGGAGTTTCGACTGTGTCCGCACCGGAAAGCTTCCCCATCGACAGGATCCACGTCCCCGACAAGAAGCGCAAGGCGCTGAGGCAGGACGCGGTCGACGCGCTGGCCGAAAGCATTTTGGAGGCCGGCCAGCGCGAGCCGATCCTCGTCCGCCGCGACAAGGACCATTTTGTCCTGGTCGAAGGTCTGCACCGCCTCGAAGCCTGCAAGGCCCTCGGCGAAAGCGCCATCATGGGTCTGCTGATCTCCGCCGAGGAAGCCCGCCAGCGCGAGCTGCCACCGCCGCCGGTCGATCCGGAGCGCGAGAAGATGGAGCGGCTGCGCAAGCTGCGGCTGGAGAAGGAGGAAGCGGAGAAGCTCGCAACGGCCCCGAGAGGCGTCTCGGGCGCCCATGCCGCGACGCGCCCGCGCGGGCCGACCGAGACGACGAACCGGAGCAACAGGACTGCCACCGCGAAGCCATCGCGCCCCGGACAAGGATCGTCGCCCCGGACCTTGTCGGATTGGATCAAGCAACAAGAGCGCAGCGGCGGGCGATACTGACGGTTTCAACGCGCGAGTGCCCCCCGGCCGCGGTCTGATTGAGCGGCAGTCCGTCTGGCGGATCAGCGCAGCGTGATCCGCCGCCTCGCGTCGCAGTTCAGCCCAGTCACGTCCATCCCCGCACATGCGCGCAGCAGCGCTGGACCCCGGCCCGCGCAGGGGCAGTTTGACGCGCCTCTCGCGGCGATCCGTGGGGAACGCGCCCTGCGGCCACACGTTGCCGACACTCGCGGGAGCGAAATCCGCAAAGCCGGCGCGGCGTTGGCGTGCAGCCAAGCCGACCCGCGTCCTTCAACCGGCACAACCCAGCCTCGACAATGAATTGGAGCCCCTGATGCGAGCAACCATCGTTGCACTCTCCGCCATCCTTCTCGTCAGCTCCGTCGGAGCCTCGGCGGCGCCGATGGCCGTCGCGGCAGATGAGGGCGAAGCGGCTGCTTCTCCGATGCGCCTTGCGCAGCGGGATCACGGCAACGGAGACGGTCGCTGGCAGCACGAGCAAAGACGTCACGGCTATCGCGGCCACGACGGACGGCGTCACGGTCCTCCTGCCGGCTGGCACCGCTATCGCTTCCGCCCGCACGACCAGCACCGCCGGGGCTGCATGCAGATCGGACCGGCCTGGTTCTGCCCGTAGGCGCCGCGTGTCCGTCCCGCACGTTGCTCCGCGGAGGACAGTGCTGGACGGGCTAGGCAACTCCGATCACGCCCGTCCGACTCAGCGCGATGCGACGGGCGCGGCAAGCACTGCGAGCATGCCAATGGCAGCGACGTTGGCCGCCACGTCCCTCCGTCGCAGCCGCCTTCGGCTGAAAGAGCCTATTCTCGGAGCTGTCGCCGCGTTCGCGGCGCAAATGGCGCGGCCGACTGGACGGCGGCGAGGTCGCGATCGCCGGCAGGCGCATCTTCATCCCTCCGCCCGCCCCGCCGTTAGCACGTCTTTAGGCGATGTCCGCCTTCATCAGGTCGCGCAGCGCTTTCGGTATCGGCTGCGCCCTGCCGCCGCTGATGAACGCGACTCTCACGTCGGCCTTGACGAGCACCTCCTCGCCGCGCCTGACCTCCTGCGCCAGCGTGATCGACGCCCCCTTCACCGCCACGGGCCAGGTGACGACGTCGAGCACGTCGTCCATACGGGCTGGCCGCAGGAAGTCGAGCGTCATCGAGCGCACCACGAAGGCGAAACCCGGGGCTTCGCTTGCCGCCTCCGCGAACAGCGCGTGCTGCTCGGCGCCCATCAGCCTCAGGTGATTGGTACGGCCGCGCTCCATGAAACGAAGGTAGTTGGCGTGGTAGACGATGCCTGAGAAATCCGTGTCCTCGTAGTAGACGCGGACCTGCATGTGGTGGCGGCCGTCGCGGATCTCGCCGTCGAGATGGTGATGGGTCAAGGGACGCCCTCGATAGCCGGAAATGGCGATCGTTTCGCCCAGTTCAACGGCCAGCGCAAGAGCAGGCTAGGACGTCACCTCGACGGGTTCCCTGCCGACGGTGACCAGCACGATTTCCGGCGGCATGCCGATCCGGACTGGCATGATGCTGCAGCCGAGGCCGCCGGAGACGATCACGTCGCATTGGGTGCGGATGTGGCCGTAGGCCAGATTGACGCCATTGCGCGCGGGAACGGCCGGCGACCAGCCGAGCAGGCGGATCTGGCCACCATGCGTATGCCCCGACAGTTGCAGCGCCACGCGCGGCGGCACCCGAAGCGCGACGTCGGGCTCGTGCGCCAGCAGAATGACCGGGGCGCTGTCCGTCACCTTGCGCAGCGTCCCTGCGAGATCATCGATGCCGATCCGCGGCATCGGCCGGAAGCGGCGCGCCGGCATGTAGGCCAACTGATCGCCGAGGCCGGCAAGCCAGAAGGCATGGCCGTTCTTCGTGAGACGCACGACGTCGTTCTCGTAGACGGGAATGCCGGCGGCCTCGAGCGCCTTCTGGGCATACGGCGCGCCGCGGCCGTCGCGCTGCACGGTTCGATCATCCCAATAATCATGATTGCCCAGGATGGCGTGCACGCCCAGCGGCGCCTTCAGGCCGCCGAGCACCGGCGCCCAGGCGGCGGCGTCGATGCGTCCGATGTGATGACGATGACCGGCGACGTAGTCGCCGAGCAGGACGATCATATCCGGCTGCAGCGCGTTGGCACGCTGCACAATCCCGTCGATATGCACCAGCGACATCCAAGGATCGCAGGCATGGATATCGGCGATGGCCGCGATCTTCAGTCTCAGCCCAGCGGGCCAGTTGTGCGGATGGACGTGATAGTCGGTGACGCCGAGACGGAGCGGCTCGACGCCGACGCCATAGGTCGCAGTCGAAAAACCGGTCGCGGCAAGACCGCCTGAGAATGACAGAAAGCGACGGCGTGACAGCATCGATAAACTCCTCGCAGCTGCTCCCTTCTCCCTGATCATTGCAACCGATTTCGGGTGCGTCTGTGCAGATTGTCAGCAGTTTCGTTAATCATCGTCCTCATTGCCGAACAGGCCGAACTGGCTGGGATCGCGGTTCGGCTCGGCCAGGCCGAGATGCTTGAACGCGTGCGTGGTCAGCAGCCGGCCGCGCGGCGTGCGCTGCAGATAGCCGCATTGGATCAGATAGGGCTCGATGATGTCCTCGATCGCGTCGCGCGGCTCCGACAGCGCCGCCGCCATGGTCTCGACGCCGACCGGGCCGCCGCCGTAGTTCAGCGCGATGGTCGAGAGATAGCGCCGGTCCATCGCGTCCAGCCCGGCGGCATCGACCTCCAGCGCGCTCAGCGCGTGATCGGCGATGGCGCGATCGATCGCGTCCGCGTTTGCCGCCGAGGCGAAGTCACGCACACGGCGCAGCAGCCGGCCGGCGATGCGCGGGGTGCCGCGGGCGCGCCGCGCGATCTCGTTGGCGCCGTCCGCGGTCATGCCGACCCCGAGCACGCGGGCACCGCGCGTGACGATGCCTTCGAGCTCCTCGACGGTGTAGAAGTTCAGGCGGATCGGGATGCCGAAGCGGTCACGCAACGGATTGGTCAGCAGGCCCGCGCGGGTGGTGGCGCCGACCAGGGTGAACTTCGACAGATCGATCTTCACCGACCGCGCGGCCGGTCCCTCGCCGATGATGAGGTCGAGCTGGAAGTCCTCCATCGCGGGATAGAGCACCTCCTCGACCGCCGGGCTGAGACGATGGATCTCGTCGATGAACAGCACGTCGCGCTCTTCGAGATTGGTCAGCAGCGCCGCGAGATCGCCGGCCTTGGCGATGACCGGACCCGAGGTAGCGCGGAAGCCGACACCTAGCTCGCGCGCCACGATCTGCGCCAAGGTCGTCTTGCCGAGGCCGGGCGGGCCGACGAACAGCACATGGTCGAGCGCCTCGCCGCGCTTGCGCGCCGCCTCGATGAAGATCGACAGATTGGCGCGCGCCTGCTGCTGGCCGACGAACTCCGACAGCTGCTGCGGACGCAGCGCGGTGTCGCCGACATCATCGGAGCGCCGCTCCGGACTGACCATGCGCGCAGGCGGCTTCATTCGTTGCCGCGCCTGTACTTGTTCGGCAGCAGCTCGCCGATGGTCACCGCCGCAGGCCCCTTGCCGTTCGACGGCACGATGACGCGCGCCTTGGCATCATAGTCGTGGATCAGCTCGCGGCAGGTGCCGCAGGGCGAGACCACGGCGACCTCGCCGGGCTCGCCGGGCTTGGGATGGCGCACCGCGACGATGGTCTCGATGCCGTGGTCGCCGTGCTCCGTGATGGCGCGGCCGATCGCGATGGCCTCGGCGCAGACGGCGTTGCGGCCGAGATAGGCATCGATGTTGACGCCCGTGATGATGCGGCCGTCGCGCGTGCGCATGGCTGCGCCGACCTCCTGCCAATCGTTGCGATAGCGGCTCTTCACCGCTGATGCGGCCGCCTCGATCAGCTCCTTGTCCTTCTTGCTCACCATGGTGAAGATCGTTGTCCTTCTGCTCGCCCGGTGCGGCGACCTACTTCGCCAGCTCCTTGAGGCCGAGGCGGATGAGTTGGGCGGTCTCGGCCTTGTCGCCGGCCGTACGCGAGGCGGCGGCGATGGCGGCGGCCGCCTGCGGCTGGCCGTAGCCGAGATTGATGAGCGCCGAAATCGCGTCCGCAATCGGCTGCGGCGCGCGGGACTCCTCGATCGCGCCGGACAGCCGGACCACGCCGGGATCGACATCGGCGAACGCCGGCGCCTTGTCCTTCAGCTCGGTCACGATGCGCTCGGCGACCTTCGGACCGACGCCCGGCGTGCGCGCCACCGCGGCCTTGTCGCGCAGCGCAATGGCGTTGGCGAGATCGGCCGGCGGCAGAGTGCCGAGGACGGCGAGCGCGACCTTGGCGCCGACGCCCTGCACAGTCTGCAAAAGGCGAAACCATTCCCGTTCGACATCCGAGCGAAAACCGAACAGCTTGATCTGGTCCTCGCGCACATAGGTCTCGATCGACAATGTGGCGGCTTCACCGGGCGACGGCAAGGCCTGCAAGGTGCGCGCCGAGCAGTGCACCTGGTAGCCGACGCCGCCGACATCGAGGATGACGAAGTCCTCGGCATAGGAGTCGATCAGCCCCTTCAGCTTGCCGATCATAGCCCGGCCACCTTCATGCGCAGCGCCTGGCCCTGGCGGTGATGGGCATGGGTGATCGCAATCGCGAGCGCGTCCGCCGCGTCGGCCGACGGCGGCTCGGCCTTCGGCAGCAGGATCTTCAGCATCACCGCGATCTGGCCCTTGTCGGCGTGCCCGGCGCCGACCACGGTCTTCTTGACCTGGTTGGGGGCGTATTCGGCGACCGAAATTCCGAACATCGCTGGCGCCAGCATCGCGATGCCGCGAGCCTGGCCGAGCTTCAGGGTGGCGACGCCGTCCTTGTTGACGAAGGTCTGCTCGACCGCGGCCTCCAGCGGCTGGAAGTCATTCAGGACCTTGGCGAGACCCTCGTGGATGGCGAGAAGTCTGTTCGCCAGCGGCAGGTCGTCGGGCGGCTCGACCGAGCCGCAGCCGACATAGATCAGGCGGTTGCCCTCGCTCTCGATCACGCCCCAGCCGGTGCGGCGGAGGCCAGGATCGATCCCGATGATGCGGACGGCTGCGCGAATCGGCTGGGCTTTCATGGGTTCAGAGATAGCCTTGCGCCGCACCGATGGAAACATAAACGGAACGCACGAACGACGTGGTCAAGCGTCCGTCAACCGCCCATCTTCGCCATCAGCGCGTCCGAAATCTCGAAATTGGCGTAGACGTTCTGGACGTCGTCGTGCTCGTTCAGGAGGTCCATCAGCTTCAACAGCTTCTCGCCGGTCTCGTCGTCGACCGCCACCGTGTTCTGCGGCTTCCAGGTCAACGCCGCCTTGCGCGGCTCGCCGAACTTGGCCTCGAGGTTCTTGGCGACTTCGTGGAAACTGTCCGGCGAGGCATAGACCTCGTGGCCGCCCTCGCCCGAGATCACGTCATCCGCGCCGGCCTCGATCGCGGCGTCCAGCACCGCGTCGTCAGAGGCGACGCTGCGGTCGAACTCGATGATCCCGACGCGGTCGAACATGAACGAGACCGACCCCGTTTCGCCGAGATTGCCGCCGGACTTGGTGAAATAGGAGCGAATGTCGGAGGCGGCGCGGTTGCGGTTGTCGGTCAGCGCCTCGACGATGACGGCGACGCCGCCCGGGCCATAGCCCTCGTAGCGGATCTCGGCATAATTGTCGCCCTCGCCGCCGAGCGCCTTCTTGATGGCCCGCTCGATATTGTCCTTGGGCATGTTCTCGGCCCGGGCGGCGACCACGGCGGCGCGCAGCCGCGGGTTCATCGCCGGGTCGGGCGTGCCGAGCTTGGCGGCGACGGTGATTTCGCGCGCCAGCTTGCCGAACAGCTTGGACTTCATCGCATCCTGCCGGCCCTTGCGATGCATGATGTTCTTGAATTGGGAATGGCCGGCCATGCGAGGTCTCTTGCAATCGTAGGGGATCAATGGGGGAAGCGCGGCCTTATAGGCCGGGAATCGGCAAAATCAAAGATTTGAGGTGGATTCTGCGGTGGCTGCCCCCTTCGGGAAGCCGGCCGGGTGCCCTGCAGCATAAGCCAATGTTAACCATGGCTTCACAGTCAAGTGCAACGATCCCGCCCCTCTGCACCGTTTCACCCGCACCGGGGCCCACCCCATGGCGTTTGGTTTCTTTGCAAGACGACCCTCTGCGCCCGATCCGGCAGCCGAACCGAACCCGGTGGCCGCGCCGGAGCCGCCGACGTCGTCGGATGCCGATTCGGCCAAGGCCATCCTCGACCTGCTGGAGCTGGAACTCGGCGGCATGATTCGCCAGCTCGAGCGCGCCGCCGATGCGGTCGCCAGCGGCGCCGAGGCGACGGCGGGAACGCTGACGGACATTCGCCAGCGCGCCGATGCGCTGAGCGGGCGCAGCAGCGCCGCGCAAGGAACGGCGGCGACGTTCGCCCACGCCGCGGAGAAGGTGACCCAGTCCGCCCACGGTATCCGTGCCCAGGTCCAGGACGCCGGCCAGCTCGCCGACCAGGCCAGCGCCGCCGCCACGGAAGCCCAGGCCAACGTCGACCGCCTGCGCGAATCCTCGGCGGCGATCGGCAACGTCGTCAACCTGATCTCCCAGATCGCGCGCCAGACCACCCTGCTCGCGCTCAACTCGACCATCGAGGCCGCCCGCGCCGGCGAGGCCGGCCGCGGCTTCGCGGTGGTCGCGACCGAGGTCAAGGCCCTCGCCGTGCAGACCCAGAACGCGACCGAGGAGATCACGCGCAAGATCGAGGCACTGCAGAAGGACGCCGCCGGCTCGGCCGACGCCGTCCACCGCATCGCCCAGGCGATCGAGGCGATCCGCCCCGTCTTCACCAACGTCAACGGCGCCGTCGCCGAACAGAACCAGACCACCGGCGAGATGTCGAACAATGCGGCCCAGGCCTCGCAGTTCATATCCTCGGTGGTCGACAGCGCCGCCGACATCGGCAGCGCCACCCAGCAGGCCGAGAGCTATGGCGAGCGCGTCACGAACGCCGGGCGCGCCGTGACCATGTACGCCCAGAAGCTGAAGGCGCGCTGCGCCGTGCTGCTGCGGCAGGGCGATCGGCCCGTGCGCAGCGGCAGCGAGCGTCTGCCCTGTCACCTCAAGCTCGAGATCAAGTCGGGCGCACGTACGATCGATGCGCCGGTCTATGAGATTTCCAACGACGGCCTTCTGATCACCGGCCCAGATGCCAGCCGCCTGCCCGTGAACGAGCGTCTCGACGCCGTGCTGGAGGACGTCGGTCCGTGCCGCCTGCGCGTCACCGAGCAGGTCAAGGCCGGCGCCCAGGCGCGGTTCGATGCGCCAAGTGCCGAACTGCGCGAGAAGATCGAGGACAAGCTCTGGGCGCTGCACGAGGAGAACAACGAGTTCGTCACCCGCGCCATGGAAGCCGGCACCGAGCTGAACCGGATGTTCGAGAGCGCCGTCGCGCGCGGCGAGGTCACGATCGAGGACATGTTCGACACCAACTATGTCGAGATCCCCGGCACCAATCCGCAGCAACATCGCAGCCGGATCCTCGACTGGGCCGAGCGCGCGCTGCCTGCGTTCCAGGAGGCCTTCCTGGCCAAGGACCAGCGCTTGGCGTTCTGCGTCGCGATCGACCGCAACGGCTATCTGCCGGTGCACAACAAGATCTATTCGCATCCGCAGCGGCCGGGCGATGTCGCCTTCAATACCGCCAACAGCCGCAACCGCCGCATCTTCAACGATCCGGCCGGGCTCGCGGCCGGGCGCAACCAGCGGCCCTATCTGATCCAGAGCTACGCGCGCGACATGGGCAACGGCAACACCATCATGATGCGCGAAATCGACGTACCGATCCGCGTCCGCGGCCGGCACTGGGGCGGCTTCCGCACCGCCTACAAATTGTGAGCCAAGCGACGATTTTCTGATCCTATCAAGCCCGGGAGTCTGGACATGTCGGTCGCGCAACGCGCCATTCTGGAAAGTCACGACGCGCGCACCGGCGCCGAGCGGCTGATCGACGAGATCGCCGACCGCATCGGCGGCCTTGGCGTCGAGCTCGCCGACGTCGCCGGCAACGTCCAGGAGGTCGCCAACCGCGTCAGCTACCAGTCGCAGCGGTTCGGGCATCTGCAGGCCACGGCCAAGACCATGGTCGCGGCCAATCACGACATCGCCACCGCCTCGCAGGCGGTGCAATCGGCCACGACCGCCGCGGTCGGCGACATCACCCAGTCGCGCAACGTGGTCGACACCGCGGTGCGGCACATCGCCGAACTGGTCGAGTCCGTCGAGCGCATCGAGCAGCGGCTCGGCTCGGTCGGCGATGCGCTGTCGCAGGTCGCCAAGGTCTCGGTGGCGATCGAGGCGATCGCCAAGCAGACCAACCTGCTGGCGCTGAACGCCACCATCGAGGCCGCGCGCGCCGGCAGCGCCGGCCGCGGCTTCGCTGTCGTCGCGAGCGAGGTGAAGTCGCTCGCCGAGGCGACGCGCCAAGCCACCCAGGAGATCGGCGATACCCTGCGTGGGCTCGACTCGCAGGTGAAGAGCCTGCTCGGCGAGAGCGGCCAGGCCTCGTCGCGCGCCAAGACAGCGGGTGAAGGCGCCCAGCAGATCGGCGGCATCATCGTCCGCGTCCAGGACGGCTTCACCAGCGTCGGCCAGGAGATCGACGGCGTGGCGAAGGCCGCGACCTCCAACCTCGCGCATTGCGACGCCGTGATCAGCGAGCTCAACGAGCTCGCCAAGGGCGTCGACCAGTCCTCGGTCGAGCTCAAGCAGGCCGACAGCCGCATCGCCAAGCTGCTCGATCATTCCGAGGCGCTGATCGGGCTGATCGCCGAAAGCGGCGTACAGACCACGGACGCGCCGCTGATCAAGACCGTCGTCGACACCGCCCGGCAGATCTCGGCGACCTTCGAGGCGGCGATCGATCGCGGCGAGATCACGCTCGCCGACCTGATGGACGAGACCTATCGCGAGATCCCCGGCACCAATCCCAAGCAGTACATGACGCGCTACGTCGAGTTCACCGACCGCGTGCTGCCCGCGATCCAGGACCCGATCCAGGGCAGCGACCCGCGCATCGTGTTCTGCGTCGCCTGGGCGCGCGGCGGCTATCTGCCGACGCACAATCCGAACTACCGCAGGCCGCAGGGGCCCGATCCGGTCTGGAACAACGCCAACTGCCGCAACCGCCGGCTGTTCGACGACCGCGCGGTGAAGAAGGTCGCCGCCGCCAGCAACAAGCCGTTTCTGCTCCAGACCTACCGCCGCGACATGGGCGGCGGGCAGTTCGTGCTGATGAAGGACCTGTCCGCGCCGATCGTCATCAAGGGGCGGCATTGGGGCGCGTTCCGGATGGGCTTTCGCCTCAAGGCCTGACGCAGCCTCTCATCCTCCCCAGAACGCCGGCCTCGTCTGCGACAGCCGGCCGCCGATCCGCACCGGCGCGACCTTGATCGCAAGCCCGGTGCCGTTGTCGGTCTCGACCGCCACCCCGCTCAACGTCGCCTCGCCCGTCGCCGGCTCGAACCGCGCCGACGGGATGCCCGACTGGAAGCGCCGCAACGGCTCGTCCTTCTGCATGCCGATGATGGAATCGTAATCGCCGGTCATGCCGGCATCGGTCATGTAGGCAGTGCCGCCGGGCAGGATCTGGTGATCGGCCGTTGGCACATGCGTATGGGTGCCAACGACGAGGCTGGCGCGGCCGTCGCAGAAATAGCCCATGCCCTGCTTCTCGCTGGAGGCCTCGCAATGCACGTCGACCACAACAGCATCCGCCGCCTCGCGCAGCGGGCAGGCGCCGAGCTCGCGGCCGACAGCCGCGAACGGATCATCGAACGGCGTCATGAACACGCGACCGAGCACGTTGACCACCAGCGCGCGGGCGCCGTTCTTGGCATCGATCAGCGCGGCGCCACGGCCGGGCGTGCCCGCCGGATAGTTCGCGGGGCGCACCAGGCGCGGCGCGCGCTCGATGAACACCAGCGCCTCGCGCTGATCCCAGGAGTGGTTGCCGAGCGTGACCGCGTCGGCGCCGGCATCGACCAGCTCCTGATAGATCGCCTCGGTGATGCCGAACCCGCCGGCCGCGTTCTCGCCATTGATGATGACGAGATCGAGCGCCCAATCGCGGATCAAGCCCGGAAGGTGGTCCGAGACGGCGCTGCGGCCGGCCCGGCCGACGACGTCGCCGACGAAGAGAATTCGCAATTCAATTGCTCCGGAAATCCAAGGTCTCGCGCTCGGTTAGCACATAATCCAGCGCCGCGTCGTGGGCCAAGGCCGGGATGGCCTCGGTTTCCTGCACGGCAAAGCCGAGCCCGACGCCGATGAGATGATGTGTCTTCCGCAAGTGCGAGAAGGTGTAGTCGTAGTAGCCGCCGCCATAGCCGATGCGGTGGCCGGTGCGGTCGAAGGCGGCGAGCGGGACCAGCATCACGTCCGGCACCAGCTCGGCCGCGACCGGCGACGGCTCGGGGATGCCGAGCGAGCCCAATGTCAGCCGATCGCCCGGCGACCACGCCCGGAAGGAGAGCGAATGGCCGCGCGCCAGGATGACCGGCAGCGCCAGCCGCGCGCCCTTCGTCGCCAGCACGCGCATCAGCGGCACCGGATCGAGCTCGTTGCGAATCGGCGCATAGCCCGAGACCACCTGGCCCGGCTCCAGCGCGAAGGGCAGCCCTCGCACCGCGATGGCCTCCGCCGCGGCGCTGCGCGCCTCGTCGCTCAGCGCATCGCGCGCGGCCAGGGCTGCAGCCCGCAGCTGCTGCTTGGTGTGCTGGACGGCCTTCATCGGCATGCGGCGGGACCTCCGTCAAGAGCGCGCGGACGCGGGCACTCCAACGTTCTCAGAAACGCAGCAGGTCGGCAATCGAAGGGGCAGAGGAGAGATACAAAGAGGAGAGAGACAAGCGCGAAGCCGCAATCGCCGTTGAAACGCTCGATCCCGGAGTTCCCTACGAAAGTAGGTGGGCACCATATGTCCAGGTCCACGGACCTGGCCAGGGACAGTTCCCTAAAGGATCGATAAGGCCCCGGGGATATGTTGGTTCCGGACGCGCGTCGCAGCCTCGCCGGCGCAATGTAACCATGGCGGGGTGATTTTGCCAGCGGTGCCGACGGATTGGGACGGGACGCCGTCGCCCATCCTCGGTGTCGTCGCTCGGCTTGCCGCCTTCGCTGAAGCTCAAGCGCGCCCCGCGTGCCCGTGGCCGCGTCGAAGCCGCAGGCGAAGAAGGGGCCGGGCGCCCTAGTACGCCGTGACGGCAGTGGCTCAGCCGAGAGGCCGCGGCGTACTGGATCGCCCGCCTGCGCGCGCGACGACAGCGGTGGGGTGGCGGCAGCCGGGCTGATCCCTGCTGAGCCGATTGCCGCGGGGCCTTTCATTCCAGTGCAGATCACGGTGGATTCGGCGTCGGCCATGGCTTCGACTCCTCGCGGCGCGTAGCGTCCGAGCTGTTGAACTTCGATCGCCCTCCGTGAACAGAGGGCACAGGGAAGGCCGGGCGTCGGCTGACGCCCGTGGCCCGCCTGCTCAAAAAATGCAGGCGGCAGGTACCACAGGTGCAGCCGGAAACACCCGGCCTTCCCTGCGCGACGGTTGGAACGGCTGCTTCGCGATCTCCCTGGTGCGCCGGGCTTGTTGGCCACCATGCTCCGCGCGACGCCTCAAGCGTCGTCGCAAAGGGAACACCAGCATCGGGGTGTCAGGACCACGCGACTTGACCGTACGTGCATCGCCATTCGTCCGCGCGATGTGACTCACGCTGCGGCAATCCACGCCCATCGCATCCCACTGCCAACGTCTCGTGACGGTCGCGACACGCCCCTCATGCGGCAGCAGGACGAGCGGAAGCATCCGCCTGATTTGCCCGACGAGACAAGTGACGCAGCCTGCGACATCGTAACGCGACGGGCAGTTTGCGCAGGGCGCGTATGCGCGGATTGCCCGTCGTGCGGCAGAGGAAAGCAGTTGGCGGAGAGGCATCCATCCGGCGAGGGTGCGAGACGCAACCAAATAGCGGCGGGCTTGGCGACGGCGGAGGTCATCGCGCCTCTTCAATCCCAATCGTCATCCACATCAATGCCAGCCATCCCTCTCATCTCCGGCATTGCCGTCATCATCACCGCCCTCCTCGCCGCATCACGGCGCTCCCGCGGCAGCGCATAGTCTTGCCACGATTCAGGCCCATCGACTGGGAGCTGAGGTTGTGGCAGATCATGCCCACATCCCAATGCCCTGTATCGTACATCGGAGTCCTGGCATGCGCTTCAATCTCACAACTGTCATGGCCGCCTGCGCGCTGCTGATCGCGCCGGCTGGAGCGGGCCTCGCCGCCGACGTCAAGATCCATCGCGTCGCGATCCAAGTCGATCAGAACGATCCGGCGATCATGAATCTGGCGCTCAACAACGCCACCAACATCATGGAGACGTTCAAGGAGAAGGGCGAGGAGGTCGAGATCGAGCTCGTCACCTACGGACCCGGGCTGAACATGCTGCGCGAAGATACCTCGCCGGTGAAGGACCGGCTCAAGCAGATCGCCGAGCTCAGCTTTCCCGCCAAGATCAAGTTCTCCGCCTGCAACATCACCAAGCGCGGCATGGAGAAGCGCGAAGGACATCCGATTGAGATCGTCTCCCAGGCGAGCCTGGTGCCCTCGGGCGCGGTGCGCCTGATGGAGCTGCAGGAGGGCGGCTGGAGCTACCTGAAACCTTAGGTAGTTCTTGCCCCAATACTGCCAGGTTTAAGGCTCATTGAGATACGATCTTGGATTGATCTGTGTCATCAGTCTGCTCGGGGGAATGGCGAGCAGACGCGATCGGGGACTAGTCACATGCACAGAGTACTCGCCCGGCCGGCGCTGCTGGCGCTGGCAACGCTTTCGGCTGCCTTGCTCACCCCCGTCGGCGCGGTGCGCGCGCAAGAGCAGTCCGCCGCTCCGCTCTCGATCAAGCCTGCGCGCGCGTCGGAACGGCGGACCGTCGAGCCTCGGGTCTCAGAGTCCCGCGAGCCGCGGAGCGCCTCGGACGAAGCCGCCATCAAGACGCGCATGAACCAATGGACCGTCGGCCTGGCCGCGGGCCTGCCCGACGGCGGCTTCGTGCGCTTCGCCAGCGAGATGGCGCGGACGATGGACGATGGCGACAACATGCGCCTGATCCCGATGGTGACGCGCGGCACCACCTCGAACATCGCCGACCTGCTCTATCTGCGCGGCGTCGACGTCGCGATCACCTATGCCGACGCCTTCGACTTCTACGCCAGGCAGGCCGGTCTTTCCAACATCAACGACCGCATCCGCTACGTGCTGCGCTTCTTCATCTCCGACGTGCACATCTATGCGCGCGACGAGTTCAAGACGCTGCAGGACCTGAAGGGCCAGAAGGTCGCGGTGGGCACGGCGGGCGTCGCCGCCGCCCACACCGGCCCGCTGATCTTCCGGCGCCTCGGCATCGACATCGAGCCGGTCGCGGTCGGTGGCCCTGTCGCGCTGGAGAAGCTGCACAAGGGCGAGATCGCCGCGATGGTCTATGTCGCCTCCAAGCCCGGCGAGCTGTTCAGCGGCAAGAAGGCGGATCCCGGATTCCACTTCGTGCCGGTGCCGTACACGCAGCAATTCTCGGATTTCTACTATCCGACCAGCATCAAGGCCGACACCTATCCAGGGCTGGTCGCACCTGACACCGCCGTGGAAACCATCGCCGTGCCGTCGGTGCTGGCCGTCTACAACTGGAAGCCGGGCAGCGACCGCGCCGACCGCGTCAACCGCTTCGTCGACACGCTGTTCACCAACCTCGCGCGGCTGCAGCAGCCGCCGTTCCATCCGGGCTGGAAGGATCTCAATCTCGAGGCCCAGGTGCCGGGCTGGCAGCGCTATCCGTATGTCGACGCCGTGCTGGAACGGATGAAGAAGGAGGCCAATGTCGGCCTGGCGCCCGCCGCGACCGGCGGTCTCTCGCAACAGGACCGCTTCGAGGCGTTTCTCGAATCGCAGGCCAAGGCGCCGACCTCGAAGGCGGAGAAGGAGGAGCTGTATCGCTCGTTCCTGGACTGGAGCCGCAAGCGGCAGAGATGAGGGGGACCGCCAATAGCGGCTCGGGCAGTCGGCTAACTCTCCCCGTTCTTACGGGGAGAGGGTTGGGGTGAGCGGCCGCCACACGGGAAGTGTGAGTTGGGGCAGACGCGCAGGGAGCGTCCTTGGTGAGACCTGTACCCCCTGACCCGGATTGCATCTGACGATGCAATCCGACCTCTCCCCGCAAGCGGGGCGAGGTACACCGAGCCAGCCGCGTGAGCGATCGCGCAAACTTGCTTGCAATCAACTCAATAACAACTTCATCCCCGGATCGCCCTTCTCCATCGCCCGCTGATAGGCCGGGCGGGCGGCGATGCGTGACAGATAGGCGCGGATGTCGGGGAAGGGGCTGAGATCGTAAGGCAGGAAGTAGCGCATCGTCGTCAGCGAGAACACGGTCATGATGTCGGCGGTGGTGAGCGCCGGCCCCGCCAGGTAGTCCGCCTCGCCGCAGCGCGCCTCGACGGCGGCGAAAGCGCGATCGACCCGCCCCCGCATCGCGCCGAGCAACGGATTGTCGTCCGGCAGATCGAGCCGGTTGAGGATCATCAGCCGGCCCATCGCCGCCTGCAGCGTGCCGTTGGCGAAGTGGAACCAGTAAAGGAATGGCGCGAAGTTCGGATCATCGGGGCCCGGCCGCAGCCGGCCCTGGCCGTATTTGGAGATGATGTAGTCGACAACGGCGCCGGATTCGGCGAGCACCAGATCGCCGTCGGTAATGACCGGCGCGGCGCCGATCGGGTGCAGCGCCTTGTACTCCGCGGGCGCCAGGACCGTCCTGGCATCGCGCGTGTAGCATTTCAGCTCGTATGGGATCGCCAGCTCCTCGCAGAGCCAGACGATGCGTTCGGATTGGGACTTCCCCAGATGATGGACTGTCAGCATGCGCTATCTTACCTCACCATCGCGCCGTAGACGATGTCCTGCACCTGCTCGCGATAATATTTGCGCAGGTCGCCGGGCGCCGCGGTGCCGACCACGACGACGAGGCGCTCCTTCGGATCGCAGAAGAACTGGGTGCCATAGGCGCCGTTCCAGCTGAACTCGCCGGGATTGCCGGGCACCGCCGACAGGCCCTCGCTGACGCGCACCGCGACGCCGAGCCCGAAGCTGAAGCCGGCGCGATGCGGCTCGACATTGGCGACGGTGTTCTTGATCTCGGGCCCGAGATGGTTGGAGGTCATGTGGTGCACCGTCTTCGGACTCAGGATGCGCGCGCCATCGAGCTCGCCGCCATTGAGCAGCATCTGGCCGAAGCGGACGTAGTCGCCGATGGTGGCGAAGGAGCAGGCGCCGCCGCAGTCCGACTTCGTCGACGTATCCAGCAGCTTGATCGCCTGCGGCTTGCCGGTCAGCGGATTGTTCGGAAACGGATGCGCCAGCCGCGGGCGTTGTGCGTCGGTCGGCGCGAAGGTCGCGTCAACCATGCCGAGCGGCTTCCAGACATTGGCTGAAAGATATTCGCCGAGCCGCTGCTCGCTGACCTTCTCGATCACCGCGCCGAGCACGTCGATGGAGAAGCCGTATTCGAACTGCGTGCCGGGCTGGTGCGCCAGCGGCAGCTTGGTGATGCGCTCGATGAAGGCCTGGGTGTCGCCCTCGGTCGCGGGCGCGGTGCCGTCGGGATAGAGCCGCGCCACCGGGCTCGAGCTGTCCGGCCGGCCGCCATACATCAGGCCCGAAGTGTGGCGGTAGAGATCGTGGATCAGGATCGGGCGGGCCTGCGGCACCAGCAGCAGCGCGCCGTTCTCCTGGGTAACGCCGACCTTCATGTCGGCGAAGGCGGGATAGTAGTCGGCGAGCCTGGCCTGCAACGGCAGCCGGCCCTGCTCCATCAGCGTCAGCCCCGCCACCGCGGTCATCGGCTTGGTCATCGAGGCCAGGGCGAAGATCGCGTCGAGCGGCATCGGCGCGCCCTTCACCGGATCGAGCTGGCCGTAGGCCTTGTAGTGCACGAGCTTGCCGTCACGCGCGATCGCCACCACCGCGCCGGGGACGCGCTTGGCCGCGATCTCGCGAGCGAAAAAGTCATCCATGCGGGCAAGACCCGCCTGCGAGAAGCCGACCTCGTCGGGCCTGGCCTCCGGCAGGGGCGCGGCCGCGAGCTGCGTGGCGATCATGGTGAAGGCTGTGGCAACGGCCGTGAGGATCAGCTTGTTCAAGTGCAACTCCCTGACGTGCGGATGATCCCGCTTTTTCTCCGCGGGATTCGACAAGTCCGCCCGTGCAAGCAGTAGGGCAGCACGCAGCGAACGACAAGCGCTCGCAACACGACCGCATCGCGACGATGTGATCGTGTTCGCTGCCGCACAACGGGTGGATGGACAGACAAATCCAAAGGGGACGGGCGAGATCGCGGATGCGCGAGGTCACGCATGCTGAGGACGATCGGAGTCATCCTTCATACGCTCTGGGCCATTTGTACGCTTGCGACGGGAGCCGTCGTCGGTGCAACCGTCGGCTTTCATTCGGGGGGCTGGATCGGTGCCGTCGTCCTCGGCGTCGTCGGTCTGGTCATCGGCGCAGTGGCTGCTGCATTGCCGTTGGAGACCCTCGCGCTGATCTTGGAAGGTCTTTGATTTCTGGTCGGAACCGTTGCCCTTGCGAGAGGTTGCCTGCTCTCGTTCGAACGGACCCAGCGCCATGACCGGACCCGAGCTCGCCAATCATTATCGCGCCTACATCGGGTGCCTGAATGCGCAGGCGTGGCCGGTGCTCGGCGATTTCGTGCACGAGCATGTCGTCCACAACGGCAGGCAGATCGGGCTCGACGGCTATCGCGACATGCTGATCGGCAACTTCGCCGACATTCCCGATCTTCGCTTCAACATCGGCCTGCTGCTGTCCGAGCCGCCGCGCGTCGCGAGCCGGCTGGACTTCGACTGCACGCCGACAGGCGAATTTCTCGGGCTGCCCGTGAACGGCCGGCGCGTCGCTTTTGCGGAGAACGTGTTCTACGAGTTTCGCGACCGGAGGATCGCTGAAGTTTGGTCGGTCATCGACAAGACCGCGATCGAGTCGCAGCTGTGGCATCATCATTCCAGGCGTTGAAGCACCCGGAATGATGATGACAGATGCGGGCCAGCACACCGGTCGAAGCCGAAAGCAATGCAGGCCCGACGCGCGACAGATTGTTGATTGCTACTTCGGTCGTGGCGGAGCTACAAGATCAATCGTCCAAGTTCGCGTGTTAGCAAGTTCACCCGAGACTTCGGCCCCGACGACAAATATTTGGAACTTTCCTCCAGCATTCACATTCGATGTGGCGGTAGAACTATCGTTGCACGTGATCGTCTGTCCTGCGACGAACGCTGGCGCCTGCTCTTGGAAGCAAGACAGTACACCTACATCGACGATGTTTCTTTTCCGACAGTTGACACTGTTGTCGACATGGATATTGCGGACGCCTTCCATACCCCGCTTACGTCCGGCCTTCTTCTCATACCCGCCGCCGAACTTCCCAAAAAAGTCGATTCCACCGGAAACTTTTCGAGAAACAACGTCTTCACCACTCACATTGATCGCGGCAACCATGCGAACAGCCGGCGGCACAGGACTTGAGCGGGCTAATAGCTTAGCCACCTGACCGAGCTCGCACTTGATGGAGTTGTCTATCACGCCGATGTCATAGCGATACACCGCTTGCGATTGTGCACATGCTGCGGAGGCGCCGAAGACGACCGCGACCAAAACGCTCAAAAGGCATTTCACTGGAGTCCTCCCAAAATAAAAAAACACCCAACCAACAAAATGTACAACGGAACAAATAACAACTTCAAGCTGCTCCAACCTTGTCGCCAGACCAGGGACGGATGAGGAGAATCCTGATAGCAATACGGAAGTCGAAGCTGCGGAGAAGAGCTGCGGCCAAGACTAAAGCCAAAGGCCATCTGCGTTGACAACGCCGCCCTCAGCGGCCGTTCGCGCTCATGCCGGCCCGGAGATACCCCTAGCCGATCGCCACCCCGCCGCCGATGGTGCGGTTGAGCACCTGCGTGGTGCGCTCGATGCGCTCGGCGGCGGCGTTCAGCGCCTTGGCCACCGCGACTTGCGTGGCGCGGGCGCGGTCGCTCGCCTGGTTGCGGACGTTGCGCAGGCCTTCGAGCTCCTGCTCCAGCATCTGCACGCGCTGGTTGGCGTCGATCAGCTCATCGCACACGGTGAGCGCCGCCATCACGGTGAGCCGGGCGTCGCCGATCTCGCCGAACTTGCCGCGCAGATTGGTGATGCGCGATTCCAGACTCTCCGCGAGCTTGAGAAGCCTGAGCTCCTGGCCCTCCTCGCAGGCCATGCGGTATTGGCGGCCGTTGATGGTGACGTTGATGTGGCTCATTCCTCGTCCTCATCGTCTTCAGCGGCGTCCTGCCCGTCGCCGCCAGCGAGCACCGCGCGGATGGTGCCGATCGCGGTGTCCAGACGTTCGGCGATCTCGCGATTGGTGCGCTCGAGCCGGCGCGTCTTCATCAGGGAGCCGTCGAGCTCGTCGGCGAGACGCGAGCGGTCGGCGCCGAGCGCCTGGATCCGCGTCGCCAGCTCGTCCTCGTCACGATCCGCCTCACGCCGCCGCTCGACGGCGCTCTCCAGCGCGTCGAGAGCCGTCATGAGTCGCCGCGTCGCCGCCTCGAGATCGGCGGCGCCGGGTTCCACCTGGCCGGCAAGATTGGCAGGGTGATCGTTCATGGCACGGATGCGAGGCCCTCGGAGCAAGCGGGACGCGACAAAAGCGCTGTCCGGCAAGCGGTTACGGGCAAAATCTTACGTGCTGGGCGAGCCGAGCGCAACGCTCGGCCGAAACTATGCACTACTAAGCAACTTTTGGGACGTCCGGGACGTTGCATTGCCTTTGATTCCCGGAACCGAGGTGCTAATCAGCCCGCAAAATCCCGGCCCGCCAGCAATACCGGCGGCATCCCCTCATCAGCATTTCACGTTTGGACGGATTCCAGCATGACGCAGGTCGATCATTCCCGCATGGCCAACGCCATCCGCGCGCTCGCAATGGATGCCGTCGAAAAGGCGAAATCGGGCCATCCCGGCCTGCCGATGGGCGCCGCCGACGTCGCCACCGTGCTGTTCACCCGCGTGCTGAAATTCGATGCCGCAGCGCCCGCCTGGCCGGACCGAGACCGCTTCGTGCTCTCGGCCGGCCACGGCTCGATGCTGCTCTACGCCCTGCTGTATCTGACCGGCAACGAGGAGATGACGCTCGACCAGATCAAGCGCTTCCGCCAGGTCGATTCGCTCACCCCCGGCCATCCCGAGAATTTCCGCACCAAGGGCATCGAGACCACCACCGGCCCGCTCGGCCAGGGCATCTCCACCGCGGTCGGCATGGCGCTGGCCGAGAAGATGCTGCAGGCGGAATACGGCAAGAAGATCGTCGACCATCACACCTATGTGCTGGCCTCCGACGGCGACCTGATGGAGGGCATCTCCCAGGAAGCGATCGCGATGGCCGGGCACTGGAAGCTCAACAAGCTGATCGTGCTGTGGGACGACAACGGCATCTCGATCGACGGCCCGCTGTCGATCGCCGATTCGGTCGACCAGGTGAAGCGCTTCAAGGCATGCGGCTGGGCCGCCGAGCTGATCGACGGCCATGACCCGGAGGCGATTGCCGCTGCGATCGCGCGGGCGCAGAAGTCGTCGAAGCCGTCGCTGATCGCCTGCAAGACCACGATCGGCTATGGCGCGCCGACCAAGGCCGGCACCTCCAAGGTGCATGGCGAGGCGCTGGGAGCAGAAGAGCTGAAGGGCGCCAAGGAGAAGCTCGGCATCTCCTTGGAGCCGTTCTCGGTGCCCGACGACGTGCTCGCCGCCTGGCGCGAAGCCGGCCGCCGCGGCGCGGCTGCGCGCACGGAGTGGGAGACGCGCCTCGGCGAGATGGGGCCGCGCAAGCGCGCCGAGTTCGAGCGCCGGCTGCGCCACGAGCGCCCGGCGGCGCTGGCGAAGGCGCTGAAGGACCACAAGAAGGCGCTGCTGGAGACCCCGCTCAACGTCGCCACCCGCAAGTCCTCCGAGGCCGCGATCGAGGTGATCGCCGCGGCGATGCCGTTCGAGTTCGTGGCGGGCTCCGCCGACCTCACCGGCTCCAACAACAACAAGGCGAAGTCCGCGACCTCGTTCTCGGCCAAGACGCCGAAGGGCCGCTTCATCCATTACGGCATCCGCGAGCACGGCATGGCGGCATGCATGAACGGCATCTTCCTGCATGGCGGCTTCGCGCCGAACGGCGCCACCTTCCTGGTGTTCTCGGACTACGCGCGCGGCGCAATGCGCCTGTCGGCGCTGATGGGCGCCGGCGTCGTCTACGTGCTGACTCACGACTCCATCGGCCTCGGCGAGGACGGCCCGACGCATCAGCCGGTCGAGCATCTCGCCGCGCTGCGCGCGATGCCCAACATGCGCGTCTTCCGCCCGGCCGACGCGGTCGAGACCGCCGAGTGCTGGGAGCTGGCGCTGAACCGCACCAACGGCCCGACCGTGCTGGCGCTGACGCGGCAGAACCTGCCGCAACTGCGCACGTCCGCGCCGGCTGACAATCCCTGCGGCCGCGGCGGCTATGAGCTGGTCGCGGCGCAAGGCGAAGCCAAGGTGTCGCTGTTCGCCACCGGCTCGGAGGTCGAGATCGCGGTCGCCGCGCAGAAGCAGCTCGCCGAGCGTGGCATCCCAGCCCGCGTCGTCTCGGTGCCGTCGCTCGAGCTGCTGCTGGAGCAGCCGGCCGAGACCCGGGCCGCGATCATCGGCAAGGCGCCGGTCAAGATCGCCATCGAGGCCGCGGTGCGCTGGGGCTGGGACGCGGTCATCGGCCAGGATGGCATCTTCATCGGCATGCATTCGTTCGGCGAGAGCGGCCCGGCCAAGGAGCTCTACAAGCATTTCGGCATCACCGCCGAGGCGGCTGTCGAGGCCGCCGTACAGCGGCTGGCGTAAGGCCTTCGGTCCCCCGCGCGGCCGTCCATCACGTCTGAGCGACCGGACAGCCGCGCTGGCGGATCCCTGATTCGCGACGGTTGAGCGAGCGCAAAAAAAGGACTACGAAAGGGCCATATCGTCCGCTCCCGCCCGGCAGAACCGGGCGTCAACAGGTCCAAACCCTCGTAGAGCCCTTGCCAGGGGCCGGCTACGAGGGACGAGAAACGTCATTGAACGATAAACGTCATTGAAGGAGACGAAAATGGCAGTCCGGGTCGGGATCAACGGGTTTGGCCGCATCGGCCGCAACGTTCTGCGCGCCATCGCGGAATCGGGCCGCAAGGACATCGTGGTGGTCGGCATCAACGATCTCGGCCCGGTCGAGACCAACGCCCACCTGCTGCGCTTCGACAGCGTGCATGGCCGCTTCCCGCACACCGTGACCGTCGACGGCGACACGATCGATATCGGCCAGGGCAAGATCAAGGTCACCGCCGAGCGTGATCCGTCGAAGCTGCCGTGGAAGGATCTCGGCGTGGACATCGCGCTGGAATGCACCGGCATCTTCACCTCCAAGGACAAGGCCTCCGCGCACCTGACCGCCGGCGCCAAGCGCGTGCTGGTCTCGGCCCCGGCCGACGGCGCCGACGCCACCATCGTCTACGGCGTCAACCACACCACGCTGACCAAGGATCATCTGGTCGTCTCCAACGGCTCCTGCACCACCAACTGCCTGGCGCCGGTCGCCAAGGTGCTGAACGATACGGTCGGCATCGAGACCGGCTTCATGACCACGATCCACGCCTACACCGGCGACCAGCCGACGCTCGACACCATGCACAAGGATCTCTATCGCGGCCGCGCGGCGGCGATGTCGATGATCCCGACCTCGACCGGTGCGGCCAAGGCGATCGGCCTGGTGCTGCCGGAGCTGAAGGGCAAGCTCGACGGCGTCGCGATCCGCGTGCCGACGCCGAATGTCTCGGTGGTCGATCTCAAGATCGTCGCCAAGCGCAACACCGAGCCGAAGGAGATCAACGAGGCGATCAAGCGCGCCGCCGAGCAGGAGCTCAAGGGCGTGCTCGGTTACACCAATTCGCCCAACGTCTCGATCGACTTCAACCACGACCCGCACTCGTCGACGTTCCACATGGACCAGACCAAGGTCATGAACGGCAACCTCGTGCGCGTGATGTCCTGGTACGACAACGAGTGGGGCTTCTCCAATCGCATGGCCGACACCGCCGTCGCGATGGGCAAGCTGCTGTAACTCTCTTCAGTCATTCCGGGACGATGCGCCGCATCGACCCCGGAATCTCGAGATTCCGGCTGCGGTCCTCGGACCGCTCCGGAATGACGGCTGAGGAAGCGCCATGACCCTTCCTAATTGGCTCGGAATCCCCGGGGCGCTGCTGCTGATTGGCTTGATTGCCTATGGCTTCCGCCAAGGCATGCGGGTGACGACGAAGCAGGAAGGCCATCCGCCGGAAAACACCGACGGATATAATCACCACTGATTAGTCCCTCGTTTTACGGTGGCTCCAATGAAACAATTCCGCACCCTCGACGACGTCGATCCCAAGAGCAAGCGCGTGCTGCTGCGCGTCGATCTCAACGTCCCCATGGAGAATGGCCACGTCACCGACGCCACGCGCCTGGAGCGCGTCGCGCCGACCATCAATGAGCTCGCCACCAAGGGCGGCAAGGTCATCCTGCTCGCGCATTTCGGCCGGCCGAAGGGCCGCGACGCCAAGGACTCGCTGAAGCCGGTCGCCGCCGCGCTCTCGCAAGTGATCAAGCGCCCGGTCGCCTTTGCCGACGACTGCATCGGCGAGCCGGCGGCGACCGCCATCGCCGCGATGAAGGACGGCGACGTGCTGTGCCTGGAGAACACGCGCTTCCACAAAGAGGAAGAGAAGAACGATCCGGCCTTCGTGGCCGAGCTCGCCAAGCTCGGCGACATCTGGGTCAACGACGCCTTCTCCGCCGCGCACCGCGCCCATGCCTCGACCGAGGGCCTCGGCCACAAGCTGCCGGCCTATGCCGGCCGCACCATGCAGGCCGAGCTCGACGCGCTCGACAAGGCGCTGGGCCGCCCGGCCAAGCCGGTGATCGCGATCGTCGGCGGCGCCAAGGTCTCGACCAAGATCGACCTCTTGGAAAACCTCGTCACCAAGGTCGATGCGCTGGTGATCGGCGGCGGCATGGCCAACACCTTCCTGCATGCCCAGGGCGTGCAGATCGGCAAGTCCTTGGCCGAGAAGGATCTGGCGGCGACTGCTCTCAGGATCATGGACAAGGCGGAAGCCTCGAACTGCGCCATCATCCTGCCGGTGGACGCCACTGTGTCCTATCACTTCGCGGCCAATTCGCCGTCCTTCGCCTACGGCCTCGACGCGATCCCGCCGGACAGCATGATCCTCGACGTCGGCCCGCAATCGACCGCGCGCATCCACGCCGCGATCGATGATGCCGCGACCTTGGTGTGGAACGGCCCGCTCGGTGCCTTCGAGCTGAACCCGTTCGACCGCGGCACCATGGTCGCCGCCAAGCACGCAGCCGAGCGCACCAAGGCCAAGAAGCTGATCTCGGTGGCCGGCGGCGGCGATACCGTCGCGGCGCTCAACCAGGCCGGCGTGGCCGGCGATTTCAGCTACGTCTCGACCGCGGGCGGCGCGTTCCTGGAGTGGATGGAGGGCAAGCCGCTGCCGGGCGTCGAGGTGCTGAAGGCCTGATATTCGGAGCTTGTCGGTCATGGATGTTTCTGTTATGTTCCATTCATGACCGACACCCCGGCAGACGCCGTGCACTCGATCCTGATCAAAATCCAGGAGAGCATTTCAGCACTCCGGATGGAGGTCGGACAGTTCAGGCAGGACAACCGGGCCGAACACGAGCGGATGGAAACTCTGATCCGCAAGCAGCGCCGCGACTCCGCAGGCATGCTCGTCATGATGCGAGCGGCCGCCGGTGACTTCGATGAGCGCGTCAGCGCGGTCGAGGAGCGCATCGCGGCTCTCGAAGCCAGGAAGACCTGAGCCAGCTCCGCTGAGCTGTCCGTTGCAATGGCTTCGGCGGCTAACCTCGATGGCAGCTGACAGCTGCCGTCCCGTCACCTGCGTCGCCCGCAACCCTTGGAATCTCCCGACCACCGCGTTATGCACGGTGCAGCAGTTTCGACGCGTGCGCATCCTGCCGCACGGTCCAATTCTTAATCAGGGAGTTCCAGCCATGGCTCGTATCACGTTGCGTCAATTGCTCGACCACGCGGCGGAAAATGACTACGGCGTCCCGGCCTTCAACATCAACAACATGGAGCAGGCGCTGGCGATCATGGAGGCGGCCAATGCGGTCGACGCGCCCGTCATCATCCAGGCCTCGCGCGGCGCCCGCTCCTACGCCAACGACGTCATGCTCAAGCACATGATGGACGCGGTCACCGAGATCTATCCCCACATTCCGGTGTGCGTGCATCTCGATCATGGCAACGGTCCCGACACCTGCATGACTGCGATCCAGTCCGGCTTCACCTCGGTGATGATGGACGGCTCGCTGAAGGCCGACGGCAAGACTCCGGCTGACTGGGACTACAATGTCGGCGTCACCAAGACGGTCGCCACCATGGCGCATCTCGGCGGCATCTCGGTCGAGGGCGAGCTCGGCGTGCTCGGCTCGCTCGAGACCGGCATGGGCGACAAGGAGGACGGCCACGGCGCCGAGGGCAAGCTGTCGCACGATCAGCTGCTGACCAATCCGGACGAGGCCGTGAAGTTCGTGCGTGAGACCCAGGTCGACGCGCTCGCGATCGCGATGGGAACGTCTCACGGCGCCTACAAGTTCACGCGCAAGCCCGATGGCGATATCCTCGCCATGAACGTGATCGAGGAGATCCACCGCAAGCTGCCGAACACGCATCTCGTGATGCACGGCTCGTCCTCGGTGCCGCAGGACCTGCAGGAGATCATCAACGCCTATGGCGGCAAGATGAAGCCGACCTGGGGCGTGCCGGTCAGCGAGATCCAGCGCGGCATCAAGAACGGCGTGCGCAAGATCAACATCGACACCGACAACCGCATGGCGATGACCGGCCAGATCCGGAAAGTTCTGTCGGAGCACCCGGAGGAGTTCGATCCGCGCAAGTACCTGAAGCCGGCGATGGAGGCGATGGCCAAGCTCTGCAAGCAGCGCCTGCAGGAGTTCAACACCGCCGGCCAGGCCTCCAAGATCAAGCGCGTGCTGACCACGGCCGAGATGGCCAAGCGCTACGCCAAGGGCGAGCTGGCTCCGAAGGTGGCGTGAGCGTTCGTCGTGTAGTTTGACCTTCGCCCCGAACTCGGTGTGCTCCCCTCCCCCTTGCGGGGAGGGGTCGGGGGTGGGGGTCTCCGAGTCACGCTGTGAGTGGGCGACTCGATAGGGCGTGTCGGCGGGCCCGGCTCTCACGAGCGTCCGCAGCAGGGAGCCTTGCTCGGTGCGAGAGCGTGTCCGGCTGCCATACTGCGCATCTCTATTAGTTGAATCTTGGAAGATCAGGCGCCCCGAATTGAATTCAGCGCCCGCGGACCCTCACCCCCGCCCCGCAAGGGGGAGGGGAGCCGACCGACACCGAGGTGAGAGATCCATTCATCAGCAACCTCCCCTTCACCTCTTCGAGAGTCCGCCTCACCGGCGGCCAATGTTTGCTCGGCATCCGCCCGAGAACCGTCTATTTTGATGGGCAGGGCAGGTGCGTCTGGAGCCAAGCATGAATCTCTCCGCACTGAACACCACGGCCCTTGCCATGGTTGCACCGGGCAAGGGCATCCTCGCCGCCGATGAATCCACCGGGACGATCAAGAAGCGCTTCGATGCCATCAAGGTCGAATCGACCGAACAGAACCGCCGCGACTATCGCGAGATGCTGTTTCGCAGCGAGGGCATGTCGTTCATCTCCGGCGTCATCCTCTATGACGAAACCATCCGGCAGCATGCCGCCGACGGCACCCCGCTGGTGAAGCTGATCGAAGCGGCCGGCGCCATTCCCGGCATCAAGGTCGATGAGGGAACACAGCCGCTGTCCGGCTGCCCCGGCGAGCGGGTCACGGTCGGCCTCGACAGGCTTGCGGATCGGCTGGCGACGTACTACGCGCTGGGTGCGCGCTTCGCCAAATGGCGGGCCGTGATCGATATCGACAAGGACAACATCCCTTCGATGACAGCGATCCATGTCAACGCGCATGCGCTCGGCCGCTATGCCGCCCTGTGCCAGGCAGCGAACATCGTGCCGATTGTCGAACCGGAGGTGCTGATGGACGGCGATCATGACATCGGTCGCTGCTTCGACGTCACGCGCCGCGTGCTGAACGAGGTGTTTGGTGAATTGCGCATCCAGCGCGTCGCGTTGGAAGGCATGATCCTGAAGCCCAACATGGCGGTCGCGGGCAAGCAGTCGCCGGACCAGGCCGGGGTGCAGGAGGTCGCCGAAAGGACCGTCCAACTGTTGAAGGAATGCGTGCCTGCGGCGGTGCCCGGCATCGCCTTCCTGTCCGGCGGACAATCCGACGAGAGCGCGACCGCGCATCTCGACGCGATGAACCGGCTCGGACCGCTGCCCTGGAAGCTGACCTTCTCCTACGGCCGCGCGCTGCAGGCGGCTCCGCAGCAGGCATGGGCAGGCAGGGCGGCGAACATCCCCGCCGGCCAGCGCGCCTTCACCCACCGCGCCCGCATGAACGCGCTTGCCAGCCGCGGCCAGTGGACCGCAGCGCTCGAGAAAGAGGCCGCCTAGTGTCCGGCAAGACGACATCCGCGCGGCCCGCGCCGCGCCTCTATCTGGCAACGCCGGTCGTGACCGATGCGGCGGCGCTGGCCGCCGGCCTGCCCGAGATCCTCGCCAGCGCCGACATCGCTGCGGTGCTGGTGCGGCTGAAGGACAGCGATCCGCGCAGCATGATCACGATGGTCAAGACGCTGGCGCCGGCGATCCAGGGCGCCGGCGCAGCGCTGCTGATCGACGGCCATCCCGACATCGTCGCCCGCGCCGGCGCCGATGGCGCGCACCTGACCGGCATCGCCGCGCTGGAGGAGGCGCTGCCCGGCCTGAAGCCGGACCGCATCGCCGGCTGCGGCGGCCTGTCCACACGCCATGATTCGATGCGCGCCGGCGAGCTCGGCGCCGACTATGTGCTGTTCGGCGAGCGCGATGCGCAGGGACGGCGGCCCTCGCCGGATGCCGTCAACGAGCGCCTCGCCTGGTGGGCGGAGCTGTTCGAGCCGCCCTGCGTCGGCTATGCGATCTCGCTCAAGGAGGCCGCGGACTTCGTCGCGGCGGGAGCCGATTTCGTGCTGGTCGACGACCTCGTCTGGAACGACGCCCGCGGCCCGGCCGCGGCGCTTGCTGAGATCAGCACCGCGATCCGCAGCGCCCATACGGCCGCGCCAGCCGACGCGCCAGGACAGAGCTGAACGGCGGCCGATGACGATCCTGCGCCTGACATGTGTCGTTGCTGCGCTCGCCATGGCGATGCCGGGCGCACGCGCGCAGATCTCGTTGACGCCGCCGGCCCTGCAGCCGGCCCCGGCGGAAAAGCCCAAGCCGGTCGAACGGCCGGCGGAGAAGGCGGCCGAGAAGGCCAAGCCGCCGGCAACGTCCGCGGCAAAGAAGCCGGCCCCCGCCCCGTCGGCCAAGCCGGCCGCTCCAGCGCCGGCCGCGACGCCACCGCCCGCCACCAATGATCCCAATGTCGACCTGGTCTACGGCGCCTATCAGCGCGGCCAGTACAAGACCGCGTTCGATCTCGCCACGCCGCGGGCGCAGGCCGGCGATCCCAAGGCCATGGCGATGCTCGGCCAGCTCTACGAAAACGCCCAGGGCATCCGCCGCGATTACGAAAAGGCGGCGATCTGGTACAAGCGGGCCGCCGAGGCCGGCGACCGCGAGGCGATGTTCGCGCTGGCGATGATGCGGCTGGCCGGGCGCGGCGGCCCTGTCGACAAGCTCGAGGCGGTCAAGCTGCTGGCCTCCGCCGCCAAGCTCGGCGAGCCCAAGGCGGCCTACAATCTCGCGCTGCTCTATCTCGACGGCCAGACCTTGCCGCAGGACCTCAGGCGCTCGGCCGAGCTGCTGCGCCTGGCTGCGGATGCCGGCAATGCCGAGGCGCAATACGCGCTGGCGACCTTCTACAAGGAAGGAACCGGCGTGCCGAAAGACCTCGAAAAGGCCGCGCAATTGCTGAAGGCGGCCGCGATCGCCGACAATATCGACGCCGAGGTCGAATACGCCATCGCGCTGTTCAACGGCACCGGCGTGCCGAAGGACCAGCCCGCGGCCATCGCGCTGCTGCGCCGGGCCGCGCGGCAGAACAGCCCGGTCGCCCAGAACCGGCTGGCGTGGGTGCTGCTGTATGGAATCGCCACCCCGATGGACAAGGTCGAGGCCTACAAATGGCACCTGGTGGCCAAGACCGCCGGCAAGGGCGATCCCAAGCTCGACGAGAAATTCGCCGACATGCCCCCCGAAGACCGCGCCAAGGGCGAACAGGCCGCCAAGCACTGGCTGGGCACCATCAAGTGATCGGCCGCTGATCCGGCCTTGACGCGGCCGCCCCGGCAGGGCACCCACAGCCAGCCATTTCACCCGCCTTCGTCCGCTTCCGGGGAAGGCGCGCACCGCGAGGTGCGGTCAGCCCAGCGCATCGAGCTCATGATCCATTCCGCCCTCATCAACGTCATGGTCAAGGCCGCGCGCCGCGCCGGCCGCAACCTCAAGCGCGATCTCGGCGAGATCGAGCACCTGCAGGTGTCGCTGAAGGGGCCGGCCAATTTCGTCTCCCGCGCCGACAAGAAGGCCGAGGAGATGCTGTACGAGGATCTCTCCAAGGCCCGGCCCGGCTACGGCTTCCTCGGCGAGGAGGGCGGCAAGCGCGAAGGCAGCGACAAGTCGCACACCTGGATCGTCGACCCGCTCGACGGCACCACCAACTTCCTGCACGGCATCCCGCAATTCGCGATCTCGATCGCGCTGCAGCGCGAGGACACCGTGATCGCCGGCGTGATCTACAATCCCGCCAATGACGAGCTCTACATCGCCGAGCGCGGCAAGGGCGCGTTCCTCAACGACCAGCGGCTGCGCGTCGCCGCGCGCAAACAGCTGCATGAATGCGTCATCGCCTGCGGCCTGCCGCATATCGGCCGCGGCGATCACCAGCTGTTCCTGCGCGAGATGACCTCGCTGCAGGTCAAGGTCGCAGGGCTCCGCCGCTTCGGCGCCGCCTCGCTCGACCTCGCCTTCGTCGCCGCCGGCCGTTTCGACGCCTATTGGGAGCGCGACCTGCAGCCCTGGGACATCGCCGCCGGTATGATCCTGGTGCGCGAGGCCGGCGGCACCGTGTCCGGCATCGACGGCAAGGAGGACGCGCTGGCGACCGGGCACGTGGTGTGCGGCAACGAGGTCATCCACCGCGAGCTGGTGAAGGTGCTGAAAGCGGCGGCGTAGCTTGATTCTGCGCGGCCACCGGCCGCCTTCTTACGGTTTGCCAAACCGCTCGCCTCACATGCGGTGTCGTCCCGGCCTTGAGCCGGGACCCATAGCCACCGGCCGTTTTGATCGAGCAAGATGGGTCGACCAGAATGCCTCACACGTCTCCCTGGGGTTATGGGTCCCGGATCAGCGCGCGCCTGCCGCGCGCTCGTCCGGGACGGCACCGAGGGCGAGGCTGGCCGCGCCTGTTACCGCCGCCCGCTGGTAAACGCCTGCGGCGTCGCGCCGGGCAGGACCGGGGAGTTGATGTCGCTGTCGACGCGATCGGACGACTGCCCGGCATAGCTGAAGCCGAGCGACAGGCTGACATTGGAGGTCGGCTTGAACTCGACGCCGCCATTGATCGCGTAGGCCGGCGTCGAGGTCGATCGCCCGTCGAACGTCGCGAACGGGCCACCGAGGCCGGGATTGTATTTCAGCGTCTCGAAGCCGCCATAGAAGCTGACGCCGCTCTTGAAGGTGTAGCCGTATTGCGCGCCCTCGGTCGTGTACGACCCGAGCCCGCCGTAACGGTTGACGAGGTTCGAGCTCAGGCCGACGCCCGACAGCGCCGCCCAATTGTTCGTCACGCTGTAGCTCCGCGCGAAGAAGCCGCTGTCCCTGCCGCTGCCCGTGAAGCTTGGGTAGTCGCCGTAAGACTCGAGACTGCCGGAGTCGCTGAAGCCGACCGGCCAGCCCGGCAGCCAATATTTGACGGGACCGGATTGGGCGTGGGCGGCTGAGGCGCCGAGAGCAGCGAACACCAACGCGAGAACAGATTTGCGAGAGACCATCGACATGCCGTACCCGTCACGTGTCGTCGCAGCATACACGGACGGACCAAGAAACTCCAGTCGCGGGGATTGCAGCATCATGTCCCAGCGCCGGCGGTGCTCTCCCCTCCCCCTTGCGGGGAGGGGTCGGGGGTGGGGGTCCGCGAACTCCGAACGCCGATAAGGGAACATATCTTCGGGCGCCCACGAATGAGCAAGCGGCTTGCGTTTCTCGCTCAAGCAAATGAGCCGCGTCGTGGATGGGAGTAGATTTCATCACATTGAGCGGGACTGGTGGACCCCCACCCCCAACCCCTCCCCGCAAGGGGGAGGGGAGCGCACCGACGGCTTGGCGAGATTGCGGCTCGCTTGATCGAGCGAGGTAATTCGATCGCCTACGGCTTCGCCGGCGCCGGCGGCCCGTACACCTCGCGCCCCGCCGCGGGCTCCGTCTTCTCCCGATCGCCCGCGAGCACGCGCTGCACCGAGACGAAGAACACCGGCACCATCAGCAGCGCCAGGATCACCACCGCGATCATGCCGCCCATCACGTTGGTGCCGAGCGCCTGCTGGCTGGCGCCGCCGGCGCCCGTCGCCATCGACATCGGCAGCACGCCGCAGACGAAGGCGAGGCCGGTCATGATGATCGGGCGGAAACGCAAGGAGCAGGCCTCGATCGTCGCCGCGACCAGCGGCTTGCCGTGGGCGCGCAGATCCTTGGCGAACTCGATGATCAGGATCGCGTCCTTTGCGGCGAGGCCGATGATGGTGATCAGCGCCACCGTGAAGTACACGTCGTTCGACAGGCCGCGCAGATTGGCGGCGACGACGGCGCCGAGGATGCCGAGCGGCACCGTCAGCAGCACCGCGAGCGGAATCGTCCAGCTCTCGTACAGCGCGGCCAGACACAGGAACACGACCAGCGCCGACAGGCCGAGCAGCAGCGGCGCCTGCGAGCCCGACAGCTTCTCCTGCAGCGACTGTCCGGTCCATTCATAGCCGAAGCCGCGCGGCAACTTGCCAGCGAGCCGCTCCATCTCCTTGAGCGCATCGCCCGAGGTGTAGCCCGGCTTGGCCTCGCCGGAGATGCGGATCGCCGGATAGTAGTTGAAGCCGGCGATCTGGGTCGGTCCCTTGGCCCATTGGATGGTCGCGAACGACGAGAACGGCACCAATTGTCCCTTGGCGTTCTTGACGCTGTAGTTGAGGATGTCGTCCGCGTTCATGCGGCTGATGCGGTCGGCCTGCACCACGACGCGCTGCATGCGGCCGCGGTTCGGGAAGTCGTTGACGTAGGTAGAGCCGAGATTGGTCGAGATCGTGTTGTTGATGTCCTCGAAGGTGACGCCGAAGGCGCCGGCCTTCTCGCGGTCGATCATCAGATTGACCTGGGGACCCTGCGGCAGGCCTTCGATGAAGACCTTCTGCAGCACCTGGCTGGCATTGGCCTCGGCGATCAGCTGGTCGGCGGCCGCGGTCAGCGCGGCATAGCCCTTCTGGCCGCGGTCCTGCAGGCGGAAGCTGAAGCCGGAGGAGTTGCCGAGATTGTCGATCGGCGGCGGCTGCAGCGCGGTGATCTTGGCGTCGCGCAAGCCGGCGAGATCGCGGTTGATGTCGGCGACCAGCGCCGCGGCGCTGTCATGCTTGCCGCGCTCCGACCAGTCCTTCAGCGAGATGAAGGCCTGGGCGGTGTTGACGCCCTGGCCGGCATAGCTGAAGCCGGTCAGGAAGGTGACGTCCTCGATGCCCGCGCGCTTGGCGAGATACTTCTCGACCGCCTCCACCGCGGCCTGCGTCCGCGCGTAGGACGAGTCCGCCGGCGTCTGCACGTCCGTCGTGATGAAGCCCTGGTCGTCGACCGGCAGGAAGCCGCCGGGCAACTGGATGAAGGCGAAGGTCAGCCCGACCAGGAAGATCGCATAGATCAGCATCAGCCGGCCGGTGCGCTTCAGCGCGCCGCCGACCACGCCGGTGTAGCGGTTGCGGCTGTTGTCCATGAAGCGGTTGAACCAGCCGAACAGGCCCTTCTTCGCGTGACCGTGACCGGCCGTGACCGGCTTGAGCAGGGTCGCGCACAGCGCCGGCGTCAGCGACAGCGCCAGCAGCGCCGAGAAGCCGATCGCCGCCACCATGGTAACCGAGAACTGCCGGTAGATGATGCCGACCGAGCCGGGGAAGAACGCCATCGGCACGAACACCGCCATCAGCACCAGCGTGATGCCGATGATCGCGCCGGTGATCTGGCCCATCGCCTTGCGCGTCGCCTCCTTCGGCGACAGCCCCTCCTCGGTCATGATGCGCTCGACGTTCTCGACCACGACGATGGCGTCGTCGACGAGGATGCCGACCGCGAGCACCATGCCGAACATCGTCAGCATGTTGATGGAGTAGCCGACCAGCATCAAGGTGGCGCAGGTGCCGAGCAGCGCCACGGGCACCACGATGGTCGGAATGATGGTGTAGCGGATGTTCTGCAGGAACAGGAACATCACCACGAACACCAGCACGACGGCTTCGACCAGGGTCATCAGCACCCGCTTGATCGAGGCCTTCACCACCGGCGTGATGTCGTAGGGAATCTCATAGGTGATGTTGGAGGGGAAGAAGCGCGACAGCTCCTTCATCTTGGCCTCGACCGCACCAGCGGTCGCCAGCGCATTGCCGGTCGGCGACAGCAGCACCGAGAGACCGGCGGTCGGCTTGCCGTTGAGGCGGGTGTTGAACTGATAGCTGAGGCCGCCGATCTCGACGCGCGCGACGTCGCGCAGCCGCACCGTCGAGCCGTCGGGGTTGGCGCGCAGGATGATCGCGCTGAACTCGTCGGGTGAATCGAGCTGGCCCTTGACCAGCACCAGCGCCGAGGTGCGCTGCGAGGTCGTCGCGGGCTCGGCGCCGATGCTGCCGGAGGCGACCTGCGCGTTCTGGGCGCCGATCGCCTTGGTGACGTCGTCGGCGGTCAGACCGTAGCCGATCAGCTTGGCCGGATCGAGCCAGACGCGCAGCGAGCGCTCGGTCGAATACAGCGTGGCACGGCCGACGCCGGGGATGCGCCGGATTTCGCCGAGCACGTTGCGGATCATGAAGTCGCCGAGGCCGACCTCGTCGAGGCTGCCGTCGGTCGACTGCAGGGTGATGATTTGCAGCACCGCGGCGGAGGCTTCCTCGACCAGGATGCCCTGCTGGATGACGGCGCGCGGCAGCCGCGCCTCGACACGCTTGAGGCGGTTCTGCACCTCGACCGAGGCATCGTTGGTCGACGTGCCCGGCACGAAGTTGGCGGTGATCTCGACCTGGCCGAGCGAGTCGCTGGTGGATTCGAAATTGAGGATGCCGGAGGCGCCGTTGAGCTCCTCCTCGATCAGCCGCGTCACGCTGTTGTAGAGGTTCTCGGGCGACGCGCCGGGATAGCTGGTCGAGATCGAGATCGAGGGCGGCGCGATGATCGGATATTGCGCCACCGCCAGCAGCGGGATCGCGATCGCGCCGATCAGGCAGATGAACAGCGCGACCACCCAGGCGAAGATCGGCCTGTCGATGAAGAAGCTCGGCATGGCGACTTACCGCGACGTCGACTTCGATTCGAGCTGCGTCGCGGCGCTGACCTCGGTCCAGACCTGCGGCGCGACCCTGTCGCCGGCGGCAAACTTCTGGAAGCCGTCGACCACGACCTTGTCGCCGGCGCGCAGGCCGTCGGTGATCAGCACCAGGCCATCTTGGATCGGACCGGTGCGGATCGGCCTCGCGATCGCGCGGTTGTCGTCGCGGATGACGTAGACCTCGGAGCCGCCGGCCGCATTGCGCTGCACCGCCTGCTGCGGCACGCCGACGGAGTCGCTGTCAATGCCCTGCTCGATGCGGACGCGGACATACATGCCCGGCAGCAGCTCGCGCTTCGGATTGGCGAACTCGCCGCGCAGGGTGACCTGACCAGTGGCGGCATCGACCTTGGCGTCGGAGAACAGCAGCTTGCCCGGGATCGAGTACGGCGTGCCGTCGTCGAGCACGAGACGGACCTTGATCGCGTCGGGCGAGATCTGGTCGAGATCGCCGGACTCGAACGCGCGGCGCAGGCGGTTCAGCTCGCTCACAGACTGGGTGAAGTCGGCATAGATCGGGTCGAGCTGCTGGATCGTGACCAGCGAGGTCTCGTTCTGGACCGCGATGGCGCCTTCGCTCACCTGGGCCGCACCGACGATACCGTCGATCGGCGCGCGCACGGTCGCGTAGTCGAGATTGAGCTGGGCGCGCGCGAGATCGGCCTTGCGGGCCTCGATATCGGCCGCAGCCTCACGTTCCGACGAGATCGCCTTCTCGTTCTCGACGGCTGGCGCCGCGCGCTCCTTGAACAGCTGCGCGATGCGGTTCGCCTGCTGCACGGCGCGCTCATGCACCGCTTCGGCCTTGGCCAGCGCCGCACGGCTCGACAGGATCTCGACCTCGAAGGGTCGCGGATCGATCCGATAGAGCGGATCACCCGCCTTGACCTCGCTGCCCTGACGGAACAGCCGCTCGACGACGATGCCCGAGACGCGCGGGCGCACGTCGGAGACGCGGGTCGGCGCGATGCGGCCGGGCAGCTCGCGCACGATCGCGCGCGCCTTCTGCTCGACGGTCACGATGCCGACCTCGGGGATGACGATCTGCTCATTGGCGGAGGCCTGAGCCTGGATGGGGTCGTTGCAGCCGGCCAGCAGCGGCGCGGCGGCCGCGAGCATCAATGCACTGCTGACCAGCGACGCGCGAAAACGAGACATGAGTGGAGGAGCCCCCTCGATGATGATGAAAACCAGTCGACCGGATGACCCAGTCATGGCGCCATTCTGGCGCTCGCCTTGCGTGCAACATAGAAAACAGCTGCTGCGACGCAACGCGGAACCTGGGCGGCTTGATGTCACACGAACTACGTAGCTGATAGATTTAGCTTTTTCGCGACTCACCTGATTGTGAGCGCTTTGTGGCAACAAGTTCCGGGCAGGTTCCGCAGAGCGAAACGCGAATCCCATGACGGCGCTGCGGCATCCCGCCGCAGCGAACAAATTAGTTGGCCGGCCGCAGACGGTAATGGCTGACGCCCCATTCGCGGCCTTCGTCATGGCCGAACAGACCCGCGGTGGCGAGGAAGAACCAGCGCCAGCGGCGCATCCACAGCGTCGCGTCGTCGCCATAGACGGGCTGCAGCACCTGCAGGATGCGGTCGCGGTCGGCGTCGAAATTGGCGAGCCAGTCCCGCGCCGTGCGCTGATAATGCGTGCCGCTCCAACGCCATTCTTTCTCGACCGCGAACAGATCGTCGTACTGCCGGATCAGCCCGTGGCTCGGCATGATGCCGCCGGTGAAGAAGTGCTGCGCGATCCAATCCTCGCGATCGTTGCGGTCGAACAGGTAGGATGCGGTGCGATGGGTGAAGATGTGCATGAACAGCCGGCCATCCGGCAGGAGCCATGCCCGGACCCGCGACAGCAGCTCGCGCCAGTTCATCATGTGCTCGAACATCTCCACCGAGACGATGCGATCGAACCGCGCGTCGGGAGCGAACCCGTTCATGTCGGCGGTGACGACCCGCAAATTGAGCAGGCCGCGCGCGGCCGCCATCTCCTCGATGGCGCGGCGCTGCGAATGTGAGTTGGAGACCGCCGTGATCTTCGCACGCGGGAACTGCCGGGCCATGAACAGCGACAGCGAGCCCCAGCCGCAGCCGAGCTCCAGAATGCTCTGGCCGTCCTGCAGATCGGCATTGGCGACGGTCTGGCGCAGCGCCTCCTCCTCCGCCTCCTGCAGGGTCGAGACCGGCTCCTTGTAGAAGCAGCAGGAATATTTGCGGTTCGGCCCTAGCACGCGGGCGAAGAACGCCGCCGGCACCTCGTAGTGCTGGCTGTTCGCCGCGTCGGTATGCTCGGCGATCGGCCGCGTCGTCAGCAGGCGGGCGAACTCTGCGTCGCCCATCGCATCGGCCCCGCCGAGCCGCGCCGCCGTGCGCGTGCACAATTCGGAGATCGCCGAGCGTATGACGGCATCGGGCAGCGGCACACGCTCGGCGGCGCCGATGATGGTCGAGATGAAGCTCATGCTGTGGCTCCGTTACTTCGCAAAGTGATTTGGCGGCAGGGGAAAGAACGCGCTGGTGCGCGCCTGGTAGGCCCGGTAGCGATCGCCGCGCGAGCGCAGCATCTGCTGCTCCAGCGGCGGGATGCCGGTGACGTGGACCAGGATCCAATACATGAACAGCGGCGCGAGCAGGCTGGCGAAGCCCCACGGGTGGTCGAACGACAGCGCGATGACCGGGTAGGACAGCCAGCACACCCATTCGAAGAAATAGTTGGGATGGCGCGACCAGCGCCACAGGCCGACGTCGCACACCTTGCCCTTGTTGGCGGGATCGGCACGGAACGCCTTGAGCTGAGCGTCGGCGACGCCCTCGCCGGCGATCCCTGCGAACAGCACGAGGATGCCGAGATAGTCCTGCAGCCGCAGCTCGGCGGCCGGCGCATGGGCGGCGACGAACATCGCGAACACCAGCGGGATCGAGCCCCAGGCCTGCTGCTGCAGGAACAGGAACATCTTTCGCGGTGCGGCCGCGCCCCATTGCCGGGCAAACTCCGCGTAGCGCGGGTCGTCAGAGATGCCGCGGCTGCGCGCCGCAACATGGCCGCCGAGCCGCAGCGACCAGACCGCTACCAGCACCGCGACCAGCCATTGCCGCGCGTTGGGGGCGGCGCCGCCGGCGGGCCAGATCGCGCCGGCGGCGCCGACCAGCCCGACGGAAAACGTCCAGATGGTGTCGACCCAGCCGGAGTTGCCGCTGCGCTGCTGCACGACCCAGGCGAGCCCCATCAGCACCGACATCGCCACGGCCATCGCCAGCAGCGCTTGCAGATATTCAACGACGGTCATGACAAAGCCAGGGCGTTCCCGCTAGATATGAGCCACGGGACTAACTACGCCGCGGGTGCCCGCCGGTTTCAGCCATAGTTCCGCGCAGGGGACGGGATTGCGCCGATCGCGGCTTTTTTCCCGCTGCTGCTGTGCCATAGTGGATTTCAGGGACCGGTCCCCGCAACGGATGTCATCGACAATGCCTCAAGGCTCCCCCTCCCGCTCCGCGATGGACGTCGAACGGACCAAGCTGTCCACGCCCCGGATCTTCCTGGTGCGGATGCTGGTCTTCCTGGTGCTGTGCGCCCTGGTCGGCGTCGTGCTCTACAAGCAGATCGTCATGGCGTTCTTCGCCAATCCCGGCCTCAACGCCCTGATCGGGGCCGTGCTGCTGATCGGCGTCATCCTGTCGTTCCGACAGGTGGTCCGGCTCTATCCGGAAGTGTCCTGGGTCAACAATTTCCGCATCGCCGATCCCGGCCTGGCGGTGCCTCGCCACCCGGTCCTGCTGGCGCCGATGGCGGCCATCCTCGGCCGCGAGCGCTCGGGGCGGATGTCGATCTCACAGCAGACCATGCGCCATCTGCTCGACTCGATCGCGACCCGGCTGGACGAGGCCCGCGACATCTCGCGCTACATGACCGGCCTTCTGGTGTTCCTGGGCCTGCTCGGCACGTTCTGGGGCCTGATCGAGACGGTCGGCTCGGTCGGCAAGGTGATCGAAGGGCTGAAGGTCGGCGGCGACGCCGGTGCGCTGTTCGACACGCTGAAGGGCGGCCTTGCCGCGCCGCTGGGCGGCATGGGCATCTCGTTCTCGTCCTCGCTATTCGGCCTCGCCGGCTCGCTGATCCTCGGCTTCCTCGACCTGCAATCGAGCCAGGCGCAGAACCGCTTCTATACCGACCTGGAGGACTGGCTCGCCAGCACCGTGCGGGAATATGGCGGCAGCGGCGACACCGGTGCCGACCTCTCGGTTGCCATCGAGCGGCTGCGCACCGCCATGGAAGAAGGCTCCAACCGCGGCGCCACCGCGGCGATGGCCAACCTCGCCGAGGCGATCCAGGGCCTGGTCGGGCACATGCGCACCGAGCAGCAGATGATCCGCGAATGGGCCGACGGCCAGGGCGAGCAGAACCGCGAGATCAAGCGGCTGCTGGAGCGGCTGGCGCGGCAGACGGAGAAGAGTTGAGCTGCTCCGTCGGCCGGCCCAGGCCGAACTACTAGACGAGCTAGGAGACGCTGAATGGCGCTTGCCCGTACCCGCCGCGGAGATTCCGGCCTCAACTACTGGCCGGGCTTCGTTGACGCGCTGTCGACGCTGGTGCTGTCGATCGTGTTCCTGCTGACCGTGTTCCTGGTGGTGCAGTTCTTCCTGTCGCAGGAGGTCACCGGCAAGGACAAGGCGCTGGAGCAGCTCAACGCCAAGATCGCGCAGCTCAACGAGATGCTGTCCCTGGAGAAGCTCGGCAAGCTCTCGCTGGACGACCAGGTTGCGCAGCTGCGCGCCGGGCTCGCGAACGCCGAGGCCGAGCGCGACCGCGTCAAGGGCCTCTATGACGGGCTCGCCAATGCCGGCAGCAATGCCGCCGGCCGCGCCAACGAGCTCAACCGGGCGCTCGACTCCGAGAAGCAGGTCACGGCGCGGGCGCTGGCCCAGATCGAGGTGCTCAACCAGCAGATCAGCGCACTGCGCCGCCAGCTCGCCGCGCTCGAGGATGCGCTCGATGCCTCGGAGAAGCGCGACAAGGAATCGCAGAGCCGCATCGCCGATCTCGGCTCGCGCCTCAACGTCGCGCTGGCACAGCGGGTGCAGGAGCTGACCCGGTACCGCTCGGAGTTCTTCGGCCGGCTGCGCGCCATCCTCGGCAACCGTCCCGACATCCGCGTCGTCGGCGACCGCTTCGTGTTCCAGTCGGAGGTGTTCTTCGACACCGGACAGGCCACCCTGCTGCCCGAGGGCCAGCAGGAGCTGAACTCGGTGGCGACCGCGCTGGTCGACCTCGACAAGCAGATCCCCGCAGAGATCTCCTGGGTGCTGCGGGTCGACGGCCACACCGACGTTCGTCCGATCAACAGCCCGGTGTTCAAGTCGAACTGGGAATTGTCCTCGGCGCGCGCCATCTCGGTGGTGCAATATCTGATCTCGCTCGGCGTACCGGCCCAGCGCCTGGTCGCGGCGGGCTTCGCCGAATTCCAGCCGCTCGATCCTGCGAACACCGAGGAAGCGTTCCGCCGCAACCGGCGTATCGAGCTGAAGCTGACGGAGCGGTGACGTCGAACTCCACCCTGCGCCCCTATCGCGCCGAGGACGAGGACGCGGCGATCGCGCTGTGGCGGGAGACGTGGCAGCTCGCCTATCCCGCCATCGATTTTGCCGCGCGCGCTGCGTGGTGGCGCGAGCGCTGGCGCAATGAGCTGGTGCCGAACGCAGAGGTGATCGTCGCCGAGACGGAGGGGACGCTCGCCGGCTTCGTGACGATCGACGCAACAGGCTATCTCGATCAGCTCGTGGTCTCGCCCCAACATTGGGGCTCGCCGCTCGCCACGCAGCTGGTCGATGCCGCCAAGCAGAAATCTCCTGGAGGCATCACGCTGCTGGTCAACAAGGATAACGTTCGCGCGATCAGCTTCTACAGGCGCAACGGCTTCGTCGATGCCGGCGAGGACGTCAACCCGACCTCGGGCCGTCCCGTGCTGCGGATGGCGTGGACGCCTTAGTCGCCGCGACGGGCCGCATCACGGTCACATCAACGATGTCGTCCCGAACGACCGGGCGCAGCAAGGGCAGATCCGGCACCCATACTCCGCAGCAGACGTTTTGAAGGACGCGGCCACGGGCATTTGCCCGTCAAATATCGGGCTGGGGTTATGGGCCCCTGCTTTCGCAGGGGCGACACCGAGTGTGGGGTGGCCAGCAACTACACGCCGCGGAACAGCACGCCGATGGTCAGCACCACGAAGGCAATCGCCAGCGCATCGAAGGCGTGCGCTGCCGACAGCAGCGGCACCGACGCGTGCATGTAGTGCGCGAGCATCGCGACGAGCGCGAGCACCAGCGCGATCGCGAAGATGACGAACGAGGGTGGGGTGAGGGCAAAACTGCCACGACGATAAGGCATGCGCGTTGCTCCTGTGCGGTTGGGCGCGCAGCAGGACGGCGCGCCATCTGTTCCGGCAGGGAACGTATAAAGCGGGAGAAAGGTTGCAGGGTCGGGAACAAGAATTCCGAGAGTGTTGCCGCTCATCCACGGTGTTGCCGAAACTACACGCCCTCGAATTGCAACCGCGCCAGCCGCGCATAGAGGCCGTTGGCCGCAACCAGCGACGTGTGCGTGCCCTGCTCGACGATGCGGCCGCGGTCCATGACCAGGATGCGGTCGCAGGACAGCACCGTCGCAAGACGATGCGCGATCACCAGCGTGGTCCGGTCCTTCATCAGCCCCTCGAGCGCGGTCTGCACCAGCGTCTCGCTCTCGGCGTCGAGTGCAGAGGTCGCCTCGTCGAGCAGCAGCAGCGGCGCATCGCGCAGGATGGCGCGCGCGATCGCGATGCGCTGGCGCTGGCCGCCCGAGAGCGTGACGCCGCGCTCGCCGAGCGAGGTGTCGAAGCCATCCGGCAAGCGGCGGATGAATTCGCTGGCATGAGCGAGATCGGCGGCGCGCTCGACCTCGGCGTCGGTCGCCTCGGGCCGGCCGAAGCGGATGTTCTCGCGCGCGCTTGTCGCGAACACCACGGATTCCTGCGGCACCAGCGCGATGCGCTCGCGCATCCTGCGCGGATCGGCCGCGCGCACCGGCACGCCGTCGCACGAGATCGAGCCGGAGGCGGGATCGTAGAAGCGCAGCAGAAGATGGAACAGCGTGCTCTTGCCGGCGCCGGAGGGGCCGACGATCGCGACCTTCTCGCCGGCGCTGATCGCAAACGAGACGTCATCGAGGACGCGGACGTCGGGGCGGCTCGGATAGGCGAAGCTGACGTGGTCGAAGCCGAGGTCGCCGCGCGCCGGCTCCGGCATCGGGCGCGGCTGCGCGGGCGCCGTGATCTCCGGCTGCACATGCAACAGCTCGAACAGCCGCTCGGCCGCGCCGGAGGCTGCCGACACTTCGCCCCAGACCTCCGAGAGCTGGCCGAGACCGGCGGCGGCAAAGGCCGCGTAGAGCACGAACTGACCGAGCCGGCCGGCGCTGATCGCGCCGGTCAACACGTCGTGCGAGCCGACCCAGAGGATCGCGACCACGCTGGAGAAGACGATGAAAATGATGATCGCGGTGAGCACGCCGCGCGCCTGGGTCGAGACCCGCGCCGCCTCGTAGGCCTGCTCGACCTCGCCGCCGAAACGCGCCGCAGCGAGCTTCTCGCTGGTATAGGCCTGCACGGTCCTGATCGAACCGATCAGCTCGGACGCATAGGCCGAGGCGTCGGCGAGCGTGTCCTGGGCGTTGCGCGACAGCCGCCGGACCCAGCGCCCGAACGCCACCAGCGGCAGCACGATCAGCGGGATCGCCAGCAGCACGAAGCCGGACAGCTTCGGGCTCGTGATCACCATCATCGCGGTGGCGCCGATGAACAGCAGCAGATTGCGCAGCGCGATCGACACGGAGGCGCCCGCCGCCGATTTGATCTGGGTGGTGTCGGCGGTGAGCCGCGACACCAGCTCGCCGGAGCGGGCGGAATCGAAGAAGGACGGTGACAGCGACATCAGATGCGCGAACACGTCGCGCCGGAGATCGGCGACGATGCGCTCGCCGATCGTCATGACGAGGTAGTAGCGGGCGGCGCTTGCCAACGCGAGCACCGCCACGACGGCGATCATGACGCTGAAATAGCTGTTGATCAGCTCGATGCCCTTCGGCGTGAAGCCGAAATCGATCATCCGGCGGACCGCGATCGGCACCAGCAAGGTGGTCAGGGCCGCCACCGTCAGCGCGATCAGCGCCAGGAAGGCGCGGCCGCGATAGCGCAGGACATAGGGAGACAGCGCCAGCAGCGGGCGCAGCTTCGAGCGCCGCACAGGGCTTGCCGGCTCCGCCAATGCCTCGACGGCCGCAACGGCATCTCCGACCGGATCCTGCCCTGGGGCAGCGCCCTGCCGTTCGTCAAGCCGTTCCACTGCGCTCATGGGCCACCTGAGAATTCTTCCAAATACCGATCTGCCGTCCTGATAGGCCTGCCGGGCCGGGCTTGGCAAATCCGGAAACGTACCAAGGTGTTCAACCGCGACCTTGGCTTGTTTTGGGCAGAACCTTGGGCTATAGAGCCGGCCAATTGTCCCCCTTCAGTGACGACAGGATCAGGCGCGGCCGCGCCGCATCATGTCCTCGCATCGTGCCGCAGGATCAGCCATGAAAGCCGACATTCACCCGAATTATCATACGATTACGGTCGTGATGACCGATGGCACCGAGTACCAGACCCGCTCGACCTGGGGCAAAGAGGGCGACAAGCTCAACCTCGACATCGACCCCAAGTCGCACCCGGCCTGGACCGGCGGCACCCAGCAGATCATGGATCGCGGCGGCCGCGTCTCGCGCTTCCAGAAGAAGTTCCAGGGCTTCCTCAAGAAGGATTGATCCCTTCTTGCCCTCGGCACCGGCCATCCCGGCCTGCGCCTGAAGGACAGCTCACAGCAAAAACGCCCCCGGAAACGGGGGCGTTTTTGTTTCTGGGCTGGTCGCAACGAGACCTCCGGCTGGGGGAGCGGCCCGGCAGGGCCGCCCGATGCCGCGGCCTACTGCTCGAACGCAGCCTTCAGCCGATTGAGATGCGGGACCAGCGGATTGCCGATCGCGCTCTGGTCCGGCGGCGGGGAGTGAATGGTCGAGTCGAGCCGGCGGACCCGCACCTGAAGGCTCATCGAGCGCGAGATCAGGCTCTGCAGCTGCTGCGGCAGCTTCTCCAGCAGATCATCCGGCCCGGGATCTGCGGCGGTCAGCTTGACCTTGGTCTTCTCGCGGTTGGCCTGGCTCAGGGTCATCTCGCCCTCCTTCACCGCACGGTGCAGGAGCAGCCAGGACGCCAGCTGCATCAGGCGGGTGGTGAGGCGCATGCTCTCGGTGGCGTAGGTCAGGCTGACGGCGCGGTCGAGCGCCTTGGCCTCGTTGCGGCCGTCGCCATCGAGATAGGCGGCGGTCTCCTCGACCAGATCCATGCCTTCCCGGAACAGCGCGCCGAATGCAGCAGAATTGGTGAGCCGCTCGTTGAACTGAACCAGAGCGCCATCGCTCAGCAAACGGTCCGACATGGTTAACGCCTCTTAAACGCGACTGTTTACGCAACCCGGCAACGACGCCGGTATGATGAACAAATCATTGCGCGGCCGGTTTCGAGAGTCCAGCAGCAACGCCTTTTATGGTTTCCACGGCGTGGGCCATGCCGTGCCCTCGTACCATTTGCGACTGCGACACGGCCGTTTCAGGCCGAGTCGCACGATCAGCTCAACTAGCAACCATGATCACGGCAATAGTTTGCAGTCGTCGAAGGAGGATCGTCACGCCTGCCGCGGCGCACGGGATTTTCGCGCGCGACCTGCTGGCGACCGAAGACCGGCACGGGCGTAATGAGCCGGCACGACGTTCGTCCCACGATCGCCGCCTGCGCATGGGGGAGCGCGCCACGGGCGACCGCCCGGTTCGCCCCGCTCGGTGCGGGCGCAAAAAAAGAGCCGCCGTTTCCGGCGGCTTTGAAGTTGATAACAGGGAGGCGTCAAACAGAGTGGACAGGAGCCACTCGGTGTCCAAACGAGGACGGTTCCGGTTGTAAACGCGAAAGCTTAATCAACCGTAAATGGCGAAAATTTTTCAATCTTCGTTAGCCATGTCGGCCACTGGCCGACCGTGTTTCCACGGCCGCGAGGCTCACGACTTGAAGATGCTGGCGGCGGCATCACGCGAGGCGCGCTTTTTCGCCACCGCCTGCTCGATGCGCTCGATCTCGGCGCGGAGCAGCGCCACCCGGCTGGTCAGTTCCTCGACCGACAGCATCGACAGATCCTGCCCGATCTCGTGCGAAACGGCCTTGCGCGGCCGGTCGTCGTCCTCGTTGGCCATCTCACCCTCCTCCCGGTTGCCAGCCATGCCCCGGCTGGCTTAAGCACGCGGCAGCATCGCTTTCAGCCCTCGCCGAAGGATTTCTCATGGAACAGCTGCCCGCGCAAATGACCGTGGTCGCCATCAGCCAGCCGGGCGGACCCGAGGTGCTCAAGCCGGAAACCCGGCCCGTCCCCAAGCCGGGCCCCGGCGAGATCCTGATCAAGGTGAAGGCCGCCGGCGTTAACCGTCCCGACGTCGCCCAGCGCTCCGGCAGCTACCCGCCGCCGCCGGGCGCCAGCGACCTGCCCGGGCTGGAAGTGGCCGGGGAGGTCGTGGCGCTCGGCGAGGGCGCGGTCCGGCACAAGCTCGGCGACACCGTGATGTCCCTGGTCGCCGGCGGCGGCTATGCGCAATATTGCATCGCACAAGATGCGCAGGCGATGACGGTCCCCTCCTCACTCTCCATTCTGGAGGCCGGCGCCCTGCCCGAGACCCTGATGACGGTCTGGCACAACGTATTCGAGCGCGGCGGTCTGAAGGCGGGTGAGACCCTGCTGATCCATGGCGGCTCTTCGGGCATCGGCACCATGGCGATCCAGCTCGCCACGGCATTCGGCGCCAAGGTGCTGGTCACCGTCGGCTCGCAGGACAAGGCCGACGCCTGCGTCAAGCTCGGCGCCATCAGAGCCATCAACTACAAGACGGAGGACTTCGTCGCCGTGGTCAAGGAGGCGACTGGCGGCAAGGGTGCCGACGTCATCCTGGACATGGTCGGCGGCGACTACATCGAGCGCAACTACGACGCCGCGGCGATCGATGGCCGTATCGTCCAGATCGCCTTCCTCGCCAGCCCCAAGGCGTCAGTCAATTTCGTCAAGCTGATGGTGAAGCGCCTGACCCATACCGGATCCACGCTGCGCCCGCGCAGCAACGCCGACAAGGCTGCGATGGTGGCGGCGATCGAGGCCAAGGTGATGCCGTTCCTGCGCGAGGGCCGCATCAAGCCGCTGATGGACTCGACCTTTCCCCTCGTGGACGCCGCGAAAGCGCATGCACGCATGGAGACCAGCCAACATATTGGCAAAATTGTGTTGGAAATCTAGGCGCAGTCTAAACAGAGCGTGTTTGGAAACTCTTTGATTCTCCTCGCTTTCGTGCCAATGATCGCGCACATCTGAACCGTGCCTGGAACGGCTCCAATTAGCCCGGCGACGACCTCTTTCGATTTGGCTTGTTTCGCTTTGGATTGGTGTCGAACGCGGAGATTTGACATTGCGTCTGATCAGGTGCCTCGCGTCGTTGGCGGCGCTGGGCCTCGTGATGTGTGGTGCCGCTGCCCCCGCTCAGGCCGTTGACGCCGTCAGCGTTCGCAGCGACGCGCCTGCGATCGACCTCACGGGCATCCTCGATCATCAGCGCAGCGAGAACGACCGCATCCAGGTCTCGACCGCGCCCGGCACCGACGGCATCGTCCGCCGCATCGAGGTGCGGGCCCGCGAGGGCGGCCAGAACTGGATCGTGTTCGCGCTGGCCAACAACACCGACGACCAGCTCGACCGCCTGATCGTGGCACCGCACTACCGCGTGGTCGGCTCCGGCGTGTTGTGGCCAGATCTCGGCCTGTCGCGCATCGCCACCATCACGCCCTCGGTCGGCGACCTGCCGGAGCGGCAGGAGAGCCCGACCGCCGACGTCTTCCGCGTCACCCTCGATCCCGGCTCGGTCGTCACCTTCGTGGCCGAGCTGCGCACCGACAAGCTGCCGCAGCTCTATCTGTGGGAGCCCGAGGCCTACAAGGACAAGGTCAACTCGTTCACGCTGTACCAGGGCATCGTGATCGGCATCTCCGGACTTCTCGCCCTCGTTCTCACGATCCTGTTCGTGGTCAAGGGCAGCATCATGTTTCCGGCGGCCGCGGCGCTGGCCTGGGCGGTGCTGGTCTATATCGGCGTCGATTTCGGCTTCTGGGGCAAGGTCCTGGACATGTCGAACAATGCCGAGCGCGTCTGGCGCGCGGCCGGCGAGGCGATCCTCGCCGCGACCCTGCTGGTGTTCCTGTTCGCTTATCTCAACCTGTCGCGATGGCACGTTCGCTACTCGCACATCACGCTGGGCTGGCTGTTCTTCTTAGGCTCGCTGGTCGCGGTGGCGCTGTTCGACCCGGCGGTGGCCTCGGGCATCGCGCGCATGTCGCTGCTGCTGATCGCCGTGCTCGGCTTTGCGCTGATCGTCTATCTCTCCAGCCACGGCTTCGACCGCGCGGTGCTGCTGATCCCGACCTGGTTCCTGCTCACGGTGTGGGTCGCCGCCGCCGGCATGACGGTCGCGGGCCAGGTCACCAACGACATCGTCGGTCCGGCCCTGCTCGGCGGCCTGGTGCTGATCGTGATGCTGATCGGCTTCACGGTGATGCAGCACGCCTTCGCCGGCGGCGGCGCCACCACCGGCATCGTCTCCGACGTCGAACGCCGCGCGCTGGCGCTGGCCGGCTCCGGCGATTTGATCTGGGACTGGGACGTCTCCGCCGACAAGGTGTTCACCAGCCCGGAGACCGAGAGCCTGCTCGGCCTCAAGCGCGGCACGCTGGAAGGCCCGGCCGCCAAATGGCTCGAGGTGCTGCATCCGCTCGATCAGGACCGCTTCCGCGCCGCGCTCGACAGTGTCCTCGACCAGCGCCGCGGCCGTCTGGTGCAGGACTTCCGGCTGCGCACGCCCGACGGCCATTTCATGTGGTTCGCGCTGAAGGCGCGCCCCGTGGTCGGCTCGGACGGCGAGGTCTCGCGCGTCGTCGGCACGCTGACCGACGTCACGGAGTTCAAGAATGCCGAGGAGCGCCTGCTCCACGACAGCGTGCACGACAACCTGACCGGCCTGCCCAACCGCAAGCTGTTCATCGATCGTCTTGCCGCCGTCGCCAATTTCGCCAAGTCGATGCCGGCCATGCGGCCGACCCTGATGGTGATCGATCTCGACCGCTTCAAGCAGGTCAACGACTCCGTCGGCATCGCGGTCGGCGATTCCATCCTGCTGACCCTGGCGCGGCGGCTGTCGCGCATCCTCAAGCCCCAGGACACGCTGGCGCGGCTGGCCGGCGATCAGTTCGGCCTGATCCTCTTGTCGGAGCAGGACCCCGCCCGCATCACCGCGTTCGCCGAGACCATCCGCAAGACCATCCGCGCGCCGATCGCCTTCAACGAGCGCGAGATCTTCCTGACCGCCTCGATCGGGCTCGCACTGTCCGATCCGCAGACGCAGCTGTCGGAGGACATCATCAAGGATGCCGAGCTTGCGATGTATCACTCCAAGCGCATCGGCGGCGACCGCATCGACGTCTACAAGCCGGCGATGCGCGCGCGCAAGAACGACCGCCTGACGCTGGAGAGCGAGCTGCGCCGCTCGATCGAGCGCCAGGAGATCACGATCCTGTACCAGCCGATCGTGCGGCTGGAGGATCGCTCGGTCGCCGGCTTCGAGGCGCTCGCGCGCTGGGATCACCCCAAGCTCGGCCGGATGTCGCCGATCGAGTTCATCACCATCGCCGAGGAGATCGGCCTGATCGTCGATCTCGGCACCTTCGTGCTCGACCAGACCGCGCGGCAGCTCTCGGTGTGGCAGCGCGCAACGCGGCTGCGCGAGCCGATCTTCGCCAGCGTCAACGTCTCCTCGCGCCAGCTGCTCCGCCACGACCTGATCCACGACATCCGCTCGGTGCTGGCGCGCTCGTCGGTGGCACGCGGCTCGCTCAAGATCGAGCTGACGGAATCGCTCGTGATGGAAAACCCCGAGCACGCCGCGCAGATGCTGGCGCGCATCCGCGAGCTCGGCGTCGGCCTGTCGATCGACGATTTCGGCACCGGCCATTCGTCGCTGGCCTATCTGCAGCGCTTCCCGTTCGATACCTTGAAGATCGATCAGTCGTTCGTGCGCACCACGGCGCGCGGCACCCGTCCCGTGATCCTCAAATCGATCATCGCGCTGGCGCACGACCTCGGCATGGACGTGGTGGCCGAAGGCGCGGAGACCGACTCCGATGCCGTCGAGCTCTACCAGCTCGGCTGCGAATACGCCCAGGGCTACGCCTTCGGCGAGCCGATGGATGCCGATGCCGCGATGCGGCTGCTGACCGAAGAGCGGCTGGAAGCGGCGAGCTGAGGGCCGCAATGCATCCATGATGGCAACAGCCTCAGGATGCATCTTTCCTTTTGCCTCGTTTGAGGTAGAGTTACCACGGTACCGCGTAAAGGGTGCCGTGTGAGTGATGACCAATGCGTGCTTGCGGGGCAGAAGGCTCGCGACATGGCCCGTTCGCGACGAGCCTAGTCCGTCTCGAACTGCGACAGCGCGGTGAGCGCGCGGCGATAATTGTCGGCACCGAGCCGGCGTGCCACCCGCTTCTCGTGCGCGGCGACGAGTGCATTGGCCTTCTTCAGGATCAGGCGGCCACGCGGCGTCAGGCCGAGCGCATGGGCCCTGCGGTCGTGCGCGGAGCGTTCGCGCACGATCAGGCCGGCCTGCTGCAGGTCGTCGAGCAGCGCGACCATGCGCGCGCGCTCGATGCCCAGCGCGCCGGCGATCGCGATCTGCGCGGCGCCGGGATTGGCGGCGATCGTCTCCAGGATCGAATAGAGGATGACGTCGAGGTCGATCGTTGCGAGCGCGGCGTTGACGTCGCGGAAGATCCAGTGCTGCAGGCGGCGGACGAAATAGCCGAGATGGTTCTCGAGCTCACCGAGACCGATCCCGGACTCCCGGCTGGTTACGTCTCTCTGCGCTCCGGCGCTCGCGCTCTTGGGCATGCTGGCTCGCTGACATGAAGCATCCCTGCCTAGACCGATGCCGTCGCCAGGGCAAGCCGCCCCAATTGGTCACATCCACAATAATTGCAAAGTACAACCATTCTGTTAGTCTCGCGCTCAACGACTACACCATGGGAGGGAAACGCATGCCGTCAAAGACGACGACGGCTGCCTGCATTGCGACCGCAATGCGGCGGCAGATGGCACCCGATCGCGGCGCCTGCCGCGCGGCATCCTCCCTCCCCGCCTCCTCCCGCATTGCGGCTTCCGCGATCACGTCCGGCAGCCCGGAGACACGCCATGGCTGATGCAGAACGCCGCGCCTCCGAGCCTGCGATGTTCGCCGAGCCGTCGATCGAGGCTGTCAGGCGCGACGACGGCACGATCATCCTGCGCTCGCGCATGCCGCTGCAGCCGGCCGCGCGCTGCACCGGCGAATGGCTGGAGCATTGGGGCCGCCATTTCCCGGATCGCACGTTCCTGGCCGAACGCCGTGGCGACAACTGGACCTGGCTCACCTACGGCGAAACATTGATGCAGGTCCGCGCCGCCGCGGCCTGGATGCTCGCCCAGGGCCTGGGTCCCGAGCGTCCGCTCGCGATCCTCTCCGACAACAGCATCGCCCATGCCGTGCTGGCGCTCGCCGCGCAACATGTCGGTGTCCCCGTCTGCGCGATCTCGCCGGCCTATTCGCTGATGTCGACGGATCACGAGAAGCTGCGTGCGATGATCCGTCTGCTCGATCCAGGCGCCATCTTCGTCGCGCAGCGCGAGCCGTTCGCGCGCGCGCTCGCCGCCATCGACGGCCTGCACCGGGCAACGATCATCGCCGGCGATGGCGATGGAACGAGCGCGGTGCCGCTGCAGACCCTGCTCGCGACGAAGCCAGGCGCCGAGGTCGACCGCGCCTTTGCCGCCGTCACGCCGGACACGGTGGCCAAGCTGCTGTTCACCTCGGGCTCGACCGGGCAGCCGAAAGCGGTGATCAACACGCACCGGATGCTGACCATGAGCCAGCAGGCCAAGGCGCAGCTCTGGACGTTCCTGCGCGAGGTCGAGGGCGGCCCCGTCATCGTCGACTGGCTGCCATGGAGTCACACCTTCGGCGCCAACCACAATTTCAACCTGGTGCTGAGCCACGGCGGGTCGATCTACATCGACGGCGGCAAGCCGGCGCCCGGCCTGTTCGAGACGTCGCTCGCCAATCTACGCAGCCTGGTGCCGACGATCTATTTCAACGTCCCGCGCGGCTTCGACATGCTGGTCGCCGCACTCAGGGCCGATGACGATCTGCGCCGCAGATTTTTCTCCGGCGTGAGGTGCATCCTCTATGCGGCCGCGGCCCTGCCGCAAAATCTGTGGGATGCGCTCAATGAGATGAGCCGGGCCACGATCGGCCGTCCTGCACCGCTGGTGTCGGCGTGGGGCGCCACCGAGACATCGCCGCTCGCGACCGACTGCCACTTCTTCGCCGAGCGCGCCGGCAACATCGGCGTGCCCATCCCCGGCACCGAGCTCAAGCTGGTGCCGACCGGCGAGAAGCTCGAAGTCCGCGTGCGCGGGCCGAACGTGATGCCGGGCTATTGGAAGGCGCCCGAGCTCACGGCCGCGGCTTTCGACGAGGAGGGCTTCTACAAGATCGGCGACGCCGTGAAGCTCGCCGATCCCGAACATCCGGAGCGCGGCTTGTTCTTCGACGGCCGCATCACCGAGGATTTCAAGCTGAGCTCCGGGACATGGGTGAACGTCGGCGCGCTACGCGTCGCCGGCATCGCGGCGCTAGCACCATTGGCGCAGGATATCGTGATCGCCGGCCACGGCACCGACGAGGTGCACTTTCTCGTCGTGCCCAACATCGCAGCGTGCCGCAGCGCTGCTGGGCTGGCCGAGACGGTCCCGGCCAGCGACGTTCTGGCGCATCCGTCGGTGCGCACCGCCATCGCGCGAGGATTGGCCAGGCTTCGCACTGAGGCGGTCGGCTCGTCGCGCTATGCGAGCCGTGCGCTGTTGATGGCGGAGCCGCCCTTGCTCGATGCCGGCGAGATCACCGACAAGGGCTATATCAACCAGCGCGCGGTGCTCAGCCGCCGCGCCGATCTGGTCGCACGACTGAAGGATGAAACCGCGACCGAGCTGATCAGGCCCGACATGTCCTGATCCGGAACTACACGACTACTCGACTCACTCACAAAATGTCGCACGTATAATTACGGAAACGCCTCGCGAATACGGCAATTAGCTACCAGTCACACTTAACCGGGCATCAACTGCGAATCCTTAAAATGGCTTGCATCTAGCTCCCTCATTTGTCCGGACCGCCCCATGGCCAAGCCGCGTTTCTCTCTCGCCCTCCGCATCTACGCGATCATCGGCCTGTCATTCTGTGGACTGGTCGGGCTCGCCGCAACGCAGAGCCAGAACCTCGAGACCGCTCTCAAGGATCAGCGGCAGAGCGAGCTGAGCCATCTGGCACAGACGGCAGTCAGCATCGCCCGCGAGGAATATGACGCGATCGCGCGCGACAAGGTGGCGCCCGAGGTCGCGCAGAAGAAGGCGGCCGAGCGAATCGGCAAGCTGCGCTACGGCAGCGGCGACTATTTCTGGATCAACGACATGGGTCCGAAGATGGTCATGCATCCGATCAAGCCGGAGCTGAATGGCCAGAACCTCGCTGACAACAAGGACCCGACCGGCAAGCGGCTGTTCGTCGAAATGGTCGATGTCGTCAAGCGTCAGGGCGCCGGCGTCGTCGACTACATGTGGCCGAAGCCCGGCAAGGATGCGCCGCAGCCGAAGATGTCCTATGTCGCCGGCTTCGAGCCCTGGGGCTGGATCATCGGCACCGGTGTCTATGTCGACGATCTCGAAGCCCAGATGTGGGAGAGCAAGCGCAGCGTGTTCATTGCCGCCATGCTGGTGATGCTGATCATCGGATCGATCACGCTGATCATCGCGCGGCGGATGTCATCGGCGCTGGCCGCGATGAGCGGCGCGCTGACCGAGCTCGGCAACGGAAACTTCGACATCAAGCTGCCGGGTCAGAACCGCAGCGACGAGCTCGGCGACATGGCGCGCTCGATCGAGCAGTTCAGGCAGAAGACCGAGGAGAAGGCGCGGCAGACCGCGATGCTCGAAGACGAGCAGCGCCAGGTCGCCGAGCGCATCAAGACCAGGGCGCTGCAGGAGATGGCCGAAGCCGTCGAGCAGGCCGCCAGCAACGCGGTCGGCGAGGTCGCGCAGGGCACCGGCCACATGGCCGACAATGCCAAGTCGATGACCGACAGTGCGCTGACGCTGGAGCGCAACTCGAGCAGCGTTGCGGCAGCGGCCGAGCAGGCTCTCGCTACCACCCAGACGGTCGCCAAGGCGTCCGCCCAGCTCGCCGCCTCGATCTCGCAGATCTCCAGCCAGGTCAGCTCGTCGCGCGAGCTCACGCGCAAGGCCGTCGCCGCCTCGTCCGATGCCCAGGCCACCATCGCGAAGCTGTCGGAGGCCGCCGACAAGGTCGGCGCCGTGACCAGTCTGATCAGCGAGATCGCCGGCCAGACCAATCTGCTGGCGCTGAACGCCACCATCGAGGCCGCCCGGGCCGGCGATGCCGGCCGTGGCTTTGCGGTCGTCGCCTCCGAGGTCAAATCGCTCGCCGAGCAGACCGCCAAGGCGACCAGCGAGATCGCGCAGCAGATTGCCGAGATTCAGGACTCGACGCGCGCCTCGGTGACCTCGATCGGGGCGATCGGCGAAGTCATCCGCAACGTCGAAGCCGTATCCTCCGGCATTGCCGATGCGATCCAGGCGCAGAACGGTGTGACCATCGAGATTTCGCGCACGGTCGAAGAGACGTCCGCCGCCGCGCGCGAGGTCGCGAGCCAGATCGCCGAGGTCTCGCGCGAGGCCAGCGAGGCCGGTCGGCGCTCGACCGACATCCGCGACGGCTCGACCGTTGTCGCCGACAAGGTACAGCGACTGCGCACAGAGCTGGTGCGGGTGATCCGGACCTCGACAGCCGACGTCGACCGCCGGCTGTCGACGCGGCTCAACATCAATCGCCCGGGCACGCTGCAGGTGAACGGCGAAGCGATCCCCGTCACCGTGCGCAACCTCTCGCTCGGCGGCGCCCTGCTCGAAGCCGTTCCGGTTCGTCTGACGATGAACACGTCGGTGACGCTTGCCATCACCGGCATGGTGTCCGATCTGCCGGGGACCGTGACCCGCGTCGGCGACCGCACCGCGCTGGTGCAGTTCGCACTGAACCCGGAGCAATCGGCGCGGCTGACGGCGCTGGTCTCGGACCGTCAGGCGGCGTAGCGCGCCGACCTCCGCCTCAACGGAAATGGCAGGCGACGAGATGCCCCTCGGCGCTCGCCTTCAATGGCGGCACTTCCTTGCTGCAGACGTCCTTGGCGATCGGGCAGCGGGTGTGAAAGTGACAGCCCGATGGTGGATTGATCGGGCTCGGCACCTCGCCCTTGAGCCGCACGCGCTTGCGCTTGATGCTCGGGTCCGGGATCGGCACTGCCGACAACAGCGCTTCCGTGTAGGGATGTTTCGGCGCCGAATAGAGCTGGCGTGACGGCGCGGTCTCGACGATGCGGCCGAGATACATCACCGCGACGCGGCGGCTGATGTGCTCGACGACCGAGAGGTCGTGCGCGACGAACAGATAGGCGATGCCGAACTTCTGCTGCAGGTCCTCGAGCAGGTTGATGACCTGGGCCTGGATCGACACGTCGAGCGCCGACACCGGCTCGTCGCAGATGATCAGCTTGGGCTCGACCGCGATCGCACGCGCAATGCCGATGCGCTGGCGCTGGCCGCCGGAGAACTCGTGCGGATAGCGCGTCATGTGATCGGCCTGCAGGCCGACGGTCTCCAAGAGATGAACGATGCGCGCCTCGTATTGCTGGCGTGAAGTCGCCAGCCCGTGGATCGTCAGCGCCTCGCCGATGATGGCACCGATGGTCATGCGCGGGTTGAGCGAGGCGTAAGGGTCCTGAAAGATGATCTGAATGTCGCGGCGGAGCGCGCGCAGGCTTTCGCCCGAGAGCGCGATGACGTCCTTGCCTTCGAAAGTCAGCTCGCCCGAGCTCGGCTCGATCAGCCTGAGGACGCAGCGCCCGGTGGTCGACTTGCCGCAGCCGGACTCGCCGACGAGGCCGAAGGTCTCGCTCGGCTCGATGTGGAAATTGACGCCGTCGACGGCCCGCACGCTGCCGATCTGGCGCTTCAAGAGCCCACCCCGGATCGGGAACGCCTTGGTGAGGTTGCGTACGCTGAGCAGCGGCGCGGGTGCGGCGGGCGTGGCAATGGCAGCTTCGGTCATCACAGCAACGTCTCTTGGGCGCGGATGCACGCCACCTTGTGGCCGGGCTCGATCTCGCGCAGCGGCGGCTGCGCGGTCCTGCAATCGGGAATGGCAAAGCGGCAGCGCGAGGCGAAGCGGCAGCCTACGGGCGGATTGACCAGCTTCGGCACGCTGCCGGGGATGCTCTCCAGCCGGCTCTTCCTGACCGCGTCGAGATCGATGCGCGGAATCGAGCGGATCAGGCCCTGCGTATAGGGATGGCGCGGATTGGCAAACAGCCGCTCGACCGGCGCCTCCTCGGCGACCCGGCCGGCATACATCACCACGACGCGCTGCGCGACCTCGGCCACGACGCCCATCGCGTGGGTGATCAGCATGATCGACATGCCGAGCCGCTCCTTCATGTCGAGCAGCAGATCGAGGATCTGTGCCTGGATCGTGACGTCGAGCGCGGTGGTTGGCTCGTCGGCGATCAGGAGCTTCGGGTTGCACGACAGCGCCATCGCGATCATCACCCGCTGGCGCTGGCCGCCGGAAAAGTGATGCGGGTAGTCGTGAATGCGGGCTTTCGGATTGGGAAGCTGCACCAGCGCCAGCATCTCCGCCGCCCGATCCATCGCCGCCTTCTTGGACAGGCCCTGATGCAGCCGGATCACCTCGGCGATCTGGTCGCCGATGGTGTACACCGGGTTGAGCGACGTCATCGGCTCCTGGAACACGATCGCGATCTCGCTGGCGCGGATCTTGTTCATCTCGGACGAGCCCAGCGGCACCAGGTCGCGGCCCTGCCACAGGATCTGGCCGCCGGCGATGCGGCCGGGCGGCATCGCGATCAGCTTCAGCACCGACATCGCGGTGACGGTCTTGCCGGAGCCGGACTCGCCGACCACGCACAGGGTCTCGCCGCTGCCGATCGAGATGTCGACGCCGTCGACGGCCTGGACCTCGCCCTCGTCGGTGTTGAAATAGGTCTTCAGCCCCTTGATCTCGAGCAGCGGAGCCACGCGCGCGTCCATCACATCACCTTCCGCGGATCGAGCGCATCGCGCAGGCCATCGCCGATGAAGTTGATCGCGATGACCGTGAGGAAGATCGCGCCGCCGGCGAACAGCGCCCAATGCGGCGCGATGTCGAGATAGTCCTTGGCGTCGAACAGCAGCCGGCCCCAGGTCGGAATGTCCGGCGGGAAGCCGAGACCGAGGAACGACAACGTCGATTCCGCGATGATCGCCGCCGCGACGTCGATGGTGCCGGCGACGATCACGGGTCCCAGCGCGTTCGGCAGGATGTGGCGGACGACGAGACGGGCGTTGGAGGCGCCGAGCGCGCGCGCCGCCTCGACGAACTCCTTCTCGCGCAGCGACAGGAACTGCGCGCGCACCAACCGCGCCACCGGCATCCAGCGGAAGCCGCCGATCACGAGCACGATCAGGACGAAGGTGCCGCCCTCCGGCCCGACAAGGCCCTTCAGCAGGTCGCGGAACAGATAGATCACGAGCAGCAGCAGCGGCAGCTGCGGCAGCGACAGGAACAGGTCGGTCAGCCACATCAGCGCGGCATCGACCGGCCCCTTGGAGTTGCCGGCAATGGCGCCGATGACCACGCCGACGAACAGGCCGACCGCCATTGCCGCAAAGCCGACGGCGAGCGAGATGCGGCCGCCATAGATCATGCGCGCCAGGAGATCCTGCCCGAGATCATCGGTGCCAAACGGATGGTCCCAGGACGGCGCCGCGAGCCGCGCGGTGAAATCGATCTCGTTGATCGGCACGCGCCAGATCCATGGGCCAAGGACGATCGCGAGCGCCAGCAGCGCCAGCACGACGATGCTGACGGCCGCGAGGCGATGGCGCAGGAAGCGCCTGACCGCATCTCGTCCGGGCGAGAATCGGCGCTTCGTCGAAGCCGGCGCGAGCGGCGTCTCAACGGAAGGAGATGCGTGGGTCAAGCCAGCCATACAGGATATCGGCGATAAGGTTGAATAGGACGACGAGGCAGGCGAACACGAAGGTCACCGCCATGATGACGGGCGTATCGTTGGCGAGGATCGCGCTGATCAGGAGCGAGCCGATGCCGGGAATGCGGAAGATCTGCTCGGTGACGATGGCGCCGCCGAACACCGTCGGCATCTGCAGCGCCACCAGCGTCACCACCGGAATCAGCGCGTTGCGCACCACGTGCTTGACGATGACCTTGCTCTCGTCGAGCCCCTTGGAGCGCGCCGTCGTGACGTAATCGAGCTTGATGACGTCGAGCACGGCCGACCGCACGTAGCGCGTATACGACGCGGCCTGATAGAGGCCGAGCACGGTAACCGGCATCACCGCCTGCTTGAAGTTTTCCCACCACCACATCCACCCCGTGGCCTGTATGTCGGCACGATAGACGAATGGCAGCCAGCCGAGATTGACGCTGAAGATCAGGATCAGCAGCAGCCCGGTAAAAAAGGTCGGCAGCGAGAAGCCGATGAAGGCGAAGGTGTTGGCGATCTGGTCGAAGATCGAATAGGGCCGGCGTGCTGCAAGCACGCCGACCGGAATCGCCACGATCAGCGCGAGGAGCTGCGCGGTTCCGACCACGTAGAGCGTAGCCGGGATGCGCTGCAGGATCAGTGTGTCGACGTTGACGCGGCTGGCGAAGGAGAAGCCCCAGTCGCCATGCAACATCGCAATCAGCCAGTGGAAGTAGCGCACCATGATCGGGTCATCCATGCCGAACTTGACGCGCAGGGCCTCGCGGACCTCCGGGGGAATGTTCGGGTTGCTCGCGAGCTCGCCGAACGGATCGCCCGGTGCCAGCGCCAGCAGCACGAACAGGATGACGCTGATGCCGAGCAGGCTCGGCACCGCGACGATGAGGCGCCTGAGGAGGTAGTTTCCCATCGCTCAGCCTCTAGGATATCTAATCATGCTGGTGGCGCAATCAGGTCTCGCGATACCAGTTGGCGATCTGCCAGAGATCGTTGTCCCAACCGCTCTTGTTAGCGACCATGCCGTTCTTCAACCCGATGCAGTTGCGGCGATTGATCTCGGGCAGGATGTAATTGTCCTGAACGACGAGATCGTTGAGCTTGACGAACAACGCCGCGCGCTTGACCGGGTCGAGCTCGCTCGAGGCCTGCTTGTAGGTCTCGTCATATTCCTTGTTCTGCCAGCGCGAGACATTGCGGCCCTGCCACTTGTTCTCCTTGTTCGAGACCTCCCACGAGGTGAACTGGTTCATGAAGAACTGCGGATCCGCCTGCGGCATGGTGGTCTGGTACATCTCCATGTCGCAGTAGAAATGGGTGTAGGTGTCGGGGTTGGCCGCGTCGGAGGAGAAGAACACCGACGCGACGACCGATTTCAGCTCGACCTCGATGCCCGCCTTCTGAAAAGCCTGCTTGATGATCGCCTGGTTCTTCTGGCGCGGCGCGTTGATCGACGTCTGGAATACCAGCTTGATCGGCTTGCCGTCCTTCTCGCGAATGCCGGACGAGTTCTTCTTCCAGCCCGCCTCCTCCAGGATCTGATTGGCCTTGTCGATGTTGAACTCGAACTTGTTGTTCGGCGAGCGGAAGCGCTCGGGATTGTTGAGGAAGTTGGGCGTCGCGACGCCAGCGCGCCCGTAGATGAACTTCTGCACCGAGGCGCGATCGATCAACAGGTTGATCGCCTTACGGACGGCCGGATCGGAGAACACCGGATGCTTGGTCTTGATGCTCGCGCGCTCGCCGTCGACCTCGGTCCAGGGATCGGTGACGTTGAGCGCGATATATTCGATGTGACCGGTCACCGTGAGCTGCGCCTTGCCCTGGCCGCCGGCCTCCAGCTTGGTCAGGATCTCGTCCTCGACCTGGAGATTGTAGGCGTAGTCGTATTCACCGGTCTGCAGCACCGCGCGTGCCGCCGACACCGCGTCGCCGCCGCCCTTGACCTCGACCGTGTCGAAATAGGGCCGGTTTTCCTGATGATAATCGGGGTTGCGCTTGGCGGAGATGGAATCGCCGGGCTTGAAATCGACGTAGACGTACGGGCCAGTGCCCACCGGCTTCAGATTTGCCGGCGCCTCACGCGACTTGCCGCCGATATAGTCGGCGAACAGATGCTTCGGAATCACCGGACCGTAGGCTGCGACGAAGGCATCCGCCCAGAACGGCGTCGGCTGCTTGAAATTCAGCTTCACCGTGTAGTCGTCGATCTTGTCGATCGACTTGATGCCGCGATAGCTGCCGACGGACACGGCGGCGGTATCGGGATTGACCGAATATTCCCAGTTGAAGATCACGTCGTCTGCGGTGAACGGCTTGCCGTCGTGCCATTTCACGCCCTGCTTCAGCTTCCAGGTGACCGACAGGCCGTCGGCGCCGAGCAAGCCGTTCTCCTTGCTCGGAATCTCGGCCGCGAGAATCGGCACGAGATTGCCGTCGGCGTCCCAGCCGGCGAGCGGCTCGTAGAACAGCCGGCAGGCCTCCTGATCCTTGGTGCCGTTGGCGAAGTGCGGGTTGAGCAAAGTCGGCGCCTGCCAGAACAGCAGCTTGAGCGGGCCGCCGCCGCCGGCCTTGGGCGGCTTGTATGCGATCGGCTCGGCGGCCATCGCAACGCCGGAATGGGCGAGCATCGCGCCGGCCATTGGTGCGGTCAGCCCCACGGCGATCATTCGCTGCACAAATTCGCGCCGTGACAGGCGTCCCGCTTTGACATCAGCGATCTGGCTACGGAGGTCACGCTCGTTCATTCATCGACTCCAAAGTGGTGCTGAATGCCAAAAAACGCGTCCCCGTCATGCATCGATCAGGAACTGCACAAAATTGGATCAGCCTTCGAAGCGACTGTCAAAGCAGAATCCGGGCCAATTCCGCAATAAAGAATGGATCGATTGTCGCACTTCGCAGATGCGGGAAGAATGACTGCCAGAGCATCCCGGAAAATGGAACTACGTCGTCAACGACGGTCGCCCCGCACCGGGATGGTCTGCTGCGGCATCAACGCCGTAAGGAGTGCTCAGCTCTCGCGATACCAGTTGGGCAGCTGCCAGAGGTCGTTGTCCCACCCCGAGGAATGGGTTTGCAGACCCTTGCGGATGCCGCTGACGCGCGGACGATTGAGCTCCGGCAGCACGTGACGACCGGCGCAGACCGTGTCGTTGAGCTTGATGTAGAGCGCCGCACGCTTCACCGGATCGAGCTCGCGCGTGAGCTCGTTGTAGAGATCGTCATACTCCTTGCTCTGCCAGCGCGAGATGTTGCGACCCTGCCATTTGTTGGCCTTGCTCGCCACTTCCCACGACACGTACTGAGTCATGAAGGCCTGCGGCTCGGGCGACGACATCGTGATCATCAGCATTTCCATGTCGCAATAGAAGTGCGTGTAGGTGTCGGGATTGGCGACGTCGCTGGAGAAGAACACCGAACCCACCACCGACTTCAGCTCGAGCTCGATGCCCGCCTTCTGGCAGGCCTGTTTGACGATCGCCTGGTTCTTTTGCCGCGGCCCGTTGGTGGAGGTCTGGAAGACGAGCTTCAGCGGCTTGCCGTCCTTCTCCCGAATCCCGCTCGTCCCCTTCTTCCAGCCGGCGTTCTCCAGGATCTCGTTCGCCTTGTCGATGTTGAACTCGAAGCGCGTGTTGGGCGAGCGATAGCGCGCGGGATTGTTGACGCAGTTCGCCGTGGCGATGCCGCCGCGGCCATAGACGAATTTCTGGATCGATGCGCGATCGATCAGGAGGTTGATGGCCTCGCGCACCGCCGGGTCCGAGAACAGCGGGTGCTTGGTCTTGAGGCTCGAGCGCTCGCCGTCGACCTCGACATTGGGATCGGTGGCATTGAGCAGGATGAATTCGAGATTGCCGGTCGGCACGATCTCGGCGACCCCGGTCCCGCCGGTCTCCAGCTTGACGAGGATCTCGTCCTCGACCTGCAGATTCCAGGCGTAGTCATATTCGCCGGTCTGCAGCACGGCGCGTGCCGCCGATACCGCGTCGCCGCCGCCCTTGATCTCGAGCGTGTCGAAATGCGGCCGGTTCGGAACGTGGTAGTCGGGATTGAGCCTGCCGGTCAGGATGTCGCCCGGCTTGAAGTCGACGAACAGATAGGCACCGGTTCCGACCGGCTTGAGATTGTTCGGCGCCTCGCGCGACTTGGCGCCGATGTAGTCGCTGAACAGATGCTTCGGAATGATCGCACCCCGGCCGCCGACGAACGGCGTGAACCATTGCGGGGTCGGCCGGCTGAACACGAGGCGAACGGTGTGGTCGTCAAACTTCTCGATCGTCTTGAGGTCCCTGTAGTCGCCGATGGTGACTGCGGACGTCTCGGTATTGGTGGCATATTGCCAGTTGAAAATCACATCGTCCGCAGTGAACGGCTGGCCGTCGTGCCACTTCACGCCCTGCTTGAGCTTCCAGATGACCCAGGTGCCGTCGGCCGCGACGGTGCCGTTGGCCACGCTGGGAATCTCGCTCGCCAGCACCGGGACGAGATTGCCGTCGGCGTCCCAGCCGGCCAGCGGCTCGTAGAAGGCGCGCGCGGATTCCTGATCCTTGGAGCCGATGGCAAAATGCGGATTGAGCAGGGTTGGCGCCTGCCAGAACAGGAGCTTCAGCGCGCCGCCGCCACCCGCCTTGGTCGGCTTGTAGGGGAATTCCTGCGCCGCCATTGCCACTCCCGAATGCGCCAGCATCATGCCGGCCAGCGGCGCCGTCAGTCCGGCCGCCAGCATCCGCTGCACGAAGTCACGGCGCGATAGCCGCCCGTCCTTGACCGCGGCGATCTCGTGGCGCAGGTCCTGCTCGTTCATGTCCGTCTCTCCAGATCCTCGGTCACAATGCGGGCTCGATCGCGCTCTGAAAGCTCAACCACACTGCAGCACCGCCCGGAAAGCAGGATGCAGGCCAATTGCGCGGACACTGATGCAGCTCAGCGCTCCGGCTTCAGCTTGCGGAAGCGGACGCCCTTGCCATCGGGCAGCCGGGTCGCGACATAGCCTGCCGCCAGGCAGGCCTCGCGCTGCGGCATCTTCTCCTGCGGACTCCGCAGGCTGTCCCACCACGAGGCGCGCTGCGCGGCGCGCGGCAGGCCGTCGCCGATCAGCTCCTCGATCTCCTCGAGGCTGAGCACCAGTTCGGGGCGGGTCTGCCGCTTGAGATAGTCTCGAAGCGCATCATAGTCCGGCAAGTCTCGACTCCCTCATACCAGCGTGTGTGCGGCCGCCTTGACGACAGGCGCAGCGAACGCAACCGCTCGTTAACCTAACATGCGTTACTTCGGCCTGATCCGTCAGTCTACGGACGGGGTTTCACGGGGACGGGACGAGCCGATGCGCTGGACACGCCGAACGGGCCGGGCGACGCAGCCTTGGCGGCTCTCGGCGCGCACGCTGATCACCTGCTCCATCTCGACCATCATCGGTTTCTCCGCCATCTGCGCCAGCGTCATGATCGACCTGCGCCGGAGCGAGGAGGTCCGCGCCCGGCAGGCGCTGGAGAACATGGCCGCAAGCATCGGCGCCGACATCAGCCGCAACGTCGAGCTCTACGATCTCTCGCTGCGGGCCGTGGCCAGCAACATGTTGCTGCCCGAAATCAACGAGGTCAGCAAGCCGGTCCGCCAATTGATCCTGTTCGACCGTTCGTCCACCGCGAAGAATTTCGGCACCATCCAGGTGTTCGATGCCCGCGGACGGCTGTCGCTCGAATCGTCGACGCTCGACCCGCTGCCGGAGGACCGCAGCGACGCCGATTTCTTCCAGGTGCATCGCGACGGGCCCGACACCGGGCTCTATGTCGGGCGGCCCGCCCAGCATCATGGCCAATATTCCATCGTTCTCAGTCGCCGCATCTCGACGCCGGACGGACGCTTCGCCGGCGTCGTCGCCGGCTCGATCCGCCTCGGCTATTTCCGCGACCTGTTCGCGCGGCTCACGCTCGGAACGGGCGACAACATCACCGTGCTCCGGCGCGACGGCACCGTCATCGTCGGCGCGCCATTCGATCCTGCCGCGATCGGACGCAACCTGGCGCGGGCGCCGGCCGTGACCCGCGCGCTCACCGAGCCGGCCGGCTGGTCGAGCAGCCATGGCGCGCTGGACGATCTGCCGCGGCTCCTGGTCTGGCGCAACGGCACCGAGCCGCTGGTCGTGATCGCCAGCAAGTCGTGGGACAGCGTCTTCGCCTATTGGCGCAACGAAGCTGCGCAGATCGGCGCGATGATGCTGGCGCTGATCGTGTTCGTCCTGGCCGCGACGCAGGTCGCCGCGCGCGAGATCCAGCTCCGGGCGAAGGTCGAATCCAGACTGGAGCAGCTCGCGACCACCGATCCGCTGACGGGTCTGAAGAATCGGCGCAAGTTCGACGAGACCATCGAGCTCGAATGGCGGCGGGCGCAGCGCGCCGGCGCGCCGCTGGGGCTCTTGATGATCGATGCCGATCACTTCAAGAGCTACAACGACACCCACGGGCACCAGGCCGGCGACCAGGTGCTGGTCGGCATTGCCGTGTGCATTTCCGATTCGGTGCGGCGCGCCGGCGATTGCGCCGCGCGCTATGGCGGCGAGGAGTTCGCGGTGCTGCTGCCGGGGACCTCGGAAGCGGATGCGCTGCGCGTCGCGGAGACGATCCGCAGCAAGGTCAAGCTGTGGGCGGGAGAGGCGTGCACCACCTCGATCAGCATCGGTGCCGCCAGTGTCACGCCGTCGCGCGACACGGATTGGACCGGCCTGCTCAATGCCGCCGACCGCGCCCTCTACATGGCCAAGGCCGCGGGCCGCAACCGCTGCGCCAGCGCAGCGGTGCATAACCCGTCACCCGCGGCCTCGCTGGCGGCGTGATGCCACCAACTGTCTCGAAGGCGCGGCATTTCTCGTCGGCTGGGCCTCAGCCCTTGCCGTCGAGATAGCGCTTCATGTCCTCGCGCAGGCCATCGCGCAGGTCGGGTCGCGCCATGGCGAAGGCGATGTTGGCCTTCAGGAAGCCGGACTTCGAGCCGCAATCGTGCCGCTCGCCGTCGAAATCCACGCCGTAGAATTTCTGTGTCTTGGACAACCCGATCATCGCGTCGGTGAGCTGGATCTCGCCGCCGGCGCCGCGCTCCTGCGTCGCCAGGATCTTGAAGATCTCCGGCTGCAGGATGTAGCGGCCGGTGATCGAGAAGTTCGACGGCGCGGTGCCCTTGGCCGGCTTCTCGACCATGCCGTCGACCTCGAAGATCTTGCCGTCACGCTTGCCGACGCCGCAGATGCCGTATTGATGGGTCTGGTCGGCCGGCACCTCCTGCACCGCGAGCACATTGCTCTTCTCGGGCAGCTTGTTCGCGGCGGCGATCATCTGCGCCAGGCACCCCGGCGCGTTCAGCACCAGTTCGTCCGGCAGCACCACCGCGAACGGCTCATCGCCGACGATGTCGCGCGCGCACCACACGGCATGGCCGAGCCCGAGCGGGGCCTGCTGGCGGGTGAAGCTGACGGCGCCAGCCTCCGGCTGGTCGCGCGCCAGGATTTCCATCTCGGTCTTCTTGCCGCGCGCCGCGAGCGTCGCGTCGAGCTCGTACATGCGGTCGAAATGATCCTCGATCGCGGTCTTGTTCCGCCCGGTCACGAACACGAAATGCTCGATGCCCGCCTCCTTGGCTTCATCGAAGACGTATTGGATGAGCGGCTTGTCGACGATCGTCAGCATTTCCTTCGGCATCGCCTTGGTGGCGGGAAGGACGCGGGTGCCGAGACCGGCGACCGGAAAAACGGCTTTGCGGATCTTCATGGGGATGACTAGACCTTGTGGCGATATGAATGCGAAATCGATCGCATTTTAGGTAGCTCGTTTGCAGCCGAGAACAAAGGCGGATGTTGGTCCGGTGTTCCGCTCGACATGGACCGAACGGCTAAATTTCGCTGCGGAAATCGTTAACCTTGTTAATCTCCCGTTAAGCAGGACCGGGCCTCGTGGAGGCCGATCTTCCATGCGATCTGGATCGAGACATGATGCGACGGAACGTGATGCTGACAGCTCTGAAGGCGGGTGCCGGCGCGGCGGTTCTGGTCACGGCGTTGACGGTGGTGTCCGGTTCCGCTGTCGCGCAATCCGGCGGCGGGCCGCTGAACTTTCTCGACGGCCTGTTCACGGGCACCTTGACCAAGGGCAACCCCGCCCCCAACCAGCCCCCTGCCGCCGGCGGGCCGCAGCCGTGGAGCGGCGAGGACGGCGCCTCCGGCCATCCGCTGATGACGGCGGCGGCGATCCGCGAGGCCGCCGGCAATTTCGACAATTGCGTCGCCGGCATGTGGCCAGATGCCGCAAGGCGCAACATCACGCAGGACAATTTCCAGCGCTTTACCGCCGGCCTGTCGCCGGACCTGCGCATCATGGACCTGCTCGACGCGCAGCCCGAATTCACCAAATCGATCTGGGACTATCTCGACATCCTGGTGAACGACAACCGGCTGGCGAAGGGCCGCGAGGTGCTGGCGAATTACAAGCCGCAGTTCGATGCGGCCGAGCGCGCCTACGGCGTCGACCGTTACATCGTCGCTTCGATCTGGGGCATCGAGTCCAACTACTCGACCCAGATCGGTGACCGCAGCGTGCTGCAGTCGACCGCGACGCTCGCCTGCATCGGCCGCCGCCAGGCCTATTTCAAGGATGAGTTCCTCTCCGCCCTGGAAATCCTCAATCGCGGCGATCTGCGCCCCGAGCAGCTGCGCGGCTCCTGGGCAGGCGCCTTCGGCCCGACCCAGTTCATGCCGACCGCGTTCAAGCGCTTCGCCGTCGATGCCGATGGTGACGGCCGCCGCGACGTCGTCGACAATCCGGCCGACCTGATCGCCTCGACCGCCAACAATCTGAAGAAGGACGGCTGGCAGAGCGGCCAGAGCTGGGGCTACGAGGTCGTGGTGCCCCAGGGCTTCAACTACATGCTCGCCGACCGCGCCAAGAGCATGAGCTTCCGCCAGTGGGAACAGCTCGGCCTGCGACGGGCCAATGGTCAGCCGTTCCCGACTAGCGCCGAAAAGGCATATCTGCTGGCGCCGGCCGGCGCCCAGGGCCCCGGCTTCCTGATGCTGCAGAACTTCCGCGTCATCATGAAATACAACCCTGCGGAAGCCTATGCGCTGGCGATCGGACACTTCGCCGACCGCCTGCGCGGCGCGCCGCCGTTCGTTCAGGCCTGGCCGCGCGAGGAGCGAACGCTGTCGCGCGGCGAGCGGCTCGAGCTGCAGCAATTGCTCGCCGAGCGCGGATTTTACCGCGGAACGCCGGACGGCCAGTTCGGTGGCCAGACGCGCGAGGCGCTGCGGAACTTCCAGGCCTCGATCGGGGCGCCGGCGGACGGATTTGCCACCTCGGACGTGCTCGAACGGCTGCGGGCGCGCTGATCGCAGCCCAACCTGCCCTGCCGGTAACCTTCTGGGGTGATTACCGGCGCCGTCAACACCATCCGGTGAATGCCCGTTTGCGGCCTGATTCGCGTCCTATTATATGGATCGTCACGATCACGCCGCGCGACGGGTGCGCATGTCAAAGCTGAAGTCCATCCTCAAGCTGTTGAACGAGCCCGGCCCGCTGGTCGTGCTGGCGGTCGTCATCGCCATGCTCGTCGGCATCGCCGGCCCCGCCTCGGCCCAGTTCTTCAACTTCAACCCGTTCGCTTCGCCCCGCCCGGCCCCGCGCGGCGGTGGAGGTGGCGGAGGCTGGTTCGGCGGCGACTTCTTCGCTCCGTTCCCGCAGCAACAGCCCAAGCGGGTGATCCAGGACTATTCCAAGGCGCCGCCGCCGGAAAAGCGTGACGGCGCGCCGGACCGCTACGTGCTGGTGCTGGGCGACGCCATGGCCGACTGGCTCGCCTATGGCCTGGAAGAGGCCTATGCCGAGCAGCCCGACATGGGCGTGACCCGCAGGATCAGGACCACGTCGGGCCTCATCAAGTACCAGCCCAGGGGTGAGCCGGCCGACTGGGCCGCCGCCGCCAAGGGCATCCTGGCGACCGAGCGCGCCGACGCCATCGTCATCATGCTCGGCCTCAACGACCGCATCTCGCTGCGCGAGCCTGCGGTGGAGAAGACCGAGAAGCCGGACGACAAGAAGGGCGACAAGGCCAAAAAGGATGCCAAGGCCAAGCCCGGCGAGACAAAGCCCGGTGAGGCCAAGCCGGGCGAAGCCAAGCCGGACGGCAAGGCCGACACGGCGGCCAAGCCCGACGACAAGGCTGCCGATACCGATCTGCCGCAGGACGAGGTCGACAACGACACGCCCGCGGTTGCGGCACCGGAGAAGGCCGCCCGCTCGCCGGGCGGCCTCTATGAGTTCCGGGACGAGCGCTGGGTCGAGCTGTATGCGAAGAAGATCGAGGAGATGATCGCGATCGCCAAGAGCAAGGGCGTGCCCGTGCTCTGGGTCGGCCTGCCCGCGGTTCGCGGTCCCAAGGGCACGGCGGACACGCTGTTCCTCGACTCGCTGTATCGCGATGCCGCCGGCAAGGCCGGCATCACCTATGTCGATGTCTGGGACGGCTTCGTCGACGAGTCCGGCCGCTTCCTGCAGAAGGGCCCGGACTTCGAGGGCCAGATCCGCCAGTTGCGCTCCTATGACGGCGTCTATTTCACCAAGCCGGGCGCGCGCAAGCTCGCCCACTATGCCGAGCGAGAGATCAACCGGCTGCTCGCGGCCCGTTCTGCGCCGCTCGAGCTGCCAAACGAGCCGGCGACGCCGGACGCCAATGCCGTGCCCGGCCAGCCGGCGCCGCGGCCGGTCGCCGGCCCGATCCTGCCGCTGGTGGCGTCATCCGTCGGCACCGACCAGTTGCTGGGCGGCCCCGGCTCCCGACCTGCGGCGGTCGACGCGCTGGCGGCCCGAACCCTGGTCAAGGGCGAGGCCCTGAGCCCGCCGGCCGGCCGCGCCGACGATTTCGTCTGGCCCCGCCGCGAGGTCGGCCGCGAACAGGCCAAGGAGCCGCCGAAGGAGCTGACCCGGCCCGAAGCGCCGATGGCAGCGACCACGCCGGCGGAAGCAACGCCGGCCGCGCCGACACCGGCGCCACCGAGACAGAAGCGGCTGACCGCGCCGACGGCCCCCGGCCAGCAGCCGCCAGCCCAGGCACAGCAGCCGAATCAGCCAGGTCAGGGCGTCCGTGAATTCTTCGGCTTCGGCGCGCCTCAGCAGCCGGCACGGCCCCCTGCCGCGCGCAATCCGAACGTGCCGCCGCGGCCGCCAGCATCGGTCGGCCGCTCGGCGGCAGCGCTGGAGTCCCAGGGACGCTGATCGTGGCCGCGCCTGAGCGCCAGGGGTGATCGACGCGATCGTCCGAAACGAAATGCCCACAACAAGATCGGCCCGCATTCGCGGCGAATGCGGGCCGATTGTCATCTGATCGTCAGGGGGACTTACGGATTCAGTAGCGCCAGCGCTGCGGCGGCTGCGGCCGACTCGGCGAGCGCATCAGCATCGCCAGCAGGAAGCCGATGCCGCCGGCGACCAGGAGCGCGCCCATCGGATTGTCCTGAACCCGCTTGGTCAGGGCCTGCGTGCCGTCACGCAGCGTCTCGGAGCCGTTACCGAATTTATCCTTGGCGAAATCCATCGCCGCATCGCCGGCCTCGCGCGCCGCGTCCTTGGCCTGGCCATACATGTTCTGCACGACGCCCGCGGCCTCGCGTGCACGGCCCGAGGCCTGCGTGCTCTTGTCGCCCAACATCTCGCCGACGCCGCCCTCGATCTTGCCTGCGACATCCTTGGCCGTACCGGTCAGCCGATCCTGATCCATTGCCGCTCTCCTTCTCTGCACTGTGCGGGATTGCTGGCCTGCTAACCGGCCAGCGCGGCGCAGGTTCCGAACGACTACAAAATCAGGCCGCCGTCGACGACGAGGGTCTGGCCGATGATGTAGGACGACAGTGGCGAGGCCAGGAACAGCGCCGCACCGGCCATGTCCTGCGGCGTCCCCAGCCGCCGCAGCGGGATGCGCTGCAGCGCGCCCTCGAGGCGCTTCGGATTGGCGGTCGTCACTTTGGTCATCTTGGTGTCGACGAGCCCGGGCGCGATCCCGTTGACGCGGATGCCGTCTTCCGCCCACGCCTCAGCCAGGGTTCGCGTCAATCCCATCGCGCCGGTCTTCGAGGCGTTGTAGGCCGGATTGCCCATGGTCGAATGATAGGCCGCAGTCGACGAGACGATGATGAGCGCGCCCCTGGCATCGCGCAGCAGGCCGTGAAATTTCGTCGCACAGGCCATCAGGCTGATGAGGTTGACCTCGACCACCTTGCGGAAGCCCTCCATGGCGAATTCGCCGCGGCGGTACAACACCGCGCCCTGCGCCAGCACCAGCACATCGAGCCGATCGAGTCGCGGCGCGAAGCTTTCGATCGCGCCGGGATCGCTCACATCGAGCTGATGGTAGTTCACCCCTGCGAGATCGGAGCCCTCTCCTTCGGCATAATCGGCAGCGCTCGCCCGCGTGCCGCTGATGTCGACGCGCGCGCCCTGCGCGCGAAACGCCTGCGCGATGCCGTTGCCGATGCCGCTCGATCCGCCGATCACCAGCACCGAACGTCCCGTGAAATCGAGTGCGTTCATCTCCCCACTCCTTCCATTGTTGTTTGTCGGATGGTGTGGGGATCGGCGCAGGCCCTGTCAACGGCATCGCGGCTGTGGCGACACCGGCATCGGCACCTTTCGCATCAATGCTGCTGCGCAGCTAATTCATCGGCGTCAGCCGCAGCAGGCGGCCGGGCGAATCGTCCTCGATCACCCAGACAGCGCCATCCGGCGCCACGGCGACATCTCGGATACGCTCGCCCATGTCCCAGCGCTCGGCCTCGTCAGGCTGACCATCGGGCCGGAAGGCAACGCGGACCAGCGCCTGCGCCCGCAAGCCTCCAATCAATGCCGATCCCTTCCATTGCGGAAACATCGGACCATCATAGAAGACGAGGCCGGCCGGCGCGATCACGGGATCCCAATACAGCGGCGGCGGCGCGAGGTCGGGCCGCGTCGCATGCCGCGGGATCGGCGTGCCGTCGTAGTTGTCGCCGTTGGACACCAGCGGCCAGCCGTAGTTCTTGCCCGGCTCGATCAGGTTCAGCTCGTCGCCACCGCGCGGTCCCATCTCGTGCAGCCAGAGCTTGCCATCTGATGCGAAGGCGAGCCCGTACGGATTGCGGTGGCCGCTGGTCCACGTCTGGGCCGGCACGCCCTTGTCCTCGGCCATGGGATTGTCCGACGGAGTCGCGCCGTCGAGATTGAGCCTGAGCACTTTTCCGCGCGCCTGCCGTGGATCCTGCGCGCTGTTCGGCTGCATGCGGTCGCCGACGGTCAGGAACAGATGCGTTCCCGACGGATCGAACGCGATGATGCCGCCGGGCTGGCCGCCGCCACCGGCCGGCGTCTGGCGCCAGATGACGACGGGGTCGGTCAGCGCGGCGCTGTCGTTCGCGAGCGACAGCACGGCGCGGGTCAGCACGAGCCGGCTGCCCTCGCTGCTCGGCTCGGCGTAGGTGAGATAGATCTGCGACGTCACAGCGAAGCTCGGCGACACCGCAATGTCCAGGAGACCGTTCTGTCCGCGCGCCGCGACCGCAGGCACGTTGCCGATCTGGATCTTCTTCCCACCTTGCGTGACGAGAAAGATCCGGCCGGGCTTCTCCGTGACCAGCATCCGCCCGTCGGGCAGGAAGGCGATGGCCCAGGGCGTATCGAACTCGGCAACGCTCCGCGCCTCGAACGGCCGCACCGCGCTTGCCTTGCGATCGCCGGCGTTGATGCTCTCGGCTCGCGCGGCCGTGGTCGCAACGAGTCCCATCACCAATGCCAAGCGCATGAAGGTCGTGGAGAGCACCATGATCACTCCGGTTTGTTGATCCGTGTCGTCAGCAACGAGAATTCGGCCATGCCGGATCGGTGCCTACCGAATGCGTCCGATCAGTGATAATCCCGACGGCGCGCATGCGATGCGCATTTTTCCGTGAGCCGCAAATATGCACCAGCACAGGCAACTCAGCCGCTCGGTCAAGGGATTGATCGTCCTGATCACCGGCGCAGCGTCGGGGATGGGGCGCGCGACCGCGCGCGTGTTCGCCGATGAAGGCGCCAGGGTCGCAGTCACCGATGTCGATGAGGACGGGGCCCGCGCCGTGGCGGCGGATATCCTGGCCGGCGGCGGAACGGCGCGTGGCTGGCGGCTCGACCTCGCCGATCGCGACGCCATCAGCGCCGTCATCGGCGACGCTGCGGCGCATTTCGGCGGACTCGACATCGTCGTCAACAATGCCGGCATCTCGGTGCGCGTCGCGATCGACGACGAAGCCTACGACGAGGCCTGGGCCAGAGGGCTTGCCATCATGCTGACGGCGCAGCAGCGCGTCATCCGTGCCGCGCTGCCACATCTGCGCCGCTCGAACAGCCCGCGCATCGTCAACATCGCCTCGACCGAGGCGCTCGGCGCAACTGCGCTGCACAGCGCCTATTCGGCTGCAAAGGCCGGGGTGACCGGATTGACGCGCGCGCTCGCGGTCGAGCTCGGCCGCGATGGCATCACCGTCAACTGCATCTGTCCGGGACCGATCACGACCGCCATGACCGCGCGCATTCCGGACGAGCAGAAGGCGGTCTATGCGCGGCGCCGCACCGCGCTTGGCCGCTATGGTGACCCCGAAGAAGTGGCGCACATGACCTTGAGCCTGAGCCTGCCGGCCGCCTCGTTCCTCACCGGAGCGGTGATCCCGGTGGATGGCGGGCTGATGGCCCGCAATGCGTGATGTCTGCCGCCCCGGCATGACAGCCGTGCACGCGGCGCTCCGCGCCTTGCGTTGACTTCGCACATCGCCGGCGTAGCCTCCATCAGAAGAAGCGGACAGGAGTCCGCCCTCATGAGGACGCGAGGAGGACACCATGGCGATCGCCATCCGACAGCTGCACCCGCATTTCGTCGGCGAAGTGTCCGGTATCGATCTGCGCAAGCCTCTCGCCGGGGACGACGTCGCGCAGCTGCAGGCCGCGATCGATCACTACGCCGTTCTCGTATTTCATGATCAGGACCTCACCGACGCGCAGCAGCTCGGCTTTGCGCTCAGCTTCGGCGAGCGCGAGCAGGCGCGCGGCGGCACCGTCACCAAGAAGGAAGACTACCGCCTAACCACTGGCCTCAACGACGTCTCCAATCTCGGCAAGGATGGCAAGCCGCTGCCACCGGACCATCGCACGCATCTGTTCAATCTCGGCAACTGCCTGTGGCACTCCGACAGCTCGTTCCGGCCGATCCCGGCGAAATACTCGATTCTCTCCGCGCGCATCGTGAACCCGAAGGGCGGCAACACCGAATTCGCCGACATGCGCGCCGCCTATGACGCGCTCGACCAGGAGACCAGGGACGAGATCGGGGATCTCGTCTGCGAACATTCGCTGATGTATTCGCGCGGCGCGCTCGGCTTCCTCGACTACACCGACGAGGAGAAGGAGATGTTCAAGCCGGTCAGGCAGCGGCTGGTCCGCACGCACCCTGCCCATGGCCGCAAGTCGCTCTATCTGTCATCGCATGCCGGCGCCATCATCGGCATGAGCATGCCGGAGGGCCGGCTCTTGCTGCGCGACCTCACCGAGCATGCGACACAGCCCGAGTTCGTCTACGTCCACAAATGGCGGCTGCACGACCTGATCATGTGGGACAACAGGCAGACCATGCACCGCGTGCGCCGCTATGACCAGTCGCAGCCGCGCGACATGCGCCGCGCCACGGTCGCCGGCACCGAACCGACAGTGGCGCAGCAGGCGGCGGAGTAGCGCCCTTTCACACACTGTCGTGAGAGATGCCGTCATTGCGAGGAGCGAAGCGACGAAGCAATCCAGAGTCGCGGGCGGGACTCTGGATTGCTTCGCTTCGCTCGCAATGACGGTTGGAGAAACAGGCGATACCTCGATAACGCGCTTCTTCGATCCCGTCGCGCGCCGGACCATCAGCAGGATGATCGCCTCTACGCGTGCCCCGCGGCGTTGGAGAGCATGCCGGGATCGATGCCGATCTTGCGCAGCGCGAGATCGTATTTGGCGTCGACATTGTCGCCGAAGATCAGCTCCGGATCGGCGTCGCAATGCAGCCAGCCATTGTCCTGGATCTCTTCCTCCAACTGGCCGGCGCGCCAGCCGGCATAGCCGAGCGCGAGGATCGCGTGCTTCGGACCGTCGCCCTTGGCGATCGCCTTGAGGATGTCGATGGTCGTCGTCAGGCAGACGCCGTCGTTGATCTTCAAGGTCGCGTTGGCGATGAAGTAGTCGCTCGAATGCAGCACGAAGCCGCGGCCGGTATCGACAGGGCCGCCGCTCAGCACCTTCATCGTCTCGGCGCTGTCGGGCAGGCTGATCTGATCGCTCTTCTCGATGATATTCAGTTGCATCAGGAGCTGAGGGAAGTCGATGCTGCCCGCCGGCCGGTTCACCATGATACCCATGGCGCCCTCGGCCGAGTGCGCGCAGAGATAGATCACCGAGCGCTCGAACCGGGAATCGCCCATCACGGGCATTGCAACCAGCAGCTGGCCGTCGAGGTAACCACCGTGAGAGGTGTGATCCCCGATCCCCGTCACTTTGCGGCGAATGTCGCCCAGCCTTTTTGCCTCAGGATTCATCCGCAAGGACTCTCATGATCATCGATATCCTGATATTGGGATGCGCATCTGTCAATCAAGGTTCAGGTCCTCGCGAGGAAATCTGCTCACAAGCATTTCAATGGTTTGCGCCCGAACCACACTCTAAAGACGTCTCATGTCCGCCTTGGTTCCTCACCACTCTGCCACACTGCTGGTCGCGACCGTCGTATCATCCTGCCTTGCGTTCGGCGCGCAGGCGCAGGACTCCTCGCCCTGGCAGCGCGACAGCCACTCCGCGGTGCGCCTGCTTGCGGGCTCGCGCAGCGGTCCGGTCATGCTGGGCGGCATCGCCCTTGCGCTGCAGCCGGGATGGAAGACCTATTGGCGGACGCCCGGCGATTCCGGCGTGCCGCCGCGCTTCGACTTTTCCAAGTCGGAGAACGTCGAAGCGGTGACGGTTCTGTGGCCCGCGCCGACAAAGTTCGATGACGGCGCCGGTGGACACTCGCTCGGCTATCATGATCAGGTCGTGCTGCCGCTGCGCATCGTCGCCAAGAACCCCGACAAGCCGATGACCTTGCGCGCCGACATCAGCTACGCGGTTTGCGAGAAGATCTGCATTCCCGTCGAGGCAAAGGCCGAGCTCGCCTTCACCAGCGTCGCCAGCACCGAAGATACGACGCTCTCGGCGGCCCTCGACACGGTGCCGAAGCCGGCCACTGTCGGCGATGCCAATCCCTTGACGATCCGCGACGTCAAGCGCGACGGCCAGAAGGACGTCGTCGTCGACGTCGCCGTCGCCGATCCGCGCAGCGTCCAGCTCTATGTCGAGGGTCCGACGCCCGACTGGGCGCTGCCGATCCCGACCGTGCGCGACAGCGGCATGCCGGGCATCAAGCGCTTCGCCTTCGAGCTCGACGGCGTTCCGCCGGGGGTGAAACCGGACGGCGCGGCGCTGAAATTCACGCTGGTCGGCCCCGACAAGTCTTACGAGTTCAATTTCACTCTGCCGTGACGGCTGGTGCGCCGCGCGACCGACGCGGCGCCGGTCCAACTCAATCTTAACGTTGCGTTGATAGGGAGGACCATCGCCGCCATCCGCGCGGCCGTGGAGCCGGACCCCCGCCGTGGCCGTGATGGATGCCCGCAATGACCCCGCACCGACCGGCCTCGCGGCCCGCCTGAAGGCGCGCTTGGCCGCGCTCGGCGGCAGCGGCGAGGCTTCGCTGACGCGCCGCCTCGCCGGCACCATCTTCCTGATCCGCGTGCTCAGCGCCGGCCTGGCCTATCTCAGCCAGATCCTGCTCGCGCGCTGGATGGGCGGCTCGGACTACGGCACCTACGTCTATGTCTGGACCTGGGTGCTGCTGCTCGGCAGCATGCTCGATGTCGGCATCGCCTCCTCGGCGCAGAAGATCATTCCGGACTACCGCACCTCGGGCCAGCAGGCGCTGCTGCGCGGCTTCCTCTCCGGCGGACGCTGGCTGACCTTGGCGACCTCCACGGCTGCCGCGCTGCTGGTCGCCGGCCTGGTCGCGCTGCTGTCGCCCTGGATCGACGCCGGCGAGCGCATGCCGCTCTATATCGGCTGTCTCACCCTGCCCGCCTTCGTCGTCGCCAACACCCAGGACGGCATCGCCCGCTCGCACGACTGGATGACGCTCGGGCTGATGCCGCAATTCATCATCCGCCAGACGCTGATCATCGGCTTCACCGCCGGCGCCGTCGTGCTCGGTCTCGATCTCGGCGCCACCGCGGCGATGGCCGCGAGCGCGGCCGCGGTGTGGCTCGCGATGCTCGGCCAGATGCTGGTGCTGAACGACAGGCTCCGCCTCCACATCGAACCGGGACCGAAGCAATATGATCTGCGCGGCTGGCTCGCGATCTCGCTGCCGATCCTCCTGGTCGAGAGCTTCTATCTGCTGCTGTCCTACACCGACGTGCTGGTGCTGCAGCAGTTCCGCTCTTCCGAGGAGGTCGGCATCTATTTCGCGGTGGTGAAGACGCTCGCGCTGGTGTCGTTCATCCACTACGCGATGTCGGCGACGACGGCGCATCGCTTCGCCGAATATCACGCGCTCGGCGACAAGGTGCGGCTGTCGGCCTATGTCGCGCATGCGATCAAGTGGACGTTCTGGCCGTCGCTCGCGGCGACGCTGGTGCTGCTCGCGCTCGGCAAGCCGCTGCTGTTTCTGTTCGGCGCGCAGTTCACCGCCGGCTACGACATCATGTTCATCGCCGCGATCGGGCTGGTCGTGCGCGCCGCGATCGGGCCGGTCGAGCGGCTCTTGAACATGCTGGGCCAGCAGCGCGCCTGCGCCATGGCCTATGCGGCGGCCTTCGTCATGAACCTCGTGCTCTGCATTCTGCTGGTGCCGCAGTTCGGCGGCCACGGCGCCGCGGCGGCGACCTCGCTGTCGCTGGCCTTCGAGACCGTGCTGCTGTTCCGGATCGTCAAGCAGCGGTTGGGGCTGCATGTCCTCGCCTTCGGCAAGGCATCTTGAGGAAACCATGTTGACGCATCTGTTGCGTCATCTTGTCCTCGTCTTGTCGGAACTGCGAGCGCAGCGCGTCGCGCGCGACGATCACGCAAGTGTTGGGTGCAACGCCTTGATATTGGCGCGATCCTCCAGGCACATGATTTGATCGCGCGCTGGGGGAGAATGAGATGTCGAGACTGGGGGTCGCACTCTCGCTGGCCGGAACCGTGATGCTGGCCGGCTGCATGGAAGCGACGCTGTCGCCGACGTCGGACGCGGCGTTGACGCCGCGCGACCGCCAGTTGCTGTCGCGCGCGCCTTATGCCGAGGCGCAGATCCCGCAACAGTTCCAGCGGCACATCGTCGACTACACAAGGCAGGAGCAGCCGGGCACGATCGTCGTCGATACCGATGCGCGCTTCCTGTACTACGTTCTGCCGGACCGCAAGGCGATCCGCTACGGCGTCGCCGTCGGCGAGGAGGCGATGGCGTTCTCCGGCGTCGCCACGGTCGGCAAGCTCGCCGAATGGCCGGACTGGGTTCCGACCGCCGACATCCAGGCGCGCCTCGGGCCGTATCCCAAGCGCGTCGCCGGCGGCCCGGCGAATCCGCTCGGCGCCCGCGCGATCTATCTGTACGAGGGCAACAAGGACACCCTGTACCGCATCCACGGCACCAACCAGCCCGAATATATCGGCCAGGCGATCTCGTCGGGCTGCATCCGCATGACCAACACCGACGTCGCCGACCTCTACACCCACGTCCAGCTCGGCTCGACCGTGGTCGTGCTGCCTCCGGGCCAGAGCGTCGCCTCCACCACACCGAACGTGTTCGCGCGCCGTAGCTGATCGGCTGGCGTCCCGCTAGCCGTAGCGCAGCTTCAAGCCGAGGATCGCCGCCACCAGGCCGAGCGTGATGGCGTTGGCGACGACCAGCGGCAGATCGCTGATCAGCGCGCCGTACAGCAGCCACATCGAGTTGCCGGTGGTCTGCAGCACGAACATGCCCATCGAGATGTCATGGGTCGAGCGCGAGCGCCAGGCCTTGATGACCTGCGGTAGGAACGAGCATGTGGTGCAGGTGGCGGCGCCGAGGCCGATGATGGTGGTCAGCAAGGTGAGGTCCGTGGGCGTGCGTCCAAGAGAAGCACGCTTGTAGAACGGACCGCGCCGAAGCGAAACCCGCCTCGGCGCGAAACTGGCGCTTTGTCCGGCGCTTGCGCAGCGATCAAGCCGCGGTCCAGCCGCCGTCGATCGAGAGATTGGTGCCGGTGATCTGAGCCGCATCGTCACCGCACAGGAACAGCGCCAGCGCCGCGACCTGCTCGGATGTCACGAACTCCTTGGTCGGCTGCGCCGCCAGCAGCACGTCGTTGATGACCTGCTCCTTGGTGAGATTGCGCGCCTTCATCGTGTCCGGAATCTGCTTCTCGACCAGCGGCGTCCACACATAGCCCGGCGAGATGCAGTTGCAGGTGATCTTGAAGGTCGCGAGCTCGAGCGCCACGGTCTTGGTGAGGCCGGCGATGCCGTGCTTGGCCGAGACATAGGCCGACTTGAACGGCGAGGCGACCAGCGAATGCGCGGACGCCGTGTTGATGATGCGGCCCCAGCCGCGCTTCTTCATGCCGGGCACCGCGGCGCGGATGCCGTAGAACGCCGAGGAGAGGTTGATCGCGATGATCTGCTCCCACTTCTCCGGCGGGAAGTCCTCGACCGGCGAGACGAACTGGATGCCGGCATTGTTGACGAGGATGTCGACCGCGCCGAACGTGGTCTCGCCGAGCGCGATCATGCCGGCGATCTCGGCCGGCTTGCTCATGTCCGCCGGCGAGTGCACCGCCTTGACCTTGTAGTCGCTCTCGATGGCCGCCCGCTCCTTCTCGATATCGGCAGGCGCGCCGAAGCCGTTGAGCACGATGTTGGCGCCGGCGGAGGCGAAGGCGCGTGCATAGGCCAGCCCGATGCCGCTGGTCGAGCCGGTCACGACCGCGGTCTTGCCCTTCAGATTCGTCGTCATTGCTTCACTCCTTCTTGGCGGCAGCGGGACTGCCGTCCTGCGTGAGATCGTAGGTGACCATGGTCTCGCCGGACTGCGGCCGCTGCAGCCAGTCCTTGTGGCGCATCGACTGGTGGACGTCGCGCACGCCCGCCTCCCAATGCTCGACCATCGCGACATGGGAGAAGTCGTAGTCCTTCGATGAGCTCTCGTAGCTCTTGCTGCGATAGATCAGGTGCACCACCGTCACCGTGTTCTCCTGCGCCGCCTTGCACAGGATCTCGAGCGACGGATCGTTGCGCAGCTCGTCCGGCAGCCGGGCGTAGAGCTCGCGCAGCGCCTTGCGCGTGTTGTGGATCATGCGGTTCTTGTCGGTGTTCATCCGCGTCCGGCTGGAATAGCGAATGTCCTTCTCGCGCTCCGCGGCCTCCAGCAGCGTTCGCGGCAGATCGCCGCGCGCGGAGAACAGATCGACCTGGAAGATCAGGAGATCGCGATCGGTCTCCATGTCGAGCACGTAGTCGAGCGGCGTGTTGGAGGCGATGCCGCCATCCCAATAGTGCTCGCCATCGATCTCGACCGGCGGGAAGCCGGGCGGCAGCGCGCCCGACGCCATGATGTGCTCGGGCCCGATCCGCTTGCCCTGCTTCCTAAATTCGACATTGTCGAAATAGGTGAAATTGCCGGTGGTGACGCCGACGGCGCCGACGGAGAGCCGCGTCTTCAGATCGTTGATGCGGTCGAAATCCACCAGCCGCTCCAGGGTCCGCTTCAGCGGCGCGGTGTCGTAATAGCTGACCGACTGCGGCGTGCCCGACGGCCACAGCGGCGCCGGCGGAAAGCGCGGCGTGAAGAAGCCGGGCACGCCGAACGCTGCGATCAGCCCGGCGCTAACTTCGTTGAAGGCCGAGCGGTGATGATCACCATTGAGCAGCGGCTTCCACGGCACCGGCGACGACACCATCTCCCAGAATTCCTTGAGACGGCCGATGCGTTTCTCGCGGTCGTTGCCGGCGATGATCGCGGCATTGATGGCGCCGATCGAGATACCGGCAACCCATTCCGGTTCGAAATCAAAATGGCACAGCGCCTGATAGGCGCCGGCCTGATAGGAGCCGAGCGCGCCACCGCCCTGCAGGACGAGCACGCGTTGCGATTCGGCTGGAGTTGCAGGCAGCGGGGGAAATGGATGTTGCGTCATTACTGCGGTCATTAGCAAAGCAAGGCGCCACCGTGGCGTCACTTCGCGGTGACGTCAATCCACCCCCAGGGATAGCACCCTGCACCGGGACGCGTGTCGGCGTCGAGCGCGCCTCCGCTGCACAGGCCCGGAGCGGGCCTGCCCGTTATGACGGCTTCTTGCCGTCCGGCGCGGCGAGGATCATGGTCCAGAACACCTTGTACTTGGTGTTCGGAGCATAGCTCGCGGCGATGCCTATTTTTGTGACACCGCTCTTGAGCATGTTGGCGCGGTGGGGCGGCGAGTCGCGCCAGCCGGAAAACGCTTCCGCCAGCGTGTGATAGCCGGCCGACACGTTCTCGACCGCGACGGTGGCGTCGTAGCCCGCGCTATTCAGCCGCTTGGCCAGCGGGGCGCGCACGTCATGATCGAGCTTGTTCTTGTCGGCCATCGCCTGCGACTGCGACTCCGCCAGCCGCATCAGCTCGGGATCGACCTCGACCGTGCCGAGCCCGTTGTTCTGGCGGTATTGCGAGATCATCGTCGCGGCAGCGACAGCATCGAGCTTGGCGCCTGCGACCGCCATGTCGGCATACATCGTCGGCGCCTGCACGACCGGCGTCTCGGCCGCGCAGCCGGCGAGCAGGAATGCAAAGGAGAAAGCGAGTGCCCGATGCTTCAATGAACCAGTCCCTATGCCGATACGAGAGGCGGGTTGTTGCACATCAACCGTGGCTGAAAGGTGAATCGGCGGTAAGTTCCGTCGGCACAATTGCGGCCATTCCGGCCGGTTACGGTTCGTTGACCATAAGAGCGGCGCGGTCAAGCCTGCCGGGTGGGACAAAGCCTCTTTAGCCCTGCCAATCGTGTGACGAGCAAGGCGCCCCAAAGCCGGTGTCGTCCCGGCCTCCGCGCCGGGACCCATAACCCCAGGGAGTGGTTCGAGGCAGGCGGGACGACCAGCCGTTTCTAGCCGCGACATCACCCGGTATGGGTCCCGGCGTTCGCCGGGACGACAGCGGAGGCTACGGCGCGCAGCTGCGCCAATTAGGACGTTGCCGGGCTTCCTGTTTGGCCGACTGTCTTGGACCAACTACCTATAGTCGGGGCTGAGCTCAGCGTGTCGTCACCCGCCCGCAAAAATCCGATAGTGCCGTGGCTTCAATCCGACCCGTTCGCCGATGCGGAGGTCGCGGTCGCGTGGCGCGTCGATCTCGATGGTGGATCCCTCCGTCAGCGCGATCTCGGCGCGCTGCACCGGGCCGAAGCTGCGGACGTGGGTCACGGCACCATGCAGCGTGCCGCTGTCAGCCGGACCGATCAGCATGTCGTGACGACGCACGAACAGAGTGGACGCGCCCGCGGCATCGCCAGGCGCAGCAATGTCCAGCGGCCGTCCGTTCAGATGCACGGCGCCGCCGGTGATCTCCACCGGCAGCATGATCGACTCGCCGATGAAGCCGTGGACGAAGGCGGTCGCCGGCGCGTCATAGACGTCGCTCGGCGAGCCGACCTGCTCGATGCGGCCCTTGTCCATCACCACCACGCGGTGCGCGACCTCGAGCGCCTCCTCCTGGTCGTGGGTGACGAAGATCGAGGTGACGTTGATGGAGTGATGCAGGGTGCGCAGCCATTGCCGCAGCTCCTTGCGTACCTTGGCATCGAGCGCGCCGAACGGCTCGTCGAGCAGGAGGATGCGCGGCTCGATCGCGAGCGCGCGCGCCAATGCGATGCGCTGGCGCTGGCCGCCGGAGAGCTGGCTCGGATAGCGGTCGGCGAGCCAGTCGAGCTGGACGAGATCGAGCAGCTCCTTCACGCGCGCGCGGATCTCGGCCTCGCTCTTGCGGATGCGGCGCGGCTGCACGCGCAGGCCGAAGGCGACGTTCTCGAACACGTTCATGTGCCGGAACAGCGCGTAGTGCTGAAACACGAAGCCGACGTGGCGCTCGCGCGCGCCGCGATCGAGCGCGCTCTCTCCGTCGAACAGGATCTCGCCGGAGTCGGGCCATTCCAGCCCCGCGATGATGCGCAGCAGGGTCGTCTTGCCCGATCCGGACGGTCCGAGCAGCGCCAGCAATTCGCCGTCAGCGACCTTGAGATCGACGCCGTCGAGCGCCTTGAAGGTGCCGAACGTCTTGACGACACCCCTGACTTCAATGGTCACGCGGACCTCCCTCATCGAGTTGCCGTTCGAGGACGGTTTTGACGACCAGCGTGATCAGCGCGAGCATCGCCAGCAGCGAGGCGATCGCGAACGAGGCGACCATCTGGTATTCGTTGTAGAGGATCTCGACCAGCAGCGGCATCGTGTTGGTCTCGCCGCGGATGTGGCCGGACACGACCGAAACGGCGCCGAACTCGCCCATCGCACGTGCGTTGCAGAGAAGCACGCCGTACAGCACGCCCCATTTGATGTTCGGTAAGGTGACGCGGAAGAAGGTCTGCAGGCCGGACGCGCCGAGCGAGACCGCCGCCTCCTCTTCCTGCGTGCCCTGCTCCTGCATCAGCGGAATCAGCGCGCGAGCGACGAACGGGAACGTCACGAACACGGTCGCGAGCGCGATGCCGGGAAAGGCGAACAGGATCTGCAGGCCATGGCGCTGCATCCATGGACCGAAGAAACCCTGCGCGCCGAACAACAGCACGAACACGAGGCCCGAGATCACCGGGCTCACCGAGAACGGCAGATCGATCAGGGTGATCAGGAACGTCTTGCCCGGGAAGTCGAACTTGGCGATCGCCCAGGCGGCGCACAGGCCGAACACGAGATTGGTCCCGACCGAGACCAGCGCCACCAGCAGAGTGAGGCGGATCGCGTCCCACGCCTCGGCATCGGCGAGCGCGCTGAAATAGGCCGCGATGCCCTTGCCGAACGCTTCCACGAACACGACGATCAGCGGCAGCACCACGAACACCGACAGGAACGCCAATGCCAGCGTCGTGATGACGATGCGGACCAGGCGCGGCTCGGTACGCGGATCGGGTCGGCCGGCCTGCGCGACGCGCCGGCTGGTCGCGGACGATGCCACGGACGGCGCCTGCAGGGTCATCTCCACGCTCATGTCGGGTCCTAGTTCAAGGGCGCCCGGCTCTGCGCCCAGCGCTGCAACCGGTTCACGGCAAAGATGATCAGGAACGCCACGACGAGCATCACCACCGCGATCGCGGTGGCATCGGCGTAGCGGAATTCGGACAGCCGGATCACGATCAGCAGCGGCGCGATCTCGGAGACGTTCGGCAGATTGCCGGCGATGAAGATCACCGATCCGTACTCGCCGACCGCGCGCGCAAAGGCGAGTGCGAAGCCAGTGAGCAGCGCCGGCGTCAAGCTCGGCAGGATCACGCGGGCCACGATCTGCCAGCGCCCGGCGCCGAGGCTCGCCGCCGCCTCCTCGATCTCCGGATCGAGATCGATCAGCACCGGCTGCACGGTGCGGACGACAAAGGGGATGCCGATGAAGATCATCGCAACGAAGATGCCGAGCGGCGTGAACGCCACCTTGATGCCCATTGCGGCGAGCGGCGCGCCGAGCCAGCCCTTCTGGGTGAACAGCGCCGTCAGCGCCACGCCCGCCACAGCGGTCGGCAGCGCAAAGGGAACGTCGACGATCGCGTCGAACAGGCGGCGCCCCGGAAAGCGGTAGCGCACCAGCGCCCACACGACGATGGTGCCCATCACCAGGTTCACGCAGGCCGCGGCGAAGGCGAGCCCGAACGAGATCTTGAGCGCGCTCAAGGTGCGCCGGCTGGTGACGATGCCCCAGAACTGGTCGAGGCTGAGATCAGTCGAGCGGACGAACAGTCCCGCCAGAGGAATCAGAACGATCAGCGACAGCCAGGTCAGCGTCAGTCCCATGGTGAGACCAAAGCCCGGCAAGGTGCTGCGGCGTGGTGCAAGTACGTTCAAAAAAAGGCCTGGTCCGTTGATGATCAGTGTCGATGGCTCGAGTCGATGGCGGTGTCCGCCCGCGGCCCCCCGTCTCGTCTTGTCGATCGAGACCGGGGACAGCGTCTCACGCGCAATGTCGCAGATCGCCGCAACACCAGCTTACTGCCTTCGTTTTTTCTGCCTTGCCGTCGAGGCCGTAGCAGACCGGCGGTCACCAACTCGTTCCCTATGATTCGATCAATTCTTGTAGATTTGATCGAAGATCCCGCCTTCCGCAAAGTGTTCCTTCTGAGCCTTGGTCCAGCCGCCGAACACCTCGTCGATGGTGAACAGCTCGACCTTGGCAAAGTCAGCCTCATGCTTCTTCGCGACCTCAGGATCGCGCGGACGGTAGGAGTTGCGTGCGGCAATTTCCTGACCTTCCTTTGTATACCAGTATTTCAGGTAGGATTCAGCCACACTTCGCGTGCCCTTCTTGTCGGCCACCGAGTCGACCACCGCAACTGGCGGTTCGGCCAGGATGGAGAGCTGCGGCGCGACGATCTCGAACTTGTCCTTGCCGAACTCACGCAGGGCCAGATGCGCCTCGTTCTCCCAGGCAAGCAGAACGTCGCCGACCCCGCGCTCCACGAAGGTCACGGTGGCGCCGCGGGCGCCGGTATCGAGCACAGGGACGTGCTGATAGAGGTCGCCGACGAACTGCTTGGCCTTGTCGGCCGAGCCGAACTTCTTCAGCGCATAGCCCCAGGCGGCCAGGTAGTTCCAGCGCGCGCCGCCGGATGTCTTCGGATTGGGCGTGATGACGTCGACGCCCTTCTTGAGCAGATCGTCCCAGTCCTTGATGCCCTTGGGATTGCCTTTGCGCACCAGGAAAACGATGGTCGAGGTGTAGGGCGATGCATTCTGCGGCAGCCGCTTCTGCCACTCCTTGTCGAGCAGCCCCCTGCCGGCGATCGCGTCGATGTCATAGGCAAGCGCCAGAGTCACGACATCGGCCTGCAGCCCGTCGATGACGCTGCGGGCCTGCGCGCCGGAGCCGCCATGCGACTGCTTGACCTCGACGCTCTTGCCGGTCTCCTTCTGGTAGGCGGCCGAAAATGCCTTGTTGAACTCGACATAGAGCTCACGGGTCGGGTCGTAGGAGACGTTGAGCAGGGTGATGTCGGCCGCATAGGCCGAGCCTGCCCATGCCAGTCCCGCGACCACAGCCAGAACACGCCGCATCATTCGAGCACTCCATTTCCAGGCCCCGCGATGTTGCAGGCGCGCACGCCAGATCGCCGGATGTGCACGTCAGAGTCAACGAAAGCGGATTTTCTTGTTTCCGGCAGGACATGGGCATTTTGCTATGAAGCGCCGCGCAACGGGATTGGCATTCTTTGCCGCGACACATTGCCGTCATCGGCGCGCTGGTGACCACGATAGGGCGCGATCTCGAAAAGATTGCAACAGGGCGAGGCTTGACATTGTTCACTTTATGTTCGCAAAATAGCCGGCAACCTCAGCAGGAGAACAGAGCGGTGGCAACGAGGGACGTGATCGACGGGAGCGCACTCGCACGCTGGCTGAAGCTGGCCATCATGACAATCGTGTTGCCCGCTTTCCCCGCTCTGCTGGTGATGTCCACGGTCGCCCGGGCCGACGATCGGACCGGCTTCCGGGTCGGCGAGATCGACGGCGGCCCGGTTGCCCGGATCGACGTTCGGCTAAAGACGAAGAAATATCCGGGAATGCTGCGCTGCCTCGATCAATCCATAGCGCTCTATATCGTCGACCGCGATGGTGCTGTCCCTCCGCCTCTCCGCAATCTCAAGGACAGGCCCGCGGAATTGCAGGATGCCAAGCAGCGCACGCTGAAAGCGTCTGCGACCTATCTGCCCGGCAAGACGGAGAAGGACGGCGTCATGCTGTTCAAGGTTGAGGGGCTTAAGGCCTCGTCTTTCGCAGGCACCGGATTGATGCTCTGGGATCTCGCGCCGCCTGACTCTGCAGATCTCAGCGCGACCGCCGACAAGATCATATGGGCGGACACTGTGACCAACTTCACCTTTGTGATCCGGGCCGACAACGGCGAACAAGTGTTACCGACGGTCCTGAAATCCTGTGGTGTCTCTTAGCTCGACGACGTCACCACCGTGTGGATGCCGCATTCCGTCTTGCCGCGGCCCCGCCAGCGTCCGGCGCGGTCGTCCTCGCCGGTGTCGGAGCGGCTGGTGCAGGGCATGCAGCCGATCGAACGGAAGCCGGCGGCCATGAGCGGATGCTGCGGCAGGTTCGCGGAGCGATAGATGTCCGCGATGTCTTCGCGGGTGACATTGGCGAACGGGTTGAACTTCGCCCGGGCGCCGTCCTGCTCGACGACTTGAATCGCGGCACGCAGACCGCCCTGGAAACGCTTGCGGCCATTGATCCAGCCGGTGAACGGCGCCAGCGCGCGCGCCAGCGGCTCGACTTTGCGGATCCGGCAGCAGGCGTCGGGGTCGGAGAACCACAGCTCGTTGTCGGCGTCCTCGCGCTTCAGTGCTGCGGCATCCGGCTTGATCGAGCGCACGTCGCGCAGGCCGAGGAGCTCGATCAGCTGGTCGCGATAGGCGAGCGTCTCTGCGAACATGTGCCCGGTGTCGAGGAAGATCACCGGAATCGCCGGATCGACATCGGCCGTGACCTTCAGCAGCGCCGCCGACTCCGTGCCGAACGACGACACCACGGCGAGCCGCTCGCGCCCGATCGCCCCGAGAGCGGCAGCAATGATCTCCTGCGGCGCAGCGGTGCGCAACGCGGCGTCGAGCGCCGCGACTGGGATCTCCGCAACGGAAGGCGATGCAGCCAGCGTGCTCACAGCCCGGCACTCTCCGAATGGCGCAGTTGCAGGCGCTGATGCAGCGCGGAGATCCGGCCGTCGCCGGCCGGCTGGTAGAACACCGAATAGCGCTTCACGGTCTCGGTGAAGGCCTCGGCGTCGGCCTGCTTCTTGACCTCGAAGGCGTCGAAGCCGGCGCGCAGCATGAACACGAACTGGTCGCGCAGCACTTGGCCCGTCGCGCGCAGCTCGCCGCGATAGCCATAGCGCTCGCGCAGCAGGCGCGCCTGGGTATAGGCGCGGCCGTCGCGGAAGCTCGGAAACACCAGCGCGACCAGCGCAAGGCGATCGAGGTATGGCACGAGATCGTCGACATCGCGATTGTTCGGCCAGATCACGCCGAGCTTGCCGAGGGCGCGGCTGACCAGCGCGTCGGGGCCGGCGAGGAAGCGCGTCTCCGGGACGAGGATCGCACCCTCTGCCGGCAGCTCGGCATCGTCGGTGATGCGGACGAACGCGTCCGCGATGATGTGTCCGCCCTTAACGAGTGGCATAAACCCGCTCCCTGAATGGTTCGACCCCGAGCCGCTTCACCGTGTCGACGAACAGCTCCTCAGGGTGCGCGCGCAGCGCAAGATAGGCTTCGACGATGTCCTCGACGACATCGGCCACTTCGGCATAGGGCACCGCGGGTCCGATCAGGGTGCCGAGCGCGGCGCCCTCGTCGGCACGGCCGCCGATCGTGATCTGATAGAATTCCTCGTTGTTCTTCTCGACGCCGAGGATGCCGATATGGCCGACATGGTGGTGGCCGCAGGCATTGATGCAGCCGGAGATGTTGATGTGCAGCCGGCCGATCAGGTTCGCCGTGTCGTGGTTGGCGAAGCGCCGCGTGATCTCCTGCGCGATCGGAATCGAGCGGGCGTTCGCCAGCGAGCAGTAGTCGAGCCCAGGGCAAGCGATGATGTCGGAGACGAGATTGACGTTGGGGATGGCGAGCCCGATCGCCTCGAGCGCCTTCCACACCGCCGGCAGATCACGCTTGCGGACATGCGGCAGCGCCAGGTTCTGCTCATGGCCGACGCGGATCTCGCCGAACGAGTATTTGTCGGCGATGTCGGCCAGCGCATCCATCTGGTCGGCGGTCGCATCGCCCGGCGGCTTGCCGATCGGCTTCAGCGACACGGTGACGATCGCATAACCCTGCACCTTGTGCGAGACCACCGAGTTCTTGCGCCAGGCCTCGAACTTCTGATCATGCGCGGCCTGCCTGAGCTCGTCCGGCATTGCTGGCTGCGTCTCATAGGCCGGATAGAAGAAGCGCGAGCGGATGTCCTCGACGATGCCGTCGTCGAGCTTGAGCACGCCGTCACGGATCTGCTGCCACTCCTCCTCGACCTCGGCCGCGAACTTCTCGATGCCGAGCTCATGGACCAGGATCTTGATGCGCGCCTTGTAGATGTTGTCGCGGCGGCCGTACTGGTTGTAGACGCGCAGGATCGCCTCGACATAGCTCAGGATGTCATGGCCGTGCACGAACGGCTTGACCGTCTTGGCGATGAAGGGCGAGCGTCCCAGGCCGCCGCCGACCAGCACCTCGAAGCCGGTCTCGCCCTGCTCATTCTTCTTGAGACGAAGACCGATGTCGTGGATCTTGATCGCGGCGCGGTCGTGCTCGGACGCCGTGATCGCGATCTTGAACTTGCGCGGCAGGAATGAGAATTCCGGATGAAGCGTCGTGAACTGGCGCAGCAGCTCGGCCCAGATCCTGGGATCCTCGATCTCGCCCGGCGCGACGCCGGCCCATTGGTCGGAGGTCACGTTGCGCATGTTGTTGCCGGAGGTCTGCATCGACTGGATGCCCACTTCCGCCAGATCGGCCATCGCATCCGGCAGCTCGGCGAGCTTGATCCAGTTGAACTGGATGTTCTGCCGCGTCGTGAAGTGGCCATAGCCGCGATCGTAGCGCCGCGCGACATGCGCCAGCCTGCGCAGCTGGTTCGACGCCAGCGTGCCATAGGGGATGGCGACACGGTACATGTAGGCGTGCAGCTGCAGATAGACGCCGTTCTGCAGCCGCAGCATCTTGAACTCGTCCTCGGACAATTCGCCCGAGAGGCGCCGCTTCACCTGGTCGCGGAATTCGGCGACGCGCTCGTTGACCAAAGTGCGGTCGATTTCGTCATAAGCATACATGACAGGGCCTTCAGGCTTGAGCCGGGAGCGCGATGGAGGCGCCCGTCAGCCGGATGTGTTCGCGCATGTTGCCGGGCTTGACCGAACCGTCGGCGCCCACCTCGACCGGGGCGATGTAGGGACCGATCGCACCGAGATCGTCGGCCACCGCTTCGGTCAGCAGGGCGCGCGCCTCGTCGGCGGTGCGCACGATCGCCGCATCGGAGAGCTCATCCGACCAGCTCTTGGCGCCGGTGCGGTAGATCACCGCGCCGTCCCAGGTCCGGTTCGCGGTGATGATCGAGGGACCGGCGATCTTGATCTTCTGTTGCAGCGGGGAGGTCATTCAGACGGGTTCCAGGAGTTGTGCGATCACGCCACTGAGAGTCTGCTGACGCCACGGCGCGGAGTGCGCCACGACGTCGCCGATGATGAGGATGGCCGGGCCGCCATCGATTTGGCCGACGAGATCCGGCAACTGATCGAGCATGCCGACCGCGGCCTGCGCATCGGGGCGCGTCACCTTGGCGAACACGCCGACCGGCGTCTGCGGCGAGCGGCCGGCGGCGAGGAGCCCCGCGCGCACCGCCGGCGCCGCGGTCATGCCCATATAGACGACGACGGTCATCTTGGTGTCGGTCAGCGCAGACCAGTCGACCGCCTCGGCATCGCGCTCCTTGTGCGCGGTGAGGAAGGTGATGCGCAGCGCTTTGCTGCGGAAGGTCAAGGGCACCTCGAACTGCGCGGCGGCGCCGAGGCCGGCGGTGATGCCGGGCACGATGGTGTAGGACACGCCCGCCTTGCGCAGCGCGTCGACCTCCTCGCCGCCACGGCCGAACACGAAGCAATCGCCGCCCTTCAGCCGGACCGCGCGCTTGCCCTCGCGCGCCGCCTCGATCAAGAGCTTGTTGACGGCATCCTGGCCGATGCCGGGCTTGCCGACCCTGCGGCCGACCGGCACGCGCGAAGCATCGCGGCGAATGCGGTCGAGAATCTCGGGTGTGACGAGCTCGTCGTAGTACACGACGTCGGCGTCCTGCAGCGCCCGCAGCGCCTTGATGGTCAGAAGATCGGGATCGCCCGGACCGGCGCCGACCAGGGTCACATGCCCGTTGCTGCGGCCGGCATGATCGGCGCCCGCAAAAGCACTGGGATCGGCAATGCCGTGCAGCGCCGCCTCGGCCTCCTGCTTGCGCCCCGCCAGCACCAGCGCGCCGATCGGGCCGTCGACGATGCGCTCCCAGAAGCGGCGGCGCAGCGGCATCTCCGCAATCAGCGGATTGATGGTCTTGCGGAAGTCGCCGATGAAGCCCGCGAGCTCGCCGATCCGCGCCGGCAGCAGCGCCTCGATGCGCTCGCGCACGCGGCGTGCCACGACGGGCGACGAGCCGCCGGTGCCGATCGCCACGACGACATCGCCGCGATCGACGATCGCCGGAAAGATGAAGCTGGAATGCGCGAGGTCGTCCATCACGTTGACGGGCAGACCGACGCTGCGTGCCCGCGCGGACATCGCCACGCCGATGTCGCCGGCGCCTGCGCACAGCACGGCGATGACGCCAGTGAGATCGGCGCTCAGCGGGTCGCCTTCGGCGCGCTCGATCTGGCCGTGCTCATCGCGCAGACCCGCGAGATCGAAGTCGCCGTCGGTGGCGAACCAACGAATCCGCGCGCCCGCGGACAGCAACACGCGAAGCTTGGCGCGCACGAGTTCGCCCGCGCCGATCAGCAGCACGGGGCCGGTCTTCAGGTCGAGAAACACCGGCAGATATTGCATTGCGTTCTTCAGCTTCGGCACTTCGGGGTTGACTGGAATTATTTTCTATATAAGTGTCTCGCCTACGACGTAAAGAGAAAATTATTCCTTGGCTTCGCCATAGAATTTTCTCCCAGGCAGGCGATGGCTGATAGCATGCACATTCTCACCAACGACGTTTCCAGAGATCGGTTGCCCTCCTCCGAGATCGAGCAAGCATCTTCCATGCCGCGCGTCCTCAACGCCGCGCCGACGATGGACCATCTCGATGAGCTGGAGGCGCAGAGCATCTACATCCTTCGCGAGGCCTTTGCACGGCTGAAGAAGCTGGCGCTGCTGTGGTCGCTGGGAAAAGATTCCAACGTGATGATCTGGCTGGCGCGCAAGGCGTTCTTCGGCCGCGTGCCGTTTCCGGCCATGCATGTCGATACGGCCAAGAAGTTTCCGGAGATGTACGCCTTCCGCGACACCTACGCGAAGGAATGGGGCCTGGACCTGAAGATCGAGCCGTGCCCGCCGATCGATGCCGTCGATCCGACCTTGCCGCCCGCGGCGCGCTCGGCTGCGCGCAAGACCGAAGGCCTGAAGATGGCGCTCGCCAAGCACGGCTTCGATGGCCTGATCGCCGGCATCCGCCGTGACGAAGAGGCGACGCGCGCCAAGGAGCGCGTGTTCTCGCCGCGCGGCGCCGAAGGCCATTGGGACGTGCGCGACCAGCCGCCGGAATTCTGGGATCACTTCAACGCCTCGCCGCCGCAGGGCGCTCACTTGCGCATCCATCCGATCCTGCATTGGACCGAGGCCGACATCTGGGCCTACACGGCGCGGGAGAACATCCCGATCATCCCGCTGTACCTCTCGAAGAACGGCAAGCGCTATCGCTCGCTCGGCGACCAGGACATCACCTTCCCCGTCGCGTCCACCGCCTCGAACATCCCCGAGATTCTCGCCGAGCTCGAAAGCACCAAGGTGCCCGAGCGTGCGGGACGCGCGCTCGACCACGAGACCGAGGACGCCTTCGAGCGGCTGCGCGTCGCCGGCTATCTGTGAGCGGAGCCTGAGGCAATGAACATGAGAGTCCCGGCCGCCGCTCCCGCCACACCGAACGGCACCACCCGTCCCCAGGTCCGCATCGTGATCGTCGGCCATGTCGATCACGGCAAGTCGACCCTGGTCGGACGCCTGCTGCACGAGACCGGCAGCCTGCCCGAGGGCAAGCTCGAAATGCTGCAGGCCGTCTCGGCCCGCCGCGGCATGCCGTTCGAATGGTCGTTCCTGCTCGACGCGCTGCAGACCGAGCGCGACCAGGGCATCACCATCGACACCACGCAGATCCGCTTCCGCACCAATGCGCGCGAGGTCGTGCTGATCGACGCGCCCGGCCACGCCGAATTCCTGCGCAACATGATCACCGGCGCCTCGCAGGCCGACGGCGCGGTCCTGATCATCGACGCGCTCGAGGGCGTGCGCGACCAGACCCGCCGCCACGGCTATCTCCTGCATCTGCTCGGCGTGAAGCAGGTGGCGGTCGTCGTCAACAAGATGGACCGTGTCGATTTCGGCGAGGACCGCTTCGATGCGATCAAAGCCGAGATCTCGGCGCATCTCGAAGGCCTCGGCGTCAAGCCGGTCGCCGTGATCCCGATTTCCGCGCGCGACGGTGATGGCGTCGCCGCGCTAACGTCGCGGATCGGCTGGTACGACGGCCCGACCGTGGTCGAGGCGCTCGATGGGCTGGAGCCGGCCAAGCCGCTGTCGAGCCTGCCGCTGCGCCTGCCGGTGCAGGCGATCTACAAGTTCGACGATCGCCGCATCGTCGCCGGCCGCGTCGAGGCCGGGGAATTGCGCGCCGGCGACGAGATCGTGATCATGCCGGCCGGCAAGATCGCCAAGATCAAGACCGTCGAGGGCTGGCCGCAGACCCCCGTGACCACGCCGCAAGGCGCAGGCCGCTCGGTCGGCATCACCCTCGACCGCGAGCTGTTCATCGAGCGCGGCGACGTCATCGCCCATGTCGGCCGCGAGCCGCAGGCGGCGCGCCGGCTGCACGCCCGCATCTTCTGGCTGCACGACCAGCCGCTCGCCAAGGGCGACAACATCCTGGTCCGGCTCGGCACCCGCGAGGCGCGCGGCAGCGTGGTCGCGATCGAGAAAGCCGTCGATCCGGGCTCGCTGTCCAACGAGCAGAACGCGTCGATCGCGCGCAACCATGTCGGCGAGATCGAGATCGCGCTGACCCAGCCGGTCGCCGTCGATCCCTACACCGAGAATGCGCGCACCGGCCGCCTCGTCATCGAGGTGCAGGGCCGCATCGCCGGCGGCGGACTGGTGCTGTCGATCGCAGCCGGCAAGCGCGCCGCGCCGGTCGACATCATGCCGGTGGAATCGGCCCTGCAGCCGCAGGAGCGCGCCGACCGCTATCGCCACAAGGGCGCGGTGGTCTGGATGACCGGCCTGCCCGGCGCCGGCAAGTCGACCTTGGCGCGTGCGCTGGAGCGGCGGCTGTTCAGCCGCGGCGGCGCGCCCGTGCTGCTCGACGGCGACACCGTGCGCGCCGGCCTCAACAAGGATCTCGGCTTCACGCCGGAGGACCGCGCCGAGAACATCCGCCGCCTCGCCGAGGTCGCGACCCATCTCGCCCGCAACGGCCACATCGCGATCGTCGCCGCGGTGTCGCCGGCGCGCGAGGACCGCGCGGCTGCGCGCCGCGTGGCCGGCGACCTGTTCCGTGAGGTCTACGTCGCCACCGCCGCCGAGATCTGCGAGAGCCGCGACCCCAAGGGCCACTACGCCAAGGCCCGCGCCGGAAACCTGCAGAACTTCACCGGCATCGGCACCGACTACGAGCCGCCGCTCGATGCCGAGTTGGTAATCGACACCGCGACGCGCGGGATTGCGGACGCCACCGACGAACTCGAGGCGCTGCTGTCGCGGACATCAGTGCTGTTCGACGACATCGCCGATCTCGGCGCGAATATCTGAGGCGCCGTACAAGCTCCCAAAGCTTGTAGCAGGCGGCCTGCCCCAAACCGTCCTTCATACCCAATGTGCAGCTCTGGCTTCGGAGCTGACCCCTCATGGTGAGGAGCCCGCCCAAAGGCGGGCGTCTCGAACCACGAGGCCCCACTGTGGCCTCGCCCTTCGAGACGCTCGCCTTCGGCGAGCTCCTCAGGGTGAGGGGGACCGGCATTCCGAGAAGAGCGAATTGCGGACGCGGGCGGAAGTCTCAACCCTCTCCATGAACACGCGATCAGCGTATCCATGGCCCCGCGTGCAGCGTCAGTCCGGCGCTTGCCACTCATGGTGAGGAGCGCCGCCTTCGGCGCGTTCAGGCGATGCTTTCGCATCGCCTTGAGAACCATGAGGCCCAGTCATCGCAGATCTTCGGCGAGGTATCGCCGCGACGACGATTGTTAGTTCCGGCCCGCCGCCTACAGCGCTCCGACATAGGCGGTGAGATCGTCGAGCTCGGCCTCGGTCGGCAGCCGCGTCTCCATCTTCTTGGCATAGAACTCCCACATCAGCTTGACGGCTTCGCGCAGCGAAGCCGTGCGGCCGTCGTGGAAATACGGCGCGGTCGACGCGGCCGCATGCAGGGTCGGCACCTTGAACTTGCCGCCGGTGCCGATGTCGTCCTTGCTCTTCTTGTCGAAGCTCGGCAGCTGGTGACAGGTGCCGCAGCCGCCGTCGCCGATATAGAGCTCATAGCCGCGCCTGACGGCCGCGCTGGCATCCTCCCGCGGCGTGCCGTCCTCCTTGACCTGCCAGTTGGCCGGATAGTTCAGCGTGCGCACATAGGCGACCAGCGCCGCCAGGGTCTCCGGCGACGGCTCCGGCCCCTTCATGCGGTTGACGATGATGCCGCGGATGCTGTCCTCCAGCGTCGGCGCCTGGCCGGCCCAGCCGAACACCGCACGCTCGCCGACGCCCCACAGCGTCGGCGTATTGCGGCCGTTGGGATCGCCGTCGGCGACCACGTCGAGGCCGACATAGGTCTTGTTGTTGGTGTGCCCGGTCGAGAAGTGACAGGTGGCGCAGGATGCCTTGCCGCCGCCGGAGAGGCTTGCGTCGTTGAACAGCTCCAGCCCCTTGGCGGCGAGCTCCACTTCGGAGAGCTGCGCGGGTGCCGCCACGGCCGCACCGACCGTAGTGGGCGAGGCCACCGGCTCCTCGGTCACGACAGGTGCTGAGGCCTTCGGCCTCCTCTTCGCCGCGGCCTGGCGGAGTCTCGGCCTGTACTCGGGCACGGCCGGGTGCGCGGATTTCGGCTTCAGCGCCGACGCGAGCATTTGCAGCAAGGTCGGCTTTTCCGGAGCCGCCGCAAGGTATGGCGCCGTCGACATGTCGGCGGCGAGGGCGGGCACGGCGAGCAGACCGAGGCACAGGACGATCGACCGCAGCCCAGTGAACGACATGATGCGTCTCCCACACCCCGCTAGATGCAATTAGTTATCGATAGCCTTTACGTCCGAAGTGGGACTGTGCGGGGGCAATGAATCGGCGCAGGCGGGATCGAGCGACAACATCGCGCCCGCCTGCGAGCGCCTCGCCGAGATGCCGTCCGCAGCGCGGCCACGAGTCGGCCTCGTGACATGACGCGCGACATCGGCGCACAGCGATCGCCGCAGCCAAGCGTGGTCACATCCTGCCCGAAGAACTACGGAGGAGTGCGCTGGTTCGCTCTTGGACGCCAGCCTGGCCATCGGGCCGCCGGACGATCTGCAAGCAGAAATTAGCACTTCATCCGCACAGTTCACGGCACGCGCAGCAACGCTGTCGAGGCGCATGATGGAGCATCTGGCGGCCTATTGGTCGAGGGCGGAGCTGGAGACGAACGGAATTCTGCTGCTGCACCTGATGGGTGCTGCGGCCGTCGGCCTGTTGCTGGGCTACGAGCGCACCTATCACGGACGCGCGGCCGGCATGCGGACCTATGCGCTGGTCTGCGTCGCATCGACCTTGCTGACGGCGATCAACGGTTTTCCCGGCAGCTGGTATGGCGGCATCGCGGTGTCGCCGACCGTGTCCGATCCGACACGCGTGATCCAGGGCCTGATGACCGGCATCGGCTTCCTCGGCGCTGGCGTCATCATCAAGGACGGCTTCACCATCCGCGGCGTGTCGACCGCCGCCTCGATCTGGATGACGTCGGCGATCGGCATCATCATCGGCATCGGCCTCTACGGCACCGCGCTGTGGGCTACGGCCTTGTCTCTGGCCGCGATGACCCTGCTCGGCGCGGTCGAGCAATGGCTGCCGCACCAGACCACGCTGTCGCTGTCGGTCGTCTATCGCCACGGCCTGCAGCCGAGCGAGGCCGAATTGCGCGAATGCATGCGGGCCTATGGCTTCGACGTGCTGGACTGGTGCTACGAATACAGCGAGACGAAGCGCCAATTCCATTTCGAGCTGGTGCTGCAGGCCGCCGGCCGGTTCGAAACCGCGCAGATGGCGCGCGACCTCTCGGGCGCCGAAGACGTCGTCGAGTTCCGCCTGGCGCCGTCAAGGGCGTGAGGGTCGCGCGTAGCCGGGATGAGCTCGGCGACATCCGGGACCGGTCCCGCCGTATCGCGGCACGCTCAAGCAACACGCCTGCGTCACATTCGGCAATGCGATCCCTCGAGGCCGCTTCATGGTCCCATCGGGCCGCCACCTTTTCGGCTTCACTGTTCAGTGCTATATTTCAATTATGACAACCGCCGAAGAGATCGAAAAGGCCGTCCAACAGCTCAATCCAGACGAACTCGCGCGCTTTCGCGCATGGTTCGAACGGTTCGATGCTGCGTCATTCGATGCTGCGATCGAGCGTGATGCTCGTACCGGAAAACTCGAAGCATTGGCGAACGAAGCTCTTGCGGCGCATCGAGCTGGCCGCTCCCGGCCATTGTGACCCATTTCGCGTCCCCAAAATTCTGGGCGGCCTATGAGCTGCTACCTGAAACCATCAAAGGGCTCGCCGATCAGAATTTCGAGCTTCTGAAACGCGATCCACGTCATCCTTCGCTCCAGTTCAAGAAGGTCGGACGGTTCTGGTCCGCTCGGGTCGGACTACGCTACCGAGCCCTCGCGACCGAGATCGATGACGGCTACTTATGGTTCTGGATCGGCTCGCATGCCGACTACGACAAGCTCGTTGGATAGCCTAGGCGCGGACAAAGGAAAGCGCCATGCGGATTGATGGTTTGCTATTCATTCAGCGACGCGCCTGCGATCTTTTGCGACCATCGGGTGGGCAAAGCGGCGCGGGCAGGCGGCGCGTGCCCACCATCTCAAACCGGTGAAGCATGGTGAGCACGGCGCTCCGCGCCTTTGCCCGGCCCACGAGCGACCTGCACTTGCCTGCAGAGAAGGTGTCGGATAGTTGGATGATGTCACAGACTTCAGACCAACTCCTTCAGAAGATCCTGGACTTCGTCAGGGCCGAGACCGGGACCCGCAAGCAAATCTCTGACGAGTCCGACATCGCCGGCGACCTCGGCGTCGACGGCGATGATGCGCGCGAATTCATGCTTGCATTCCAGCGGGCGTTCGACGTCGACCTGTCCGGCTTCGAATTCGACCGCCACTTTGGACCGGAGGGCCTGTCGCTGACCCGGCTTGTCCTGACCGTTCTTCGCCTGCGCCGCCCCCAGTTGCCGCTGACGATCGCCACACTCGTCGATGCCGCGAGACAGAAGCGCTGGCCCAATGAAGCGACATCGATCGCCGTCTCGCCGGAAGGCCGCACGGCACCGCCGGAGATGTGAGCCTGACCGCCGCGTTCCAAATCCAAGTCTGCCCCTATTGCGGAACGAGGCTATCGACCCTGGTCAAACCGTCGACCCTCAGGGCGTTCCGCGCATTAGCGCAGGATCATGGGGCGGACGATTTTTGATAGGATTGAATCACGTCGTGCCCAGGCATTGCGCTACATCATCATGGAAGACTGAGGAGTCTTGCGACATCGCTGGACTGACAAAGCGACACCAAAGGCGGCGCGTGACCACAGTGCCAGAGCAAGCAAGCCCTGACGTCCAACAGGGGAGGCCAAATGAGCCAATCATCGCACGTGGCTGCTGATGCCGTGTCATCGCAGGCGAAGACCTTGATGACATTGCTCGCGAGCATCAACCGCGACATGACGAAGCTGGCACACGATCTTCGCCAGCGTCTATCAGTCACTGAGGTCAGGCACGGCTGCGATCTCCGCGAGTACAAGGATGCGTTTCGTTATGAGGATCAACCCTTTTGCGCGTTCGAAGTCTATGTTGAAGCCGATCTTGTGGACGGCACTGCACGCTGGTGGCTCCTCGATGTCAACTGCACCCCAACGGGATGGGAACTCAGTCGCTCCATCACCGCCGCGGGACAAGACACCGAAATGCTGAAGATGCTTTCCTCACCTCACTTCACCGAATTTGCTGCGCGAGCGCCCGTTGCGCTGTTCGAGCTGCTAGAACTCGCGCGGTCGGGTATCCCCGGCTCTGAGCAGGCATAGCACGGACGGCCCGGATCGACGCAGCGACCCGTCTGACGGTCACGAATGGCTTTTTTCATCCGCAAAACCCAACCGTTTCACGAATGCTGGCATTTGGGAGCACGGAGGGGAGTCGCTACCAAGTCAATTCCGGACGCCGCCATCGACCTGAGGAGCGGCCAAGCCCGCTTCCGGACCACGCCTACAGAGCACCCGCGCTCACGAGCGCGGTGCGGAGGTCGATCCGAGCAGCTTCCTTGCCTGTTCCGCGGCGCGATCCAATCTGATCCGGTCCTTGCCCTGGCCGATCTCATGGCGAAATTCCTTTAAGCTCTGAATTCTGACTTCTGTCAGAATCATCGGATCACGCCCGCGCGCCACATCGAAGCTCACGACAGAATGATCATCGACAAGGATGGTATAGACGTCTTCAGCCTGCTCGGGGATATGCCTCAGCACATGATGGATTGATCCTCCCGGACAGAGGCGATCAATCAGTGTCAGGAGCTCCGCACGACGTGCATCTTCCGGCAGCAGCGCATTGAGTTCGTATCGATCTTTCAGGCGAGCCATCGACATGGGCTCCGTTGTGCGAACACTCTGCCGGCGCGGACGTCATATTCGAAGGTTCTCACAAAGCCAACAGGCAAGACCAGATGGAAGCTCGGTCGGCACTAGCTCGCCAGCTTGCCATGCCCCGAAGTCCGCAAAATCTGCCTGCGCCGAAAAGCCGAATTCTCGAACCGCATCAACCTGATTTGCCCTGTCCAGTCCCCGGCTCAAAAATATTCTTCTTTCTCTTTTCCCGAATTTGTGCTTATCTCTCCACATCCCGTCCCACACGAGGGACAGTTCGCGACCGTCACGGACGTCGGGTGCGGGATGCGGTGGGCGTCTTGGGCTGCGGCGTGAGCGATCATGCTGGCGGACAGTTCCGAGACGCACGGCCAAGCCGTGGGGTCCTGGCATCCCGACGCTGATGCCACGTCTGCGACAGCGCCAACGCGCTGCGCGGGCAACGGTGACCAGAAAGCCCGGCGCACCGGGGAGACCACGGAGCAACCGTAAATCCATCGCGCAGGGAAGGCCGGATGTCCGGCTCGTACCTGTGGTGACTGCCGCCTGCATTTTTTTCTGCAGGCGGGCCATGGGTGCAGCCTGCACCCGGCCTTCCCTGCGCCTCTCGTTAGCAGAGGCGTTCAACTGGCAAAGCTCGGACGCCAACAGGCGCCGCGAGAACGTTGGCGACTGTTCGCAAGCGCACGATCCAAATGAGCAGCGAGATGCAACCTCAGGCGTCGTTGCGAGCGAAGCGAAGCAATCCAGACCATCTCCGCAGCGACAGTCTGGATTGCGTCGTCGCTTCGCTCCTCGCAACGACGGCGGAGGCTGGGGCAAATGCCGCGGGCTTCCGCAACGCCGGATCGACAGGATCAGCCCCTCGCCCCCGATCTCGGAACCGACGCGCTCCCCCGACCAACTGCGATACCCCTCCCCCCTTTCGTGGCCCCCGCTTTGGCGCTAAATGCACTGCACACGCCGCCTTCGAGGCGGCCATTCAGCATGCCCAATTCGCGCGCAACGTCGCCCTTTTTCGAGAGAAACGTCTCATCATGACCCGTATCGACGCCCATGGACTGAAGATCGCCCCCGTTCTGTTCGACTTCATCGCCAAGGAGGCCGCGCCGAAGACCGGGATCGATCCGGACGCGTTCTGGGCCGGCCTTGCCGCGATCCTGCGCGATCTCGGCCCGAAGAACCGCCAACTGCTCAAGTACCGCGACGCCCTGCAGGACAAGATCGACGCCTGGCACCTCGCCAACAAGGGCAAGGCCTTCGACCTCGGCGCCTACACGGCGTTCTTGAAGGAGATCGGCTACCTCCTGCCGGAGCCGGCGACCCACAAGGTCGAGACCGCCAATATCGACGAGGAGATCGGCAAGATCTGCGGACCGCAGCTGGTGGTGCCGCTCACCAACGCCCGCTATGCGCTGAACGCGGCGAATGCGCGCTGGGGCTCGCTGTACGACGCCTTCTACGGCACCGACGCCATCCCGCATGACCCGAGCGAAGCCGGCAAGGGCTACAACAAAGCCCGCGGCGACAAGGTGATTGCCAAGGCCAAGGCGTTCCTCGACGCCGCCGTGCCGCTCGCCACCGGCAGCCACACCGACGTCACGTCCTATAGCGTCATCGCGGGCCAGCTCTCGGCCAAACTGAAGAGCGGCAACGCTACCGCACTGAAGGACGCCGCGCAGTTCGCCGGCTATCACGGCACGCCCGAGGCGCCATCCGTGATCCTGCTCGCCAACAACGGCCTGCACGTCGAGGTCGTGATCGACCGCAGCCATGTCATCGGCAAGGACGATCCGGCCGGCGTCTCCGACATGATCCTGGAAGCCGCGGTCTCGACCATCCTCGACATGGAGGATTCGGTCGCCGCCGTCGACGCCGAGGACAAGGTGCTGGTCTACCGCAACACGCTCGGCCTGATGAACGGCACCCTGTCGGCCGATTTCGAGAAGGGCGGCAAGACGCTCACCCGCGCGCTGAACAGCGACCGCAGCTACACCACGCCGTCCGGCGGCAGCCTCACGCTGCACGGCCGCAGCCTGCTGCTGATCCGCAATTGCGGGCACCACATGTTCACCGACGCCGTGCTCGACTCCGAGGGCAAGGAGGTGCCGGAGGGCATTCTCGACGCCGCCGTCACCGGCCTGCTCGCGATCCACGACCTCACGGGCAACTCCCAGGTCAAGAACAGCCGCACCGGCTCGATCTACATCGTCAAGCCGAAGATGCACGGCCCGGACGAGGTCGCGTTGACGGTCGAGCTGTTCGCGCGCGTCGAGAAGATGCTCGGCCTGCCGGAGAACAGCATGAAGGTCGGCATCATGGACGAGGAGCGCCGCACCACGGTCAACCTCAAGGCCTGCATCCAGCAGGCGTCGAAGCGCATCGTCTTCATCAACACCGGCTTCCTCGACCGCACCGGCGACGAGATCCACACCTCGATGGAAGCGGGTCCGATGATCCGCAAGAACGAGATGAAGGCGCAGCCCTGGATCAAGGCCTATGAGGACTGGAACGTCGACATGGGCCTGATCGACGGTCTCCCCGGCCACGCCCAGATCGGCAAGGGCATGTGGGCCGCGCCGGACAAGATGGCGGACATGATGGCGCAGAAGATCGGCCACCCGCAGGCCGGCGCCACCACCGCCTGGGTGCCGTCGCCGACCGCAGCGACCCTGCACGCCCTGCATTATCACCAGGTCAACGTGCACGCCCGCCAGGCCGAGCTCGCCAAGGGCGGCCCGCGCGCCAAGCTCGGCGACATCCTCACCATCCCCGTGTCGAACTCGAACTGGGCGCCGGACGACGTCCGCCAGGAGATCGACAACAACTGCCAGGGCATTCTCGGCTACGTCGTGCGCTGGATCGACCAGGGCGTCGGCTGCTCCAAGGTGCCGGACATCCACGATGTCGGCCTGATGGAGGACCGCGCGACGTTGCGCATCTCCAGCCAGCATCTCGCCAACTGGCTGCACCACGGCGTGGTCAGCAAGGAGCAGGTGATGGACTCGCTGAAGCGCATGGCCGTCGTCGTCGACAAGCAGAATGCCGGCGATGCGCTCTATCAGCCGATGGCACCGTCGTTCGACGGCGTGGCGTTCAAGGCGGCCTGCGACCTCGTGTTCGAAGGCCGCACCCAGCCGAACGGCTACACCGAATACATCCTTACGGCGCGGCGGCGCGAGGCGAAGGCAAACGCCTGATGCGAAAAGCCCCGGCCATCCGCCGGGGCTTTTTTTGATCAGTCGGAGGTAACATGATACCGGATTATATCACCGCGATGAAGCGGAGCAGCGAGATCACACCGAGCACGATGACGATGACCCGGCAGATCTGCTTGGCGCGGCCGTCGATCGGCAGCAGGTTGATCAAATAGAGAATGAGGATGACGACGAGAAAGGTGACGAGTGCACTGATCAGCATGACGAGCCCCTTGGCGAGAAAGATGCGCTGGCGTTGGTCAGCTAACCCGCTTGCGGGCTGGTAGTTCCGCACCCGGAACCGTGAGCCCTCTGGGCCGCCTCCGTAGTTCCACGGAGCCACCCCTCATCCAGATTTTTACCGGTTTGCGGTCAGATACGGTGAATCGGAGATCAACATGCTGAACCGCCTGACCATTTCCACGACGTTGAAGGCTATCATCCTTGTGACGGCATGCCTGTTTGTCGGCCTGTTCGCCTCGCGGGCCTATTTTTCGTGGCAGCAGCTCAAGCTCACTGCGCGCATCACCTCCATCGTCGATGCCTCCGAAAGCATGTTCAAGGCGATGGACAAGCTGCGGGCCGACCGCTCCACCTCGAACCGCATGGTGACCGTGGACGAGAAGGTCGAACCGGAGACTGAGCGATACGTCCGCGGCCTGCGTGACGTTGCCATGCCGTCCATGGGACGCGCGCTCGGCATCCTTCCGGGCATCGCGTTTGCCGACAAGGCGGCGCTGCTCTCGCAATTCCAGCAATTGCTGGCGACGCTGAGCGATCAGCAGAAGGAATTCTGGCTGGAGGTCGCCAAGCCGAAGGCGTCGCGCCGATTGGCGCTCGGCAAGGAATACATGCAGACCGAGGACAGGCTGCTGGAGACGCTGGAAAAGATCCAGGCCATTCTCGCAGCCGAGGTCAACCACGCGGACCCGACCATCGATCAGCTGCTGCAGATCAAGCAGATCGCATGGCTGCTGCGCAACACCGCCGGCGACGCCTCCTTCCTGGTGTCGAACGGGCTCGCCGCAGGCAAGATCACGCCCGAGGCGCGGCTGAACTATACCAAGGCGGTCGGCGGCGCCGAGGCCGCATGGAAGGCGCTCGAACTGGCGACCACCGGCGCAAAATGGCCGGCCGCGATGACGGCGGCGCTGGAGGCCACGCGCAAGGCCTATTTCGACGCGGAATACACCGCGCTGCGGGATCGCCTCGTCAACGCGGTCGCGAGCGGCGAGACGCCGGAGATGGTGGCCAACAAATGGAGCCCGTTCACGGTCGGGCGCCTCAATGCCGCGGTTGCGGTCGCCGAGACCGCGCTTGAAACCGCAAGGACCTATATCGAGGAGCAGCATGCGGCCGCCATGCGGACCCTCGGCATCGAACTCTGCCTCCTCATCGCGGCGACCGGGATCGGCGGCGCCGCGCTGATGCTGGTGAGCCGCCGGGTGATCCAGCCGCTCAACAGAATGCGCGATGCCATGCTGGCGGTTGCGGGCGGCGACCTCAGCGTCGAGACGGGCTACATGCAGCGCCAGGACGAGATCGGGGCGCTGGCGGGCGCGCTCGAAACGTTCAAGCAGCAGGCCAAGGACAAGCTCGCGATCGAGGCCCAGGAGCGCCAACGCAACGAAACGACGGTTGCGCGCCAGCGGGCGATCGAAAGCTATGTGAGCGAATTCGAGGGGCTGGTGCGCGATTCGCTCGAGCAGCTTGGCCGCGCCTCCACCGACATGCAGGCGACGTCCGCCGGCCTGACCAACGTATCGCGGCAGACCAACGCCCGCGCCGAGGAGGCCTCGAAGGCCTCCAGCGATGCCTCGATGAGCGTGCAGACGGTCGCCTCCGCCGCGGAGGAGCTGAATGCCTCGATCGCCGACATCAGCAAGCAGGCGTCGCATGCGGCCGGGATCGCCAGCCGCGCGGTGGAGCAGGCCCGCATGACCGACGGCACCGTGCAGGGGCTGGCGCAGTCGGCGAACCGGATCGGCGAGGTGGTCGGGCTGATCAACAGCATCGCCTCGCAGACCAATCTGCTGGCGCTGAACGCCACCATCGAGGCGGCGCGCGCCGGTGAGGCCGGCAAGGGTTTTGCCGTCGTCGCCTCCGAGGTGAAGACGCTGGCGAGCCAGACCGCAAAGGCGACCGACGATATCTCGGAGCAGATCGCCGACATCCAGCGTGTCGCCAATGACGCGATCGACGCGATCAAGCGCATCGGCGGCATCATCGGCGAGGTCAACGAGGTGGCGACCGCGATCGCCGCGGCGGTGCAGGAGCAAGGGGCGGCGACGCAGGAAATCTCGCGCAGCACCCAGTTCGCGGCCGACGGCACCAAGCACGTCTCCGACAACATCACCGGCGTGAAGTCGGACGCCGATGCCGCTGCGGCGGCCGCCGACAACGTGCGCAACGCCTCAGAGACGCTTGAGAGCCAGAGCAGGAACCTCGGTCATCAGGTCACGGACTTCCTCGGCAAGATCCGCGCGGCCTGACGACCTTGCAGGATCAGTCGGACGCCATCACCGGCGCGCGCTCGTATTTCGCGCGCAACGCCGCGGGCGCCGGCGAGAAGTTCAGCTCGGCGCGCTTGCCGCTGCCGATCCGGTTGGCGACCTTGAGGCCGTCGTCGCTGGCGACGACGTCCCCCTTGCGCAGGGTCGGATCGTTGTCGATCGACACCTTGGCAAGGCCGAATTGGTCCTTGCCGTTGCAGGTGCAGCCGTCGACGATCTCGGTGCGATACTTGAAGGCGTTGGGCAGCGCCGAATATGGCTTGCCGCCATCCGTCTCGGCGGCGTCGATCGAGCTGCCATAGACGATCTCGGTCTTGGCCGCCGGGCAGAAGCTGTTGCAGGCGGCTTCCTTGCTCTGGTCGCCGGTCGCGCCGAGCGGGAAGTAGCGGCCATCACAGGTGCGGACACACCAGGCGACGCTGCTGCTGCCGCCGCGATAGCTGACATCGCCGCGCGGGGCCGGCCGTGGCGCCGGAGGCGCCTCGTCGGCGAACGGCATCCGGATGTAGGGCGCCTGGCGCTGCGGCGCGTTGAAGCCGCCGAACAGCGCGGAGAAGAAATCCTGCGCCCCCGCCGAGGTCGGCACCGCCAACGCACCCGCGGTTGCCATGGTTGCCACTGCGATGGCGGCGAGTGCACGTCGACCCTTCATCGTCCCACTCCCAGATCAGTTGATGGCCGAGACCGGCAGCGACATCGCCTGACGCCCCGACGGCAGCGAGGTCACGCGCGGCGCCCGGTCGGAATTCGCGCGCGCCTGCAGCGATGCGGCCTTCGGCAGCACGACGACCTTCGTCCCCACCTGCACGCGGCTGAACAGGTCGCTCACGTCCTCATTGGTCAGGCGGATGCAGCCCGAGGACACGAACTTGCCGATCGTGGTCGGATCGTTGGTGCCGTGGATGCGATACTCGCTGGAGCCGAGATACATGGCCCGCGCGCCGAGCGGATTGCCCGGGCCGCCAGCCATGAAACGCGGCAGATAGGGCTGGCGCGCGATCATCTGCGCCGGCGGATGCCAGTCCGGCCATTCCGCCTTGCGGGTCACCGTCTGCACACCCGACCAGGTGAAGCCCTCGCGCCCGACGCCAACGCCATAGCGCAGCGCGCGACCGCCGCCGAGCACGTAGTACAGGTAGGTATTGGCGGTATCGATGATGATCGTCCCCGGCGCTTCCCGCGTATCCAGATTGACGATCGTGCGACGCAGCCGGTCCGGAAGCTGGCTGTCCTCGTCCTGCTCCACGGCGGGTGCAGTCGCCTGGTCGGGCGGGAACGCCTGCTGCTGCTCGACCGGCGCATAGCCGAGGCTCTGCGCGTGAGACGCGGCGGGACCCGCGACGAGAAGAACCGCGACGCCGACGATAAGCGAAGCGGTCCGCCGCGAAAGGTTGCGATGGCCGGAAACGAGCTGTGTCATGGAGTGCCCCTGTCAGACGAGCATCGCGGTGCGATGCGTGATTGCCTTCCAAACGCCGAACGGCTCGCCGCAGTTCCGGCTCCGCTGTGGTCGCCCTGCGTCAGTCAAGCGTAGAGGCTGTCACGTTCTCGCGACGGAACCCGGCGCCGTCTCGCCAGTTAGGCGAAAGAAGAACGTCATCACGCGAACTGTGCGCGAACGACCCGATCGGGGGGACCTATGGTGCGTGTACTTCCCACCGAGCGGCTGCTCGCGAGCGGGAGCGAAGGCGCGGCGCTGAACGAAAGCCGCCACGAGCTTCCACCGGTGATCAGGCGGGCCGAAGTCGTCGCCATCGCGCTCGTGGTTCTCACCGCGATCTGCGTCACCGGCGTTCTCTACGTCGCCCGCGGGTTCTTTCTGCCGATCGTGATGGCGTTCGTGGTCGGCACCATGCTGTCGCCGGCCGCCAACTTTCTCGAACGCCACCACGTGCCGCGCGGCGTCGGCGCCGTGCTGATCGTGATCGCCGTTGCCGCGGGACTGGCCTTCATCATCGGCCTGATCTCGGCGCCGGTCCTCGACTGGACCAATCGCCTTCCCGAGCTCGCCACGACGCTCAAGGCCAAGCTGCACGTCTTCGATCGGCCGCTGGCGCTGTGGCACGAAATGCAGGCGGCGATCGGCGGTGGAAGCGGGCAGGCCTCGACCAGCCTGGAGCTGCCCAAGTTCGATTGGGTTCAGCCGACGATCGAATTCCTGTCGCCGACCTTCACGGAATTCCTGCTGTTCTTCGCCACGCTGGTGCTGTTCATCGCGAGCTGGCGGGACCTGCGGCGCACCTTGATCATGACCTTCGGTGATCATGAGGCCCGGCTTCGGACGCTGCGCATCCTGAACGAGCTCGAACTGCACCTCGGCAACTATCTGCTGACGGTCACGCTCATCAACACCGGGGTCGGCATCGCCGCAGGCCTCGCCTGCGCCATCGCCGGCATGCCAAACCCCGCCGGGCTCGGCGCGCTCGCAGCGACGCTGAACTTCATCCCCATCATCGGCCCGATCGCAATGTTTGCGGTGCTCGTCCTGGTCGGCGCGGTCGCATTCCCGACCCTGAGCGCCGGCATGGTCGCGCCCGCCATCTTCGCCGTGATCACCTTCATGGAAGGCCATTTCGTCACGCCGACCATCATCGGCAGGCGGCTCGCGCTCAACGCACTCGCGGTGTTCATTGCGCTGGCATTCTGGACTTGGCTGTGGGGCCCGATGGGAGCCTTCCTCGCCTCGCCGCTGCTGATCGTCGCCCTCATCGTCAAAGAGCATCTGCTGCCGGACGATACGCCGCAACTGCCGGCGGACTAATTCGGTTTCCAGCGTCGGAACTTCGGCTGAGACCCCGCGTTTGTCGAGCAGACGCAATCACCTTGCTCCGGGAGCTTGCCATGCCACCGACTGACGGTGAGACCGCCCTGAAAGATCTCGTCGACAAAGCGAACTACGAACGCCTGCAGAAGGATGTCCACGCCGTGAAAAACGATATCGCAGCTCTCACCGAACAGATCACCGACGCGCTGAATGCTTTCGCCGGGCAGGCGAGCAAGCAGGCCCGCAGCGGCTATCGACAGGCGCGCGAGAACGCGGACCAGACGTTCGACGACATGTCCGAGCGCGGCACGGCCATGTTTGGTGCGGCCCAGGAGGCCGCGAACTCGCTGGAGGAGCGCCTCGAGGACGTGATCTCGCAGCGTCCGCTCGCCACCGTGGGTCTCGCGCTCGGACTTGGATTTCTCATCGGCGCCGCCTGGAGACGCTGAGGATTTGGCCCTGAAATCCAGAGGCTTGTCTCGTTTCGGCGCCGCGTCTTCGGCGCCGATTTGAGTTTGTTGCGCAGATGAATGAGATCGGAAGGGGAATGACATGCTGCAGCGCCTGATTGCGGACTTCCAGGAATCGACCGGGCATGCCGTTAGGCTCACGTCGCTCGCAATCGCTGCAGCGGTCGGACTGTTCGTAACCACGAGCTTTCTGTGCGCCGCCGCTTTCGTCGCCGTCCTGGATCGATACGGTCTCGTGGCCGCGTGCCTCACCGGTGCCGCCATCTTCTTCGTGGTGACGTTGATCGCGGCGATCAGCTACATGGCGCGCAAGCGCGCAATCGAGAGCCGTGCCGCGCGAAGCGCGGAAACGGCGCGGTCGGCAGTCCAATCGGCTTTTGCAGACCCGATGCTGCTGGCCAGCGGCTTGCAGATCGTCCGCATGATCGGCATCAAGCGGCTGATTCCCATTCTGGCCGTCGGCGGTCTGGCGCTCGGATTCATGGTCAGCCGCGCAGCGGCGGAGGAGCAAACGCCCGCAGAGTGAGGATCCAAGGCGTTGATCGAGTGCTTAGGCGGCGGATCGGGTGCAAGCTGCTATCAACTAAGTCACACACCGTCCCGGTTGCAGGCGCTTGGCGATCTCCGTCAGCACCGACACCGACGGCTCGCACGCCACCGGATGCTTGACGGCCTGCCGCTCGTTGCCGGTGGTGATGAGCTGCGATCCCTGCGGCGACGGCAACGAGCCCGCGCTCACAGCGGCGGGGTTGACGGGAAGCCGCACCAGGAAGGACGTCTCCGCGAAGGCTGCCAGCTTGATCGACACAGTTTGTGACGGCGCCACAGTACCGCTTTGTTGCGCGCGGTCAGACTTGGCGGCCCGGTTCACGTCGTTCGCGGTCGCGACGATCGTCTCGCGGGCGGAGTTCTGGAGCGGCAGGTTGGCGCCAAGATCATGGCCGGAGGCCAGTTGCATTGCACCCACGAGCATTGCGGAAGCCGCAAGCGAACCCAAAACGATAACCTTCCTGGTCTGCGACATGTCTCTGCTCCCCTCGCCGCAAGGCGATCGGCATACCAACGTAAGTCGCAGGAACTGGGTTCTCGGTCGGGCGAATCACTTAACCGTGTGTAAACTGCGGCGACATTCTTCAAATTCGTGGCGTCAAAAAATTCGATCTCACGCGGAACGACTTTTCGGGTCGCGCGTCATCTCGGCAGCCGGTTATCCCCCTGCCCCATTGACCGGCGACGCGGGGCACCGCCGTGGTGATGCCGGCGGTGCCCCGCATTCTTTTCTGATCCATCTGCTCGATCGGATCCCAGCCCGACATTCCCGGCGCTTTATCCGCTTTTCCCCTGAGGTATATGTGGCAGTGGCGCGGCCACGTTCATCGTCCGCGCATGGGGGCGGAGATGCTGAGCTCGTTGGATGGCGTGCGGAAGGGGCTTGGGCTGGCGCTGGCTCTCCTGTGCCTGTTTCCCGCGATGGGAGCGGCTGAGAGCGCCAAGGAGACCTGGATCAAGAATCTTGTCGCACAATTGAAGATTCAGCGCCGTTATCCACTGCGGGCTTCGGATGAGGGCGGGACGGCCAAGGTCCTGTTCCACATCGACCGCGAGGGTCATCTCATCTCGGCGGTGCTGGCGGAAACGACCGGCGATCCCGCGCTTGACCAGGAGGCGCTCGCCATGGTCCGGCGCGCCCAGCCATTTGCCCCACCTCCGCCGGAGCTGGCGGATGGGGATCTGACGTTTCTCGTGCCGATCGTTTTCGCGCCCCGGCGGACGTCGCAAATCTTGCAGACGGACATCGATCCGAGTGACGCGGTCCTGAAGGCACGACTCGGCGGGGTGTGCCGCGGCTGCTGATCTCGCAATTCGATGCTGCAAAAGAAGCCGGCGCGCTCCACGAGGAACGCGCCGGAACAGGATCGTGCACGCGTGGCCTGATCAGGCTGCCGGCTTCGGCATCCGGTTGCGCGAATTGCGCTGGAAGAACAGCGCCTGACTCGCCACCGCCGACACCATGGCCGGCTGGAACGGCTTGGAGATGAGGAACGCCGGCTCGGGCCGCTCACCGGTGAGGAAGCGCTCCGGATAGGCGGTGATGAAGACCACCGGTACCTCGAAGGTGCGCAGAAGCTCGTTGACAGCGTCCAGGCCGGACGAACCATCGGCGAGCTGAATATCAGCCAGGATCAGACCGGGCTTCTTGTTCTTTGCGAGAGCCACCGCATCGGCATGAGTGCGGGCCACGCCGATGACGTTGTGGCCGAGATTCTTGACGAGGCTCTCGAGGTCCATCGCGATGAAAGTCTCGTCCTCGATGATCAGCACATCGGTAGCGATTTCGGCGGCGAGCTCCCGTCCGGCAGCATCCGCCAGCCGGCGGGTTTCAGCGACGTCGATGTCGAGGATGAAGGCCACTTCCTCCTCGGGAAAACCCTCGAGCGAGAGCAGCAGGAAGGCTTGGCGTGGTAAGGGGGTGATATTCGAGAGCCGCCGTTCCGGCGGCATCGGCAGGGTCGCCACTTCTGCGTCGTCGTTGAGCGCTACCGAATTCCAGATCTGCGTGAACAGGCGGAACAGGGCCGCCCGCGGTCCATAGCGCTCGTCCAGCAGCGCCGGATCCTGAATCAGGGCCTCGAGCATCGCTCCGACATAGGCGTCTCCGGAACCCTGGCTGCCGGTGAGGGCCCTCGCATACCGGCGCAACAGCGGCAAATGTTCAGCAACAAGCTGTGATCGGCTCATCCCCACTCCATTCGGTCATCTGGGCTTCCGCCCGGGTTCCATAATGCGCTGATTACGCCTGAACCGACGAAAAGTTCCCCAAACGCGTGGAACTTTTATCGCCCCGTCGCATTAGTTCCCGACAGACCCTCTCGGTGGCGAGAATAATTCTTGAAGCTTCAGGGACTTAACTCTCGGGGAAACGTGGAAAAGGTCATGAAAGATGTAAAGTCTCAAGCCAGCAAGAATGCGGCACCGCGCAAGCCCGGCGGACTGAACGCGGAAATTCAATCCAGAATCGGTCATCAACTCCGCGCGATGTACGACGACGTCGTCCGTCAGGGAGTGCCGGACCGCTTCGCGGATCTGGTGCGGAAGCTTGATGCGCCGGCAGCACAGTCCCACGTGGAGAACGGCGGGGGATCCAACGACCAAACCGACGGGAGGGAGTGAATGCCTCTCACTGATTCCTTGCGGGACGATATCCTCGCGGCCGTCCCCAGCCTTCGCGCATTTGCGATTTCCTTGAGTGGTAACAGCGATCGTGCCGACGACCTCGTGCAGGAAACCCTGCTCCGGGCGCTGGCCAACATCGACTCGTTTCAACCGGGATCGAATCTGCCTGCCTGGCTGTTCACGATCCTGCGCAACCTGTTCCGATCCGACTACCGCAAACGCCGGCGCGAAGTGGAAGATGCCGAAGGCAACTACGCCAAGACGCTCAAGACACATCCCTCGCAGGGCGCGCATCTCGAGTTCGAGGAGTTCCGCGCGGCGCTCGAGAAGCTGCCTCAGGACCAGCGCGAGGCACTGATCCTGGTCGGTGCATCGGGCTTTTCCTACGAGGATGCGGCAGCGATCTGCGGCTGCGCGGTGGGTACCATCAAGAGCCGCGTGAACCGCGCGCGCTCGAAGCTGGCAGCGCTGCTCTACGTCGAAGGCGCCGAGGATTTCGGCCCGGACGAGACCGTGCGGGCGGTGATCGGCGGCAGCGGCGGCTGATCAGCCAAGCCGTCGCAAACGAACCAGCAAAGAGGCGGCTCCTCAGCGAGCCGCCTCTTCTTGTTGTTGATCTCTTGTGCCCGGGATCGTGACGCCCCGGCATCCTGTTCGCCGACCGGCGCTGCGGCTATCGCGCCGGATGCAGTGGTGCGGAGAACTGCTCGGTGCGATCGCGCTCGGTCATGTCGATGACCGTCTCCATCGGCGCGCTCAGCTCATAGATATAGCTCGCCTCGGTGAAGAAGCGCTTTGACGTGCCGCCGAGCGCCTCCGGCGCAACGCGATCGAGCAGGATCAGTCCGAAATCGCTGTCCGGCCGCCGCGTTGCTTCACTGGTGTTCAATTCCTCCCAACGGAAGTGGAAGACGGCATTCGGCTCCTCGCCGGTCACCTCCCATTTGGCGGTGATGTGCGGGTGCTTTCCCACCAGCGAGAGGCCTTCGTCCGAGTGCGAGGCGAGTTCGAAGAACAGCAGCGACAGGCTCTGCGCGGCACGCGCGCTCACGGTGATGTCGGGTCCGTTGACCGCAATCCTGTCGGCATGCGGGATGGCGCGAGCTTCGAACAGTCCGCGCAATTGCACGCCCTGCCATTGACTCTCGCTGAGCAGCGTGACGACGTTCGACATCGCATGGATCCGCCCGATCAGCAGCTCGCGCGCGACATCGATGTCGCTGCCATGACGCAGCGTGCGCGTCACGATGGACTGGATCACCGCCAGGATGTTCTTGACCCGGTGGTTCAGCTCGTCGATGACCGCCGTCAGTCGGCGCTCGAAGCCGATCCGCACCTGGATTTCGCGACTCAGGCGCAGATTATTGTAGGCGACGTAGCCGAACAGGCCGCAGATGATACCGGTCAGCGCCATCCCGATGACGCCGACGATCGCCGCGGTCTGTTGCGCACGCCGGACCGCATTGCTCTTGGCGTAATAGACCAGCGACCAGTCGTGATTGCCGAAGGCGACGGTGCGGGTCGACGACGGAGCAGGATCGTCCGGCCCCCGGGTCCGGCTCGTCACCGCGCCCTGATCATTGGCAACCAGCTCGTCCGAGGCGTTGCGCGGATCCTTCAACGCCACCGAGAACAACGACAGATCGTCATTGGTGAGCAGCAGCGGCCCGATCTCGTAGGAAAACGTCACGAAGCCCGCCGGCGCAGTGGCACCTTGCGGGACGACCGGGGCTGCCAGCACGATCCCGATCGGACCGTCGCTCCGCACCAGCGGGGTGGGGTCGGAAGCGACCGGCTTGCCCTCGGCCATGGCGCGCGCAAGCATCGGTCCGACGATCGGCTGCCGGTCGAGTGCGATGCCGGGAAGCCTGGAGGTCTCGGCATTGCGTGGCTCGAGATCCATCAGAACGTCCAACGGACGATCGACGTTCGGCCCCAGCGGCGTGTCGTCGAAATTGCGAATGGTTGGATTCGGGAAGCCAGCCTGGCGCAGCTCGGTTTGCGCGATGGAGAGCTCATCCGGCCGCAGCCGCGCGATCCACGATGCCACCACGAAGTCGGTCTTGAACGCGTAGATCGACGATCGCAGCGGCTCCAGCATATTGGCCTTGATCACCGAGGGAGCGCGGAACAGCCCGGAGGCCACCCGGGCCAGCAGCTCACGTTCGGTCAGCCGGTCCTGGACGAGGCTGGCATGGACGTCGATGGCACGGGCGAGCGCAATGCGATCGAGCGCCAGCTCCTGGTCGTGGACGCGATAGGCGGCCAAGCCGGACAGCGCCGTCCCGACCAGCGCGATCAAACCGATGATGACACCCAGCCGGAGCACTCGTTTACTCTGAAGTAAAGGGTTGGCGAAGGAGGAGACGAGTCATCCAATAACCGGGCCTGCAACTCAAGGACGCACCTCGGGGCGATCGGAAGTGATCGGAGCGATCAGTGGATAGCGATCCCAGGATACCGGTGCATCGGCGCCGAGACGCCTTGGGCAAGGCGCACCCCGGGTCGAGGAAACACCCGAGGGCTCAAGTTGTTCCGGCCGGATGAGGCTTTTTTGCGTCTGTCATTGCAGCAGACGCATCGAGCAACGAAGAACGTTGCGACGCAGATCAGTCCCGGCGCTCAGGCCGACGGCTTCAGACCGCCCTTGGCTTCGATGAAGCCGATAATCCGGTCAAGCCCTTGGCTCTTCTTCAGATTGGTCATGACGAAGGGCCGTGCGCCGCGCATGCGCTTGGCATCCGTCTCCATCTTCTCCAGAGAAGCGCCCACATGGGGTGCCAAGTCAATCTTGTTGATCACCAGAAGGTCGGAGCGGGTGATACCCGGTCCGCCCTTCGACGGGATCTTGTCGCCCGCCGCGACGTCGATGACGTAGATCGTGATATCGGCGAGTTCCGGCGAGAACGTTGCCGCGAGGTTGTCGCCGCCCGACTCGATCAACACCAGGTCGAGTCCGGGAAACTTGGCCCGCATGTCGGCCACTGCGGCGAGGTTCATGGAAGCGTCCTCGCGGATCGCAGTGTGCGGGCAGCCGCCGGTCTCCACGCCGGCGATACGATCCGGGGTGAGCGATCCCGAGCGAACGAGAAACTCCGCGTCCCATTTGGTGTAGATGTCGTTGGTGATCGCGGCGATGTCGTAGCGCTCCCGCATCGATTTGCACAGGAGATCCATCAGCGCAGTCTTGCCGGACCCGACCGGGCCACCGACGCCAACGCGGAGCGGACCGTGAGACGATGCCATGTCATTTACCCTTCTGTCGTGCGCGCGACCGCGCGGGGCCGTGATCGGAGCAGCCCTTGCCCCGCTTCATCACGACCGAAACAGCCTTGTATATTGCGTCTCGTGATGAAGGCTTGCGAGATCGGCGCGAAATGTTGCGCCGCCGATGTCGTCGAGCGAGGCGAGCAGAGCGCGGTCCGCCGTCGCGGCAACGACAGGTTCCAACGCGGCAAGCACGCGCTGGCTGTCGGTCTGCCCCAACGGTACGAGACGACTGCCGGCGGAAATCCAGTTCGACGTGAGGGCGTGCAGGAAGCCGTGCAGCAGGGGTCCCAGAGGAACGCCGTGAACCGCGCCGACCAGCCCCACGGCGACCGGATAGACGATGCTCTCACATCGCGCCACCGCCTCGTCGAGGCCTGCGCAGTTCCAGGCGGACCGCGCGATCTCGATGAAGGCACGGCCCTGCGCCGTGGTTTCGAGCTGACGCTCGCGCGACGGTACGAAAGCGGCGGCAAGCTCGGCCACCTCGCGGAGGCTTGCCATATCGTCGAGCTCAACCGCGCGATACGCGTGCGCGAGGAAAGCCGCGTCGCAGAAGCCGGAGCCATTGGTCAGCATCGTCGCGAGCCAGCCGCGCAGCGCCGCCGCATCGCCGATGTCGCCCGCCTCGACCGCCCATTCGATGCCGCTCGAATAGGAGAATCCGCCAATCGGAAACGCCGGCGACAGCCATGTCAGCAGCCGATACAGCGCAGCCGGATCCGCGGCGCTGATCGCAGCCGGCCGAGCCCCCTCCTCACTTGTGCTCATGAGCATGGGAATGACCGTGATCGTGATGGTCATGGCCGCAGTGCTCGTCATGCACGTGATGATCATGTGCATGGCCGTGGTCGTGATGCGCGTGATCGTGCCCGGCATGATCGTGATGATGATCGTGGCCGTGGTGATCATGATCATCATGGCCATGCGCATGGCTGGGCTCGGCGTAAGCACCGCCCTCCGGATCGAACGGCGCCTCGATCTCGATCACGCGCGCGCCGAGGCCCTTGACCATGGCCTCGATCACGTGGTCGCGGCGAATGCGCAGGCTCTTGGGCATGAGCTGCGTCGGCAGGTGCCGGTTGCCGAGATGCCAGGCGAGCCGCACCAGATGATGCGGATCGGAAGCCCGGATCTCGAGCAGCGGCTCGGCCGCCGCCACGACCTCGATCAGCCGGCCGTCCTCCAGCACCAGGGCATCGCCACCGCGCAAGGCGGTGGCGTGCTCGAGGTCCAACAGAAACTCCAGCCCACGCGTTCCGGTCATCACCAGCCGCCGCCGGTGCCGGTCATCGAAATCGAGCAGGACGGAATCGGCGGCGGCCTCTTTCCAACGATGCTGCCCGAGCACGCGTGTCGCGCGGATCATGCTGAAACTCTCATTCTCTTATTCCGCTCACTCTTATTCCGCTCAGCGGACATCGACCTTCTCAGGCGTAATGATCTCGATCTTCGGCGGCGCCGCCATGCATTTCACCGCGACGCGCCCGAAGGTCTTCATGTGCTCGGTCGCGCGGTGCGGCACCAAGGCCTCGGCGTTCTCCCACTGCTCGACGAAGACCATCTTGCTCGGGTCGGTGACGCTCTCATGCAAATCATAGGCGATATTGCCGGGTTCTTTGCGGGTCCCTGCAATGCAGGCAGTCGCGGCGGCGATGAATTCCGCACGGGTTTCGGGCTTGATGGTCAAGGTGGCAACGACATAGATCACGCAGCAGTCCTCCCGGTACGTTTCTGGTTCTGGGTACCGGGCGGAGCTTAGAACATGAAGTAGCGCTGCGCCATGGGCAGCACCTCGGCCGGCTCGCAGGTCAGGAGCTCGCCATCGGCGCGGACCTCATAGGTCTCCGGATCGACCTCGATGTTCGGCGTCGCGTCGTTGTGGATCATGCTCTTCTTCGAGATCCTGCCGCGGGTGTTCTGCACGGCGTAGAGCTTCTTGGACAGGCCGAGCTTGCGCGCGAGCCCGCCGGTGACGGCAGCCTTCGAGGTGAAGATCACCGAGGAGGCCGTCAGCGACTTGCCGAACGCGCCGAACATCGGCTGGTAATGCACCGGCTGCGGCGTCGGGATCGAGGCGTTGGGATCGCCCATCGGAGCTGCGACGATGGTGCCGCCCTTGATGACGCAGTCGGGCTTGACGCCGAAGAAGGCGGGCGACCACAGCACGAGATCGGCGAGCTTGCCCTTCTCGACCGAGCCGATCAGCTTCGACACGCCATGCGCAATCGCCGGGTTGATCGTGTATTTGGCGATGTAGCGCTTGACGCGAAAATTGTCGTTGTCCTGGCCCTTGTCCTGCGGCAGCGCGCCGCGCTGCTTCTTCATCTTGTCGGCGGTCTGCCATGTGCGGATGATGACCTCGCCGAGCCGGCCCATCGCCTGCGAATCCGATGACATCATCGAGAGCGCGCCGAGATCGTGCAGGATGTCCTCGGCCGCGATCGTCTCCTTGCGGATGCGGCTTTCGGCAAAGGCGAGATCCTCGGCGATCGACGGATCGAGATGGTGACACACCATCAGCATGTCCAGATGCTCATCGATCGTGTTGCGCGTGAACGGCCGCGTCGGATTGGTCGACGACGGCAGCACGTTCTTCAGGCCCGCAACCTTGATGATATCAGGCGCGTGGCCACCGCCGGCGCCTTCGGTGTGGAAGGCGTGGATCGTGCGGCCCTTGAAGGCCTTGATCGTGTCCTCGACGAAGCCGGATTCGTTGAGCGTGTCCGAGTGCAGCATCACCTGGACGTCGTAGTCGTCAGCCACTGACAAGCAATTGTCGATCGCCGCCGGCGTCGTGCCCCAGTCCTCATGTAGCTTCAGCGCGCAGGCGCCGGCCTTGATCATCTCGACCAGCGCCGCGGGCCGCGAGGCGTTGCCCTTGCCGGAAATACCGAGGTTCACCGGAAAGGCGTCGAACGACTGCATCATCCGCCCGATGTGCCATGGGCCGGGCGTGCAGGTCGTCGCGAAGGTGCCGTGCGACGGACCGGTGCCGCCGCCGAGCAGCGAGGTGACGCCACTCATCAGCGCATGCTCGATCTGCTGCGGGCAGATGAAGTGGATGTGGCTGTCGAAGCCGCCGGCGGTGAGGATCTTGCCTTCGCCCGCGATCACGTCGGTGCCCGGGCCGATCACGATGGTCACGCCAGGCTGGATGTCGGGATTGCCGGCCTTGCCGATCGCTGAGATCATGCCGTCCTTGATCGCGACGTCGGCCTTCACGACCCCCCAATGATCGACGATCAGCGCATTGGTGATGACGGTGTCGGCGGCGCCCTGCTTGTTGGTCGCCTGCGACTGGCCCATGCCGTCGCGGATGACCTTGCCGCCGCCGAACTTCACCTCCTCGCCATAGACGGTGAAGTCCTTCTCGACCTCGATGATCAGGTCCGTGTCGGCGAGCCGGACCTTGTCGCCGGTCGTGGGACCGAACATGTCGGCGTAGACGGAACGCTTGATCTTGACGGACATCGTTGGCCCCCAATTAGCTCTGCTTGTCTTGTTCTCGCAACGCCGACGGTCCGCTCACAGCGTCCCCCGCGCGTTCGCAACGGTCTCGTCGAACAGCGCGTCCAGCGCCACATTCACACCGCGGCAGCCTGCGACGACCTGCTCGGCCCAGCCAAGATACTCCATCAGCTCGAGCTGCTGCTCGAGATCCGGCTCGAACACAATGCGGGCGCGGATGTTGCTGATCTTGTCGGCGATCTTGATCTGCTTGGCGCCATCAGACTTGCCGGGAGCCGCGATGACCTGGACCGCGCGCCGCTCGCTCTTCGGCAGGGTCATGTCGTCGGTGACCTCCTCGACCAGCCCGGCGACGCGCGAGCCGAAACGCTGCATCAGCTCGTCGTGGCTGGTGTCGGTGTCCTCGATGCTGTCGTGGAGCCAGCCGGCCGCGACGAGCTCGGCGTCCTCGCCGTTGCAGGCGACCGCGAGGATGTTGGCGACCTCAGCGAGATGATTGATGTACGGCTCCTCGTCGCGGCCCTTGCGCTGCTGGCCGGCATGACGGCGCGCCGCCAGCTCGGCCGCTTCGGAGACGAGGCGCAATCCGGTCAGCATCGTCTACAGCTTGCCCATCACGTCGCCGCGGAAGCCGTAGACCGTGCGCTTGCCGCCGAGCGCGACCAGCTGCACCTCGCGGGTCTGGCCGGGCTCGAAGCGCACCGCCGTGCCGGCGGCGATATCGAGCCGCATGCCCCTGGCTTTCTTGCGGTCGAACTTCAGCGCCGGATTGGTCTCGAAGAAATGGTAATGCGAGCCGACCTGGATCGGCCGGTCGCCGGTGTTGGCGACCGACAGCGTCACGGTCTTGCGGCCGGCATTGAGCTCGATCTCGCCGTCCTGGATGAAAAGTTCGCCGGGGATCATGTGTCTTTCTCCGTCATTCCGGGGCGGTCCGCAGGACCGAACCCGGAATCTCAAAATCGATTGCAGACAATCTCTGGATTCCGGATTCAGCCCTGCGGGCTGCCCCGGAATGACGTGCAAGAACTTAGCGGATCGGCTCGTGCACCGTGACCAGCTTGGTGCCGTCCGGAAACGTCGCCTCGACCTGGATGTCGTGGATCATCTCGGGGATGCCCGGCATCACCTGATCGCGGGTCAGGACCTGGGCGCCGGCCTGCATCAGCTCGGCCACGGTGCGGCCGTCACGCGCGCCTTCCAGAATGAAGTCGGAGATGATCGCGACCGCTTCGGGATGGTTCAGCTTGACGCCGCGCTCGAGCCTGCGGCGGGCCACGATGGCGGCCATCGAGATCAGGAGCTTGTCCTTTTCGCGGGGAGACAGGTTCATGCGGACTCTCTGGTGATCGTCTTCTAATGATCGTCAGTTGGTAAACGTCTAGTTGAGCCACAGCCGCGGCAGCGGTCCGGCCGATGCGCAGCCGAGCACCGCCATCATGTCGGCGCGCAGGCTCGCGGCATCTTGGGCACAGAAGCGCGCCATTGCAAATCCATTCCAGGCGGACAGTCCGGCCTCGCCCCGAAACGCCGGCAGGCTCTCCCTGATGCGCTCCACCAGCGCGGCGTCGCCGGGCACGATCAGCGCAGTCCCGATGGCCGCGGCGCCCTTGGCGATCGCGGGCTGCGCCAGCTTGTCGCCGATGTCGCCGTCGAGGCGGACCGTCTCGGCGAACACCAGCTTGCCGCCGCGCTTGAGCCGCCAGCGATCGACGAACTCGCCCTCGCGCATGCGCTCGCCCATGGCCGTGCGGCCGAACACGACGATCTCGCACAACAGGAGAGAGGCGGTGTCGGCGAGGTCGATGTCGATGCGGCGATGAATGCGGGCGCGGTCGAACAGGATGGTCTCCTGCGGCAGCCACGAGATGTGCGCGCCGGCATGAGCCGTCAGCGCGATATCGAGCTCGGCTGGCTTGCCCGGCGCGCGATAGACCTTCTCGGCCGCGGCGCTCGACAGCGTGACGCGGCTGCCTTCGCCGGCCGCGACCTCGATCGCGAAATGGTCGCCGCCGGCGATTCCGCCCGCGGTGTTGACGAACATCGCCGAGAGACCGTCGTCCTCGGGCGAGGGAAAGCGGACGCGCAGCGAGCCGGATTCATGCAGGTGATGGCGCCGCGTCACGCCGTCCTGCAGCCGCACGTCGAAGCGCACCGCGCCGCGGGCGCGGTTGGCCTCGAAGATGTCGGCAGCGGCGTTGGCGGGATCGGCCCGCATCGATCCCCTCCCCTGGGACCAGACGCGGGCGAGACCGCGTCGAGAAGCTACGTGATGATCACAGCGCCATCTGGCGGCTGATCTCGGCCTGGTCGAGATTGGCGCGGGTGCAGGTGAACTTCACCGCGCCGCGATCCATGACGGCGAAGTTGTCGCCGAGTTCGCAGGCAAAGTCGAGATATTGCTCGACCAGGACGATGGCGATGTTGCCGAGATTGCGGAGGTACGAAATCGCCCGGCCGATGTCCTTGATGATCGACGGCTGGATGCCCTCGGTCGGCTCGTCCAGCAGCAAGAGCTTCGGCCGCATCACCATGGCGCGGCCGATCGCAAGCTGCTGCTGCTGGCCGCCGGAAAGATCGCCGCCGCGGCGGCCGAGCATCGATTCCAGCACCGGAAACAGCGAGAATACGTCGTCCGGGATGCTGCGATCGGCCCGCTTCAGCGGCCCGAAGCCGGTCTTGAGATTCTCCTCGACCGTGAGCAGCGGGAAGATCTCGCGGCCCTGCGGCACGAAGCCGATGCCCTTGCGCGCCCGCTCATACGGCTTCAGGCGGGTGATGTCGGCGCCATCGAAGGTGATGCTGCCCGACGCCAGCGGATATTGCCCGACCAGCGCCCTCAGCAGCGAGGTCTTGCCCACGCCGTTGCGGCCGAGCACGCAGGTGACCTTGCCCGGCTCCGCCGCGATCGAGACGCCGCGCAGCGCCTGGGCGGCGCCGTAATAGAGGTTGATGTCCTTGACGTCCAACATCGCCTAGCGTCCCAGATACACTTCGATCACCCGATCGTTCGACGACACCTGATCGATGGTGCCCTCGGCCAGCACCGTGCCTTCGTGCAGGCAAGTGACCTTGACGCCGAGCTCGCGAACGAAAGTCATGTCATGCTCGACGACCATGACGGTATGATCCTTGTTGATCTCTTTGAGCAGCTCAGCCGTCTGATGCGTCTCGACGTCGGTCATGCCGGCGACCGGCTCGTCGACCAGCAGCAGCTTCGGGTCCTGTGCCAGGAGCATGCCGATCTCCAGCCACTGCTTCTGGCCGTGCGAGAGGCTGCCGGCGAGCTTGCGTCGGGCATCCTTGAGCCGCACCGTCTCGAGCACCCGGTCGATCTGCTCGGCCTCGCCCCTCGAGCCGCGCCAGAACAGCGTCCCCTTGACGCTGTGGTCGACATTGAGCGCAAGCAGCAAATTGTCCTCCACCGACTGGCTCTCGAACACCGTCGGCTTCTGGAACTTGCGGCCGATGCCGAGCTCGGCGATCCGCGTTTCGTCGAGCCGGGTCAGGTCGGTCTTGCCGTCGAACAGCACCGTGCCCTCGTCGGGCTTGGTCTTGCCGGTGATGATGTCCATCATCGTGGTCTTGCCGGCACCGTTCGGGCCGATGATGGCGCGCATCTCGCCGGGCTCGAGCGTCAGCGAAAGATTGTTGATGGCGTGGAAGCCGTCGAACGAGACGTGCACGCCGTCGAGATAGAGTAGCGACGACGTCGCGCGGGTGTCCATCACGTTCATGCGCTCACTCCGCCATCTTGGGTTCGGTGACGCCGTCCTCGCGGGCGGCGCTCTCGGCGTTCAGCCTCCTGCTGCCGAGCTGATCCCACCAGGAATTGAAGGTGCCGATAATGCCTTTGGGCAACAGCAGAGTGACGAGCACGAACAATGCGCCGAGCATGAACAGCCAGTAGGGCGCCAGCACGCCCGAAGTGAAGAAGGTCTTGGCGTAGTTCACGACGACGGCGCCAAGCGCAGCCCCGACCAGCGTGCCGCGGCCGCCGACCGCGACCCAGATCACGGCCTCGATCGAATTGCCGGGCGCGAACTCGGAGGGGTTGATGATGCCGACCTGCGGGACGTAGAGCGCGCCGGCGACGCCGGCCATGCAGGCCGACAGCGTGAACACGAACAGCTTGTAGGACTCGACGCGGTAGCCGAGGAAGCGCGTCCGCGACTCGGCGTCGCGGATCGCGATCAGCACCTTGCCGAGCTTCGACGACACGATCGCCCGGCAGATCAGGAACGCCAGAATGAGCGCAAGGCAGCTCAGCGCGAACAGCGCGGCGCGGGTGCCTTCCGCCTGGACGTTGAAGCCGAGAATGTCCTTGAAGTCGGTCAGGCCGTTGTTGCCGCCGAAGCCGAAATCATTGCGGAAGAAGGCGAGCAGCAGCGCGTAGGTCATCGCCTGGGTGATGATCGACAGATACACGCCGGTGACGCGCGAGCGGAAGGCGAGCCAGCCGAAGCAGAAGGCGAGCAGGCCGGGCACCACGAGCACCATCAAAGCTGCAAACCAGAACATGTCGAAGCCGTGCCAGTACCAGGGCAGCTTGGAATAGTTCAGGAACACCATGAAGTCCGGCAGGATCGGGTTGCCATAGACGCCCCGGGTGCCGATCTGGCGCATCAGATACATGCCCATCGCGTAGCCGCCGAGCGCGAAGAACGCGCCATGGCCAAGCGAGAGAATGCCGCAATAGCCCCAGATCAGGTCGATCGAGAGCGCCAGGATCGCGTAGCAGACATATTTGCCCCACAGCGCGACCAGATAGGTCGGCACCTGCAAGGCCGAGCCGGCCGGCAGCAGCAGGTTGGACAGCGGGATCAGCACGCCGCAGGCGGCGACCACGAGCACGAAGATGGTTGCGGCACGATCGAGCGACCGGGTGAGGACGTGCGGCATCATGCTTCCACCGCCCGGCCCTTGAGCGCGAACAAGCCGCGCGGGCGCTTCTGAATGAACAGGATGATCAGCACCAGGATCGCGATCTTGCCGAGCACGGCGCCGGCGACCGGCTCCAGGAACTTGTTGGCGATGCCCAGCGTGAAGGCGCCGACCAGCGTGCCCCAGAGATTGCCGACGCCGCCGAACACCACGACCATGAAGGAATCGATGATGTAGCTCTGGCCGAGGTTCGGGCTGACGTTGTCGATCTGCGATAGCGCCACGCCGGCGATGCCGGCAATGCCTGAGCCGAGCCCGAAGGTGAGCGCATCGACCCGCGAGGTCGCGATGCCCATCGAGGCCGCCATGCGCCGGTTCTGTGTCACCGCGCGCATCTCCAGACCAAGCGCAGTGTAGCGCAGCATCGCCAGCAGGATGGCGAACACGGCCATCGTGAAGCAGAGGATCCAGAGCCGGTTGTAGGTGATGGTGATCTGGCCGAGCTCGAACGCACCGCTCATCCAGGAGGGATTGCCGACCTCGCGGTTGGTCGGACCGAACGCCGTGCGCACCGCCTGCTGCAGGATCAGCGACAGGCCCCAAGTCGCGAGCAAGGTTTCCAACGGACGCCCGTAGAGGAAGCGAATGATGGTGCGCTCGATCAGCACGCCGATCGCGCCGGCGACCAGGAAGGCGAGCGGGACGGCAATCAGCAGCGAATAGTCGAACAGCGCCGGGTACCGCGTGCGGATGACCTCCTGCACGACAAAGGTGGTGTAGGCGCCGAGCATCACCATCTCGCCATGGGCCATGTTGATGACGCCCATCACCCCGAAGGTGATGGCGAGGCCGATGGCGGCGAGCAGCAGCACCGAGCCGAGCGACAGGCCGTACCAGGCGTTCTGCACGCCGGACCAGATTGCGAGCGAGCTCTGGATCGATGAGATCGCGCTGGCAGCAGCCTTGGTGACGGTGGCCGGCTGGTCGCCGCCGCTGATCTCGGTCAGCAGCGCAAGCGCCTCCTGGTCGCCGCGCGACCTGATGGTGGCGACCGCCTCAAGCTTGTCCACCTCGCTCGCGTCGGACTTGAACAGGAGGATGGCAGCCCGCGCCTCGGTCAACGCCTGCTTGACCGCGCGATTGGTTTCCTTGGCGAGCGCCGATTCCACCGTCGGCAGCGTCGCCTCCTCATGCGACTTGAACACCGATTTGGCGGCGGTCAGGCGTGTGTTGGTATCCGGCGACAACAGCGTCAGGCCACCCAGCGCAGCATCCACGCTGCGCCGGAGCCGGTTGTTGAGGCTGACCGCCGCGGCATTGTCCGGAAGCTTGTCGACGGCAGCGCCGGTCGCGGCATCGATGATCTTGCCGTCGGTCTGCTTGACATAGACCTTCTTGGTTTCGGCATCGAACATCAGCCGCTCGTCCTGGAGCGCGCTGATGATCGGAAAAGCCAGCGGGTTGCCCGACACCGCGATCTCGCCGACGGCCTCGTCCGTGTCCGAGAAATCATCGTTCGCGAGCTTCGCGACCGACTCTTCGAAACTGGCTGCGAAGGCGGGAACGGAAACGGCGATCAGGGCGAGCAAAACAAGCAGACGGCGAATGATCGCCAGAAAAACAGCAGGCACTGGACAACCCCGGCAGGAGTTCAGGAGGTCAAGAGAAGGCGGCAACATCGCCGCCTTCTCCTGTCGTCATGGTCGCGTCAGGTCGGGATCAGGAGCCCGAGCCCAGGCACTTGTTGGTCTTGACGTTGAAGTTGCCGCACTTCTTGCCGACCCAATCGCCGATCAGGTCCTTCGAGCCCTCGAGCTCCTTCGACCAGGCGTCGCCCGGGACGAGATCCTTGGTCTTGTAGACGACGCTGAACTGGCCATCGCCCTTGATCTCGCCGATGAACACCGGCTTGGTGATGTGGTGGTTCGGCAGCATCTTCGACACGCCGCCGGTCAGGTTCGGCGCCTCGATGCCCGGGAGCGCGTCGATGACCTTGTCCGGATCGGTCGACTTCGCCTTCTCGACCGCCTTCACCCACATGTTGAAGCCGATATAGTGGGCCTCCATCGGGTCGTTGGTCACGCGCTTCGGGTTCTTGGTGTAGGCCTGCCACTCCTTGATGAACTTCTCGTTCGCCGGGGTCTTGATCGACTCGAAATAGTTCCAGGCAGCGAGATGGCCGACCAGCGGCTTGGTGTCGATGCCGGCGAGCTCTTCCTCACCCACCGAGAACGCGACCACCGGGATGTCCTTGGCCTTGATGCCCTGGTTGCCGAGCTCCTTGTAGAACGGAACGTTGGCGTCGCCGTTGATGGTCGAGACCACGGCGGTCTTCTTGCCGGCCGAGCCGAACTTCTTGATGTCGGCCACGATCGTCTGCCAGTCGGAGTGACCGAACGGCGTGTAGTTGATCATGATGTCGTCCTGAGCCACGCCCTTCGACTTCAGGTAGGCTTCCAGGATCTTGTTGGTGGTGCGCGGATAGACGTAGTCGGTGCCGGCCAGCACCCAGCGCTTCACCTTCTCTTCCTTCATCAGGTAGTCGACCGCCGGGATCGCCTGCTGGTTCGGCGCCGCACCGGTGTAGAACACGTTGCGCTCGCTCTCCTCGCCCTCGTACTGGACCGGGTAGAACAGGATGCTGTTGAGCTCCTTGAACACCGGCAGCACCGACTTGCGCGACACCGAGGTCCAGCAGCCGAACACGACCGCGACCTTGTCCTTGGTGATCAGCTCGCGCGCCTTCTCGGCGAACAGCGGCCAGTTCGAGGCGGGGTCGACCACGACGGCCTCGAGCTTCTTGCCGAGCACACCGCCCTTCTTGTTCTGTTCGTCGATCAGGAACAAGATCGTATCCTTCAGCGTGGTCTCGCTGATGGCCATGGTGCCGGACAGAGAATGCAGAACGCCAATCTTGATGGTGTCGTCAGCGGCCTTGGCCGGGCCAAAGCCGGCTGCGCCGAGCGCCAGGCCGGCAGCAGCAGCCAGCCAGCGACGGCGGCTGAACGGCGCCGTTAATTCCTGAGTGAGTCGAGTAAGCATGAGGTAATATCTCCCTGACGCAGACGTGCTTCGCAGCCAAGGCGGCCGGCGGTCTGCGGCGGAAGAATCGCAAGAAGTGTGCCATGCCGTGCACATCTGGTAAGGCATTGACACAGAAGTGGAACTTCGCGTTCTCGTGGCACGAGGTCGCAGCCTTCTGCCGTCGAATTGAGCAAGCTCGATGATTAATCAGATAGCATGTAGCGCAGGATTTGTGCACTTTGTTTTGAATGGCTAAATTTAAAGCAGCCGGGTACCACCCGGAAAGCCAATCCGTTGCGCAGCGGCCTTGCATGTGCCGTCCACCTGTTCCATATATCTGGTAGATCGAGGCGAATCGGCCGGATCTTTGCAAGCCGCGTGTTCTTTAGCTCGACCCGAGCTTCTGGCTTTGCATTCTCACCCATCCAATCTAGGCGCTCCAAACACGCGGGTGTCTCTCAACCACCCACCCGCGTCCGGCTGCCTGCCGACACGGGCCTTATCCTCTTATGGAAAGCCCAATCTTTTGACATCCTTCCAGGATTTTAACCTCGCCGACGCGCTGACGCGCGCGCTGAAGGAAGAGAACTACACCACCCCCACCCCCATTCAGGCCCAGACCATCCCGCTCGCGCTCGAAGGCCGCGACGTGATCGGCATCGCCCAGACGGGAACCGGCAAGACGGCCTCGTTTGCGCTGCCGATCCTGCACCGCCTGCTGCAGAACCGGATCAAGCCGCAGCCGAAGACGGCACGCGTGCTGGTGCTGAGCCCAACCCGCGAATTGTCGGGTCAGATCCTCGACAGCTTCAACACCTACGGCCGGCACATCCGCCTGAGCTCGGCGCTCGCGATCGGCGGCGTGCCAATGGGACGCCAGGTCCGCGCTGTGATGCCCGGCCTCGAAGTTCTGGTTGCCACCCCTGGCCGGCTGCTCGATCTGGTCCAGAGCAACGCTTTGAAGCTGACCCATGTCGAGTTCCTGGTGCTCGACGAAGCCGACCGCATGCTCGACATGGGCTTCATCAACGACATCCGGAAGATCGTGGCCAAGCTGCCGATCAAGCGGCAGACGCTGTTCTTCTCGGCCACCATGCCTAAGGACATCGCCGAGCTCGCGGACGCCATGCTGCGCGACCCCGCGCGGGTCGCGGTGACCCCCGTCTCCTCGACGGTCGAGCGCATTGCCCAGCGCGTGATCCACGTCGACCACTCGGCCAAGCCGAACCTTCTGGCTCAGTTGCTCAAGCAGGAGCCAGTCAACCGCGCGCTGGTGTTCACCCGGACCAAGCACGGCGCCGACAAGGTCGTGAAGAGCCTGGAAAAGGCCGGCATCCCGTCCCAGGCGATCCACGGCAACAAGTCGCAAAATCACCGCGAGCGCACTCTGGCCGCCTTCCGCTCCGGCGAGATCCGCACCCTGGTCGCAACCGACATCGCGGCGCGCGGCATCGACGTCGACGGCGTCAGCCATGTCGTCAATTTCGACCTGCCGAACGTGCCCGAAACCTACGTCCACCGGATCGGCCGCACGGCGCGCGCCGGCGCCGAGGGCGTTGCGATTTCGCTCGTGGCGGGATCGGACGAGCTGTCCTATCTTCGCGACATCGAACGGCTGATCAAGATCTCGCTGCCGCGCGACGATCGCCGCACGCCCGGCCTCCGCGAAGCTGCAGCACCGGCCAAACCGCCTCAGCGCGGCGGCCGTCCTGGCATGCAGAATGCGCGGACCAACGAGGGTGGCACCGCCGCAAAAGGCCCTCGCCGTCGCCGTCGTTCCAATGCTAAGATGGCGCCTCTGCCAGGCAATCGTCAGGAGCCCCAGCGGCCGTCGCAAGGCGGCGGCAAGGCCGGGTCGATTCAAGGCGTTGCTTTCCTGCATCGCGAGGGCAGACCCAAAAACCACGCTCACAACCGCAACCAACGGCCAAACTAGACGTCTATCGATCTGGAGAAAGACATGGCTAAGGAAGAGCTGATCCAGTTCGAAGGGCTGGTCACCGAAATCCTTCCCGATGCACGCTATCGGGTACAACTCGACGCGGGGCACGAGATCGTTGCCTACACCGCCGGCAAGATGAAAAAGAATCGCATCAAGACGCTCGCGGGAGACCGCGTGACCGTCGAGATGTCGCCCTACGACCTCGAAAAGGGCCGGCTGATCTTCCGCCACAAGGACGAGCGTCCCAGCTCGCCCGGCGGTCCTCCGCGTGGCGCAGCGCAGCGCGGCGGCCAGTTCCGTCGGCGCTAGGGGGATTGGGCGGAGCAATGTTCCGCCCGGCCCGGCGGATTGATCAAGCCTTGCGCAATCAGCGACAATTCAGCGCGTCGGCATCGAGCCGGCGCGTCAAAAAATCATGCACTCTCGCGCAGCTCAGGATTGTTTTGCGCGGGCATTTCCAATAATATATCCCGCAATCGATTTTCGGCCGGACGAGATTAGCTATTACCGGTACAGCCGGTTCAGACGCTGACGACCCTTCCAAAAATTCGATCTAACCAGCCCAGGAGACTGGGTTACGCATTTGGTATCTGAGAAGGGAACTACCCCCGTGAGCATGGGAACCGTGAAGTGGTTTAACGCAACCAAGGGCTATGGCTTCATTCAGCCGGACGACGGCGGCAACGACGTGTTCGTGCACATCAGCGCCGTCGAGCGCGCTGGTCTCGGCACGCTGCGCGAAGGCCAGAAGATCTCCTACGAGATCGTGGCGGACCGCCGTTCGGGCAAGTCGTCGGCCGACAATCTCCGCGCCGCCAATTGAGCGACGCCAGGGCAATCGCCTACGATTGCCCACCTGGACAACGAAAGGCCGCCTTGTGCGGCCTTTTTTATTTGCCGGCTGTTCGCCGTCGGATTGTGATCGCCTGGAACGCGGTCTGTTGCCCGCGCGCAAGCGGACCCGGCACCGCGCAGGATTAGTCCGGCGCTCAGCTCAGCAGGAGGTCGCCGGGCTATACATCACACAGGTCGACTGCCGCGGCCGGGTATAGGCGACGTCGCTGAGATTGACGCCCGTCTTGCCCATGACGTAGCCGATCGTCGGAACGTATTGGTAGTTCACCTCGCTGAAGATCAGATAGGTGCCGGACACCAGCAATTCGGCCGGCACGCCGACCGTCATGCCCACGGTCCGCGGCGTCGACCCCTTACTCCACTTCACCGTCGCCTGCATGGTGGTGGGATCGACATAGAGTTCGGTGATCGTCGCATTCACCGGCGTGGTCGAGTACGGATACATGATGCCGGTCGAGGCGGCGAAGAAGTTCGACATGTCGCTGTCGCCGACCGTGGTCGACTGCGACGTCAGATCGGACAGGGTGCGCGCCATCAAAGTGACCTTGCGGTCGACGGCGATGGCCGAGCAGAATTCGACCGTGCCGAAGAACATCACCAGCATCAGCGGCACGATGAATGCGAACTCGGTGGCCGCGACACCGCGACAATCGGCAGCGAAGGCGTCGATGCGACGCCACAGGCGCAGGCGCGAAGACATACCCGGCATTCTTCCCAACGGCATGATGAATTCCTGGTGTCCCTCAGAAGCAGCTCGCGAGGCCCGTGTTATGAATACGGCTCGTTCTTGAATGCGGCCGTACCCACCAGCAGCCGCTTGCTGCCGCTCAAATTGGCGATGTTGTAGCCGAGGCCGGTCACGAAGATCGGCCACTGATAGAACAGCCTGACGACGACAATGTCTCCGGCGGCGCCCGGACTGTAGGTCATGTTGTTGACGAAGTTGCCGCTGTTGTCGATCTGGTTGCTGATCGAGACGCTCCCGAACGAGGAGTAGCTCTTCACGTCGATATAGATCTTGTTGCAGTCGAACAGCGCGGGAACCTGGGTGCAGACGTAGCTCGCGAACTGCGACTGCGTATAGGAGCCCTGTTGCGCCTGTCCGGTCAGGATCATGCGCGCCGAGTCCTGCGTGATGGTCTCGAGCACCTGGCCGGCAAAGAACATCAGCGCCGTTTCGATGATCGCGAACAGCAGCGCAAAGAAGACCGGCGCGACCAGCGCGAATTCGAGCGCGGCCGATGCCCGCCTGTTGCGCCGGAAGCGGCGCAGCAGCCGGCGCATCGAAGCGGTCGAGGAGACGGAGGCTTGCATGGGGTCATCCGGACTGGAAAGGCACATCAACCTGAGTGAAACGAATAGCGGAAACTCCTTGGGAAAGAGTTTCCTACGATACGGACAGTATGGCCCGCCGCATCAACGTCCCGCTAACCATGCTTGGGCAGGGCGATCGCATATGGTGAAAAAGCTGGGCGCGCAGTCTTTTCGCGACCATCCTTCGAGACGCCCGCCTTCGGCGGGCTCCTCAGGATGAGGGCCTTTCTCCGCCGCAAAGCTGTTGATCCTCATGGTGAGGAGCGTCGCTCTTGCGACGCGTCTCGAACCACGAGGCCATGAAAGTTCCGCCCGGGAAAACCATACGCGATCGCCCTGCATGCTTGGGGGGTCGCTCGCAGTCAGCCCTTTGAGGCAGCGCCACCTGTCCGATCCGACCATCGAAACCAAACGAATCGGGCTATCGAGCCGCAGCGCCAGCGGCAAGGCTCACCGCATCGTCGGTGCCGACGCGCGTGGAGATGCGGTCAGACGTCGCCATCGACCCGGCCAGGCACGGCCAAGCCAGCCGCTCAGTTGGTCTTCGACGCCGCTGCCGCGTTGCCGCTCGCCGTGCTGGACATCGTTCCAGCCTGGTCGAGCACCGATTTGAAGTAGTTGTCGCCGTCGCCCAAGGTCACCCGGCGCTGGCAGATCGGCATGCAGCTATAGGTCTCACGATCGACGCCGCGATACACCGTGACGAGCTGGTCGGTGGGTCCGGCGACCTGGATCTGGCGATCGATCAGCACCTGTCCGCCGCGATCCATCGCAATGAAGTTGGTGGCACCGTAGCTCTTGCCGGTGACGACGATGATGCCGCCGCTCTGCAAGGTCACATCGGCGATCATCGGATTGCCGACGACGAGGGTCGCGACCCGGTCGGGCAACTTGACCAGCTTGGCCTGGTCGACATTCACGGCGATGGCAGGATCGGGTTCCGCCGAGGCGGCAGCCGGCCACAGCAGCACGGCGGCGACAGCCGCCCGCAATGCGAAGGAAACAGAAGGACGACGCGATACACAGAACGACATACTCAACCCCGGGACCTTGACGAGCCGTCTCAAGCGATACGCAGCGGTGACGGCGCCCGACGCGGCAAATCTGCGCTCAATTGGTGAACGTTCTGCAAACGCCGCCATCTCAGCTCGGGCGGTTGCAGAACACGTCATCTTCGGAACGGAAACGCGAGCTGACCGCCGAACTCACCGGGCATCGTCGCCTCGTCCTTGCCGTAGGCCATGGGCAACTGCCCCTCCGGCATCCGGAACGTGCCGAACAGGATGTCCCAGATCGGGAACGTGCCGGCGAAATTGGTGTTGCCGCCCTGCTCCATCGACGTGTGGTGCCAGCGATGGAAGACGGGCGTGGCAAGGACATATTTCAGCGGGCCCAGCGTCCAGTTGAGATTGGCGTGGACGAAGGCCGAATGGAACGTCGTGAACGGTCCAACCCAGATCATGACATTGGGCGAGATGCCGGCCATCAGGAGGATGACGTCGACCGCGATCGTGCCGAGGATCAGGTTGATGGGATGGAAGCGGGCCGCCGAAATCCACTCCAGATCTTCCGAGGAGTGGTGGACCGCGTGGTATTTCCAGAACTCGCCGCCATGGAACAGACGATGCGTCCAGTACAGCATGAAGTCGGAGAGCACGAGAAAGAGCAGCCCCTGCAGCCATTCCGGAAGCTGCGCCAGCGGGCCGTGCCCGTTCTCATAGAAGGCGATCAACTCGTCGGCGTCGCGGATCTTGAAGAGAACGCTGGCGCCGAGCACGAGAAAGCCGATGCGGAGCACCCGCGCGAAAACCGGCACGAAGAACCAGTAGACCACGTCGGTGACGAGCTCGCGCTTCTGCCACCACGGCTTGCCGGGATTGCAGGCCCAGAAGTGGCTGAGCACCGAGAACACCACTGCCAGCACCAAGGTGATCGGCAGCACCTTCTCGATGGTCTGGCCGAGCATCAGCGCGACTTCCCATGGCAGACCGGACATCACATTCCTCATCTCATGAACTGTTCCGAGGGGTACTCCTTGGCGCTTAAGGAGCCGTGAACCTCGTGGCCGGCCGAGCTGGGCTGCCGATCGGTCCAGCACGATCGACGCGGAGCCAAGGGCTCGCCGGCCAGGTCGACGGGACCATATGCCTATGGTGCGGAACGCGGCGCAGGCTCCTGCGATGGAAACATTGGGCGCGGCAGTGGAAGCTCGCGCTCATCTTTTCAGCGAGATTGGCACGGCGCGTGCCGTGGATCATTTAGAATGATCACGGTCCGCTTCATCCTACGTTTACTCTGCACAATAACAGCCATTTGTCGCCGGGTTTCGACGACCGAATTAACTACGCCGAAATTCCTGCCCCCTAGGGTGGCCGCATGGTCACGGTGCTGAGAACGCCGCAACGACCAGAGTTTGTTCGACCAGCCACGTGTACATGGAGTTACCTATGAAGAATCTTCTTGCTCGCTTCGTGAAGGATGAATCCGGCGCGACCGCGATCGAATACGGTCTGATCGCCGCCGGCATCTCGCTCGCGATCATTGCCGCAGTGAACGGTCTCGGCTCCAGCCTGAGCTCCAAGTTCGGCGCGATCAACACCTCGCTGAAGTAAGCGGTCGTCACGGCCGAGCAAAGAAGGCCCCGGACATCCGGGGCCTTTATCATTTCCACCTTCAGCTCCGCGGCGTTCAGTGATGCGTAACCACGTTTTGTCCGCAGCCGCGTCCCGGCCTCCGCCCAGCGGGACCGACGTCGCCTTGCGTTGGATCTGCGGCGGCCTCGGCCTGTCCATCCTCGCTCTGGCGGCCCGCATCGTCAGCGTCTGGTGAGATCGACAACCGGCCGGCCATTCCGGCCGTTTCCCGATCATTTATTTCTTGCAGCTAGACTCTGGCGCAGCGGCGCACCCATGCCCCGCGTCGATGCCATTGAGAGCCCATGACCCTCGATCTCGCGCGCCTCCTGCTGTTTCCGGCCCTGATGGCCTTTGCCGCGGCGAGCGACCTGTTCACGATGACCATTTCGAACCGGGTCTCCCTGGCGCTCGTCGCCGGCTTCCTGGTTCTGGCGCCGCTGAGCGGGATGAGCATGGCAGACATGCTGATGCATCTCGGTGCCGGCGCGACCTTGCTGGTGATTGCGTTCACGTGCTTTGCATTCGGCTGGATCGGCGGCGGTGACGCCAAGGTTGCATCCGCCGCCGCCCTGTGGTTCGGCTTCGCCCACCTGATGAACTACCTGTTGTACGCCTCGATCTTCGGCGGCGTGCTCACCCTCGCTCTCATGCAGTTCCGGCAATGGCCGTTGCCCTACATGCTGGCGGGGCAACCCTGGCTTGCACGCCTGCACGCCAAGGAGAGCGGCGTGCCCTATGGCATCGCGCTCGCCCTGGGCGCTCTGATGGTCTATCCGGAGACCGATTGGGTGAAGGCGATCGACGCTGCGCGTCTTGCATTGCTCTGAACACACCGTGTCAACGCGGTGTTAAGGCGATTTAGATACGCCTCATTAACCATGCTTTGACGAATAACTGCTCAACTCCCATCACGGCGGCGGAAACGTCGCGGCGTCATGTGGAAAGTGAAGCGTATGAATACCGCACGCATTGTGGTTCTGACCATCGCTGTAGGCGCTGGCGGCGTGGCCGCATATCTCGCGAGCGGGTCCGACGACCGGCCGGCTCAAGTCGCCGCGCCCGCGCCGCAGATGCCGACCGTCGACGTTCTCGTCGCCAAGGGCGACATCGCCCTCGGCCAATCCCTCAAGCCCGAAGATCTGCAGTGGCAGAGCTGGCCGGCGGCCACGGCCAGCGCCAGCTTCATCCGCCGCAACGAGCGGCCCGAAGGACAGACGCAGATCACCGGCACGATCGCGCGGGCGCCGTTCATTGCCGGCGAGCCCATCCGCGAACAGAAGCTCGTCAAGGCCGACGGCTCGGGCTTCATGGCCGCGATCCTGCCGGCCGGCATGCGCGCCGTGTCCACCGAGATTTCGCCGGAAACAGGCGCCGGCGGCTTCATCCTGCCGAACGATCGCGTCGACGTGATCCTGTCCAAGCGCGAACGCAATCCGGATCAGCCCAACGCGGGCGACGTCGTCAGCTCCGATATCATCCTGTCGAACATCCGTGTGCTGGCGATCGATCAGGCCCCCAAGGAAAAGGACGGCCAGACCACGGTGGTCGGCAAGACCGTCACGCTGGAGCTGAAGCCGGAACAGGCCGAGACGCTCGCGCGTGCCCGTCAAACCGGAACGCTGTCCCTGGCGCTCCGCAGCATCGCCGACGTCAACGTGGCCGAGCGCCGCACGGACGAGACCAGCCGCAAGCGCAGCGACAGCGTTGCCGTCGTCCGCTTCGGCATTCCCAGCACGATGACGACGCAGAAGTGAGCAAGAGGACCACCCAGATGACCTGCAGCGAAAATCAGCGGAAGATGCGGACCCTGCTGGTCCGCGCGCTGTCGTTTTCGGCCGCCGCTGCGCTGACCCTCAATCCGGCGATCGCGCCGGTGATCGCGGCAGACTATCGCCCGGCGACTGCAGCCGCCGCCGCGGACGGCCAGAACAATGCACGTTTCCTTGCGCTCGGCATCGGCAAGTCCGTCGTCATCGATCTGCCGCGCGACATCAAGGACGTTCTTGTTGCCGATCCGAAGATCGCGAATGCCGTCGTGCGCTCCTCTCAGCGCGCCTACATCATCGGTGCGGCGATCGGTCAGACGAATATCGTCTTCTTCGACGCGCAGGGCCAGCAGATCGCGGCCTACGACATCGCGGTCAAGCGCGACCTGAACGGCGCGCGGGCGGCGCTGAAGCAGTTGCTGCCGAATGCCGATATCCAGATCGAGGGCCTCGCCGACAGCATCGTGCTGACCGGCTCGGCGTCGAGCCAGATCGAAGCCCAGCAGGCCGGCGAACTGGCCGCCCGGCTCGCCGGCGGCGCCGACAAGGTCGTCAACTCGATCACCGTGCGCGGCCGGGACCAGGTCATGCTGAAGGTGACTGTCGCCGAGGTACAGCGCTCGGTCGTCAAGCAGCTCGGCATCGATCTCTCCGGCCAGCTCAACTACGGAACGGCTGTTATCAAATACGCGAACTCCAATCCGTTCACCGCCTACGGGAGCAATCTCGTCTCCAACAACGCCGTGACCGCGTCGTTAGGCGGAGCGACCCCGACGGTGCAGGCGACACTGCGCGCGATGGAGAACGCGGGCGTGATCCGTACGCTCGCGGAACCCAATCTGACCGCCATCTCGGGCGAGTCCGCGACCTTCATCGCCGGTGGCGAGTTTCCGGTTCCCGCCGGTTACTCCTGCGATCCGACGACCCATGTCTGTACGACGCAGATCAGCTTCAAGAAGTTCGGCATCTCGCTCAACTTCACGCCCGTCGTGCTCAGCGAGGGCCGGATCTCGATGCGGGTGATGACCGAGGTCTCCGAGCTCTCAAACGAGAATTCGATCACGCTGTCGCAAGCCGTCAGCGCGTCGACGGTCAACTCGTTGACGGTTCCCTCGATCAAGACCCGCCGCGCCGAGACCACGCTGGAGATTCCTTCCGGCGGCGCCATGGCGATGGCCGGCCTGATCCAGCAGCAGACCAAGCAGGCGATCAGCGGCATGCCGGGCCTGATGCAGCTGCCGGTCCTCGGCGCGCTGTTCCGCAGCCGCGACTACGTCAACAACCAGACCGAGCTGATGGTTCTGGTGACGCCGTTCGTCGTCCGCGCCGTGGCACAGAAGGATCTCTCCCGCCCAGACGACGGCTTTGCGGCCGCCTCCGATCCCCAGGCCGATCTCCTGGGCAGCATCAACCGCATCTACGGCGTACCCGGCCGGGTCGAACCCGGACGCAACTATCGCGGCACCTATGGCTTCATCACGGACTGAGCCGGGACAAGGACCTGCAACGATGACCACGAAACCCAGCCCCGCTCGACACCGCCGACTGCAACTTGCCGTGGCCCTGGCCGGCGCAGCGGTCCTGCTCGGCGCTTGCAACTTCCGCAGAGATCCGGACGTCACGGCCAGCATCCCCGACGACTACCGGCTACGCCACCCGATCGCGATCCAGGAGGCCCCGGACTCCCTGGTGGTCTTCGTCGGCCAGGGCCGTGGCGGCCTGACGGCCGAGCAGCGCGCCGACGTGATGGGACTGGCCCAGAGCTGGATTCGCCAAGGCACGGGCGCGATCAGCGCCGACGTGCCGAGCGGCACCCCCAACGCACGGGCGGCCGCCGACTCGATGCGGGAGATCCACTCCCTGCTGGCCGCCGCCGGAGTCCCGCCGCACGGCATCACCGTCCGCAACTATCAGCCGAAGGACCCGCGCCAGATGGCCGCGATCCGGCTGAGCTATCCAAAACTGTCGGCCACGGCGGGGCCCTGCGGGCTCTGGCCGGACGACCTCGGGCCGTCGATCAAGAACAAGAACTGGTTCGACAACAAGCCTGACTGGAACTACGGCTGCGCCTACCAGCGCAACATGGCGGCAATGGTCGCAAACCCGTCGGATCTCGTGCAGCCGCGATCCGAAACGCCGTCCTATACCACCCGGCGCACGGCGTTATTCGACAAATATCGCAAGGGACAATCAACCGCGATCACGTATCCAGAGGCCGACAAGGCCAAACTCAGCGACACAGGCAAATGATCAGCTACGCCCGACAGACCCAAGAGGAGCAGCCTGACGTCGTGCCACCGCCGGCCGACGATCACATCGCGCCCGCGCCGCGCGTGTCCGTGCAGGCGTTCTGTGAGACGGTGGAAACCGCCGCCACGGTTCAGGCCGCCGGTGAGGACCGGCGCCTCGGCAAGGCCCATCTGAAGGTTCAGATGGGCGGCATGGCGGCGGCGATCGAGGCCTACCGATCTGCCCCGACCCCGAACGTCATCATCCTGGAGACGGATGCGCGCACCGACATCCTGGCCGGCCTGGATCAGCTCGCTACGGTTTGCGACCCCGGCACGCGCGTCGTCGTGATCGGCCGCGTCAACGACGTCACGCTGTATCGCGAGCTGGTTCGGCGCGGCGTCAGCGACTATGTGCTGTCGCCAGTGACGCCGATCGACGTCGTCCGCTCGATCTGCAACCTGTTCTCGGCGCCGGAAGCCAAGGCTGTCGGGCGGATCATTGCCGTCGTCGGCGCCAAGGGCGGCGTCGGAGCCTCGACCCTGGCCCATAACATCGCCTGGGCGATCGCGCGCGACCTGGCGATGGACTCCGTGGTGGCAGATCTTGATTTGGCGTTCGGCACCGCCGGCCTCGACTACAACCAGGATCCTGCGCAGGGCATCGCGGACGCCGTGTTCTCACCGGACCGGATCGACATCGCCTTCATGGACCGGCTGTTGTCGAAATGCACCGATCATCTGAGCCTGCTGGCCGCGCCTGCGACGCTCGACCGGGTCTATGATTTCGGCGCTGAGGCATTCGATGCGGTGTTCGACACGCTGCGGGCCTCGATGCCCTGCATCGTGCTCGATGTTCCGCATCAATGGGCAGGCTGGACCAAGCGGGCGCTGATCTCCGCGGACGACATCCTGATCGTCGCGGCGCCGGATCTCGCCTCGCTGCGCAACACCAAAAACATGTTCGATCTCCTCAAGGCCGCCCGGCCGAACGATCGCATGCCGCTCTACTGCTTGAACCAGGTCGGCGTTCCCAAGCGACCCGAGATCAATGCGAGCGAGTTCGCCAAGGCGATCGAAAGCCCACCGATCGCAACGATCCCGTTCGAGCCGCAGATCTTCGGCGCGGCCGCCAACAACGGCCAGATGATTGCGGAAATGTCTCCCAGCCATCGGACGACGGAGATGTTTCTCCAGATCGCGCAGCGGCTCACCGGCCGCAGCGAGACAAAGAAGCCGAAAGGCTCCTTCCTGTCGCCTCTGCTGGACAAGCTGAGGGCGAAGTAAGCACGCGTGGAGTTCTAAGTCGTGTTTGGTAAGCGTAGCGGATTGGACAACGATACCAGGGCCCTCAGGCCGGCCGCGCCGGCGCCCGAGCCGGCGCCGGCTGCGCCACGCGCGGCGGCTCCGGCCGTGCCGTCGCCACCTCTGGCTCCGACCCGGCAGGCTCCGCCGCCGCCGCCACCGGTTGTCGAGGCCCGGCGTTCGGACAGTTACTATCAGGTCAAGGCGACCATCTTCGGTGCGCTGATCGAAGCGATCGACCTTGCTCAGCTGGCCAAGCTCGACGGCGAATCCGCGCGCGAGGAAATCCGCGACATCGTCAACGAGATCATCGCGATCAAGAATATCGTGATGTCGATCGCCGAGCAGGAAGAGCTGCTCGACGATATCTGCAACGACGTGCTCGGCTATGGCCCGCTGGAGCCGCTGCTGTCGCGTGACGACATCGCCGACATCATGGTCAACGGCGCCGGCACGGTCTTCATCGAAGTCAACGGCAAGATCCAGCGTACGGGCATCCGGTTCCGCGACAACCAGCAGCTCCTGAACATCTGCCAGCGCATCGTCAGCCAGGTCGGCCGCCGCGTCGACGAATCCTCGCCGATCTGCGACGCGCGTCTCGCCGACGGCTCCCGCGTCAACGCCATCGTTCCGCCGCTGGCGATCGACGGCCCCGCGCTCACCATTCGTAAGTTCAAGAAGGACAAGCTGACCCTCGATCAGCTGGTCAAGTTCGGCGCGATTTCGCCGGAGGGCGCGGAGATCCTGCAGATCATCGGTCGCGTCCGCTGCAACGTGCTGATCTCCGGCGGTACCGGTTCGGGCAAGACCACGTTGTTGAACTGTCTGACCAACTACATCGATCACGACGAGCGCGTCATCACCTGCGAGGACGCCGCCGAACTCCAACTGCAGCAGCCACACGTGGTTCGCCTCGAAACCCGCCCACCCAACATCGAAGGCGAAGGCCAGGTGACCATGCGTGAGCTGGTGAGAAACTGCCTGCGTATGCGGCCCGAGCGCATCATCGTCGGCGAGGTCCGCGGCCCCGAGGCATTCGACCTGCTGCAGGCCATGAACACCGGTCACGACGGATCGATGGGCACGCTGCACGCCAACAACCCGCGCGAAGCGTTGTCCCGCTGCGAATCCATGATCACAATGGGCGGCTTCTCGCTGCCGTCGCGGACCATCCGTGAGATGATCTGCGCCTCGATCGACGTCATCGTCCAGGCGGCGCGCCTGCGCGACGGCTCCCGCCGCATCACGCACATCACCGAGGTGATGGGCATGGAAGGCGACACCATCATCACCCAGGACATCTTCCTCTACGACATGATCGGCGAGGACGCGAACGGCAAGATCATCGGGCGCCACCGCTCGACCGGAATCGGCCGGCCGCGGTTCTGGGAGCGCGCGCGCTACTACGGCGAAGAGAAGCGGCTTGCGGCTGCGCTCGACGCCGCCGAAGTCGCGAGCAAGGACTGAGGAGAGACCCCATGAAGCTGCAGGCTCTCGCCCTTGCCTTCCTCGCCGCCACCGCGATCGGCGGCATCGCCTGGGTGTTCCTCTACCCCCTGCTGTCTGGCGAGCGGAAGGCCGAGCAACGGCGCAGCACCGTCGCCAAGTCCGAGCCGGTGGTCCGCCAGGCCGAACGCAGTCAGCGCTCGCGCCGCGAGCAGGTCGAATCCTCGCTGAAGGACCTCGAAGCGAAGGCCCAGAAGCAGAGCAAAGTCCCGCTGAACATGCGGATTTCGCAGGCTGGGCTCGACTGGACCGTGCAGAAATTCTGGATCGTTTCCGGTGTCCTCGGCTTCGTCGTCTGCGCCGTTGCCTTCTTCGCCGGCGGCGGCCCGCTCGGCGCGCTCGGGCTTGGCTTCGCCGCCGGTCTCGGTCTGCCGCGCTGGATCCTCGGCTACCTCAAGAAGCGGCGCGAGAAGAAATTCCTGGCGGCATTGCCGGACGCCGTCGACGTGATCGTGCGCGGCATCAAGGCCGGCCTGCCGCTGTTCGAATCCATCAAGGTCGTCGCCGCCGACGCGCCGGAGCCTTTGCGCAGCGAGTTCCTCGGGATCATCGAGACCCAGGCGATCGGCATGCCGCTCGGCGAGGCTTGTGCGCGGCTCTACGAACGGATGCCGCTTCCCGAAGCCAACTTCTTCGGCATCGTCATCGCGATCCAGCAGAAGTCGGGCGGCAATCTCTCCGAGGCGCTCGGCAACCTCTCGAAGGTGCTGCGAGACCGCAAGAAGATGAGCGAGAAGATCCAGGCGATGTCGATGGAGGCCAAGGCGTCCGCGGGCATCATCGGATCGCTGCCGCCGATCGTGATGCTGCTGGTCTATCTGAGCACGCCCGAGTACATCTCGTTGCTCTGGACCCATCCGACCGGCCAGCTGATGCTGGTCGGCTGCGTGATCTGGATGTCGATGGGCATCCTGGTCATGAAGAAGATGATCAATTTCGATTTCTGAGGTGGACCATGGTCGACATTCTGGTCTCCAAGCTGCACGACCCGCACTTCATGACGATGTTCTTCGCCGCCATCGCGGCGACGGCCACCGTCTATACGCTGATCATGCCGCTGTTCGCAGGCGAGAACCTGAACAAGCGCATGAAGGCGGTCGCCAGCGAACGCGAGCGGATCAAGCAGCGCGAGCGCGAGCGGTTGAACGCCGGCGAGAAGGTCTCGCTGCGGCAGACGCCGAAGCAGCTCATCTCTCGTGTGGTGGAGGATTTCAACCTCACCAAATGGCTCGCCCAGGAGGCGGCCCGCGAGAAGCTCATCATGGCGGGCTACCGCGGCCAGGCGCCCTACATCACCTTCCTGTTCGCGCGCCTGGTGACGCCGCTGGTGCTGTTCGTCGGGTCCGTGCTGTACGTCTTCGTGATCGCGCATCTGCAGAAGTCGATGCCGGTCAAGATCGGCATCTGCGTCGGCATGGCCTATCTCGGCCTGCAGGCGCCGATGCTGTTCCTCAGCAACGCGATCTCCAAGCGCCAGCTGTCGATCAAGCGCGCGTTTCCCGACGCGCTCGACCTGCTGCTGATCTGCATCGAATCCGGCATGTCCATCGAAGCCGCCTTCCGCAGGGTTGCCATCGAAATCTCGAGCCAGTCGATCGCATTGTCGGAGGAGTTCACGCTGACCACCGCGGAGCTCTCCTATCTGCAGGACCGCAAGGTCGCCTATGAGAACCTCGCCCGCCGCACCGGCCTCGAGGGCGTGAAGTCGGTCTGCCTCGCGCTCCAGCAATCGGAGCGCTACGGCACCCCGCTCGGGCAATCGCTGCGCGTGATGGCGCAGGAAAATCGCGACATGCGCATGAACGAGGCCGAGAAGAAGGCCGCGGCGCTGCCGCCGAAGCTGACGGTGCCGATGATCCTGTTCTTCCTGCCGGTGCTGTTCGTGGTCATTCTGGGACCGACCGGCATCAAGGTCGCGGCCATGCAGTAGACGTAGACCGCTCGCGAGAAATTTCGCTTGCGGTCAGGGCTCTACCCTGGAAGCTAGGCGAAGCATGATCGAGGTCTCCGCCTGATGTCCGACAAGCTCCGCCGCGCCGACGGCGCCCGCGTCCTGGCCGATCTGAACGCACTGCGCGCCTTCGGCACCTACAAGACCGGCGTGCACCGGCCGACCTTCTCCGACGCCCATCGTCAATCGCTCGCTTGGCTCGCCGAGCGCCTGCCCGATGCGCGGCTGACGCCTGATATCGACGGCATCGGCAACGTGCTGGGCACCAGCGCCAAGCCCGGCCCCAAGCTGCTGGCCGGATCGCATCTGGAGAGCCAGAATCAGGCTGGCTGGCTCGACGGCCCGCTCGGCGTCGTCTACGCGCTGGAGGCGGCGCGCGTGCTCAATCCCGATCCGTCTATTGTCGGTGCGGTGGAGGTCGCCTCCTGGTGCGACGAGGAGGGCCATTTCGGCAGCATGCTCGGCAGCCGCTCCTATGTCGGCGACGTCAGCGAGGCCGAAATCGATGCTGCCCGCGACCGCAGCAGCCCGCGCACGCTGCGGGAGGCGCTTGCCGAGATGGGCCTTGCCGGACGGCCGCGCCTGCAGGCCGAGCCCGGCCGGCATATCGGCTATCTCGAAGCTCATATCGAGCAGGGCGACACGCTCGAGGCGGGCGAGCTCAAGATCGGCGTCGTCACCTCGATCGTCGGCATCTGGCAATACCGCATCACCTTCACCGGCGAGCAGAACCATGCCGGCACGACGCGGATGGCGGTGCGCAAGGATGCCGGGCTCGCGCTCGCCAAGTTCTGCGTCGCGATCGACGCGCGCTTTCCGGCCGCCTGCGGCCCGCGCACGGTGTGGACCACGGGACGCATCACGCTCGATCCGGGCGCACCGAGCATCATCCCCGGCCAGGCCGAGATGCTGTTCCAGATCCGCGACGACAATGCCGCCGTGGTCGACCGGCTCGAAGAGCTGCTGCGCGAGATGGCTGCGCAGGCGTCAGACGCAGGTCCCTGCCATGTCGCCGTCGAGCGCATCCGTACCGGCGCGCCAGCCATGATGGACGGCACGTTCCAGGATGCGGTCGAGGCCGCCAGCCGCGATCTCGCCGCCGGCAAGTCGCTGCGGATGCCGAGCGGCGCCGGACACGACGCGCAGGTGCTCGCGACCATCATGCCGGCCGGCATGCTGTTCGTGCCGTCGATCGGCGGCATCAGCCATCACTGGACCGAGAACACCGCCGATGCCGACATCGTCACCGGTGCCGACGTGTTCGTCGATACCTGCCGCCGCCTGCTGGCGGGCGCCACACGATAAGGCCCGCCATCAGCGTGGCACGTCGTCAGTCCGGCGGATTGAGCGCGGCCATCGGCGCCGCGTTGCGCGCCTTGCCCTTGCTTTGGCTCTGCCCCTGGATCATCTGCTTCAGGTAGGCGACGTTGGCGGCGGCCTCGTCCGGCGGCAGATCGGCCCGCGCGATCTGCTCGGCCTCCGCGAAGCGTCCCTGCAGGCCGACGACGAGCGCGAGGTTCTGACGCACCCGTGCGTCCGCCCGCTGCGAGCCGTAGGCCTGGCGCAGCACCTCCTCGGCCTTCGGCAGCTCCCGCGTCAGCATGTAGGACAGGCCGAGATTGGAGAGCACCGAGGGCTCGCCGGGCACGATCTTCAGCGCGCTGTCGTAATAGCGCCGCGCCTCCTCGTGGCGGCCCATCTGGTCCAGCGCGGTGCCCTGCACCGACAGCAGCTTCCAATCGGGATTGTCGGGCGAATGCGCGCGCGACAGCACGTCGAATGCGAGCTTGAAATTGCCGTTGTCGGCCAGCGCTCGGCCATAGGCCGCGAGCACGGTCTTGTTGCCCGCGTTGGCGAGCGTGGCCTGCTCCAGCACCGCAACCGCCTGCTCACGCTGGCCGTTGTTGCGCAGTGCCTGGCCATAGGCGACGGCAATGGCCGCATCCTTGGGATTGGCGCGGTAGCGCTCGCCATAGACCTCGACCGCGCGCTGCGGGGTCGCGGGCGGCGGCTCGGCGCGACTGCCTAGCGAGCCCGTGACGTCGGACATGGTCTGGCAGCCGCCGAGTCCCGCAGCGACGAGCGCGGCGAAGGCGACGGACGCGAGGAGCCGGGGAATGGAAGGCGGTTGACGCATGTCACTTGGACTCGACCGGGCGAATTGAACGCGCCAGCAATAAACTGTTAACGCTAACAGCCGGTTAATGGCGCGATCCCGGCGCAGACGTCACATTTGCGTCGGCTTGCGGGCGAGGCGCCCGGCGCGATTGCGGCGGCCTTCAAACTCTGCGAAGTCTGGCTCAAGCGCGCCAGTTAGGGAACCATTAGGCATGCCGTCGATGTTCGAGACCGCCTCCACAACGTCCGCCATCCCGATCACCTTCGTGACGAAGGCGAGCTGGCCGGGGATCAAGGAGAGCCTGTCGGCTGAAGCGCGCAACTTCGCCGAGGCCAACGTCTACACCGCCAAGCCCGGCAGCTATCTGGCGCTGCCCGGCGCGGACGGGCGCATCGCTCAGGTGCTGTTCGGCATCGAGGACGACGACGCCAAGCACCGTGACCTGTTCCGGCCGGGCGCCCTGCCCGGCCTGCTGCCCGCCGGCACCTACCGCTTCGCCAATGCGCCGCATGATGCACGGCTCGCCGCGCTGGCGTTTGCGCTCGGCAGCTACCGCTTCGGCCGCTACCGCAAGGCCGAGACGCCGGAGGTCCGCCTCGTTCCGCCGGACGGCGTCGACGCCGCCGAGCTGAGCCGCCTGGCCGACGCGGCGACATTGGCGCGCGACCTCGTCAACACGCCGTCGAACGACATGGGACCCGAGGAGCTCGAGGCCGCCGCGAAGCAGGTCGCCGACCGCTTCGGCGCCCGCTTCACCAGCATCGTCGGCGACGATCTGCTGGAGCAGAACCATCCGCTGATCCACGCCGTCGGCCGCGCCTCGACGCGCGCGCCGCGGCTGATCGAGCTGGTTTGGGGCGACGCATCGCATCCCAAGGTCACGCTGGTCGGCAAGGGCGTCTGCTTCGACACCGGCGGACTCGACCTGAAGCCGTCGAGCAGCATGCTGCTGATGAAGAAGGACATGGGCGGCGCCGCCAATGTGCTGGCGCTGGCGCAGATGGTGATGGACGCCGGGCTCAAGCTGCATCTGCGCGTGCTGATTCCGGCGGTCGAGAACGCGGTCGCCGGCAACGCCTTCCGTCCGATGGACGTGTTTCCGTCGCGCAAGGGCATCACGGTCGAGATCGGCAACACCGATGCCGAGGGCCGGCTGGTGCTGGCCGATGCGCTGGCGCTGGCTGACGAAGACAAGCCCGATCTGCTGATCGACATGGGCACGCTGACGGGCGCGGCCCGGGTCGCGCTCGGTCCCGATCTGCCGCCGTTCTACACCCAGGACGAGGCGCTCGCCGCCGATGTCGCGCGCTGCGCTGCCGCCGAGAACGATCCGCTGTGGCGGATGCCGCTGTGGGCGCCGTATGACTCGTGGCTCGACTCCAAGGTCGCGACCATCAACAATGCGCCTTCGGGCGGCTTCGCCGGGTCGATCACCTGCGCGCTGTTCCTGCAACGCTTCGTCGAGCACGCCAGGAGCTGGCTGCATCTCGACATCTTCGCCTGGACGCCGTCGGCCAAGCCCGGCCGCCCCGAGGGCGGCGAGTGCCAGGCCGCGCGCGCGCTCTACAAGCTCTTGAGCGAGCGCTATGGCTGATCCGAGGCTCACGCCGGCACGCGGCGATATCGCGGCCAGGCATCTCCAGGGACAGGTGACGGCTGCGCGCTTCGTCGACGGCGAGACCCTCGTCGTCGTCGATCCGATCGCGCCACTGCGGCTGCAGCCGCATTCCGGCGCCGAGCAGGCGACGCAGGCGCTGAAGGGCGAGCGCGTCACGGTCTACGACCGCAATGGCGAGGGCTGGGCCTGGGGCCAGCTCGAAAGCGACGGCTATGTCGGCTGGCTGCCGGAGGCGGCGCTGGCGGCGCCCAGTGCTGCGCCGACGCACAAGATCAGCGCACTGCGCAGCTTCGCGTTTCCCGGACCGTCGATCAAGCTGCCGCCGCTCGAGACGCTGCTCATGGGAGCGACCATCGCGGTGACGCGTGAGGAAGCGAGCTTCGTCGTCACGCATGAAGGCTGGTTCGTGCCGAAGCAGCACGTCGTGGCGCGCGATCAGCGCGAGCCCGATTACGTCGCCGTTGCCGAGCGCTTCGTCGGCACGCCCTATCTCTGGGGCGGCAAGAGCAGCCTCGGCATCGACTGCTCGGGGCTGGTGCAGGTGTCGCTGAATGCCGCCGGCGTGCCGTGCCCGCGCGACAGCGACATGCAGCTCGCGGCGCTGGGCCGCGTGCTCGACGGCGGCGAGCCGCTTCGCCGCGGCGATCTGATCTTCTGGAAGGGCCATGTTGCGATCGCCCGCGATGCCGATACGATGGTCCATGCCAACGCGTTTCATATGGCGACGGCGATCGAGTCGGTCAGCGCCGCGATTGCACGGATCAAGGCGAGCGGGAGTGACGTACTCGCCATTAAACGGCTCGTTTGAGAAGGCCGAAGCACCACACGTGATGACATCGACACATCAGCTTCAAGGTATGAGTCTTGCTGGGCTGCTCGTGAATGGGCCCTCTCCCCTTGTGGGAGAGGGCATGTAGGACGGAGCTGCAAGCGCGGTCGGGTGAGGGGTCCGTATCTACGAGTGCGATTGCGGAGAGATACCCCTCACCCGACCGAGTACGTAGATCCGCCGAACATGCCCTCTCCCACAAGCGGCGATGGCGCAGTCATGAGCAGCGTGCCGAGAACACCAGTATTGCTGTAATTGCGCGTGCAATGGCGCGTTGCCCGCCGATGCGAGCGTTGCGTCGGATTCACATCTCAAACAGCATGGCGACAAGCGTCAGCACTCTCGCGGCCTCACTGGCCCGAGCTCTGCGACATTCATCCGCCCTCGAAAAATGAGAGGGCGCAGGGAAGGCCGGGTGCCGAGCGCACCCGTGGTTGCGTGCAAGAAAGCACGCGGTAGTCACCACAGGTACGGGCCGAACATCCGGCCTCCCCTGCGCGATGTTTTGCGACTTACTTCGTGCTCTCCCCAGGGACCGGCTTTTTTGCCCCTGTCACAGGCGCGATGCTCTCGCATCATCGCCGGCTTGACGCCAGCATCGGGGCGCCAGGACCACACGACTTCGCCGTCCGCATGATGCCGTTCGTCCGTGCGCCCATGCACACGCAGCATCACCGCGGCCACCGCATCCCGCTCCGACGTCCGTGACGACGCGTACGCCCCTCTCGTGGGCAGGACCGGTGCAGTATGCACGAATTCCGAAAATAAGAAACAGGAATATTTTTCGACGGAGGGCTGGACAGCGCCTCGCAAACACGACCCGTCGGGCAAATCATGCCACACCCCCCGCCCTCAACGAGGGGCGTTCGCGGCCCGGCATCGACGGGATCACGACGTGTTCGTGTCCTGCGCAAATCGCTCGACGAGGTCAGACCAGAACGGAATGTGCTTGATCTGCGCCGGCCAGGGTTTGCTGCCCCAGCTCGTGAACTCCCGCTCGAAATAGTCGTTCAGATTGGCGCCGTAGTAGATTGCGTCGATCCCGTAGATCGAAAACACCGGGTTGCCCGATTCGCGCGGCTGCTCGGGCAGGTAGCGATGAGCAATCAGCGGGATGAGTTTGGGCGCCCGGGAAACGATGTCCCGAAGCTTCTCTTCCCGGGCGCTTGCCGTCGAAGGCAATCTTCCCCATTCCGACCACCACAATTGCCCGGTTTCGACGGCGCGGCGAAGGCTTTCGAACGGCCACTCGAGCGCGCGTCTGATCGCACGATCGTCCGTCCAGTCGTGACCATCCACCGGGCGCCTTCGCCGCAGGAGCGCGATCAGATCGGGAGGAAAGGTCAGCCCGAATCGACGTTGCGTTCTGTCGAGCTCGGATTGCGTATAGCCCTTGGTCCAACGATCCGTGTCCCTGCCGGACATTGTCATCGCTTCCGCTTGTTACGGCTCGATCCGTCTGCATCGGCGACCTGGCTTCGATGGATCATCAAAGCCCTTGCAGCGATCCGATGATCGGCTTCAGGACGCCCCTTGAGTGACATTCTGTCCGTGACGACACGAGCGAGATAGTTCGCGATCGACACGACATCGGCACCGCCTTCAAGCATGTTGAAGACCTCGAGAGCGTAGCGATCATATTCGTCTTCGGCGCCCTCGCAGCCGGAAACGCCGATCGGGTCCCACTCGGATAGCAGAAGAGCTCTTATGAGGTCCAACTTGGACGGCATTGTCTCGCGACTACCCTGCCACTGTCGTTCGCGGTTCCGCTAGCTCGCTGCCGCCCCATTCCCCGCCGTCTCGTTCCTGAACGCCGCCGCGAACAGCGCGCGCGTGTAGTCGGTCTTCGGCGCCTTGAACAGCTCCACCGCCGGTCCCTCCTCCACCACCTTGCCGTGACGCATCACGATGAGGTGGCTGGCGAGCGAGGCGACGACGCGGAGGTCGTGCGAGATGAACATGTAGGTGAGATCGAGCTTGCGCTGCAGGTCGCGCAGCAGCGCGACCATCTGCGACTGGAACAGCATGTCGAGCGCCGAGGTCGGCTCGTCCAGCACGACGAAGCTCGGCTCAAGCACGACGGCGCGCGCCACCGAGATGCGCTGGCGCTGGCCGCCGGAGAACTCGTGCGGATAGCGGAAGCGCGTCTCCGGATCGAGCCCGACATCGGTGAGCGCCTTGACGACCTTCGCCTCGGACTGCTCCTCCGACAGGTCAGGCTGATGCACGCTCAGGCCCTCGGCGATGATGTCGCCGACCGACATGCGCGGACTGAGCGCGCCGAACGGGTCCTGAAAGACGATCTGCATGTCGCGGCGGAACGGGCGCACCTGCTTGAAGGTCAGCCCCTGGATCTCGTTGCCAAGAAACACGATCGGACCGTCGGAGGAGATCAGCCGCAGCAGCGCCAGCCCCAGCGTGGTCTTGCCGGAGCCGGATTCACCGACCACGCCGAGCGTCTCGCCCTTGCGCACGGCGATGCTGACGCCGTCGACCGCCTTGATGTGGCCGACGGTGGAGCGGAACAGGCCGCGCTTGATCGGAAACCAGACCTTGAGGTCTTTCGCCTGCATCACCACGGGCGCATCGGGCCGCGGCGGCGCGGGGTCCGGCTTCGGCTCGGCGGCGAGGAGCGCCCTGGTGTAGGGATGCGACGGCGCGGTGAACACCTGCTCGACCGGACCCTGCTCGACGATCTTGCCACCGTTCATGACGCAGACACGATCGGCGATGCGGCGGACGATGCCGAGGTCATGGGTGATGAACAGCAGGCTCATGCCGAGCCGGGCGCGGATGTCGGCGAGCAGCGCCAGGATCTGCGCCTGCACGGTGACGTCGAGCGCGGTGGTCGGCTCGTCGGCGATCAGCAGATCGGGCTCGTTGGCGAGCGCCATCGCGATCATCACGCGCTGGCGCTGGCCGCCGGAGAGCTGATGCGGATAGCTGCCGAGCCGCGTCTCCGGCTCGGGGATGCCGACTTGCGTCAGCAGCTCGAGCACGCGCGCCCGCGCCGCGCCGTTCGAGATCGGTCGGTGCAGATGCAGAATCTCGCTGATCTGCCGCTCGATCGTGTGCAGCGGATTGAGCGAGGTCATCGGCTCCTGGAAGATGATGGAGATGTCGCTGCCCCGGATGCCGCGCATCTCGCCTTCCGACAGCGGCAGCAGATCGCGGCCCTTGAAGCGGATGCTGCCCGACGGATGCGAGGCGACCGGATAGGGCAGCAGCTTCAGCACCGACAGCGCGCTGACCGACTTGCCCGAGCCAGACTCGCCGACCAGGGCGACGCACTCGCCGCGCTTGATGTCGAACGAGACGTGGTCGACGGCGGTCGACAGGCGGCCCTGCTGGTGGAAGGCCACCGAGAGATCGCTGACCGAAAGCAGCGGCTGGCTGATCGCATCCATGTCGGTCACCTGAACGTCTTGCGCGGATCGAACGCGTCGCGCACGGCCTCGCCGATGAAGATCAAGAGCGACAGCATGATCGCGACCGAGAAGAAGCCGGTGAGACCGAGCCACGGCGCCTGCACGTTGGACTTGGCCTGCGACAGCATCTCGCCCAGCGACGGCGATCCCGGCGGCAGGCCAAAGCCGAGGAAGTCGAGCGCGGTCAGGGTCATCACCGAGCTCGACACGATGAAGGGCAGGAAGGTCATGGTCGCGACCATCGCGTTCGGCAGGAGATGGCGGACCATGATGACGGCGTTGGAGACGCCGAGCGCGCGCGCCGCCTGGATGTACTCGAAATTGCGGCCGCGCAGGAATTCAGCGCGCACCAGGCCGACCAGCGAGACCCAAGAGAACAGCAGCATGATCCCGAGCAGCGTGAAGAAGCCGGGCACCAGCACCGCCGACAGGATCAGGAGCAGATAGAGATAGGGAATCGCGTTCCAGATCTCGATGAAGCGCTGGAACAACAGATCGACCCAGCCGCCGAAATAACCCTGCACGCCGCCGGCGGCGATGCCGATGATCGAGGAGAAGAACGTCAGCGACAGGCCGAACAAAACGGAGATGCGGAAGCCGTAGATCAGCCGTGCGACGACGTCGCGGCCCTGGTCGTCGGTGCCGAGCCAGTTGTATTCGAGATCCCGGCAGCTCTTCAGCCCCTTCTTCTCGACCACGGATTTGCACTGTGCCTCCGTCAGCATCCAGGTCGGCGGCGATGGCGCCGGCGTCGGCAGATCGAGATTGTGCGTGGCGTAGGAGTAGCGGACCAGCGGCCAGATCACCGTGCCGCCCTTGTCCGCAATCAGCTTCTGCAGATACGGATCACGATAGTCCGCGGCGGTCTCGAAGTCGCCACCGAATGCCGTTTCCGGATAGGTGACGAACGCCGGGAAGTACAGGTGGCCGTCGAACTTGATCAGGAACGGCCGATCATTGGCGATCAGCTCGGCGAACAGCGACACCACGAACAGGAACAGGAAGATCCACAGCGACCAGTAGCCGCGGCGGTTGGCCTTGAAGTTCTGCCAGCGGCGCTGATTGAGCGGCGACGGCCGGAAGCGGTGCCGCGTCGGCGGCACGGCCTCGCCGAGCGGGGCCTGCGCCTTGGTCTCGACCGGAGGGGTGGCTGTGATCGTCATCAGACCTCCCGCGCCTCGAAGTCGATCCGCGGATCGATCCACATGTAGGTCAGATCCGAGATCAGGTTGATCGCGAGGCCGAGCAGCGAAAAGATGAAGAGATTGCCGAACACAACGGGATAATCACGATTGAGAATGCTCTCGAACGAGAGCAGGCCGAGCCCATCCAGCGAGAAGATGGTCTCGATCAGCAGCGAGCCGGAGAAGAAGGCGTTGATGAAGGTGCCTGGAAAGCCGGCGATCACGATCAGCATGGCGTTGCGGAACACGTGGCCGTACAGAACCTGGTTCTCGCTGCAGCCCTTGGCGCGCGCGGTCATGACATATTGCTTGCGGATCTCGTCGAGGAACGAGTTCTTGGTCAGCAGCGTCATGGTCGCGAAGGCGCCGAGCGCCATCGATACCAGCGGCAAAGTGAGATGCCAGAAATAGTCGATGATCTTCCAGTACCACGGGAAGTCCGACCAGCCATCCGACGTCAGCCCGCGCAGCGGGAAGATGTTGAGAAACGAGCCACCAGCGAACAGGATGATGAGCAGGATCGCGAACAGGAAGCCCGGAATGGCGTAGCCGATGATGATCACGGCCGAGGTCCAGACGTCGAAGCGCGAGCCGTCCTGCACCGCCTTGCGGATCCCCAGCGGGATCGAGATCAGGTAGGTCAGCAGGGTCATCCAGATGCCGAGCGACATCGACACCGGCAGCTTCTCCTTGATGAGCTGCAGCACGCTCGTGTCGCGGAAATAGCTCTTGCCGAAATCGAAGCGCGCGAAATTCCACACCATCAGCGCGAACCGCTCCGGCGCCGGCTTGTCGAAGCCGAACTGCTTTTCGAGCTGCTTGATGAAGGCGGGATCGAGCCCCTGCGCACCGCGATATTTCGAGTTCAGCTCGCCGCCGGATCCCACCTGTCCCGGCGGCCGCGCGCCGAAATCCGAACCACTGCCGCCCGAGATGCGCGAGGTGCCGCCGGTGTCGGCGCCGGTCAGTTGCGCGATGACGCGCTCGACCGGGCCGCCCGGCGCGAACTGCACCACGACGAAGGAGATGAAGAGGATCCCGAGCAGGGTCGGGAGCATCAGCAGGATGCGACGGGCGATATAGGCGGCCATGAACTACTTCGCCTGCTCCAGCTTTGCGGCTTTGGCGGCATCGTACCACCAGATGTCGGGGGCGCCGACGCCCGAGGCGTATTTCGGCGGCTTCGGCGGGTGGCTGAACTGATCCCAATAGGCGATCGGGTGGGTCTGGCGATACCATTGCGGTATCCAGTAGTGGCCGGCGCGGAACACGCGATCAAGCGCCCGGCAGGCCAAGGTCAGCTCGAAGCGGGTCTCCGCCGAAATCGCCTTGTTGACCAGCGCGTCGATCGCGGGATTGCTGATGCCGCCGAGATTGTAGGAGCCCTTGGTCTTGGCCGCGTCCGAGGTGAAATACGGCCGCAGGCTGTCGCCGGGGGTCGGCGACATCGACAACCGCTGCACCGTGATGTCGAAATCGAAATCCTCGACGCGGGCGCGATACTGCACAGCGTCGACGATGCGCAGATCGGCGTCGATGCCGAGCGTCTGCAGGTTCTTGATCAGGGTGCCGTGATGCGGCTTGAACGAGACCTCGTCGATCAGGAACTCGATCGCGAACACCTCGCCATTCGGTAGCAGCCGCTTGCCGTCCTTCACCGGCAGGCCGGCCTGCTGCAGCAGTTGCGTGGCCTTGCGCAGCAGCGTGCGATCCTGCCCCGAGCCATCGGAGACGGGAGGGACAAAGGGCTCGCCAAACACATCGTCGGGCACCTGGCCGCGGAACGGCTCGAGGAGCTTCAGCTCCTCCGGCGACGGCGGCCCGACCGCGACCATGTCGGAGTTCTGGAACGGCGACACGGTGCGCGCATAGGCGCCGTACATGATGGTCTTGTTGGTCCATTCGAAGTCGAACGCGTAGGTCAGCGCCTGGCGGACGCGCGGGTCCTTGAACTTGTCGCGGCGGGTGTTGATGAACCAGCCCTGTCCGCCGGACGGCGTCTCGTCCGGCAGCAGCTCGCGCTTGACGCGGCCGTCCTTGATCGCCGGGAAATCGTAGCGCGTCGCCCAGATGCGCGAGGTGAACTCCTCGCGGAACAGATAGCTCTTGGCGGTGAAGCCCTCGAAGGCGACGTCGCGGTCGCGATAGAACTCGTAGCGGACGATGTCGAAATTATACATGCCGCGGCTGACCGGCAGATCGGCGGCCCACCAGTCCTTGACGCGCTCGAATTCGACGTAGCGGTTGATCTCGTATTTGCCGACCTTGTAGGGGCCGGAGCCGAGCGGCACGTCGAGCGGGCCCTCGTCGAAGGCACGGTTGGCGTAATAAGCCTTGGAGAAGATCGGCAGGGTCACGACGTAGAGCGGCACGTCGCGGGCGCGCTTCTCGACGAAGCTCACCACGACGGTCGCATCGTCGAGCGCCTCGGCCTTGATGAAGTCGCGCAGCTGCACGACGATCAGCGGGTGGCCCTTTTCCTTCAAGGTGTTCAGCGAGAAGGCGACGTCATGTGCCGTGATCTTCGTGCCGTCGTGGAAGCACGCCTCGGGACGGAGCGTGAAACGATAGCTCAGCTTGTCCGCTGATATCGCGAGGGACTTCGCGACCAGCCCATACACCGCGTCCGGCTCGTCGCTCGCGCGCACCATCAAGGTCGCGAACGTCATATCCATGCCCTGGGCGCCCTCGCCCTTGAGGACATAGGCATTGAACGAGTTGAACGTCTGGTAGGACTGGTTGTAGGCGCGCACCGAGGGGATCAGCGAGAACAGCCCGCCCTTCGGCGCGTCGGGATTGACGTAGTCGAACTGCCGGAAGTCGGCGGGATATTTCAAATCGCCGAACGCCGACATGCCGTGGGCCTCGGCGCCGAACTCCGCGGCCTTGGCCGGCGTGAGCAACGGCGCCGTGAGCGCGCCGAGCCCAAGCCCGAGCACGCCGCGCCGCGACAAATGAGAAAGCCGGCTCAAGAGCGCTTCACCTTGGCGGCCTTGTCGGCATCGTACCACCACAGATTCGGCCAGCCGGACCGCGCATATTTCGGGAATGGCGTGAAATGGCTGAAGCGGTCCCAGCGCGCGCTGCGCGAAAACGGATAGGTGAACTGCGGGACGACGTAGAAATTCCACAGCAGCACCCGATCCAGCGCGTGCGTCGCGGCTTCGAGCGAGGCGCGATCCTTGGCGTAGATGATCTTCTCGATCAGCGCGTCGACGGCGGGATTCTTGATGCCAATCGTGTTCTTCGAGCCGGGCTCGTCGGCGGCCTTGGAGCCCCAGAAATCGCGCTGCTCGTTGCCGGGCGACAGCGACTGCCCCCAGACGTCGATGATCATGTCGTAGTCGAAGGTGCGCACCCGGTTCTCATACTGGACGTTATCGACCTGGCGGACCGTCACCGCGACGCCGAGGCGCTCCAACGACGGCTTGTAGAACAGCACGATGCGCTCGGACGACGGGTCCTGGACCAGGAGTTCGACCGTGACCGGCTTGCCGGCGGGATCGACGAGCTTGCGGTCCTTGATCTCGAAGCCTGCGTCCTTCAGCAGCCTGGTGGCCTCTCGCAGATTGGCGCGAACGTTCTCGGGATTGCCGCCCACCGGGGCCTGGTAGACCGTAGTGAACACGTCCGGCGGCACCTTGTCGCGCAGCTCCTCGAGGATCTGCAGCTCCTGGCCCTGCGGCAGCCCGGAACAGGCCAGATCGGTGCCTTCGAAGTAGCTGTTGATCCGCTTGTACTGGCCGTAGAACAGCTGCTTGTTCATCTCCTCGAAATCGAAGGCGTAGTTGAAGGCGCGCCGCAGCCGCGCGTCCTGGAATTGCGGACGCCGCAGGTTGAAGGCGAAGCCCTGCATGCGGCCGGAATCGCTGATCGGGAATTCGTCCTTGACCACGCGCTTGTCGTTGATGGCCGGGAAGTCGTAGGCCGTCGCCCATTGCTTGGCGGAGTTCTCGTTGATCCAGTCGGCCTGGTCGGCCTTGAAGGCCTCGAGGGCGACGATGTTGTCGCGGAAATATTCGAACTGCAGCTCGTCGAAATTGTTCTGGCCGATCTGGACCGGCAGGCTGGCGCCCCAGTAGTCCTTGACGCGCTCCATCTTGATCGAGCGGCCGGGCACGAATTCCTTGATGCGATACGGGCTCGACCCGAGCGGCGGCTCCAGCGTCGTCGCGGTGACGTCGCGCTTGCGCCCTTGCGCGTCGGTGCCTTCCCACCAATGCTTCGGCAGCACCAGCAGCTCGCCGACGATGTGCGGCAGCTCGCGATTGCCCGGACCGTCGAAGGTGAACTTGACCTCGAGATCGCCGGTCTTCTCGGCCTTCACGACGTGGCGGTAGTAGGACGAATAGTGCGGGCTGTTCTTCTTCAGGACGTCGAGCGAGAAGATGACGTCCCCGGGCGTCACCGGCTTGCCGTCGTTCCAGCGGGCTTCCTTGCGCAGGCGGTAGATGACCCAGGAGTAGTCGTCCGGATAGGCCGCCGACTCGGCGAGCAGGCCGTATTCGGTCGACACCTCGTCCTGCGACCGCGTCATCAGGGTCTCGTAGACCAGCCCCGCCGCGGACGCGATGTTGCCCTTCACATACATCACGACGATGTTGAAATTGTCGAAGGTGCCGAGCGAGATCATCCGGGCTGTGCCGCCCTTGGGCGCGTCGGGATTGACGTAGTCGAAGCGCTTGAAGTCGGCCGGGTACTTGATCTCGCCGAACAGCGACAGGCCGTGGCGCCAGACCAGTTGCTCGCCGGCCTGCGCCTGCGCGGCGTCGAGCGGGACGAGGCTGGCGGCGGTGCCGAGCGCCGGGGTCATCGCAGCGAAGACGCTGCTCTGCAGGAGCTGTCGTCGGGTAATCGTCAAATGAGACTTCCTCTGAATAAGACCGCTTGAAGCAGGTGGTCGGCCGTGGCCGCTGCTGCTCAAAGATCCAACGTTCGATCGTAACCCAATTCGCAAGGGCAGGTTTCGCCGGCCTCAGCCAGGGTGCTCCAGCCCGTGAACCCGTTCCATTCAGGGGACCAATATACGGCAAGGTTTCGACCAATAACCTTGCTTTTTCCTCATGATACCGGGTTGTGAACGAGGTGGATGCGACCAAAGGTCCCAAATGCGGCGAAATTCGCCCCGCAAAGCAAAACGGCCGGGCTTGGGGCCCGGCCGTCGGAAATTGGGGATCAGCAGCCGATCACTTGGCTGCGGTCGGCAGCGGCGCCGGATTGTCCGACAGCGAGTTCAGGTAAGCCAGCACGTCGGCGCGCTCCGAGTCCTTCTGGATGCCGGCAAAACCCATCGCGGTGCCCGGGATGTAACCCTTCGGATTGGCGATGAAGTGGTTGAGTTCCTCGATCGTCCAAGTGCCGCCCTTGGCCGCCATCGCTGCCGAGAATTTGAAGCCGCGGCCTTCGCCGACCTTGTCGCCGACGATGCCGTAGAGGTTCGGGCCGACGGCATTCTTGCCGCCCTTGTCGAAGGTGTGGCAGGCCGCGCACTTCTTGGCAGCGGCGGCGCCCTTCTCGACCGAGGAGGTCTGCAGCAGCTTCTCGATCGGCTCGGCCGCGGCTGGCGCAGCGGCTTCCTTGCCTGCGCCCTCGGCCTCCTTCACCGCGATCTCGAAGCCCGGCTTCTCCGGCATTTTCGGCGCGAACAGCGCGCCGGCGGAAAAGCTCGTGACCAGCACGACCAGACAGGCGGCCAGGACGGCGCCGAGGATTTTGTTCAGTTCGAAGGAGTCCATTTTGGAATCAGGCTCCGAGGGCGGATTTCATTGCTTGGGGGCCGCGGGGCCGCGACCGTGAGTCGCCCCAGGATTCGAGAAAGGACTCGTGAAGGCATCGAGCGGAATCGAGCCGTCGCGCCTCCCCCTGCGGCAGAAGTGAGATATCGGTTTGCCCGTGCTCTGGCAACCCGTATAAGCGGGCCGCTTTCGCTGTCCCCATCAAGCCCGGCCGCGCTGTTGCGACCGGCTCCGACCTGCCGTTTCCCGGATGACCAAGTCCAAAATCCTCGTGCTGATCCCGGCCCGCATGGCCTCGACCCGCCTGCCCGGCAAGCCGCTGCTCGACATCGCCGGCCAGCCGATGATCGTGCAGGTGCTCCGGCGCGCGCAGGAGGCGGGAATCGGCCGGGTGGCCGTGGCAACGGACACGCCGGAGATTGCTGCGGCTGTCGCTGCCGCGGGTGGCGAGGTGGTCATGACCAGGCCGGATCATCCCTCGGGGTCAGACCGCATCTACGAGGCCATGTGCAAGCTCGACCCTGCCCGCGAGGCCGAGATCGTGGTCAACCTGCAGGGCGATTTCCCGACCATCGACCCGCAGAACATCAGCGACGTGCTGCCGCCGCTGGAGGATCCCGCGGTCGACATCGCGACCCTTGCCGCGCAGATCCATACCGAGGAGGAGAGCCTCAACCCGAACGTCGTCAAGGCGGTCGGCTCGCCTGTCGGTGGACGGCGCCTGCGCGCGCTGTATTTCACCCGGGCCACGGCGCCGCATGGCGACGGACCGAGGTACCATCACATCGGCCTCTACGCCTACCGCAGGGCGGCGCTGGAGCGCTTCGTCAGCCTGCCGCCATCGCCGCTGGAGCAGCAGGAGAAGCTGGAACAGCTGCGGGCGCTGGAGGACGGCATGCGCATCGACGTGATGGTAGTCGACGCCGTGCCGCGCGGCGTCGACACCGCGGCCGACCTCGAAACCGCACGCCGGCTGCTGTCCAAGGCTTAATTGACAAAGGCTTGAGCTGCTAGAAGGCCCACCATGAGCAAGATCTTGAAAATCGCATTCCAGGGCGAGCCGGGAGCCAATTCCCACATCGCCATCTCCGAGGCCTATCCGACCGCCGAGGCCATGCCCTGCGCGACCTTCGAGGACGCGCTGAGCGCGATCTCCTCCGGCGAGGCCGATCTCGGCATGATCCCGATCGAGAATTCGGTCGCCGGCCGCGTCGCCGACATCCACCATCTGCTGCCAGCCTCGGGCCTCTACATCATCGGCGAATGGTTCCTGCCGGTGCGCCACCAGCTGATGGCGCTGAAGGGCACCAAGCTCGCCGACATCAAGACGGTCGAGAGCCATGTCCACGCGCTCGGCCAGTGCCGCCGCATCATCCGCCAGCTCGGCGTCCGGCCGATCGTCGCCGGCGACACCGCGGGCAGCGCGCGGGACGTCTCGCAGCGCGGCGACAAGAGCGTGGCGGCGATCGCCTCGCGGCTGGCCGCCGAGATCTACGGCCTCGACATCCTCGCCGAGGACATCGAGGACGAGGCCCACAACACCACCCGCTTCGTCGTGCTGGCGCGCCAGGAGCAGTGGGCCGAGCAGAATTCCGGGCCGCTGGTGACGAGCTTCGTGTTCCGCGTCCGCAACCTGCCGGCCGCGCTGTACAAGGCGCTCGGCGGCTTCGCCACCAACGGCGTCAACATGACCAAGCTCGAGAGCTACATGGTCGACGGCAACTTCTTCGCGACGCAGTTCTACGCCGACGTCGACGGCCATCCCAACGACAAGGGGCTGGCCTTCGCGCTGGAGGAGCTGAAGTTCTTCTCGCGCGAGCTGCGCATCGTCGGCGTCTATCCGGCGCATCCGTTCCGCGCGACGTTCAGCGAGCGGATGGAGTGATCGGGGCTCACGCTTCGATATAGGCCGCCAGCTCAGCGGGCGTTCCCGTCGGGAACGCCTCCTTCAGGAAGTCGAGGAAGGCGGAGACGCGCGCGCTCAGCAGCCGGCGTGACGGATAGAGCGTCCATAGCGCAATCGCGGGCGCGTCCAGATCGCCCCAATGCGCCAGCCGGCCGGCCGCCAGATCGTGGCTGACGAGCGACAGCGGCAGGCACGCGGCGCCGACGCCCGCGCGGACCGCATCGCGAACCATGATCAGCGACGACAGGCGAAGGATGGGGGCGAACGCGATGCGCGATCGTGCCGCCGGCGCTTTCACCTCCCAGACTGCGTTCTGATCGCTGCCGCGCACGACCGCTGGAATGACGGCGTGATCCGCCGGCCGCGTCAGGCCCGGGCTCGCCACGACCACCAGTCGGTCGCGCAGGAAGATGCGTCCAACCAGGCTTTCATCGGGATCGGGATTGACCCGGATCACCAGGTCATAGCCTTCCTCGACCATGTCGACGGTGCGGTCGTCGGTGGTCACGTCCAGCCGGACCTCGGGATATCGGAGCGCGAACGCGGCGGCGAGCTTGCCCATCGCGGTCTGCGAGAACAGCAGCGGCGCACTGATCCGCAACCGGCCGCGCGGCTTGTCGCCGCCGGAGGAAATGGCGGCGACCGTCTCGTCGAGCTCGGTCAGCAGCGCCCCCGCGCGCTCGAACAGCGCCCGCCCCTCCTCGGTCAGCTTCAGCGCGCGTCCGCCGCGCTCGATGAGCCTGAGATCCAGGCTCGCTTCCAGCTCGCCGACCCGGCGGGACAGCGTCGCCTTGGGACGACCGCTGGCGCGGGCGGCACGGCCGAAGCCGCCGTGGCGGGCGACGAGGTTGAAATCGGCGAGCGCAAGCAGATCCATCCGTTCCACCAGTGAGACGACCTGTCCAGATATAGCGTCTATTGGCTCGCGTGTGGATCAATATCTTCCGGGTGTCCCAACAAGCCAACCCGGAGTGATCCCCATGACCATCCTCGTGACCGGCGCCACTGGAAATGTCGGCCGCCGCGTCGTCGAACAGCTCGTCAAGCGCGGCGCCGATGTCCGCGCCCTCGTCCGCGATCCCGCCAAGGCCAACTTTCCAGCGGGCGTTCAGATCGCCCAAGGCGACCTGCTCGACATCGATTCGCTCCGCGGCGCGTTCTCTGGCGTCTCGACGCTGTTTCTGCTCAACGCCGTCACATCAGACGAATTCACCCAGGCGCTGGTCGCGCTCAACATCGCTCGCGAGGCCGGCATCGAGCGGATCGTCTATCTCTCGGTGATCCACAACGTGCCGCACTTCGCCGGCAAATTCGCCGTCGAGCGGATGATCGAGCGGATGGGCCTCAACGCCACCATCCTGCGGCCGGCCTACTTCATGAACAACGATCTCACGATCAGGGACGTCGTGCGCGGCTACGGCGTGTACCCGATGCCGATCGGCAGCAAAGGCCTCGCCATGATCGATGCCCGTGACATCGGCGAGATCGCGGCCATCGATCTGATCCGCCGCGAGCAGTCCTCGACGCCGCTGCCGCTGACGCGGATCAACCTTGTCGGCCCCGACACGCTGAACGGCGCCGATGCCGCCGCTGTCTGGTCCGAGGTGCTGGGGCATCCGATCGGCTATGGCGGCGACAACACCGCGGGCTTCGAGACCAACCTGCGGCAGCTCATGCCGAGCTGGATGGCGTTCGACATGCGGCTGATGAGCGAGCGCTTTCAGACCGACGGCATGGTGCCGGACGATGGCGACGTCGCCCGCCTGACCGCGCTGCTCGGCCGCCCCTTGCGCTCCTATCGCGACTTCGTCGCCGAGATCGCGACCGTCGCCTGACGGCACACCCCATGCGTCTGCGGGACGTCTCCATGAGAGCGTCCCGCGCAATCCAAGGAGGTCATCATGACCAATCAAACGAACGATGGCGTCACCATGAAGCCCAACATCCTCGTGCTCGGCGCGACCGGCGGCACCGGACGGCTGATCGTGCGCGACGCGCTGGCGCGCGGCCATCACGTCACCGCGCTGGTGCGCTCGCCGGAGAGGGCCGGGGATCTGCAAGGCGCGCAATTGATCGTCGGCGATGCCCGCGACGAAGCTACGCTGCGCAAGGCGCTCAAGGGACAGAACGCCGTGATCAGCTCACTGGGCACACCGCTCAGTCCATTCCGCGAGGTCACGACGCTCTCGACCTCGACGCGCGCGCTCGTCAACGCGATGAAGGCCGAGCATGTCGCGCGTCTGGTCGCCATCACCGGCATCGGCGCCGGCGACAGCCGCGGCCATGGCGGCTTCGTCTACGACCGGCTGATCCTGCCGCTGCTGCTGCGCAACGTCTACGCGGACAAGAACCGGCAGGAGGCCGTCATTCGCGACAGCGGGCTCGATTGGCTCATCGTTCGCCCCGCCATGCTGAACGACAAGCCTGGCGGGCAGAAGCTGCGTGCACTGACGGATCTCGCCGGCTTTCACGGCGGCACGATCGCGCGGGCCGACGTCGCGCGCTTCGTGGTGGATCAGGTGAGCGACGACAGCTTCCTGCATCGCGCGCCGCTGATCACATGGTGAGACCAGCGCCGTCCTGCTTACGCCGCCGCCTTCCGCTCCAGGCCGAAGGCGTCGGCGAGCAGGCTGTAGGAGCGCTTGCGGGCGTCGTGATCGTAGATCGCGGTGATCACCATCAGCTCGTCGGCCTGGCTCGCTGCGATCATCGGATCGAGCTTGGCCCGCACCGTCGCCGGCGCGCCCACGAACAGCCGCGAGCGGTTGCGCGCGATCGAGGCCCGGTCCGCGTCTGTATACATGTACGCCGCCGCTTCCTCCGGGCTCGGCAGCGGCAGGAACTGGCCGCGGTCGCGCCGCAAGCGGTTGAGGTCCATCGACGACGCCAGCCGCTCGGCCTCGGCGTCGGTCTCGGCCGTCACCACTGCGACTGCCAGGATCGCATGCGGCTGCGAACGCCAGCGCGACGGTGTGAAATGCGCGCGGTAGGTCCGCATCGCATCCACGGCATCGTGGCTCGCGAAATGATGCGCGAAGCCGAACCCCATGCCGAGCTGCGCCGCCAGCTCGCTGGAATAGTCGCTGGAGCCGAGCAGCCAGATCGGCGGCAGCGGCGCATCATCGGGCATGGCGATCACGTTGTTGTAGGGATGGCCGGCGGGGAACTCGCGGGTCTCCCACAGCATCAGCTCATGCAGCCGCTCCAGGAAGTCATCGCCCTCACGACGGTCGAGCCGGCTGCGCAGCGCATAGGCCGTGGTGCCGTCGGTGCCGGGCGCGCGGCCCAGGCCGAGATCGATCCGGCCGGGAAACAGTGCCTCCAGCATCTTGAAGCGCTCCGCGACCACCAGCGGCGCATGGTTGGGCAGCATCACGCCGCCGGAGCCGACGCGGATGTGCTGCGTCGCTGCCGCGATCTGCCCAATCATGATGTCGGGCGACGGGCTCGCCACCGACGGCAGGCTGTGGTGCTCGGCCAGCCAGTAGCGGACGTAGCCGAGCTGATCGACGTGACGGGCCAGGTCGATGCTGTTACGCAGCGCCACTGACGCCGGCGTGGCGGTGGTGGTGACGGAGAGGTCGAGGACTGAAATCGGGATCATGGCTTCAACCTAATGACTGCGAGGCGCGCCACAATGGGCTGGAAGCGATGGTGACCTGCCGGAAATGCAGTGGATGGCTGGACCTAATGTTGGGACAATACGATTGTATACATCAACGAAACCAAACTATCCCACATTCAGAATTGATAAAAACCCCTTCGCCATAATCGATAACCTTTGATATTGTTTACCTTTATCGTCCCACTCTGCATTTCCAATAGCTCCTCAAAAATCCGCTTCTTGCCATATCAGTGGGCCAAATCCCATTTCTGGTGGGCTGTTTATTGCAGCGCCCTTCCCTTATCTTGGCACATCCAGAGGCCGATCCCCTCTTGAGTTGAAATTTACGCCCAGCCGGAACCTGCGTTGCCATGACCGACCTCGCCACCGCCATTGCCGACGGCCACACCGCGATTCCCCGGCCGAAGATCTCGTTCGAGTTCTTCCCGCCGAAGACCGAGGAGATGGACCGGACGCTGTGGGCCTCGATCGAGCGCCTCGCCCCGCTGGAGCCGAGCTTCGTCTCGGTGACCTATGGTGCCGGCGGCTCGACGCGCGAGCGCACCCACGCCACGATCGCGCGCATCCTGAAGGAAACCGCGCTGCTGCCGGCGGCGCATCTCACCTGCGTCGGCGCTTCGCGCCACGAGATCGACGAGGTCGTCGACCGCTATCACGAGGTCGGCGTCCGCCACATTGTGGCGCTGCGCGGCGATCCGCCCGGCGGCATCGGCACGCCCTACTACACCCATGCCGAAGGCTATCAGAGCTCGCCCGAGCTGATCGCCGGCATCAAGAAGCGCCATCCCGATATCGAGGTCTCGGTCTCGGCCTATCCGGAGAAGCACCCCGAGAGCCGCGACTTCGACGCCGACATCGACATGCTCAAGGCCAAGGTTGACGCCGGCGCCACCCGCGCCATCACCCAGGTGTTCTTCGACAACGATCTCTACTTCCGATACCTCGACCGTGTCCGCGCCCGCGGCATCACGATCCCGATCGTGCCCGGCATCATGCCGATGCACAATTTCAAGCAGGCGCGCGGCTTCGTGACCCGCGCCGGCACGACGGTGCCGGACTGGCTGGCCGAAAAATTCGACGGTCTCGACGACGATCCCGAGACCCGCAAGCTGGTCGCGGCGACCGTCGCCGCAGGCCAGGTGCAAAAGCTCGCCAAGCATGGCGTCGACACCTTCCATTTCTACACCATGAACCGCGCCGACCTCGTGTTCGCGATCAGCCATCTGCTCGGCATCCGTCCGAAGTCCGCCAACAAGGCTGCCGCCTGATGTCCGCCCCTGTATCTCCAGCGCGTACCGCCTTCCTTGCCGCTGCCCGCGAGCGCATCCTGATTCTCGACGGCGCCATGGGCACGATGATCCAGGCGCTGCAGCTCGACGAGGCCGCCTTCCGCAGCGAGCGGTTCCGCGACTTCCATCGCGACCTCCGCGGCAACAACGACCTGCTGATCCTCACCCAGCCCGACGCCATCGAGGACATCCACGCGCAATATCTGCGCGCCGGGGCCGATATCGTCGCCACCAATACGTTCTCGGCGACCTCGATCGCGCAGGCCGATTACGACCTCTCCGACATCATCTACGAGCTCAACCGCGAGGGCGCCCGGCTCGCCCGCAATGCCGCGACCCGCGTCGCCGCCGAGGACGGCAAACAGCGCTTCGTCGCCGGCGCGATGGGTCCGACCAACCGCACCGCCTCGATCTCGCCTGACGTGTCGAACCCCGGCTACCGCGCCGTGACCTTCGACGATCTCAGGCTCGCCTATGGCGAGCAGGCGCGCGGGCTCTTGGATGGCGGCGCCGACATCCTGCTGCTCGAGACCATTTTCGACACGCTCAACGCCAAGGCGGCGCTGTACGCCATCGCCGAGCTCTGCGAGGAGCGCGGCATCGACGTGCCCGTGATGATCTCGGGCACCATCACCGACAAGTCCGGCCGCCTGCTCTCGGGCCAGATGCCGGAGGCGTTCTGGAATTCGGTCCGTCATGCCAAGCCGCTGACCATCGGCTTCAACTGTGCGCTCGGCGCCGAGGATCTGCGCGCGCATGTCGCCGACATCGGCCGCGTCGCCGACACGCTGGTCTGCGCCTATCCCAATGCCGGCCTGCCCAACGAGTTCGGCCAGTACGACGAGACGCCGGCCTACATGGCGCGACTGATCGGCGAGTTCGCGTCGGCCGGCCTCGTCAACATCGTCGGCGGCTGCTGCGGCACCACCCCCGACCATATCGCCGCGATCGCCGCCGCCGTTGCCCCGCACAAGCCGCGCGCCGTGCCCGAGATCGCGCCGCGGCTGCGGCTGTCGGGCCTGGAGCCGTTCGAGCTGACGCCCGCCATTCCCTTCGTCAATGTCGGCGAGCGCACCAACGTCACCGGCTCGGCCAAATTCCGCAAGCTGATCACCGCGGGCGACTACACCGCCGCGTTGCAGGTCGCGCGCGACCAGGTCGAGAACGGCGCCCAGGTCATCGACGTCAACATGGACGAGGGTCTGCTGGATTCGGAAGCCGCAATGCGGACCTTCCTCAACCTCGTTGCCGCCGAGCCGGACATCGCCCGCGTCCCGGTGATGGTCGACTCCTCGAAATTCCACGTCATCGAGGCCGGCCTGAAATGCGTGCAGGGCAAGCCTGTGGTGAACTCGATCTCGCTCAAGGAAGGCGAGGAGAAGTTCATCCACGAGGCCAAGATTGCGCGACGCCACGGCGCGGCCGTCGTCGTGATGGCGTTCGACGAAACGGGTCAGGCCGACACCTACCAGCGCAAGACCGAGATCTGCGCCCGCGCCTACAGGATCCTGGTCGAGACGGTCGGCTTCCCGCCCGAAGACATCATCTTCGATCCCAATATCTTTGCGATCGCCACCGGTCTCGAGGAGCACAACAACTACGGCGTCGACTTCATCGAGGCGACGCGCTGGATCCGCCAGAACCTGCCGCATGCTCATATTTCCGGCGGCGTCTCCAACCTGTCGTTCTCGTTCCGCGGCAATGAGCCGGTGCGTGAGGCGATGCACTCGGTGTTCCTGTATCACGCCATCAAGGCGGGCATGGACATGGGCATCGTCAATGCCGGGCAGATGATCGTCTATGACGACATCGATCCCGAGCTGCGCCAGGTGTGCGAGGACGTGGTTCTGAACCGCGATCCCGGCGCGTCCGAGCGGCTGCTGGCGCTGGCGGAGAAATTCCGTGGCCAGGGCAAGCAGACCAAGGAGGCCGATCTCGCCTGGCGCGAATGGCCGGTCGGCAAGCGGCTTTCGCACGCGCTGGTGCACGGCATCACCGAGTTCATCGATGTGGATACCGAAGAGGCGCGCGCCGCATCGACGCGGCCGCTCGACGTCATCGAAGGCCCTCTGATGGCCGGCATGAACGTGGTCGGCGACCTCTTTGGTGACGGCAAGATGTTCCTGCCGCAGGTGGTGAAGTCGGCGCGCGTGATGAAGCAGGCGGTGGCCTATCTGATGCCGTTCATGGAGGCGGAGAAGGCCGCCAACAAGGGCCGCGGCAATGAGCGCTCCAACGCCGGCAAGATCGTGCTCGCCACCGTCAAGGGCGACGTGCACGACATCGGCAAGAACATCGTCGGCATCGTGCTCCAGTGCAACAATTTCGAGGTCATCGACCTCGGCGTCATGGTGCCCGCCGCCAGGATCATCGAGACGGCGAAGGCCGAGAACGCCGACATCATCGGCCTGTCCGGCCTGATCACGCCCTCGCTCGACGAGATGGCGTATCTCGCCTCGGAGATGGAGCGCCAGGGCCTGAATGTGCCGCTGCTGATCGGCGGCGCCACCACGAGCCGCGTCCATACGGCGGTCAAGATCGATCCGAACTACCAGAATGGCCCGGTCGTTCACGTCAACGACGCCAGCCGCGCCGTCGGCGTCGCCTCCTCACTGCTGTCGCCGGAGCGCAAGGATGCCTACGCCACGGAGGTTCGCAGCGAGTATCAGAAGATCGCCGCGGCGCATCTGCGCGGCCAGGCCGACAAGAAGCGGCTGAAGCTCGCGGACGCCCGCGCCAACGCGCCGAAGATCGACTTCGCCAAGGCGAAGCCGGTGAAGCCGACCTTCCTCGGCACCAAGACGTTCGTCGACTATGACCTCGCCGAGCTCGTGCCCTATATCGACTGGACTCCGTTCTTCCAGACCTGGGAGCTCGCCGGTCGTTTTCCTGGCATCCTCGACGATGCCAAGGTCGGCGAGGCCGCGCGGGCGCTGTATGACGACGCGCTGAAGATGCTCGAGCGCATCGTCGACGAGAAGTGGTTCACGGCGCGCGCCGTGATCGGCTTCTGGCCGGCGAACGCCGTCGGCGACGACATCGTGCTCTATGCCGACGACGGCCGCACCCAGGAGATCGCGACGCTGCACACGCTGCGGCAGCAACTCGAGAAGCGCGAGGGCCGCTTCAACACCGCGTTGTCCGATTTCGTCGCGCCTGTGGATGCCGGCGTGCCGGACTATGTCGGCGGCTTCGTCGTCACGACGGGCCTCGGCGAGGACGCCGTCGCCGACCGCTTCAAGAACGCCAATGACGACTACTCCTCGATCCTGGTCAAGGCACTGGCCGACCGCCTCGCCGAAGCCTTTGCCGAACGCCTGCATGCCCGCGTCCGCCGCGAGTTCTGGGCCTACGCCCCGGACGAGGCGCTCTCCGCCGATGACCTGATCCTGGAGAAGTATCAGGGCATCCGCCCGGCCCCCGGCTATCCGGCGCAGCCCGACCACACCGAGAAGGCGACCTTGTTCGAGCTGCTCGATGCCGAGAAGAATGCCGGCGTCCGCTTGACCGAGAGCTTTGCGATGTGGCCGGGCTCGTCGGTCTCGGGCCTCTATTTCGCCTCGCCGGAGAGCTTCTATTTCGGCGTCGGCAAGATCGAGCGCGACCAGGTCGAGGACTACGCCGCGCGCAAGGGCATGACGGTGACCGAGGTCGAGCGCTGGCTGGCGCCGATCCTGAACTACATCCCGGCGAGGGGCGGCCAGCAAGCTGAGGTGCCGCGCGCGGCCGCATCACTCGCTCCCGCCGCAGCCAACGATGCGGCCCCGGCCGAGCTCGCCAGCCATCCGGCGGGCTGCACCTGCGCCGTACATCTCGCCTGGCGCAAGAAGGCCGTCGGCGCGAAGTAACCTGGCTTCATCGTCGGGCAAACAAAGGTAGGCGAAGTTCACGGCTTCAAACAACCCGGCAGACACGCCCCGACATTCTCGATGAACGCCAAGCGCCCGAGTGACCCGGCAGGTCCGCCCTCGAATTTGCAGGTGATTCTCAGGACCTGAGCGGTCCGTCAGCCGGCTCCGCTTCCTTCACTATCGCTCTCGGCAAGTGAATCGCCCGCGCTCTTAAACCGGAAGGTCGGATCTCCAGCACCAAAGTCCTTAAGCGCACCCACGCATTTCCCGACAAAGGCCCGCCAGCGCTGGCGCAAAGCTCGTACGCGGCGATAGCGGTTTCCGACCAACACGCCGACGTCATCAAGGCAACTAAACTTTGCGGAAGAAAAGTCCTTGACTTTCTCAGGATGCCCGCTCAAGTTGAGAGAGTTCCCGGATGGGAGCTGGAAATGAACCGAGAGCGGTTCTGGTAAGATCTTCTGCCGGATGGCAGCTGAAATCTAGACGTAAGCGGATGCTGCGTGGATTTCTGCCTTTAGGGATCAGGCCAGAGCAGTTCTCCTACCTCGGAGAACCAATGTGAATCCCGATAATCTTATTCTGCGATACGAGCAAGTCCACGAGCAGGTCGAGGGACCGGTCCGGCGAATCGTTGGATTTGTGAAGGCGAAGAATATGCTCGCCTTGTTTGATGCTGCCGATCTGGAAGCGAATCCGCGATCCGCCAAGGCAGGTCCCGTCACCGAAGCCATCATCGAAAGCATAGTTGAAACGCCAGAAACATTTCCTTTTAAGACAAAGGGAGTGCTTGTCGGAGCCTCGGACTATGACGCCCTAGACCGCCGCCGGTACGGGCTGCGGTTCGAGAACACGCATATCGAGGGTATTCTCGACGGCGGACACAACATGCTCGCTATTGGCACCCACATCCTTTCTATCGCAACAAACGACATAAGAATTGCACGGAAGCTGAAACGATGGCCTGATTTCAAGCAAGCCTGGGAGGAAAACCGCGCGGCCGTGGCGGCCCTGCGCAAGATCTCCGCGGCCGATGATGGCGAAATCGGCCCTCTGGACTTCCTGGTTCCAATCGAAATTCTCGTTCCATCAGATGTTGAAGATCCTGACATCGTACAGCATTTCAACAGCTCGTTGCTCGACATCTGCGCCGCCCGCAACAACAACGTAGAGCTGCGGCTTGAAACCAAAGCCAACCAGAAAGGCTACTACGAAGCACTTAGCCAAGCCCTGCCCACCGACATCGTTCCCCGTGTGGAATGGAAAACAAACGACGGCGGCGAAATCAAAGTACGAGATCTGATAGCTCTCGCGTGGATTCCGCTTTCTATGCTGGATCTGCCGCCAGACGAAGACGGAAGACCAATTGAAGCTCCAATTCCTCAGAACATCTACAGGAATAAAGGGGAATGCGTGAAGCTCTTCGATCGGCTGATGGGAAATCCCCAGGTATCCCGAAAAACGGACGGAGAGTACACGCATGAACTTCATAGCGAGGCTGTTAAGAGCGCGCTTCAACTTGCGGGACAGCTCCCAGAGCTTTACGACCGCATTTACCGAGATTTTCCATATTGGTACAACGACGGCGAGGGAAAATTCGGTCGCATAAAGATTGTCAAGATGGCAAAAGATATGCGGTCCAAGCCTTTGACTCACTTCACAAGTCAAGAGGTGGAATACAATTATCCGGACGGCCTAATCATGCCATTAGTTTATGGTTTGAAGGCCCTCATGAAGAAAAGCCGTAACGGCCGCATTGAGTGGAAGGTCGATCCGAACGCGTTTCTGGAAGATCACGGTAGTGCAATCGTCAAAAAATACCGAGTGATCCTCGACGCGTTCAATTTTGATCCACAGAAGATCGGCAAGAACGAGGGTTCATATAACTTGGTTCTTGATGCATTCGATACCGAGCTTCTTAGGCTCAAAAGTGCATCTTAGGTGCCAAGATGGCAATGTATCGTGCTTTGCCAAGCGGCATCACACTCTCGGATCGAGACGCGGCTATCGTCAAGGGCATGATAGCGCGAGGTGATCGTCAACACGACATAGCGGCTTGGTTCGGTGTTAATGGCGGCAGAGTTGGCGAGATTGCATCGGGACGAAAGTTCTCCGAGGTCCTTCCTGCTCCGCAAGAATATCTACCACCGGCAGGCCCTTATCCTTCAGGTCGCGATACTGCTGTGCTGTTCTCTGTGCTAGCGGCAATGCGGGGACTGGTTGATGAGATGGAGAGTTTCGTAAAACACCGAAACTATTGATTACTGTGATCTTGTGGGAGCAGCTCCAACGATCGTTGGGGCTCCTCCCATGACTGCTCATCGCCTGTTACGGGCTACGTCGGCGAGCCTCGATGGCGATCGGGCCACCCCGCCTCCCGTGTCCCCCGCGCCACGACCACGCCGAATGACAAAGCGCCACAGCTGACGGTCCCCGATCCAGCGTGGACATCGCCGCCGTAACCGGCTGAAATAGGCCCGGGGCCTTCGGGTGGTTTTGGTTCATGTCGTTGCAGTTCAGGCTTGCGTCGCGAAACCTGTTCCATGACAGGCTGCGCTTCATCGCGACCATCATCGGCATCATCTTCTCGATCGTGCTGGTGACCGTGCAGATGGGTCTCTATGTCGGCTTCCGCCGGATGGTCACGACCATGATCGACCACTCCCCGGCCGAGCTGTGGATCATGCCAGTCGGCACCAAATGCTTCGAGGACCCCTCGCTGCTCGACGAGCGGCAGCGGTTTCGCGCGCTTGCGGTTCCCGGCGTGGCGGAGGCGACGCCGCTGGTGATCGGCTATGCGCAATGGCGGCTGCCGCAGGGCACGACGACGCCGGTCTTCGTGGTCGGCTCGGAGCTGCGCGGACTCGGGCTGCATCCCTGGAACGTGGTGGAGGGACGGCTGGACGACCTGTCGGTGCCGGGCGCGGTCGCGATCGACCGGACCTATTTCGAGCGGCTCGGCATCACCGGCGTCGAGCAGGCCGCGGAGCTGCGCGATCGCAAGGTGCAGGTGATGGCGGTGACCAAGGGCATCCGCTCGTTCACGACGACGCCTTACGTTTTTACCGATGTGGAGCGCGCGCGGACCTATACCGGCATCGCGCCGAACAAGGCGTCCTATCTGCTGGTGAAGCTGACGCCCGATGCCGATCTCGGCACGGTGCAGCAGGCGTTGCGCGACAACCTCGGCAATGTCGATGTGCTCACCGCAGCCGAGTTCCGCAACCGCAGCCGCTCGTTCTGGCTGTTCGGCACCGGCGCCGGCGCGGCGCTGTTCGCCGGCGCGCTGCTCGGACTGATCGTCGGCACCGTGATCGTGGCGCAGACGCTCTATTCCAGCACAAAGGATCATATCAACGAGTTCGCGACGCTGCGCGCGATCGGCTCGACCAGCCGCTACATCTACACCGTCATCATCTGGCAGGCGCTGCTCAGCGCCATCGTCGGCTTCGCCGGTGCCGCCGGCATCGGCAAGATCGTGGCGGCGGCGACGGCGGAATCGGCGCTGCCGGTCATCATGACGCCGGCGCTGACGGTCGCGTTGTTCGTGCTGACGGTGACGATGTGCATCGGCTCGGCGATCGCGGCGATCCTCAAGGTCATGCGCATCGATCCGACGCTGGTGTTCTCGCGATGACCGAGACCGTGCTCGAGGCCACCGATCTCGTGCATCACCTCGGCCAGGGGGCCGGCCGGGTGCAGGCGCTGAAGGGCGTGAGCCTGTCGCTGAAGGGCGGCGAGCTGGCGCTGCTGATGGGTCCCTCGGGCAGCGGCAAGACGACGCTGCTGTCGATCCTGGGCTGCCTGATGACGCCGGATGGCGGAACCGTGCGGGTTGCCAGCCAGCCGGTCGCGGGGCTCGATCCCGAGGCGCTGGCGAAGCTGCGCCGCGAGCGCATCGGCTTCATCTTCCAATCCTATCATCTGTTTCCGACGCTGAACGCCGAGGACAACGTCCGGCTCGCGCTCGACGTGCGCGGCGAGCGCGCGCGGGCGGCGAAGAAGGCGGCGCGCGAGGTGCTCGACAGGGTCGGCCTCGGCCCGAAGAAGCGGTCGTTCCCGCGCCAGCTCTCGGGCGGCGAGCAGCAGCGCGTCGCGATCGCCCGCGCCATCGTCGGCAAGACGCAGGTCATTCTCGCCGACGAGCCGACCGGCGCACTCGATACCGCCAACGGCCAGGCGATCATGACCCTGCTCGCCGATATCGCCAGGGATCCGTCGCGCGCGGTGCTGGTGGTGACGCACGATCCGCGCATTCTGCCGTTTGCCAATCGCGTCATCCACATCGAGGACGGCCGCATCGTCCGCGAGGAGAGCGGCGGCGAGTCCATGAAGAAAGTCTCGCACGCATGATATCGGGAATTCCAGAACGCGCTCACCTGCTCGGGCTCGTCGCCGCGGCTGCATTGGCGATCATCGTCACGCCGACCTCGATTCCACCGACAGCGCGCGCCGCCAATGCCCAGGAGGAACGCTGGCTGGCCGTCGCACCCGGCCGGGTCGAGCCGGCATCCGGCCTGATCAAGCTTGGCGCGCCGGTGGTCGGGCCGATCCAGGAGGTGCTGGTCAAGCCGAACGAGACCGTGTTCGCCGGCCAGGCGCTGGTGCGGCTCGGCGACGCCGAAGCCCGCGCGCAGCTCGCCAGCGCCGAGGCGCAGGCCGCGATGCGCAAGCGCGTGCGCAACAAGGAGTCGACGCCGTCTGGCGCGGGTCCGCGGCGCCGCGCCGAAGACGGCCTCGCCGATGCGCAGGCGGCGGTGTTCGACGCGCGTGCTGCGCTCGACAAGGCCGTGGCCGAGCGGCGCGCCGGGCGCGGCGCCGATGCCGATGTCGACACCGCACGCACGCAACTGACAGCCGCGCAGGCGAAGCTGGAGCAGCAGGCCGACGAGCTGCGCAAGGTCACCGCGGATGCGCCGCTGCCGGTCAGCGCCGAGGGCCAGCTCAACGTCGCCCGCAGCGAACTGCAGGGCGCCCGCGCCACGTTGGAAAAGCTCACCATCCGCGCGCCGCTCGACGGCGCGGTGCTGCAGGTCAATGCGCGCACCGGCGAGATCGCTTCGCCGCAGACAACGCCACCGCTGGTGCTGCTCGGCGATACGTCCTCGCTGCGCGTGCGCGCCGAGCTCGACCAGCGCGACCTCGACAAGATCAAGGTCGGCCAGCAGGCCGTGGTCCGCTCCGACGCCTTCCGCGGCCGCGACGTGGCCGGCAAGGTCGCCGCCATCGCCCCGCTGGTCGAGAGCAGCCGCACGGCTGCGCTCAGCCAGCGCAACATGACCGATGTCGACGTGGTGGAAGTGCTGGTCGATCTCGCCGAGCCGGGTCCGTTCGCGGTGGGCATGAAGGTGGACGTGTATTTCAGGCCGTGAGGGCTGGTGGCTCGACTGCGCTCCGCGCCTGGCTGCACAGCTTCTCCTGGCGGGCTGAGGTGAGAACATCTCTCGCCGCTGGCGCGGTGCACCTCGCCCCGCTTGCGGGGAGAGGTCGGATTGCATCGCCAGATGCAATCCGGGTGAGGGGGTGCAGGTCTTTCCGCTGACACTTCTCGTGCGGCTGCCCCTCTCCCCGTGAGGAACGGGAGAAGGAGCGCACCATCGCCGGGGCGACGGCTCGCTCCAACGAGCTCAATCCCCGCTCGGCGGCGCCAGTGGCTGGACGAAAGCCTGGAATGGCGACAGCGCCTCACAGCGGGCGGCGTGCGTGGCCAGCGCCGGGTAACGCGTCGCGTCGAACAGATGCGGATGCGCCTCGCGGGTGAAGCGCAGGACGCAGGCGACGGCGATGTCCGCGTGGCCGATGCGCTCGCCATACCAATAATCCGTCGTCGCGGCGGCGCGCTCCGCCTCCAGCATCGCCAGCACGCCGGAGATCTGCGTCTCGCAACGCGCGACCCACAGGGCCAGGCGGTCCTTGCGCAGCACGCGCTCATAGATCAGGCTGACGGCCTTGTCGCCGAGACCGGTCGCGAGCGCGATCGTATGCAGCTGCCTGCGGCGCGGCGCGCCGCTGCGCGCCAGCATGGCACGCTCGGGCCCGACGGCCTCATCGAGGTGATCGAGGATCGCCGCCGAATCGATCAGCGCCTCGCCGTCATCGAGCACCAGCACCGGCACCCGGAGCAGCGGATTGTACGGCGCGATCTTGTCGGCATCGCCGAAGGTCGACCACGGCTTGTGCTCGAACGGGATGCCGTAGAGCTCGAGTGCGATCGCGGTGCGGCGGACGAAAGGCGAGTCGTATTGGCCGATCAGGAACATCGGTTATCCTCCTGTGCGGCGCATTGAAGCGCCGTTCGGCGCCGTTGTCAGCTGCCACGTTCAGGCGAGCAGCGGCACATGCGCGGCGACAGAACGCGGCAGGGTACCGTCGAGGCGGGGATCGGGGGCGATCTCGATCTGGCGGCGATAGGGGCGGAAGCCGGAGCGCTGGTAGAAGGCCAGCGCGCGCGGATGATCGAAGCTGCAGGTGTGGACCCAGAGCCGCGTCAGCGGCTGCGCCCAGGCGCGGCGCAGCGCATGGTTCATCAGCAGGCGTCCGGCGCCGGTGCCGATCAGCCTGTCGGTGACGCCGAACAGCACCAGCTCGCAATCGGTCTTGTTGCGGAAGTCGAGCTCCAGCAGGGCTTCGTCACCGCCGTCATGCGCCAAGGTGTAGATCTCGACTCCGTCGGCGCGAACTGTCTTGGCAAGCTCCGCATCGCTCATCCGCGTGCGCTGCGACCACAGCCACTCCCAGCCGACGCGGGCATAGAGGTCGCGGTACCAATCGAGATCGGGCTGCGCGACGCGGCGAATGCTCCAGTTGCCGATCGGATCCGGCGGCAACACCGGCGGCGCCACCATTTCCAGCGAGGTCACCACGGCCGCGACCTTGCCGTGTGGAACGTCGTAGTGGCCGTCGGGGACCGACATGCCGTTCACCTACTCGCCCTCGTCGCTCGCCAGCACGCCCTTCACGGCGCGGGCCCAGCCGGCGAGCTTGCGCTCCCGCGTGGCCGCGCTCATCGCCGGCCGGAAGCGGTGCTCGAGCCGCCAATTGTCGGCGAACTTTTCCGGCTCCGGATAGACGCCGGCGTTGAGGCCGGCGAGATAAGCGGCGCCGAGCGCGGTGGTCTCCTGAATCATCGGACGGTCGACTGGTGCGTCGAGCAGGTCGGCGAGACGCTGCATGGTCCAGTCCGATGCGGTCATGCCGCCGTCGACGCGCAGCACGATCGTGGCTGCGGACGCATCGGGCCAGTCGGCGCGCATCGCGGCCCACAGATCGTAGGTCTGGTAGCACACGCTCTCCAGCGTGGCATGCGCGAGCTCGGCGGGGCCGGTGTTGCGGGTCAGGCCGAACAGCGCGCCGCGCACGCGCGGATTCCAATACGGTGCGCCGAGGCCGACGAAGGCCGGCACCAGATAGACCGATTGCATCGAGTCGGACTTGTCGGCGAGCGGGCCGGTTTCGGCGGCATGCTTGATGATGCCGAGCCCATCGCGCAGCCATTGCACGGCCGAGCCGGCGACGAAGATAGAGCCTTCGAGCGCGTAGGTCCGGACGCCGTCGAGCTGATAGGCGATGGTCGTCAGCAGCTTGTTGTTCGATTTCACCGGCGTGGCACCGGTATTGAGCAGCGCGAAGCAGCCGGTGCCGTAAGTGGACTTCATCATGCCCGGCGTGAAGCAGGCCTGGCCGATGGTCGCCGCCTGCTGGTCGCCGGCGATGCCCGCGACCTTGATCGGACCGCCAAACAGGTCGGGCGTGGTGGTGCCGAACTCAGCCGAGGAATCTTTCACCTCCGGCAGCATCGAGCGCGGCACGCGCAAGAGCTTCAGCAGCGCATCGTCCCACTGCCCGGTGTGAATGTTGAACAGCAGCGTGCGCGAGGCGTTGGTGGCATCGGTGGCGTGCACCTTGCCGCCGGTCAGCCGCCACAGCAGGTAGCAGTCAACGGTGCCGAACATTAGCTCGCCACGCTCGGCGCGCTCGCGCGCGCCCGGCACGTGATCGAGGATCCATGCGACCTTCGTGCCGGAGAAATAGGGATCGATGATCAGGCCGGTCTTCGCGCTGACCTCCGGCTCATGGCCTTCGGCTTTGAGACGCGCGCAGATGTCGGCCGTGCGGCGGTCCTGCCAGACGATGGCGCGGTGGACGGCCTGGCCGGTGGCGCGGTCCCACACCACGGTGGTCTCGCGCTGGTTGGTGATGCCGATCGCGGCGATGTCCTTGGCCGCCAGTCCCGCCTTCTCCAGCGCATCGCGGCAGGTCATCACCGTCGAGGTCCAGATGTCCTCCGGCTCGTGCTCGACCCAGCCCGAGGCCGGAAAATGCTGCGGGAATTCCTGCTGCGCCACCGCGGCGATCGAGATGTCGGAGCGGAACACGATCGCGCGCGAGGACGTGGTGCCCTGATCGATGGCCAGCACGAAGGACATGGGGCTTCTTCCCGGGAGTTGACGACGTTGGGCCGACAAGCAAGCGGATTGGCGGGGGAAGGTCAAGGAGGTTGGGAGCGCGCGACGTCCTTCTGGAAAAAGTGGAGAGTTCGCACCTTACGAGCATCCAACCCCGTGTCCGAACTTGGCTGGGACCACTGCGCTGCGCATGGCTGGGCCCTCTCCCCTTGTGGGAGAGGGCCACACCGCCGACAGCCGCAAGCTCACTCGGGTGAGCGGTTGGCGCCACATGCGCGCTCTGAGTACGCGGAGAGAGACCCCTCACCCGGTTGCGCTTCGCGCAACCACCCTCTCCCACAAGGGGAGAGGGTGCGGCTATCGTGTGGAGAGATTTTTACACCGCCGCCGTCGTGACGCCGCCGTCGACCACGATGGTCTGCCCCGTCATGAAGGTCGAGGCATCCGACGCCAGATACGCCACCGCGCCGGCGATCTCATGCGGCTCGCCGATGCGGCGGAGCGGGGTCGTCGCGCAGCGCTGTTTCAGGCGGGCTTCGTCCTCCCACAGCGCGCGGGCGAAGTCGGTCTTGATCAGGCCCGGCGCGACGCAGTTGATGCGCACGCCTTGCGGGCCCCATTCGCCGGCAAGGCTGCGGCACAGCGCGAAGTCGGCGGCCTTGGAGATGCCGTAGGCGCCGATCACGGTCGAGCCGCGCAGTCCTCCGATCGAGGACACGATGACGACCGAGCCTTTGCCGCGCGCGGCCATCGGCGGGATCGCCTTGGCGCAGAGCCAGAGATTGCTCTTCACGTTGGAGGCCATGATCTTGTCGAAGGCCTCGTCGGTGATGTCAAGCAGCGGACCGTAATACGGGTTGACCGCAGCATTGCAGACGAGGATGTCGACCTGGCCGTATTGGCTGACGGCGCCGTCGATCAGCGCATCGACCTCGGCGCGGCGCGAGATGTTGCAGGGGATGACGCGGGCCTCGCCACCGCTCGCGCGGATGCCGCTTGCCACTTCCTCGCAGGCGTCGGCCTTGCGGCTGGAGATCACGACCTTGGCGCCGAGCTGCGCCAGCAGCTCCGCAGAAGCACGGCCGATGCCACGGCTCGAGCCGGTGATGACGGCGACCTGGCCGGAGAGGTTGAAGGGATTGGGGATCATATTCTGCGTCCTCCGAGTCATTGCGAGGAGCGAAGCGACGAAGCAATCCAGGGCGACGCGTGACGCCCTGGATTGCTTCGCTACGCTCGCAATGACGGCTCAAAACAACCGAGCCGGCGTAGGCTCTCACGCTCGTCATGCGCGGGCTTGACCCGCGCATCCATCATCAAGGAGCGATGGGTTGCCGGGTCAAGCCCGGCAACGACGGACCATCTCAGATCAACCCACCCGCCTCGCTGACGCGGCGCGTGTGGTAGTCGGTGTCACCGAAGGTGCTCTCGATCATGGTCAGGCGCTTGAAGTAGTGGCCGATCTTGGCCTCCATCGTCATGCCGATGCCGCCGTGGAGCTGGATCGCCTGCTGGCCGACGAACTTGGCCGATTTGCCGATCTGCACCTTGGCCGCGGCGATCGAGGTGGCGCGCTCCTTGGCGTCGTCGAAGTCGGCGGCCATGGTGGCGAACATCGACATCGAGCGGGCCTGCTCCAGCGCGACGAACATGTCGGAGGCGCGGTGCTGCAGCGACTGGAACGAGCCGATCGCGACGCCGAACTGCTTGCGCGTCTTGATGTACTCGACCGTGGTCTTGAGCGACTCGTCCATCAGGCCGACGGCTTCCGCACACAGTGCGATGCGGGCCTCGTCGACGACGCGCTCGATCAGCGGCAGAGCGTTGGCAGGATCGCCGATCGCGGCGTCGGCGCCCACTTCCACACCGGTGAAGGTGATGTCCGCCGCGTGCAGGCCGTCCTGGGTCGGATAGCCCTTGCGGGTGACGCCCTTCGCGTCGGCCGGCACGATGAACACGCCGATGCCCGACTTGTCGCGCTGGCCACCGGAGGTGCGCGCGGAGACGATCAGGGTGTCGGCATTCTCGCCGTTGAGCACGACGAACTTCTCGCCGTCGATGACCCAGCCGTCGCCCTTCTTCTTGGCGGAGGTGGCGACATCGAACAGGTCGTAGCGCGACTGCTTCTCGAGCTGCGCGAACGCAAACGTCTTGCTGCCGTCGATGATTCCGGGCAGGTGCGCCGTCTTCTGCGCTGCCGAGCCGCCATGGCGGAGGAAGCCGCCGGCCAGCACGACCGTGGCGAGATACGGCTCCAGCACCAGCGCGCGGCCCATCGCTTCCATCACGATCATGGTCTCGACGCCGCCGGCGCCGAAGCCGCCGTCGTCCTCGGAGAACGGCAGACCGAGCAGGCCCTGCTCGGCGAGCTTGGACCACATCGTCCGGCTCCAGCCGCCCTTCTCCTTCATGTACAGCTTGCGCTTGTCGAAATCATAGGCATCCGCCAGCAGGCCGTCGATGCTGTCCTTGAGGAGACGCTGCTCCTCGGTGAGATCAAAATCCATTGGTTGACTCTCCAGTATCCCCATTCTCCGTCATGCCCGCGCTTGTCGCGGGCATCCACGTCGTGCCCGGGCAGGGCTGCGCGTGGATGGCCGGGTCAAGCCCGGCCATGACGGCGTGCGTTGTCGAGGCGCTGCGGCTCACAGGTCAGAGCCCCAGCACCGCCTTGGCGATGATGTTGCGCTGGATCTCGTTGGAGCCGCCGTAGATCGAGACCTTGCGGTTGTTGAAGTAGCTCGGCGCGATCTGGGCGGTCCAATCCATGGTCTCGTTGCTGTCGTCGTCGCCATGGATGTCGTAGGGCGCGGCGAACGGGCCGATCACCTCCATCAGCAGCTCGGTGGTGGTCTGCTGGATCTCCGAGCCCTTGATCTTCAGCACCGAAGACGCCGGATTGGGCTTGCCCTTGCCGTGCTTGCCCTCGTCGGCGACGACGCGCAGCTGGGTCAGCTCGAGCGCCTTGAGCTCGACCTCGCATGCGGTGAGCTTCTCGCGGAACGACGGGTCTTCCAGCACCGGACGGCCACCGGACTCGATCTTGGCGGCGAGCTCCTTGATGCGGCGGATGCGCTCCTTGGAGACGCCGACACGGGCGATGCCGGTGCGCTCATTGCCGAGCAGGAATTTTGCGTAGTCCCAGCCCTTGTTCTCCTCGCCGATCAGGTTCTCGATGGGCACCTCGACGTCGTCGAAAAACACCTCGTTGACCTCGTGGCCGCCATCGATGGTCTGGATCGGACGCACGGTGACGCCCTTCGACTTCATGCTGAAGACGATGAAGGAGATGCCCATCTGCTTCTTCGCGGAGGGATCGGTGCGGCACAGGCAGAAGATCATGTCGGCGTGTTGGGCCAGCGTGGTCCAGGTCTTCTGGCCGTTGATGATCCACTTGTCGCCGCGGCGCTCGGCCTTGGTCTTCAGCGAGGCCAGGTCGGAGCCGGAGCCCGGCTCCGAGAAGCCCTGGCACCACCAGTCGTCGACATTGGCGATGCGCGGCAGATACTGCTTCTTCTGCGCCTCGTTGCCGAAGGTGTAGATCACCGGGCCGACCATGCTGACGCCGAAGGCGAGCGGCTGCGGCGCCGGATAGGCCTGCAGCTCCTCGTTGAAGATGTAGTGCTGCACCGAGGTCCAGCCGGTGCCGCCATATTCCGTCGGCCAGTGCGAGACGCCCCAACCCTTCTTGTTGAGGATGCGCCACCAGGTCACCATCTCGTCCTTCGACAGATGGCGGCCCTCGATCATCTTCCGCCGTGTCTCCGGCGGCACGTTGTCCTTGAAGAACTGCCGGACTTCCTCGCGGAACGCCTGCTCTTCCTTCGTGAATGCAAGATCCATTGGATCGCTCCCTTAGGTACTCGAATGGTTCGTTTCGCTCCGCTGTCGTCCCTGCCTAGTGCGCAATTGCGCACGCGGCGCAAGCGACCCATAACCACCGGCTAACGTTGGAGGTACAGGCGACTGCCATTGTGCCCCAAGCAACATCACGCGGTATGGGTCCCGGGTCTGCGCCCGCGAGCGCTGTTGCGCGCGCGGGCTTGCCCGGGACGACAGCTGTTTGAAATCCCGCGCGACGCTCGCCCGGGATGACGGCTGTTGTTTACTGCAGCACCTCGAACAGGCCGGCGGCGCCCATGCCGCCGCCGACGCACATGGTGACGACGGCGTACTTGGCCTTGCGGCGGCGGCCTTCGATCAGGGCGTGGCCGGTGAGCCGCGCGCCCGACATGCCGTAGGGATGGCCGACCGCGATGGCGCCGCCATTGACGTTGATCTTGTCGGGGTCGATGCCGAGCTTGTCGCGGCAGTACAGCACCTGCACGGCGAACGCCTCGTTGAGCTCCCAGAGGCCGATGTCGTCGACGGTGAGGCCGTGGCGCTTCAACAGGCGCGGCACCGCGAACACCGGGCCGATGCCCATCTCGTCGGGCTCGCAGCCATGCGCGACGAAGCCGCGGAAGATGCCGAGCGGCTGCAGGCCGCGCTTCGCCGCAGTGGCGTCGCTCATGATGACGCAGGCCGAGGCGCCGTCGGAGAGCTGGCTGGCATTACCCGCGGTGATCGAGAAGCCGTCGCCGCGCACGGCCTTGAGGCCGGCAAGACCTTCGGCGGTCGTCTCGGGACGCGGCCCCTCGTCCTGCGACAAGGTGACGTCCTTGAACGAGACATTGCCGGTGGCCTTGTCGGTGACCGCCATCTTGGTGGTGATCGGCGCCAGCTCGTCGTTGAACTTGCCGCCCTGCTGCGCGGCCGCGGTGCGGCGCTGGCTCTCCAGCGCATATTCGTCCTGCCGTTCGCGGGAGATGCCGTAGCGCTTGGCGACGATCTCGGCGGTGTCGATCATCGGCATGTAGACGTCGCCCTTGATCTCGAGCAGCGCCGGATCGGTGGCCTGGAAGCTGTTCATCTTGTCGTTCTGGACCAGCGAGATCGATTCGCCGCCGCCGCCGACTGCGATCTCGACACCGTCGAAGATCACCGAGCGCGCCGCGAGCGCGATGGCCTGCAGGCCGGAGGCGCATTGGCGGTCGATCGTGGTGCCGCCGACCGACACCGGCAGGCCGGCACGCAGCAGCGCCTTTCGCGCGATGTTGCCGCCGGTCGAGCCCTGCTGCAGGGCGGCGCCCATCACGACATCCTCGACTTCGGCGGGATCGACTTTGGCGCGCTTGACCGCCTCGCCGATGGCGTGGCCGAGCAGCGTCGCGCCGCCGGTGGCGTTGAGCGCGCCGCGATAGGCCTTGCCGATCGGCGTGCGGGCGGTGGAAACGATGACGGCATCGGTCATGGGCGACCTCCTGTTGTTGTTACGGATGTTTGGTGTGAGACGCGGGTGATTGCTGCTGGCGCAATTCGTGACGCGACAGCTTGCCGACCGGAGTGCGCGGCAGCTCGTCGACGAACTCGACGGCCGCCGGCAGCTCGTGCTTGCCGAGCTTGCCGGTGAGGAAGGCGCGGAGATCCTCGACCGGGAACGGCGCAAAGCCGTCGCGCAGCTTGATGAAGGCCTTGGCCGCCTCGCCGCGATAGGCGTCGGGAATACCGATCACGATGACCTCCTGCACCGCCGGATGGGTGTAGATCGCCTGCTCGATCATCTGCGGATAGACGTTGAAGCCGCCGGAAATGATCATGTCCTTCTTGCGGTCGACCAGGAAGTAGAAGCCGTCGGCGTCGACATAGCCGATGTCGCCGGTCAGGAAATGATCGCCGACGAACGACTGCGCCGTTTCCTCCGGCCGGTTCCAATAGCCCTTGGTGACGTTCGGCCCCTTGATCCGGATCTCGCCGACCTCGTTCACGCCGAGCACCTTTGCGGGATCCTCGAGCGACACGACGTCCATCTCGATGCCGGGCAGCGTGATCCCGATCGAGCCGGGCTTGTCCGGGCCACCCTTGGGATGGGCGGTGCCGGGCGAGCAGGTCTCGGTCATGCCCCAGCCGCTCTTCAGCTTCATGCCGACGCGTCGCTCCAGGATGCGCGCGACCTCGACCGGCAGCGGCGCGCCGCCGGAGCCGACGCTGGTCAGCGACGACAGGTCACGCTTGTCGAGATCGGGCAGGTTGGCGATCGCGATCCACATCGTCGGCACGCCGGGAAAATAGGTCGCGCGCTTGACCTCGATGTCGCGCATCACGGCGTCGAGATCGAAGCGCTGGTGCAGCGAGATCAGGCTGCCGAGGCGCAGCGAGGTCAGCAGCACCACCGTCAGTGCATAGATGTGGAACAGCGGCAAGACGCAGATCACGCGGTCGGAGCCGTTACCGTTTGCACGCGTCGCGCGGCCCCAGACTTCGGCGATCGACACCGCGGAGGTGAGATTGCCATGGGTCAGCATCGCACCCTTGGGCAGGCCGGTGGTGCCGCCGGTATATTGCAGCAGGGCGATGTCGTCTGGCGAGATCGAAGGCCACGCCATAGGCGCAACGGCGCCTTCGACGAAGGCGCGGTGCGTGATCACCGCGGGATTGTCCGGCAGCGCCGTCTGCGGCGTGCCGACTTTGCCCCAATCATCATCCTCGCAGACGATCAGGCGATCGATCAGTCCCTTGGCGAGGAACTTCAACGCGGTCGGCAGCAGCGCTGATAGGTTCGACGTGACGAGAATGCGCGCGCCGGAATCGCTGAGCTTGTGCGACAAGGCGATCTCGCCATCGAGCGGCGACAGGTGCACCACGCGGGCGCCGGCCTTGAGCGCGCCGAAGAAGTTGATCGGATGATCCGGCGTATTGCCGAGGAACAGCGCGATCGACGCGCCCTTGCCGAAGCCGGCGCGCAGGAACGCCGCGGCGGCCTGGTCGACGAGCGCCGCGAGTTGCTTGAAAGTGATGGGGCGGTCGCGGAATTCCAGCGCGTCGCCATCGCCGAAGTCACTGACCGCCTTTGCCAGCAGATCCGGCAAGGTGCCACGCGCGATCGGCGCGTCCCAGCGGACGCCTTCGGGATAGAACTGTTCGCCAGGATGGGTCATGCGAGCTCAATGTCCGTTGGCGTAAGACGGCCCCGCTGTCTCCGTTCCCTCCCCCCTTGTGGGGGAGGGTCAGGGAGGGGGGTGGCCCCGGGCGAGACTGCCCGTGTGGACCCCCAACCCCTCCCCGCAAGGGGGAGGGGAGCGCAGCCGGGCGCAGAGTGATAGTTGGGCCGCCTCAAGCGGCCTTCCCCTGCGCCAGCGAGGCGAAGGTCTTGCCTTCGTCGGCGAGCTTCTTCAGCAGCGGCGCTGGCTCCAGCGACGGGTCATTGGTCTCCTTGGCATAGAACGCCAGCCGCTCGGCAATGTGCTTCAGGCCGACGCTGTCGGCCCAGTACATCGGGCCGCCGCGATAGATCGGCCAGCCATAGCCGTAGAGCCAGACAACGTCGATGTCGGACGGACGCGCGGCGATGCCCTCGGCGAGGATCTTCGCGCCCTCGTTGATCATCGGATACATCATGCGCTCGAGGATCTCCTCGTCGCTGACCGCGCGGCGCTTGAGGCCGAGCTTGGCGAGCGTCTCGTCGATCAACTTCTCGACATCGGGATCCGGCAGCGGCGCACGCGAGCCGGCCTCGTATTTGTAGTAGCCCTTGCCGGTCTTCTGGCCGAAGCGGCCGGCTTCGCACAGCGCATCCGCGATCTCGCTCTTGATGCCGCGGTCCTTGCGCGAGCGCCAGCCGATGTCGAGGCCGGCGAGATCGCCCATCGCGAACGGGCCCATCGGCATGCCGAACTTGGTGACGACGGCATCGACCTGCTGCGGCAGCGCGCCTTCGAACAACAGCTTCTCGGCCTGCTTGCCACGCTGCGCCAGCATGCGGTTGCCGACGAAGCCGTCGCAGACGCCGACCACGGCCGGCACCTTGGCGATCTTGCGGGCGATCGACACGGCGGTGACGAGCGCATCCGGCGCGGTCTTCTCCGCGCGCACGATCTCGCACAGCTTCATGACGTTGGCCGGCGAGAAGAAATGCATGCCGAGCACGTCCTGCGGACGGCTGGTCTCGGCGGCGATTGCGTCGATGTTCAGATACGAAGTGTTCGAGGCCAGCACCGCGCCCGGCTTGGCATATTGATCGAGCTTGCCGAACACTTCCTTCTTCACGGCCATGGTCTCGAACACCGCCTCGATGACGAGGTCGGCGTCCTTGACGTTCTCGAGACCGACCTTGCCGTCGATCAGCGCCATGCGCTTGGCCGGGGCGTCCGCCGGAATGCCGCCGCGCGCGGCGGTCGCCTCCCAGTTCTTCTGCATGATGCCCATGCCGCGCTTGAGCTGCTCCTCGGCGGTCTCGATCAGGGTGACCGGGATGCCGGCATTGGCGAACGACATCGCGATGCCGCCGCCCATGGTGCCGGCGCCGATGATGGCGACGCGCTCGACCTTGCGGCCCTTCGTGCCCTCGGGCACGCCGGCAATCTTGGCCGCCTCGCGCTCGGCGAAGAACGCGTAGCGCTGCGCCTTGGACTGGTCGCTGGTGAGCAGCTTGAGGAAGCCCTCGCGCTCCCGCTTCAAGCCCTCGTCGAACGGCAGATCGATCGCATAGCCGACCGCATCGGCCGCCGCGAACGGCGCCTCCAGCCCGCGCGACTTCTTGGTGATCGCAGCGACCGCATTGGTGAAGATCGAGCGATCGGCCTTGGCCGCGGCGATCTTGGAGTCATCGTCGCGCAGCTTGCGCAGCGGACGGTTCTCCGCCACCACCTTGCGCGCGAAGGCTTCGCCGCCCGATGCCGGCCCCTCGACGATCTCCTCGATCAGGCCCGCCTTCAGCGCTTCGGCTGCGCCGATCGGATCACCGGCGACGATCATCTTGACCGCGAGCTCCGGCCCCACCGCGCGCGGCAGGCGCTGGGTGCCGCCCGCGCCCGGCAGCAGGCCGAGCTTCACCTCGGGCAGTCCGAGCTTCGCTTCCTTGGTGGCGACACGATAATGACAGGCGAGCGCCACTTCGAGACCACCGCCCAGCGCCGTTCCATGAATCGCCGCGATGACCGGCTTGGGGCTGTTCTCGATCGTGCTCAGCACGTCGTTGAGCGCCGGAGGCTTCGGCGGCTTGCCGAACTCGGTGATATCGGCGCCGGCAATGAAGGTGCGTCCGCCGCAGGTCAGCACGATGGCCTTGATTGCGGGATCGTCGATCGCCGCCTTGACGTTGTCCAGGATGCCGCCGCGAACTGCGGCACTCAGCGCATTGACGGGCGGACTGTCGATGGTGACGATGCCGATGATGTCATGACGATCAAGCTTTGCCACTTCGCTCACGCGTAAGCTCCTTGGGATGTCGTTTCTTTGCGGCCGGTTAACGTTCCGACCCCTTCTTGGCTCTTCATTTGCGCAGAGGTTCAGCCTTGCTTGCGTCTACCCGCTGCCGGACATCAATTCCGCAGTGCGAAATCTAATTCCACATCTTGACAGCCAGGGTTATTTTGAAGCACGAGCGTTGTCAACGAGGCTCATCAATCAACAGCCGATGACATGAAACGCCCAGGGAAGAAAGCTGCGACCGATCGCAACTTCGTCGTTGCGCTGTCGCGCGGCCTCGAGGTGCTCAGGGCTTTCCGGCCCAATGACGGCCTGCTGGGCAACCAGGAGATCGCGGCGCGCACCAACCTGCCCAAGCCGACCGTGTCGCGCCTGACCTACACGCTGACCAAGCTCGGCTATCTCACGCCCGTTCCCCGCTTCGAGAAATATCAGCTGGCGCCGTCAGCGCTGCTGCTCGGCTACGCCGCGCTCGCCAATCTCGGCGTGCGCCAGCTCTCCGAGCCGTTCCGCGAGCAGCTGATGCGCGAGACCGGCGGTGCGGTGGCAATCGGCGGCCGCGACCGGCTCAGCATGATCTATATCGGCCAGAGCCGGCACGGCGTCGTCAACGTCGAGCTCGACGTGGGCTCGCGCATTCCGATTGCGACCACCGCGATGGGCCGGGCCTATCTCTGGGCGCTGCCCGAAGAGGAACGCGCCGTGCTGATGCGCGAGATGCGCGAGCATTACGGCAACCGCTGGCCCAAGATCCGTGACGGGATCGAGCGCGCCGGCGAAACCGTCGCCAAGTACGGCTTCACGATCTCGGCCGGCGAATGGCAGGATGACGTTCACGCCGTCGGCGCGGCGTTGAGGCTCAACGATGGAACGGGTCCTTACGCGATCAATTGCGGCGCGCCTGCATTCCGCTTCACGGAAGAGCGCCTGCTCACCGACATTGGACCTCGTCTCGTGGCGATGGTAAGGAAAATCGAAGCAGCGCTTGGCGGACTTGCGCCGCAAACTAATCAGACGAATGTTCATGCGAACAATTCGTCTCACAAAGAACTCAATAAAAAGCCGAAGCCAGGAGGAAAAGTTGCCCGTGTTGCCGAGGGTATCAGATAGCCTGCATCATCGCGGTCGGCTGGCGCCGCGTCCTGACCTGAACGATTTCGGGAGGGGCGAGACGAGATGACGCAGGCACAACTCGCCCAGACCAACGATCCGCTGCTCGCCGTCCGCGACGTCAGCGTCGTATTCGGCGGCATCGTGGCGCTGAACGGCGTCTCGTTCGACATGCGCCAGGGCCAGATCCTCGGCCTCATCGGCCCGAACGGCGCCGGCAAGACCACGCTGTTCAACTGCCTCAGCCGGCTCTACCAGCCGAGCTCCGGCGACATCCTGATGGAAGGCCACAGCATCCTGAAGCGGCCGCCACACCGCATCGCCGAGATCGGCATCGGCCGCACCTTCCAGAACGTGGCGCTGTTCCCGAACCTGTCGGTGCTCGACAACGTCCGCGTCGGCACGCATGCGCGGACCTCGAGCGACATCATCTCCGATTCGCTTCGTCTCGCCTGGATCCGCCGCAGCGAGACTTCGGTGAATACCAAGGTTCACGAGATTCTCGCCTATCTCAACCTCGAGGAGGTCGCGCACAAAACCGTGTCCGGGCTGCCGTTCGGCACCCAGAAGCGCGTCGAGCTGGCGCGCGCGCTGGCCGCCGACCCGAAGATCCTGCTGCTTGACGAGCCCGCCGGCGGCCTCAATCACGAGGAAGTCTATGTGCTCGGCGACCTGATCCGCCGTATCCGCGACGACCGCCACATCACCGTGCTGCTGGTCGAGCATCACATGGGCCTGGTGATGTCGATCGCCGACCACGTCGTGGCGCTGAATTTCGGCCGCAAGCTCGCCGAGGGCACGCCCGCGCAGGTGCAGGCCAATCCCGACGTCATCAAGGCCTATCTCGGGAGCAAGGATCAATGACGGCGCTGCTCAACGTCAAGGACCTGCGCGCCTATTACGGCCAGGTCCAGGCCCTGCACGGCCTCTCCTTCTCGCTCAACGAAGGCTCGCTGACGACCCTGCTCGGCGCCAATGGCGCCGGCAAGACCACCACCCTGCGCGCGATCTGCAACATGGTGCGCTCGACCGGTGCGATCGAGTTCGAGGGCAAGCCGCTCAACAACAAATCGACCGAGAGCATCGTGCGCTTCGGCATCGCCCATGTGCCGCAGGGTCGCGGCACCTTCACCAACATGACGGTGGAAGAAAACCTGCAGCTCGGTGCCATCACCCGCTCCGACAAGGCGGGCATCGTCGCCGACATCGAGCGGATGTATTCCTACTTCCCCAAGCTGAAGGAGCGTCATACGCAGCAGGCCGGCACCCTGTCCGGCGGCGAGCAGCAGATGCTGGCCGTGGCGCGGGCGCTGATGCTGCGTCCCAGGTTGATGCTGCTCGACGAGCCGTCGTTCGGCCTCGCGCCGCTGGTGGTCCGCGACCTCTTCGGCATTCTCGGCAAGATCAACCGCGAGGAAAAGGTGTCGATCCTCGTCGTCGAGCAGAACGCGCAGCTCGCGCTGGAACTCGCCGACCAGGCCTATGTGATCGAGACCGGCCGCATCGTCATGTCCGGCGCGGCGTCGGACATTGCGAACGACGAGAACGTCCGCAAATCCTATTTGGGCTACTAACGGAGGCGGGACAATGGAGCTGTTCACCAACCAGGTCCTGGCCGGCATTGCGACTGGCGCGATCTACGCCTGCATGGCGCTCGCGGTCGTGATGATCTACCAGGCGATCGACCATCTCAACTTCGCGCAAGGCGAGATGGCGATGTTCTCGACATTCATCTCCTGGCAGCTGATGCAATGGGGCCTGCCCTACTGGGTCGCCTTCGTGGCGACGCTGGCCCTGTCGTTTGCAGGCGGCATCGCGATCGAGCGCGTGCTGTTCAAGCCGCTTACCAAGGCGCCGATCCTGACCCAGGTCGCCGGCTTCATCGCGCTGTACTCGATCATCAACTCCTTTGCCGGACTGACCTGGGACTTCACCATCAAGCAGTATCCGACGCCGTTCGGATCGTCGCCGTTCCTGGGCAGCCAGCTGATCTCGACGCACCAGGCCGGCATGATCGGCATCACCTTGCTGCTGCTGATCGGCCTGTACTTCTTCTTCCAGTACACCAGGGTCGGGCTTGCGATGCGTGCGGCGGCGGCGGTGCCCGAGTCGGCGCGGCTGGTCGGCATCAACACGTCGTGGATGATCGCGCTCGGCTGGGGCATGGCGGCAGCGATCGGCTCGATCGCCGGCATGCTGATCGCGCCGGTGGTCTTCCTCGAGCCGAACATGATGGGCGGCGTGCTGATCTACGGGTTCGCCGCCGCCGTGCTCGGCGGCCTGACCAGCCCGTTCGGCGCGGTGCTCGGCGGCTTCCTGGTCGGCATCTTCGAAAATCTCGCCGGAACCTACATCCCGCATGTCGGCAACGAGATGAAGCTGCCGATCGCTCTGGCCCTCATCATCTCCGTCCTGGTCATCAAGCCCGCCGGCCTGTTCGGCCGCAACATCGTGAAGCGAGTCTGATCATGAGCGCAATCGAGGACATCACATCCCAGGCGCCCGCGGTCGAGGCCGTTCCGAAGCGGGCCATGACCCTGAGCTCCGGCACCACATTCGTGGTCGTGCTGCTGCTCCTGGTGGTGCCACTGTTCGTCAAGAACTTCATCATCTTCCAGATGACGATGCTGCTGATCTACGGGCTGGCCGTGCTGGCGCTGAACATCCTGACCGGCGGATCCGGCCAGTTCTCGCTCGGCAACAGCGCCTTCTACGCCATCGGAGCCTATACGTCGGCGATCCTGATGGAGCAGTACAATGTCAACTACGCGCTGACCCTGCCGGTCGCCGGCGTGATCTGCTTCGGCGCCGGCTTCCTGTTCGGCCAGCCGGCGCTGCGGCTCTCGGGCGTGTATCTCGCGCTCGCCACCTTCGCGCTAGCCACCGCGATGCCGCAGATCCTCAAGCTCGGCTTCTTCGAGGAATGGACCGGCGGCGTGCAGGGCCTCGTCGTCACCAAGCCGGACGCGCCGTTCGGCCTGCCGATGTCGCAGGACATGTGGCTGTACTACTTCACACTGGCGATCACGATCGCGATCTACGTGTTCTCGGTGAACCTCCTGCGCTCGCGTTCGGGGCGGGCTTTCATGGCGATCCGCGACAACGAGATCGCGGCATCCGCCATGGGCATCGACGTCGCGACCTACAAGACGCTGGCGTTCGGCGTCAGCGCCGGCATCACCGGCGTCGCCGGCGGCCTCGGCGCCATAGCCGTGCAGTTCGTGGCACCCGACAGCTACACGATCGTGCTCGCGATCTCGCTGTTCCTCGGCATGGTCGTCGGCGGCGTCGGCTGGCTGCCCGGATCGTTCGTCGGCGCGGCCTTCATCATCTTCGTTCCCAACATCGCCGAAGGCATTTCAAAGGGCCTGTCCGGCGCGGTGTTCGGCGTGCTGCTGTTCCTCGTCATCTTCCTCGTGCCGCACGGCTCGCGGCAGGTGGCGATGGTGGCGCAGCAGCTGCTCGGCAAACTCAGAAAGAACTAAGGAGGAACTCTTGCAGGTCGTTCAACAACTACGAATCGCCGCGATCGCGACGGCGGTCATCGCCCTCACCTCGGGCGCAGCACTCGCCCAGAAGAAATACGATACCGGCGCGTCGGATACCGAGATCAAGATCGGCAACATCATGCCCTATAGCGGACCGGCGTCCGCCTACGGCGTGATCGGCAAGACCGAGGAGGCGTATTTCAAGAAGATCAACGCCGAGGGCGGCATCAACGGCCGCAAGATCAACTTCGTCAGCTATGACGACGCCTATTCGCCGCCCAAGGCGGTCGAGCAGGTGCGCAAGCTGGTCGAAAGCGACGAGGTCCTGTTCGTCTTCAACCCGCTCGGCACGCCCTCGAACTCGGCGATCCAGAAATATCTCAACGGCAAGAAGATCCCGCAACTGTTCGTCGCCACCGGCGCCACCAAGTGGAACGACCCGAAGAACTTCCCCTGGACCATGGGCTGGCAGCCGAGCTACCAGAGCGAGGGCCGCATCTACGCGAAGTACCTGCTCAAGGACAAGCCCGGCGCCAAGGTCGGCGTGCTGTTCCAGAACGACGATTTCGGCAAGGACTATCTGAAGGGCCTCAAGGACGGCCTCGGCGACAAGGCCGCGTCCATGATCGTCATGGAGGAGAGCTACGAGACGTCCGAACCCTCGATCGACGGCCACATCGTCAAGCTGAAGGCCTCCGGCGCCGACGTCTTCTTCAGCGTCACCACGCCCAAGTTCGCGGCGCAGGCGATCAAGAAGCTTGCCGAGATCGACTGGCATCCGACGCATCTGGTCGTCAACGTGTCGGCCTCGGTCGGCAGCGTGATCAAGCCGGCCGGCTTCGAGAACTCGCAAGGGATTCTTTCGGCCGCCTACGCCAAGGATGCTGCGGATCCGCAGTGGAACGATGATCCCGGCATGAAGAAGTTCTTCGACTTCCTCGCGCAGTACTATCCCGACGCCAACAAGCTCGACAGCTCGACCGTCTACGGCTACGGCGCCGCGCAGACGCTGGTGAAGGTGCTGCAGATGTGCGGTGACGACCTGACCCGCGCCAACGTGATGAAGCAGGCCGCGAGCCTGAAGGACTTCGCGCCCGACACGCTGCTGCCGGGCGTCAAGATCAACACCTCGGCTACCGACTTCGCGCCCATCGAGCAATTGCAGATGATGCGGTTCAAGGGCGAGAAGTGGGAGCTGTTCGGCGAGGCGATCAGCGGCGCCATCGAGTAATCGCGCATCGCCGCAGAAAGCGGTGCCGATCTCCACTGGCCCTCCGCGCCATCGGCGCGGAGGGCTTTTTCATATCTGGATCGGCGTCGAACTATTCATCTCAGGCTGTTCTTGCAGAGCAATCACCCGCCGAGATTGCGGAGACCTCTCGCAGTTGCACATGATATGGACCGCCAAGGCACCGCGAAAACACGGACCGTGCCGTGATGTCGCAACCACCCCGGTGCAGCTCTGCTATAGTTCCAGCCAGAACAAGAGCCGCCATCAAGGCGGCCGAGACACGTCAACCAAACCAACACGGGAGAAACGCACCATGATGATCACGCGAAGGGCCGCCCTCGCCTCGGCTGCCGCCATCGTTCTCGCCTCGAGCTCCGCAATCGCCGCCGACAAGAAATACGATACCGGCGCCTCCGACACCGAGATCAAGATCGGCAACATCATGCCCTATAGCGGGCCGGCCTCGGCCTACGGCATCATCGGCAAGACGGAAGCGGCCTACTTCAAGAAGATCAACGCCGAGGGAGGCATCAACGGTCGCAAGATCAACTTCATCTCCTATGACGACGCCTATTCGCCGCCGAAGACGGTCGAACAGGCACGCAAGCTGGTCGAGAGCGATGAAGTGCTGTTCATCTTCAATTCGCTGGGCACGCCGCCGAACTCGGCGATCCACAAATACATGAACTCGAAGAAGGTCCCGCAGCTGTTCGTCGCCACCGGCGCCACCAAATGGAACGATCCGAAGGACTTCCCCTGGACCATGGGCTGGCAGCCCAACTACCAGAGCGAATCCAGAATCTACGCAAAATATCTGCTGAAGGAAAAGCCGGACGCGAAGATCGCGGTGCTGTATCAGAACGATGATTACGGCAAGGACTATCTGAAAGGGCTGAAGGATGGGCTTGGAGCCAAGGCCGCCTCAATGATCGTCATGGAGGAGAGCTACGAGACCGCCGAACCCTCGATCGACAATCACATCGTCAAGCTCAAGTCCACCGGCGCCGACGTATTCGTGAACATCACCACGCCGAAATTTGCGGCGCAGGCAATTAAGAAGGTCAAGGAGATCGAGTGGAAGACGCTGCATATCCTCAACAACGTCTCCGCCTCCGTCGGCAGCGTGCTGAAACCGGCCGGCTATGAGAATTCACAGGACATCCTCTCGGCGGCCTATCTCAAGGACGTCTCCGATCCGCAATGGAAGGATGATGCCGGGATGAAACAGTTCCTCGACTTCATGGCGAAGGATTTCCCGGATGGCGACAAGCTCGATGGCGGCACCGTCGTCGGCTACAGCGTGGCCCAGACGCTTGTGCAGGTGCTGAAGCAGTGCGGCGACAACCTCACCCGCGAGAACGTCATGAAGCAGGCCGCATCCCTGCGCAACTTCCGCACCGAGATGCTGCTGCCTGGCATCACGATCAACACCTCGGCAACCGACTTCGCGCCCGTCAGCCAGTTGCAGCTGATGCGCTTCAAGGGCGAGAAGTGGGAGCTGTTCGGCGACGTGATTTCCGCCGACGTCGGCGGCTAACGACGGAACGCAATTGAAACCGCCTCCTGCGGCTTCGCGCCGCAGGAGGCGCTCTCTCCAGGCATCTTTGCTGTCTTTGCCAAGAATTTCTTAAGCTAGGAGTTGAAAGAGAGGCGGTCATGCAGCGGCGGCGGTTACGCCGAGCGCGCGGCTGCGCTATGGGGACTCGTCCGGAGTGAAACGAGTCGCCCGTGCTGCGGGCGAATCCAACAACAAGGCCAAGCTCCAAGGCCGAGAAGGAGTCCCCACGTGACCACTGCCCTCACCCGCCGCACGCTCTCCAGCCTGCTCGGCCTCGCCTTGGTTGGCGCCGCTGCCGGCAGCGCCTATGCCGACAAGAAATACGACACCGGCGCCAGCGACACCGAGATCAAGATCGGCAACATCGTGCCCTATAGCGGCCCGGCCTCGGCCTACGGCTCGGTCGGCAAGGCGATGTCGGCTGTGTTCAAGAAGGTCAATGATGAGGGCGGCATCAACGGCCGCAGGATCAATTTCATCTCGTACGACGACGCCTATTCGCCGCCGAAGACGGTGGAGCAGGCGCGCAAGCTGGTGGAGAGCGACGAGGTGCTGTTCCTGTTCGGCGTGCTCGGCACTGCGCCCAACACGGCGATCCAGAAATACATGAACGCCAAGAAGGTGCCGCAGCTGTTCGTCGCGACCGGCGCCACCAAGTGGAACGAGCCCAAGACCAATCCGTGGACCATGGGCTGGCTGCCGAGCTATCAGTCGGAAGCCCGCATCTACGCCAAATACCTCACCGCGCAGCAGCCGACCGGCAAGATCGCGGTGCTCTACCAGAACGACGACATGGGCAAGGACTATCTGAAGGGTCTCAAGGACGGCCTTGGCGACACCTCCCGCGTCGTGCTGGAGGAGAGCTATGAGATCGCCGAACCCACGGTCGAGTCGCACATCGTCAAGATGAAGTCGGCCAATCCCGACATCGTCGTGCTGTTCACCACACCGAAGTCCGGCGCCCAGGCGATCAAGAAGCTCGGCGAGATGAACTGGAAGCCGCTGACCATCATCTCGAACGTCAGCGCCTCGACCGCGGCCGTGATGCGGCCGGCCGGCGTCGAGAACTCGCAAGGGGTGATCTCGGCCGCCTATGCCAAGGATGCCTCCGATCCGCAATGGGCCAACGACCCCGGTCTCGGCGCGTTCAGGGAACTGCTCGCCAAATATCTGCCGGAGATCAACCCCGTGGATTCGTCGGCGCTGACCGGTTACAACATCGCCACCACGATGGTCGAGGTGCTGAAGCGATGCGGCGACGAACTGACCCGCGCCAATGTCATGAAGCAGGCGGCAAGCCTGAAGCAGTTTGCGCAGGGCGGGCTGTTGCCCGGCATCACGCTGACCACCGGTCCGGACGACTTCCAGCCGATCGAGCAGCTGCAGCTGATGCAGTTCAAGGGCGAGCGCTGGCAGTTGTTCGGCGAGGTCATGAGCGGCGAACTGAAATAGGCTGCGCACGGCACGCGGGCGGCGCCGCATGACCAGCCGCCGTCCGTTGTTGCGCGCGATCTTCGATGCCGCGGTCGCCGCGGCGCATCCTGACATGGTGCTGCCGGCATTCCTGCCGGCGGCTCCCAAAGGACGAATCATCTGTCTCGCCGCCGGCAAGGGCGCGGCCGCGATGGCGGTCGCGGCCGAGCGCCACTACCTGGACACGCTGGGATTCGATCCCGCGAAGCTGACCGGCATCGCAACCACCCGCCATGGCCATGGCGTGCCGACCCGGCGGGTGAAGGTCATCGAGGCCGGACATCCGATGCCAGACGAGGCCGGGCTGAAGGCCGCCGACGAGACGCTGCAACTGGCGGCAACCGCCGAGCCCGGCGACCTGATGCTGGTGCTGCTCTCCGGTGGTGGGTCCGCCAATTGGGTCGCGCCGGTGAACGGCGTCAGCTTCGCGCAGAAGCAGCAACTGACCCGCGCGCTGCTCCGCTCGGGCGCACCGATCGGCGAAATGAATACGGTCCGCAAGCATCTGTCGCGGATCAAGGGCGGCCGGCTGGCGCGGGCCGGGCAGAAGGCCGAGATCGTGACCCTGGCGATCTCCGACGTGCCGCATGACGATCCCTCGGCGATCGCATCGGGTCCGACGGTGCCCGATCCGACCACGCTGGCCGATGCCCGCGGCATCGTCGCCAAATACAAGCTCGAGGTCGACCCGGCGATCAGCCGGGCGCTCGATGATGCCGCCAATGAGAGCTGCAAGCCCGGCGATGCCGCCTTCGCCCGCGCCTCGTTCGAGCTGATCGCGCGCCCCGCCAGCTCGCTCGAGGCCGCCGTGGCCAGCGTCAAGGCGGCGGGCTACGACGTGCTCGATCTCGGCGCCGATCTCGAGGGTGAGGCCCGCGATGTCGCGGCCGATCACGCCAAGCTGGCGCGCGAGGCCCGCGCGCTCGGCCGCCGCATGGCGATCATCTCCGGCGGCGAGCTCACCGTGACGGTGCGCGGCCAGGGCCGTGGCGGCCCTAACCAGGAATATGCCTTGGCGCTCGCCGACCTCCTCAAGGACATGGAGGGCATAGCGGCGCTCGCCGGCGACACCGACGGCGCCGATGGCGGCGGCGGCAGCGCCTCCGATCCGGCCGGTGCGCTTGTCGATGCCGAGGTCATCGCCGCGATGCGGGCGCAGGGGCTGGATCCGCAGGCCTATCTCGCCAACAACGACGCCACCGCATTTTTCGCCGCGACCGGCGGCCTGCTGCAGACCGGACCGACGCTCACCAACGTGAACGACGTCAGGGTCATCCTGGTCGATTGAGGGGCGCGCCTGCGTCCTTCAGAACTCCTCCGCGATCTTGGTGAGCATCGCCAGTAGCGCGTCGCGCCCATCCGGGCCCAGCAGCTCGTTGAGCCGCGCCTCGTGCTTCGACACCACCAGCTTCTTGGCGCGGGCCAGCACGGCGCGGCCCTTCTCGGTCAGCATCAGGATGTGCGAGCGCCGGTCGTTGGCCGAACGCACTCGCGCACACAGGTCGCGGCTCTCGAGGCTGTCCAGCAGGGACACGAAGTTCGGCCGCAGGATGCCCAGGGTGTTGGCGATCTCGGTCTGGTTCCGGCCCGGATTGGCGTCGAGCAGCAGCAGCACCGAGAACTGGGCCGGCGTCAGTTGCAGCGGCGCGACGCAGCGCAGGAAGTCCTCGAACACCTTCAACTGCGCCCGTTTCAGCACATAGCCAAGCAGATCCGACAGCTCGCCGAGCTGGACCGCTTGCGTCTCATCGGCCGCTACGGCAGCTTCCTTGCGGCTTTCCCTCTTGCTGACGGGCTTGGCGCTATCGGCCATCACGGTCCGCCAAATTCATCGCATTTGCTTCCATCCCTGGTCTCGAACACCGCAGCCGGAACAGCGGCCTTGAGATTATAATCGATAATTGTTATCCACTATATCAAACACGGGCAGCCCAATTCAACTGCCCCGACCTGCGGACGGCGCATGGCGTCGCCCGCATCCGGTCACCACAGAGGGGGAGCGTCCGGTCTTGAACACAACGATCCTGCTGTTCCTGTTGCAGGACGGCATTACCAATGGCGCGATCTACGCGCTGCTCGGGCTGGCGCTCGTGCTGGTGTTTGCCGTCACCAGGGTGATCCTGATCCCGCAGGGCGAATTCGTCACCTACGGCGCCCTCACCTATGCCTCGCTCGCTGCCGGCCAAATGCCGGGCACGGCGAAGCTCGCCGTCGTGATCGGGCTCGCGGCCTTCGCCTTCGACCTTTACGCCATGCGCAAGACGCTGCACGCGCCGAAGATCGCGCGCACCTTCGGCCTCAACGTGGTCCTCCCGGTGGCCATTCTGCTCGCCAGCATGTGGGCGGCGAACCAGCGCATGCCCGCCGGCGTCAGCCTGGTGCTGTCGCTGCTGATCGTGGCCAGCATCGGCCTGTCGCTCTACCGCATCGTGTTCCAGCCGCTCGCGCACACCTCGGTGCTGGTGCTGCTGATCGCCTCGGTCGGCGTTCACTTGGCGCTGCAGGGCCTCGGCCTGCTGTTCTTCGGCGCCGAAGGCCAGCGTGGCCCGACGCTGCTGAATGCCAGCGCGACGCTCGGCTCGCTGCGCTTTACCGGACAGGGCATGGCGGTCTACGGCATCACCATCGCCTTCATCGTCGGCCTCTGGCTGTTCTTCGGCCTGACCCTCTACGGCAAGGCGCTGCGCGCCACCGCCGTCAACCGGCTCGGCGCCCGCCTCGTCGGCATCCGCACCACGCTGTCCGGCCAGATCGCCTTCCTGCTGGCCTCCAGCATCGGCGCGCTCTCGGGCATCCTGATCGTCCCGATCACGACGCTCTATTACGACACCGGCTTCCTGATCGGCCTCAAAGGCTTCATCGCCGCGATCATCGGCGGCCTGATCAGCTATCCCCTGACCGCCGTCGCCGCGCTCGTCGTCGGCATCGTCGAGGCGTTCTCCTCGTTCTACGCCTCGAACTTCAAGGAAGTGATCGTCTTCACGCTGCTGATCCCGGTCCTGCTGCTGCGTTCGCTCGCCGCGCCCGCGGTCGAAGAAGAGAAGGATTGAGCCGTGCGCGAGCGTTGGCCTCTCATCGTCTTTGCCGTCATCGTTGCGGCGATCCCGTTCATTCCGGGCATGCCGCCGTTCTGGATCGTGCTGCTCGACAATATCGGCCTGTCCGCGCTGGTCGCGATGGGCCTGGTGCTGCTGACCGGCGTCGGCGGCCTCACCTCGTTCGGCCAGGCCGCCTTCGTCGGCTTCGGCGCCTACACGACCGCGGTGCTCTCGGCGCAGTATGGCATCTCGCCCTGGCTGACCTTGCCACTGTCGCTGCTGGTCTCCGGCCTCGCCGCGGTGCTGCTCGGCCTCGTCACGGTCAGGCTGTCCGGCCACTATCTGCCGCTCGGCACGCTGGCCTGGGGTCTCGGCCTCTATTACCTCTTCAGCAAGCTTGCCTTCCTCGGCCGCAATGACGGCATCTCCGGCATCCCGCCGCTGTCGATCGGCAGCCTCAAGATGCTCGATCCCGGCACGATCTATTTCGCGATCTGGGCCGCCGTTCTGATCTCTGCGCTGCTGACGATGAACCTGCTGGACTCCCGCACCGGCCGCGCCATTCGCGCCCTGCGCCGCGGCCACATCGCGGCGGAAGCGTTCGGCGTCTACGCACCCCGCGCCAAGCTGCTGGTGTTCATCTATGCCGCCGTGCTCGCCGGCCTCTCGGGCTGGCTCTATGCGCACTTCACCCGCGCCGTGAACCCGACGCCGTTCGGCGCCCAGGCCGGCATCGAATATCTGTTCGTCGCCGTCGTCGGCGGCGCCGGCTATGTCTGGGGCGGCGTGCTGGGTGCTGCGATCGTCGTTGTGCTGAAGGAGGTCCTGCAAAGCTACCTCCCGCTGCTGCTGCATGGCGAGGGCCAGCTCGAGACCATCGTGTTCGGCATCCTGCTCGTGACGCTCCTCCAGCTCGCTCCGACCGGCCTGTGGCCGTGGCTGACGGCGCGCCTGCCGTTCAAGCCGCTGGCGAAGAAGCCGGACACCACAATCAAGCTGCCGGCCCGCGAGCGGTCCGCGACGACGCCCAACGTCCTGCTGCAGGTCGACAACGCGCGAAAGCAGTTCGGCGGCGTGGTTGCGGTCAACAACGTCTCCTTCGACGTCCAGGCCCGCGAGATCGTCGCGCTGATCGGCCCGAACGGCGCCGGCAAGAGCACGACCTTCAACCTGATCACCGGCGTGCTGCCGCCGACCTCCGGCAACATCTCGGTGCTCGGCAAGGCCGTCGGCAACGCCCCGCCGCAGGACGTCGTCAAGCTCGGCATTTCCCGCACCTTCCAGCACGTCAAGCTGGTGCCGGACATGACGGTGCTGGAGAACGTCGCGATCGGCGCCCATCTGCGCGGCCATTCGAATGCGCTCACCAGCATGTTCCGGCTCGATCGCGCCGACGAGGCCAAGCTGCTCGCGGAAGCCGCGCGCCAGATCGAGCGCGTCGGGCTCGGCGACCAGATGCACCAGCTTGCTGGCTCGTTGTCTCTCGGCCAGCAGCGCATCGTCGAGATCGCCCGCGCGCTGTGCGTCGATCCGATGCTGCTCTTGCTCGACGAGCCGGCCGCGGGATTGCGCCACATGGAGAAGCAGCGCCTCGGCGCGCTGCTGCGCGACCTCCGCGCCGGCGGCATGTCGGTGCTGCTGGTCGAACACGACATGGGATTTGTCATGGATCTCGCCGACCGCATCGTGGTGCTCGATTTCGGCACCAAGATCGCCGAGGGCACACCAGCCGCGATCAAGACCAATCCCGAGGTGATCAAGGCATATCTCGGAGCCGCTGCATGAGCACCTTGCTGGAAGTCGCCGACGTCCACGTCTCCTACGGCAAGGTCGAGGCTGTCAGATCGGTCTCGCTGACCGTCGCCGAGAACGAGATCGTCACCATCATCGGCGCCAACGGCGCCGGCAAGACTACGCTGCTCAGCGCCATCATGGGCGTGTTTCCGCTGAAGGGCCGCGTCTCCTTCCTGGGCGAGGACCTGGCACGCTATGAGATCGAGGACCGCGTCGCGCGTGGACTGTGCCTGGTGCCGGAGCATCGCGAGCTGTTCGCCACCATGAACGTCGAGGACAATCTGCAGCTCGGCGCGTTCCGCATGAGCAAGGCGCACGCCGCGCGCGGCTTCGAGCACGTCTACACGCTGTTTCCGAAGCTCAAGGAGCGGCGCAAGCAGCTTGCCGGCACGCTCTCCGGCGGCGAGCAGCAGATGCTGGCGATGGGCCGGGCGCTGATGGGCGCGCCGAAGATGCTGATGCTGGACGAGCCCAGCCTCGGTCTGGCGCCGATCATCGTCGCCGGCATCTTCGAGATCGTCGCCAGGCTGCGCCAGGAAGGCGTCTCGGTGCTGCTGGTCGAGCAGAACGCCAAGGCCGCGCTCAAGGTCGCCGACCGCGCCTATGTCATGGAGCTCGGCGAGTTCGTGCTCAACGGCAAGGCCAGCGAGATCGCCACCGACGAGCGCGTGGCGGCGAGCTATCTCGGCTTCGCCGAGGCGGCTGCGAGCTGAGCCTGATGTCGATGGGGTGAGGCGCTGCTTCAGGAGGGCGCCTCCTTCGACAGCAGGAAATCGACCATCACGCGCTCCAGCGCCCGGTACATGTCGGTGCCGGTCGCCGTCAGGCAGCCGCGCTGGCGCGCAGCGGCGATGAACGGCGACACCTCCGGCCGGGTGATCACGCAGCCGCAATAGGCCGACGGGCTGACGGTCGCCATGTCGACCGGCAAGGGATCGCCGGGCTGCATGCCCGCCGGCGTCGCATTCGCGACCAGGTCGAAGCCGCTGGCATCGGTGCCGCCGACAACGGCGCGGCCTTTGCCCCGCTCGTTGAGGCGCGCGATCAGCACATCGCGGCGTCCGGGATCGCTGTCGTGAATGGCAAGCTCGCGCACGCCGGCATCGATCAGCGCCAGCGCAATCGCCGAACCCGCTCCGCCCGCGCCGATCTGCAACGCCCGGCATCCTGCGGGATCGAAGTCCTTGGCTTTCGCCGCGCCGACGAAGCCGAGGCCATCGACCATGTCACCGTGCCACCCGCCGCTTTCACCACGCCGCATCAAGTTGACGGCGCCGATGAACTGCGCACGCTCGGTGGCGGTCGCGCAGGCGCGGTAGCAGGCGAACTTGTGCGGGATCGTCGCGACGATGCCGTCGAGATTCCTGACCCGAGTCATTGCCGCCAGGAAGTCCGCGAGATCGCCCGGCGCGACCTGGACCGGGACGAGGATCGCATCGCTGCCCTGCTCGGCAAACGCCTGGCTCACGCCGGCCGGCGCACGCACCTGTGCGATCGGATCGCCGATGATGATGTGGAGCCTTGTGGCGCCGGTGGGGGCTGGGATCATGGCGGGCCTCTCGGAAAACTACAAAGATCCTCGTCCAAATGGCCGAAAGGCCGGCTCACGGAGCCGGCCTTTCTCAATCAGAAGCTATGGTCTCGCGGCTCACTTCGCCGGGACGTACTTCCCGTCCTTCACGGTCAGGATGATGCGGGAGCGGTCGTCGAGGCCCGAGCGATCCTTTTCGGTGAAGTTGTAGACGCCCTGCGAGGCCGCCATGTCCTTCTCGGTCATCAGCGCCTGGCGGATGGCTTCGCGGAACTCCGGCGTGCCGGGCTTGGCGGTCTTCAGCGCCACCGGGATGACGCGCTTGAGGATCTCGAACGCATCGAAGGAGTGACCGGCGAACTGGCTGCGGCTGTTCGGGCCATACTTGGCTTCATAGGCCTTGTTCAGCTCGAGGCCGGGCTTCTTGGTCAGCGCGCTGTCGTCCTGCGTCTCCGGCGACATCACCGGGCCGGAGGCCATGATCACGCCCTCCGCCGCCTTGCCGGCGATGCGGATGAAGTCCATGCTCGCGGCGCCGTGGGTCTGATAGATCAGGCCGGTGTAGCCGCGCTCGCGCAGCTCGGTCTGCGGCAGCGCCGCCGCGGTGCCGGAGGCGCCGACCAGGATCGCGTCCGGATTGGCGGCGACCAGCTTCAGCACCTGGCCGGTGACCGACGTATCGGGGCGCGCGAACCGCTCCTCGTCGGCAATCGTGATGCCCATCGGCACCGCCTGGTTCTTCAGATCGTTGAACCAGAGATCGCCGTAGGAGTCGGAGTAGCCGATGTAGCCGACGGTCTTGATGTTGTGCGCCTTCATGTGCTCGTACAGCACCTTGCCCATGATCGGCACCGGCTGCGGCATCACCACCGACCATTTCATCCGCTCAGGCGTGACCGGGAACGGCGCCAGGCCGAAATGCGGAATGCCGGCCTCGTTGGCGACGTTGGACACCGCGATGGTCGGCGGCGTCAGCGCCGAGCCCATGATGATGTCGGCTTTCGACTCCGTCACGAAGCGGCGCGCATTCGTCGTCGCCGTGGTCGGATCGCCGCCATCGTCGAGCACGATCACCTTGAGCGGCACGCCGCCGATCTCCTTCGGCACGAACTCGAGCGCATTGCGCTCGGGGATGCCGAGCGCCGCGCCCGGCCCCGTCGTGGTCGTGGTGATGCCGATGGTGATCTCGCTGGTCTGCGCCAGCGCAGGAGCAGCTGCGAGCATCGCGATGACGCCAGCCGCCGCCAGATAGGCCTTCCTCATAAAATCCTCCCTTGATCTTTTCGGTTCAGCTCGTGATCCGCCGATCCTGTTTGCAGTCCCGCCCCTTGTCCGGGGCGCCTTCCAACACGGCCGGCCGATATGTGTCCAAACGTGATCATAGCATTGAACACGAGAAGATCACGCCTCACCAGTCGACCAAAGCATGACAGCTGAACATCCTTAAGACGGTCGCATGTCGCACCCATTCCAGCCTTATCCACCGAGAAACTTGGCGCGCATCTCCTCGGGAAACGGCGCCGACTTCAGCTTGTCCGGGTCGGCCGGATCGCGCCCGACCAGCACCCGCGTCTCGAATCCCTCGATCGCCAGCGCCTCGCCCTTGAACACCTTATGGGTAACGTCGAAGGACGAGCGCTTGATGCTCTCGATCCGGCTCTCGATCGTGATCCAGTCGCCATAGGTCGAGGGGATGTAGAACTTGGCGCGGGTGTCGACCATGGGGATGCCGACCAGACCGTAGCGACGGACGATGTCCTGCTTGGAGAACCCGGCCGCCTCGAACATGACAGAGGTTGCATCGTCGAACATCGCGAAATAGCGCGGGTAGTAGACGATATTGGCGGGATCGCAGTCGCCCCACTGGATCTGCACGTCGCGGCGGTGGATGAACATTGGTTTGGCCTCGCTATCAGCCGTGTAGACGGTGCGCTCCCTCTCCCCGTTCTTTACGGGGAGAGGGCTGGGGTGAGGGGCAGCCACGCGCACCAGACTCGCGGAGAGCCCCCTCACCCGGATTGCATCTGGCGATGCAATCCGGCCTCTCCCCGCGCGCGGGGAGAGGCTGGCAGCGAGCCTCTGGCGAGTAGCTCGGCGCATCAATCCTACTTCGGCGCCATGCGCAGCGAGCCGTCGAGGCGGACGACTTCGCCGTTGAGGTAGGCGTTCTCGACCATGTGCAGCGCCAGCGCGGCAAACTCGTCGGCGTGGCCGAGACGGCGCGGGAACGGGATCGCGGCGGCGAGCGAGTCCTGGGCCTCCTGCGGCAGGTTGGCGAGCAGCGGCGTCAGGAACAGGCCGGGCGCAATGGTCAGCACGCGGATGCCGAACTGTGCGAGCTCGCGCGCGATCGGCAGGGTCATGCCGACGATGCCGCCCTTGGAGGCCGAATAGGCCGACTGTCCGATCTGGCCGTCATAGGCGGCAACGGACGCGGTGTTGATGACGACGCCACGCTCGCCGGTCGCCTGCGGCTCCAGCTTGGTCATGCCGTTGGTGACCAGGCGCAGCATGTTGAACGAGCCGATCAGGTTGACCTTGATGACCTTCTCGAAATCGGCCAGCGGCATCGGGCCGTCGCGGCCGACCACGCGCTTGGCGACGCCGATGCCGGCGCAGTTGACCAGCACGCGCGGCTGCTGCCCGAGCGCCTTGACCGCCTCGGCGACGCCGGCTTCGGCGCCGGCGGCGTCCGAGACGTCGCAGACCACCGAGACGCCGTTGATCTCGGCCGCAACCTCGGCCGCCAGCTTGGCGTTGAGGTCGAACACGGCGACCTTGGCGCCCTGCGCGGCGAGCTTGCGGGCGGTGGCGGCCCCGAGGCCGGAGGCGCCGCCGGTGACGATGGCGGCCTGATCCTTCAACAACATTGTCGTTTCTCCCTTGGATGCGTCGATCAGCCGGCGATGATGATGTCGTCGTCCGGCGTCGCGGCGTAGATGCGTTCGATCAGGTCCTTGCGGTTCTCCAGCACGGCGCGCTGGTTGATCGATCCCTTGTCGGTGACCTCACCCTTGTCGATCGACAGCGGCTCGCCGAGCAGCACGGCGCGCGTGATCCGCGTCGACGAGCCGGTCGCGGTGCCCTGGAACTTGGCGAAGCGCTCGCGGAACGCCTGGACGATGAGCGGATCCGCCGCCGTCGCGGCGAGATCGTCCATCGGCAGGGTCGCATTGATGAGCCGGCAGCCGTCGAGATCGAGCACGACGATGGCCGCGATCTCGTCGCGGTTGATGCCTGCGATGATGACGTCGCGCGCCAGCGGCGCGCAGGCGGCGATGAAGCGCGCCCTGAGAGGACCGACCGAGACCCAGGTGCCCGACGCCAGCTTGAAGTCCTCGGCAACACGGCCGTCGAAATCGAAGCCGGCATTGAAGTCGTCGGGATCGACGGGCTTCAGCGCGTCGCCCATCTTGTAGTAGCCTTCGTCATCAAAGGCCGCGGCCGAGACCTCCGGCAGGCGCCAATAGCCCGGCGTCACGTTCGGCCCCTTGGCGCGCACTTCCATCTTGCCGTTGTTGGGAACGAGCTTGGCCTCGTTGCCGGAGACCGGCAGGCCGACATGGCCGGAGCGGCTGGTGCGTGGATTGACCGACATGAAGAACGGTGCGGTCTCGGTGGAGCCGAGGCCCGTCAGCATCGGCACGCGATAGCCCGTCTCGGCCACCGAGAGCTCGTCGAGCTCGTTCCAGACATGCGGCGCCAGTGCGGCGCCGGAGAAGAACATCGCGTGCAGCCGCTGGAAGAAGGACTTCCGCAGCGCCGGGTCCTCGCGGAAATAGGGCAGCAGCGACTCATAGCCCTTGGGGACGTTGAAATAGACCGTCGGCGAGATCTCGCGCAGGTTTCGCACGGTCTCCTCGATGCCGCCAGGCACCGGCTTGCCCTGGTCGAGATACATCGAGCCGCCGTTGAACAAGGTCAGGCCGATATTGTGGTTGCCGCCGAAGGTGTGATTCCAGGGCAGCCAGTCGATGATGACGGGCGGCTCGTCCTTGAGGAAGGCGAGCGTCTCGCGGATCATCACCTGGTTGGCGCAGATCATGCGCTGGGTATTGATCACGGCCTTCGGATTGCCGGTCGAGCCAGAGGTGAGCAGGAATTTCGCGATCGTGTCCGGACCGATCTTGTCGTTGATAGCATCGAGGCCTGCAAACAGCGGCGACGCGATGAGATCGGCGAGCATCGTGACCTTGCGGCCCGGCACCGAGCCGAACGAGGCCACGATCTCGGTGCCGTCGGGCACGTTCGCGACGAGCGCGTCGGCGAACTTGTCGGCGTCGTCGACGAAGACGAGGCCCGGCGTCAGCAGCTTCATCAGATAAGCGAGCTTGCCGTAGTCGCGCGACACCAGCGAGTAGGCCGGCGACACTGGGCAGAAGGGCACGCCGGCATAGAGCGAGCCGAACGCGACCAGGGCATGATCGATCGAATTGCCCGACAGGATCATCACCGGGCGGTCCGGCGAGAGTCCGCGGGCGAGCAGCCCCGAGGCGATGTGCCGGCTCGCCGCCAGCAGTGTGGCATAGGTCAGCTCGCGCCAGCCCTCGGGCCCGACGCGCTCGGCCATGAACACGCGCTCTGGTGTGGCTTTGGCGAAGTGATGCAGCCGGTCCGTGATCCGCTGCGGATAGTCGCCGAGCGGCTGCTTCGGACGGAGATAGATGGTGCCGTCGTCGCGGCGATCGACGGTGACCGCGGGATCGTTGAACGAGATCGCGCGCAACGGATGAACACTGGCGGTGCGCGCCGTGTCGTCCGTTCCTCCCTGTGTGCTTCTTATTGTTTGTGTGGTCATGTCACGTCGGCTTCACTTTGGCGGTCTTGTGATCGAGGAAGGCGCGGATGCGACTCTTGGCCTCCTTGTCGCTCTGCGCGACGGTGGCCATCAGCGATTCCATCAGCAGGCCGGTCTGCGGATTGGCCTCCGCGATCATCGGCAGCGCCTGCAGCACCGCGAAATTCGTCAGCGGCGCGTTACCCGCGATCTTGGCGGCCAACTCCATGGCCTTGGTCATCGAGGCACCGGCCTCGACGAGATATTGGGCGAAGCCGTAGGACGAGCCTTCGGTCGCGGAATAGACGCGACCGGTCAGCATCATGTCCATCATGCGGGCGACGCCGATCAGGCGCGGCAGCCGCACCGAGCCACCGCCTCCGACGAAGATGCCGCGCTGGCCTTCGGGCAGCGCGAAGTAAGCCGACGGCTCGGCAACACGGATATGCGCGGCGCAGGCGAGCTCGAGACCGCCACCGATGACGGCCCCCTTCAGTGCGGCGATCACCGGCACGCGGCAATACTGGATGCGGTCGAACACGCGATGCCACATCTGCGAGTGCACCAGGCCCTCGGTCGCGTCGCGCTCGCGCAATTCGGAGAGATCGAGGCCGGAGGAGAAATTGTCGCCGAGGCCGTGGATCACGACGCAGCGGACGTCGTCGGGCAGGCTGGTGAAGCGCTCGCCGATGGCGAGGATGATGCCGTCATTCAGCGCGTTGCGCTTGGCCGGGCGGTTGAGCCCGATTGTCAGGACGGCGCCCTGCTGTTCGATCTGCAGCAGAGACGGATCGCCCGCTGGCGTGGCGGTGTCGGCGTTTCCCATCGCTTGATTGTGTCCTGTTCAGAATAGTTATGTTTTATAACGATCTTCGCGGGAGTCAATAAGCGGCGCCCGACATCATGTTGTGCGATGCAAAACAACAAGCCGCGGGGGGGAGCGGCCAGACGCAGCATGGTAAGGCCCGCCTGCGCGCAAAGGCAAATGACATGATCCGGCATTCCCGCGGCGAAATCACGCCCGGGGCTTTGCTGATCGTGTTCACCCTCCGGTGCGGAGGGCGCAGGGAAGGCCAGGCGTCGGCTGACGCCTGCGGCCCGCCTGCGAAAAGAATGCAGGCGGCAGGTACCACAGGTGCAGCCGAGAACGCCCGGCCTTCCCTGCGCGATGGTCTTCACGCTTATACGCAGTCTCCCTGGTGCACCGGCTTGTTGGCCACCATGATCCGCGCGGCGCGTTGGCGCCGTCGCGAACGTAACACCGGCAACGGGGTGTCAGGACGCTGCGACTTCACGTCCGCGTCACATCGTTCGTCCGCGCGCCCGAAGACACGCTGCGACATGATCGCGGCCACCGCTCCCCGCCCCGCGTGTCGTGACGATCGCGCGCTACGCCCCTCGGCTTGGGACGGGATGGCGCGATATGATCATAACTTCTGGAAAAACGCAAGATATTTTTGTTTTGCAAAAATCAAGGATCGGAGGCAACGGCGCCTCACCGCTCTCCGCTGTCGTCCCTGCGAACGCAGGGACCCATAACCACCGGCCCTCGTGAGATGAGGACTGCCAGTTATGCCCAACCGACAGATTCCGCGGTATGGGTCCCTGCGTTCGCAGGGACGACACCGCCGTTGCGGCGGGCAGCGTGGCCGACAGCAAAGTGAACGGCCGACAACATCGCATTCAGGGTGCCTTCAAAGCGCGCGCTGTAGAACCTCTACCGTCACCACACTTCCCAATGGAGGGGATCATGGTTTCGCTGAAGACATCTCTCGCAGGCGGCATCGCCGCGCTCGCCGTGACCACCACCCTGCTCGCCGGCGTGGCGCCGGCTCAGGCCCATGACGGCCGCAACGCGGCGCTTATCGGTGGTCTCTTGGTCGGCGCTCTCGTCGGCGGCGCGCTGGCGTCGGAAGCGCAAGCCTATGAGCCCGCGCCGGTCTACCGGTCGCACTATCGCGACGCGGCGTATGACGGCTACGGCTACGAGCGCTACCGTTACGTGCCGGCCCAGCGCTATCGCAATTGCGACCACGGCGGCTATGGCCGGGCGGCGGATTGGGACGACGAGGATTAGTCGCCGGCCTTCCCGAATACGAAGCTGTCGCGACGAACGACCCGGTCAGCCAAGAACTCCGTCATGCCCGGGCTTGTCCCGGGCATCCACGTCGTTCTCCGCAGCCGGAGGACGTGGATGGCCGGGACAAGCCCGGCCATGACGACGTGGAGACAGGCTACCGCCAAACTCAGGCCGCCTGATGCGATCGCACTACGCAGGCCGTGCAGCCTACAGCACCACGTGCACGTCGATGATGACGCGGTCGGCGTGCCGGGCCGCCGAGCCGACGAAGACGTACTCCATCAGCCAACGATATCTGTCGTGGCCGGTCTCGAACCGCGGGTGGGTGCGGAAGTAGATCAGCTTGGGATCGACCGGCTCGCCGCGCTTGAGCTTCTGCAACAGGTCGACCGGCCCGAAGCGGATGCCGCGGTTCTCGACGTAGATGGTGGCGCCGTCGTCGGTCTCGAAGGCGTATTTCGCTTCGAGGTCGATCAGCTCGTTGGGACGGATGACCTGGAAGTCGGCGCCGAAATTGCAGATCCTGCCGCTGATGCCCTCACCGGCGCGGCCGGGGCCCTTCACCTCGCCGCCATGGATCGGGATGATCCGGCGCACGCCGATGCCGGTCTCGCCGGCACTGGTGACGTCGCCGATCATCACGGTGAGGGTGAAGACGTAGCGGGTCTCGAGGATCGGGGTCGTCATCAGCGGGCCATCATCTGTTGCGGCAGCCAGGTGGCCAGCAGCGGGAAGGCGATCAGGATCACCAGGCGGATCAGGTCGGTGACGACGAAGGGCAGCACGCCCTTGAAGATCGTCGAGAACGACACGTCCTTCACCACGCTCTTGATGACGAAGACGTTCATGCCGACCGGCGGATGGATCAGGCCGAGCTCGACGGTCATCACGATGATGACGCCGAACCAGATCGGATCGAAGCCGAGATGGGAGATGACCGGGAAGATGATCGGCACGGTCAGGATGATCATCGCCATCGCATCCATCAGGCAGCCGAGCACGAGATACATCACCATGATCAGCGCCAGCACCCCGTAGGGGCCGAGGCCGAGGCCGGTGAGGAACTCCGTCACCTTCTGCGGCGTCTGCGTCACCGTCAGGAAGTAGCCGAAGATCAGCGCGCCGATCAGCACGGTGAACACCGCGGCCGCGGTGCGCGTGGCCTGCAGCAGCGAAGCCAGGATCTTGTCCTTGTCGAGCCGGCCGGTGAACACGCCGATCAGGAATGCGCCGGTGGCGCCGACGCCGCCGGCTTCCGTCGGCGTGAAGCGCGGCAGGAACGGCAGACCATAGAGACCGCCGATCACGAACAGGAACAGGAGCACCGGCGCCCAGATGCCTTTCAGGCCCGCGATGCGCTCGCGCCACGGCGGCGCCTCGCCCTTCGGGAGAAAATCCGGCCTGACACGGCCGATCACCGTGATGGTGATCATGTACATGGTCATCGCCAACAGGCCGGGGATGATGCCGGCGATGAACAGCTTGCCGATGTCCTGCTCGGTGATGATGCCGTAGACGGCGAGCACGGTCGACGGCGGCAGCATCGCGCCGAGCGTGCCGCCCGCGGCGATGACGCCGGTGGCGAAGGATTGCGGATAGCCGAAGCGGCGCATCTCGGGATAGGCCACCGCCGAGAACGTCGCGGCGGTCGCCACCGACGAGCCGCAGATCGCGGCGAAGCCGCCGCAGGCGGCGACGGTGGCGATGCCGAGCCCGCCACGCAGATGGCCGACGAAGCCGTTGGCGGCGCGGAACAGCTCGCGGCTCATGCCGGAGTTGGAGACGAACGTTCCCATCAGCAGGAACATCGGGATCACGCCGAACGTGTAGTCCGTGACCGTTCGCATCGAGGTCTGGCCGACCAGCTTCAGCGCCGCCGTGCCGTTGACGAGATAGGCGAAGCCGGAGACGCCGACGAGACCCATCGCCATGCCCACGGGCACGCGCAGCAGCATCAGCGCAAACAGCGCAACGAAGCCGATGACGGCAACCGCATCCGTACTCATGCGGCACTACTCCGTGGGCTTGACGTGAGGGTCATGAATCTCCTCGGGGTGGAAGATCAGGCGATAGGTCCGGATGGCGATCAGGAGCACCGCCGAAACGTCGCCGATCCAGGCGATGGCGAAGAACGGCCAGGTCGGCATGTGCAGATCGAAGGTGAGGACGTTGTCCTCATAGGTGCCGCGCACCTTGTCGAACAGGGTCCAGGTCTGCACCGTGACGACGAACAGCAGCACCAGCGTTGCGAAGATGTCGATCCAGCGCTGATAGCGCGGGCCGACATTGCCCCAGATCAGATCCACGGTGATGTGGGTGCCGCGATAGGATGTCGCAGCGATGCCCCAGAAGATCAGGATGCCGAGCAGCATGCGCCCGATGTCGAAGGAATCGGGGATCGAATAGTTCAGCGTGTTGCGGAGCAGCACCGACAGGAAGATGTCGAGCGCGACGATGCCGACGAAGAACGCCGCGATCCATTCGATCGCATCGATGATCCGGTCCATGTAGGCGCGCTGCATGGCGTCCCCGTTTGAAATCTGGTCGTAGGCTTGAAGATTGGAGCGCGCGCTGCCGCGCAGCAGGCGGTGGGCCCCCTCGCCCCGCCAGGGCGAAGCGAAGCTTCGCTAAGGCGGGGAGAGGGTTGGGGTGAGGGGGTACAGGTCTAACGGCTCGCACCACCCGTGCGGCTGCCCCTCACCCCGACCCTCTCTCCGTCAGAACGGGGAGAGGGAGCGCACCGTCTGCTGCGCAACAGCGCGATGTAAAGAGCGCTACTGCGCCAGCGCGTTGTACTTGGCGAGCGAGGCCTTCAGCTCGGTCATGGCGGCGTCGGCATCGACGCCGGTCTTCTTGACGCCATCGGCCCAGGTCTTGAACAGCGGCTCGGAGGCCTTTTTCCACAACGCGGTCTGCTCCGGCGTCAGCTTGTAGACCTCCTGGCCGGACTCGGCCTTGATCTTGTCGACGCCAGCGTCCTCGAACTTGCCCCAGGGCTCGCCGACCTTGCCGGCGGTCTCCGTGTTGCAATTGTCGTCGATCGCCTTCTTCTGCATCGCCGACATCTGGTTGTACTTGTCCTTGTTCATGACGAACACGAAGGTCGTCACGTAGAACGGCGCGTCCATGTGGTACTTCGTGACCTTGTCGACTCCGAACAGGACCAGCGAGCCCGCCGGAAAGGTGACGCCGTCAGCGACACCGCGCTCGATGATGTCGCGCACTTCCGGCGCCGACGACTGCACATTGGTGCCGCCGAGCAGGGTGACGAAATTGGCGATCGTCGCATCCGCCGGGCGGATCTTCATGCCCTTGACGTCCTCGGGCACGACGACCTTCTTGGTGCGGGTGTGGAAAGCCGAGGGCGTGTGGACGAAGGCGAGGCAATACTTGACGTCCTTCATCTCCTTCTCGGCATATTTTCGGTACCACGCGTCCAGACCTTCCGAGCCGCCCTTGGCGTCGGAGACCAGGAACGGCAGCTCGCCGGCGCCGATGATCGGGAAACGGCCGGGCTGATAGCCGGGATTCACATAGGTGACATCGGCGATGCCGTCGCGCGCCATGTCGTAATGGTCGAAGGCCTTGCCGAGCTGCTGGGCCGGGAACACCTTGCCCTTGATGGTGCCGCCCGCGGCCTTTTCGACCGATGCGGCCCAATCCTCCAGCGCCTTCTGCAGCGGATGGCTGGCGGGCACCCAGTGCGAGATCTTCAGCTCGAACGTCTTGTCCTGCGCGAGCACGGGGGTGGTCACACCGGCAGCCAGCGCCAACGCCAGAAGCGTCTTCCTCATCGGGATCCTCTCCTTCCATCATGGGCCTTCGAGGGCCCTTTGCTTCATTGTTATAGCATATAACCATCATTGCAAGCGTGACGGCAGACCTGCCGTCGCTGCACGCGCGAGCCTGCCCCTATCGCGCCAGCCAGCGCAAGCCTGGCAGACGAAAGTTGCAGCCGCGCGACCAATTCATTAACACGTTAAGCATCTTGAGTGCACCCGAAATTGCACGGCTGCGTCGGCACACCGCGAAATTGCCACGAGGGGTCGAGCGGCCCTGCGGCATCGTGCGCCATCTCCGCCGGCGTCGGCGCGCACCGTTTCAAACATCGGCGCAAAACACGTTTGAAACTTTGTAGGCGGTGCAAAACGCGCGGAGACGTCGTTGACTGCGGACATCGCCAGCAACGATCGAGACACGTGTGAGCAGCATTCCCGCCGGCTTCGAGCCGCATTTCCGCAAGAGCCCGTTCACCGATCCCTGGGAGCCGCTCTACGCCAGGAGAACCGACAAGGCCGTCATCCTCGGCCTGCGGCTCGCCGTGCCGCACACCAATTCGCGCGGGCTGATCCATGGCGGCCTGATCGCATCGCTGGCCGACAATGCGATGGGCTATAGCTGCGCCCAGACGCTGGGCTGGGAGGCGTCGCTGGTGACGATCAACCTCGCAGTCGACTACATCGGCAGCGCCGGGATCGGGCAGTGGCTCAGCGTCGAGAGCGACGTCATCAAGAGCGGACGCACCGTCTGCTTCGTGCAGAGCCTGGTGCTGGCCGACGACGCCGTGATCGCGCGGGCGAACGCAACGTTTCGCGTCGTGCCGAAGAAGGAGTGACGTCGTCAGCCGAAGCGCCAGTCGCAGGTCGTCGCGATCAGGTCGATGAAGGCGCGGACCTTGGCTGATAGGAGCCGGGAGCTCGGGAACACGATGTGGATGGGAAGTGGCGGCGGCTCGTATTTCGCCAGCACCCGCTTGAGGCGGCCGCCACGCAGCGCGTCGGCGGCCTGATAGGCCATCACCCGTGTCACGCCGCCGCCCGCCTCGGCATATTGGATCGCGGCGTCGGCATTGTTGGTAACGAGCCGCGGGCTGACCGCAATCCGCAGTTCCCTGCCCTCCTTGACGAAGCGCCATTCGTCGGCCGGGCCGAATTGGATGGTCTGGTGCTTCGCCAGCGCATCGGGTGTCCGCGGCTCGCCTTGGCCTTTGAAGTAGGCGGGAGCCCCGACCACGATCCGGCGCATGCTGCCGACCTGGCGGGCCACGAGCGACGAATCGCCGAGATGGCCGATCCGAACGGCGCAGTCGACGCCGTCCTCCACCAGATTGATCTGGCGGTCCTCGAGGCGCAGCTCGGCCGCGACCTCGGCATAGCGGCTCAGATAGGCGGCCATGACCGGACCGACATGGAGCCGGCCGAAGCCGACCGGCGCCGAGACCACCAGCCGCCCCACCGGCTGCAGGCGCTCGCTCTCCGCGGCGCGCTCCGCCTCCGCCAGATCGGCCAGGATGCGGCCAGCGCGTTCCAGATAGCGTCGTCCGGAATCGGTCAGCGTCACCGAGCGCGTCGTCCGCTGCAGCAGGCGGACGCCAAGATGCGCTTCGAGCGCGGCGACCAAACGGGTGACCGCCGATGGTGACAGCTTGAGCCGGCGCGCCGCCGGTGCGAAGCCGTTCAGCTCGGCGACGGTGACGAACGCCTGCATGGCATCGATGCGGTCCATGGGATTATTGCAACATCTGCAACGATCCAATGTCAACTGGTCAGATTATTTCCCTGGGGGATTGGGACCATATTGCCTTCACGGCGGCAGTCACGGCCGCAGCGACAAGGAGTCATTGCGATGACCCAGCCAACCATCCAGGCACCCGGCGACGTCATGTTCTCACCCGCCGTCAAGGCGATCCAGGCCCGCAAGGGGTCGCGCGAGAGCTACGCGCATGTGGAGCAGAGCCGCGGCTTTCGCCACGAGGTCGACGCCGATCTCGCCGGCCGCCTCGCCGAGGCCACGAGCTTCTATCTCGCCACCGCCTCGGCCGACGGCCAGCCCTATATCCAGCATCGCGGCGGACCGAAGGGGTTTCTCAAGGTGCTCGACAGCCGCACGCTGGCGTTCGCCGACTTCAGCGGCAACCGGCAGTACATCACCCAGGGCAATCTGTCGGAGAACCCGCACGCCTACATGTTTATCATGGACTACGCGCATCGCCGCCGGGTGAAGATCTGGGGGACGGCGCGGGTGGTGGAGGATGATGCCGCGCTGACGGCCTCGCTGATGCCGAGAGGCTACAGGGCGCGGCCCGAGCAGGTCATCCTGTTCACGATCAGCGCCTGGGACACCAACTGCCCGCAGCACATCCCGCAGAAGTTCGACGCGGCTGACGTCGCCGAAGCGCTGGCCGTTCGCGATGCGCGCATCGCGGAGCTTGAGGCCGAGCTGGCGAAGTTGAAGGGCGCCGGTGCGTCCCCCGCGTCGGTCTCATGAATGCATGGCGATAGCGAGATTCCGGGCGCAAGGCGTGCGGCCTTGCCCCGGAATGACGCTGCTTCTGACAGGCCTGTTCAGGCGGCCTCCGCCGCCCTGCCCCATTCGAACTCGGGGTAATACTGCGCCATCATCCGGTCGGCATACGCGACCAGGTTGGCAAAGCCTTCGGCGCGCCGGCGCAGCTCGGAGTCGAAGAACGGGGTGAGGATGCCGGCGATGACGGCGAACGCCGTCGCGTCGGTGCCGCATGGACGATCGCCCATCAGATAGAGCCGGTCGCCGAGCTGCACCGAGAGCGCCCGCAGCGACCGCGCAGCGAGATCGACGTCCTCGTCCGGCGCGTGGCGGCCGAGCCCGGAGATCAGATAGTTCTCGGCGACACGAAACTGCGCGTCCTCCCGCAGCTTCTCGCGCTTGTCGGCCGGCACGCCGTCGAAGAAATGCGCCGGCCCCTTGGCGAAGTTGACCGGATCGACCCAGCGTGCCCCGACCAGCGCGAAATACAGATGATGCTCGATCATGCGCTCGAACCCCCAGGCCTGCGCCCGCGCGCGCACGTCGAGTCCGGAATCGAAGTCGAAGCCGTATTTGCGCTCGATGTGGGCACGGATGAAGGTCGAATCGGCAATCAGCTCGCCGCCGTCGTCGATGAAGGGCAGTTGCCCCTTCGGCGACGCCGGCGGCATCGCCCGCTGCTTCCGAAAAGCGAGGCCCGCCATCTTCAATTGCACCTCCGTCTTGGTGACGAAGGGGCTGATCTCCGGCAGGCCGAAGCCCGCGCCCAAACCGAACAATGTGATCATGACAGCACTCCCGACTTCCTGAGCAGACGCCGGACGCTACGGACGTGCTGCTGCCACCATGGTGTCAGCAGCGGCAGTAGCGTGGTGGCCAGGCCCAGGCCATAAAACATCATCATCGACATCACCCCTTCAATCTCGTTGTTGGCCCGGTATAAGGACAGGCTGCTGCCAGCATCCTGTCAGCATCGGCGGGGGTGCTCGCCGCTCGCAGGACACACCATGAGACGCGCCGACCGGCTGTTCCAGATCATCCAGGTGCTGAGACGCACGCGCCGCCCATTGACGGCGGATGCGATCGCGGCCGAGCTCGAGACCTCGAAGCGCACGATCTATCGCGACATCGCCACCCTGATCGGGCAGCGCGTGCCGATCCGCGGCGAGGCCGGCATGGGCTACATCCTGGAGAAGGGTTTCGATCTGCCGCCCTTGATGCTGACGCCGGACGAGATCGAGGCGGCGGTGCTTGGCGCGCAATGGGTCGCGGTCAACGCCGACCCGGTGCTGGCGCGCGCGGCGGAAGACCTGATGGCCAAGATCGCCGACACCGTGCCGGAGCGCTTAAGGCCATTCGTACTGGAGCCGGCGAGCCGCGCGCCGCGGCCGTGGATGCGCGAGCCGGACCGCATCGACATGTCACGCACGCGTTCGCAGATCCACGAGGGACGCAAGATCCGCTTACGCTATCGCGACGAGCAGGGCCGCGACAGCGAGCGCGTGATCTGGCCGATCGCGATCGGCTATCATGACGCGGTGCGCATCCTCGCCGCCTGGTGCGAGCTGCGTCGCGACTTCCGCAGCTTCAGGACCGACCGTGTCGTCGAGGCGGATTATCTCGACGACAAATATCCTGAAAGGCGCGAAGCGCTGCGCGCCAAATGGCGGCGCAGCCTGGTGTGGGAGGTTCCCAAGGATGTCTGAACAGGTGTCTGGCGAGACTGACAGCAGCCCCTGTCAGAGCTGCGGCGCGTGCTGCGCCTATTCGTCGAACTGGCCGCGCTTCACGATCGAGGAGGATGAAGCCCTCGACCTGATCCCGGCCGAGCTGGTCAACGAGCGGCTGTCGGGCATGCGCTGCGACGGCGACCGCTGCTGTGGGCTCGATGGCGAGATCGCGCGCGCCGTCGCGTGCCGGATCTACGCGATCCGCCCCGAGGTGTGCCGCATTTGCATGCCGGGTGACGCCGAATGCGCGATGGCCCGGCGCAAGTTCGGGCTGCCGGTGCTCGCCTGAGCCAAAGGCTAGGAAGACGGGGAGTCAGGCCGTGACCGGCTCGGGGCTGTCGTCGAGATCGTCCTCGAACGGCTTCATCACCGAGAGCGGCTTGGTCGACAGCGAGATCGGCTTGCGGCTCGAGGTCGCGCTGGCCGGACCCGCCCGACCGCCGCGGGACTGCGCATACAGCGCCGATCCGACCCGGCCGCCGAACTGCGACAGGTCCTGCTCGCTGCAGGTGGATGCAATCGCAAGCGCCAGCGGGTGAAGATGCGTGCGCCTGTAACAGAACAGCGCCAGCATGGCCCTCACATCGGCGGAGACGCTCTCGACCAGCGCGGGCAGCCCGTTGGCGTCGGCACGGTAGAGCTCGCCGAGAAGCTCGTCGCCGACCGGGCACGAATCGCTGTCGAACGCATCGCGACTTTGAAGCATCTGTTTGATTGCCATGGCGCGACGATGCGGCGCGAATCGCTAACGTCCGGTTAACCAAACCGAACGGTCGTCCCACCCCCGGCTTGACACGGGGCTGCCGCCGTCGGCGCAGCTTCGCCGCGACGCACCGCGACCGGACTCAGCCGTTCGCGGCCATGAAGATCGAGAGCCCGAATCCGGTGAGGTGATGCAGCGCCTGATCGACGCCGATCAGGGTCCAGAACCATCGGTGCTCGGTGTTCATGCCGAACCGCGACGAGCAGATGCCCTTGATGCGATCGATGGTGATGTGAATGGCGAAGTCGATCACGGCGACGAACCAGAATCTCGGCGCGACGATCAGGATCAGAACCATGGCGACGGCGAGATGGATCAGGCAGTGCACCAACAGCGGCAGCGCCCAGCCCTTCCGTTGGTCCTTGCCATAGGCCATCCAGGCGTTCTGCAGAACGAAGTCGCCAATGATGTGCTTGAAGGTCAGCAGCAGCATCCAGCCGACCAGCGCACCAACCGGAACCTGCGACGACAAAGAAGGAAAAGACAAAGCTGACGCTCTCGCTACGACTAACCCTTGGAACCAACCCTGGGAACCAACCCTTGGACGCACGGGGAACTGGAGGCGTTCAGCGCAATCTGATGAGAATACCCGGCCAATTCGACGCGTATGCGACGCTTATGACATCTCCGGTAGCGAATTGCACGCGAAAGGGAACCTCAAATCACGCCCTGCTACCCTTCCCGGCAATTCCGCGGGGGTAAGGTTACCCGCCACCGTGCATCTGCGAACCGGCCGCAGTCGCGGTGTTTCATTCCGCGGCGTCGGTCTTCGGTGCTGACAGCGCCCTCGCCCGGATCTGCGCGATGGCCCGCTTCAGCGCGCCCTGTCCCGGCTCTGCCAGCGCAACGGCGCGCGCCTCGGCGATGGCGGAGGCGAGATCCGAGATCGGCAGCACGCCATCGAAGGTGGGCTTGGCCAGGCCATCGATGATGGCATGCCAATCGGCGAGACCCTGCCGGTAGCCGTCGCCCTGTCCCTGGATCATGGTCGCCGTGCCGATCACGGCGGACGCCGCCGCAGGCTGCTTGTCCAGCGCACGCGCGATCATGTGCAGCCACCGTTCGGCCCAGGCGCGCTCCTCGCCATAGCGCACCGACTGCAGCCGCCAGCGCCGCAGGCCGGCCATCAGCTTGAGACGGCGAATGGCGAGCGGCGATCGAACCGAGAAGCGGACCTTGACCCGGCGCCGGCCCAGCCAGCCGACCTGCTCGAAGGCTGCCAGCAACGATTCCGCCACGGCCTGCGGCAGCACACCGATCAGTTCGTCGAGGCGAAACCGCCGCACGTCATCGCTCTCGCGTCCCCCCGGGCGCTGCCCCATGTCGAGGCTGATCAATCTGAGCTGGGCGATCCGGATCGGATCCTCGTAGGCCATGCGGGCGGCCAGCAGCTGCGCGATCTGAGACAGCATGCCGGCATCGACGTTCGATCTGCGCACGAATCGCTTGATGCGATCGACGTAGAGCTGCGCATAGCTCGCGCCCTGATACTCCATCAGCAGATGGATGCCGTCGCTCACCGTCGGCACGGCGGCGTCAGGCAGGCCCTGAGGCAGAAAAGGCGGCTCGCCATCGTCGTCGCCGATGACGTCGGCGAACAGATATCGCAGCGAGGACCGGACGCTTTCCACTGGGCTTCAGGCTCCCCGGATCACGCCGGCTTGGCGACGGGCGCCGGCGCGGTGGTCTGTTGCGCCAGCCGCCGCTCGAGCGTTTCGATGTTCTGGAACAGCCGGGCGCTGGCGAGGCGCAGGAAGTAGAAGGCGAAGGCGGGGTTCTGGACGTAGAGCTGCTCGACCTGGTCGTAGGACACCGACAGGATCAGCCCGCCCTCGACGCATTCCAAGGTCTGCGTGCGCGTATTGGACGGGGAAATCATGCCGAACTCGCCGACGATCGCGCCCACCGGCAGCTCGATGCCGGATTCGACCAGGCGGAAGCGGCCGCTGACGATGTAGTACATGCTGTCGGCCTTCTCGTCCTTGTAGAACAGCACCTCGCCGGGACCGCATTTGCGCTCGGTCATGAACGGCTTCAGCCATTCCATGGAGAGGTCGCTGTTGACCGACTGCTTCACGTCGCGGACCAGTTGCAGCATCTGGTGGAGCCGGTAACTGTTGAGCGGCAGCAGCACCCCGTGCAGGATCAGGACCGGATAGTTGTGCATCGGCACCGCGGTCGCGATCAGGACGATGTTGGTGAGGATGGCGAAAACCCGCAGCGGAATCATGGTCCGCATCGACAGCGTGGCGACCACGAAGATCGAGGCGAAGAGGCTGCCGGCGGCGCCCGCATGTTCGACCAGGTGTGAGGTATCCATTGGGATCAACCAGACTCTTGGGACGCAGGAGGGCGGACGCTCGGTTCCGGCCTCCTTTTGCCTAATTTAGCGTGTCCATGCCGACCTCTGATATACGGCGAACAGACGACGTTTGAACCGGTATTTGAGCCGACACTCAAAAATTCCCGCTCGAAGTAGGACGGTTTGGACCTGCCGGAGGCACCCGCGCAACCGACCGGCCCGCATCGTTGACGGGATTCCCCCGATCGGGGCACCTTGCCGCCGCCGCGATCTCCTGCGGCTCTGAGATCAGCGACCGACGCCCGCCAGCAATGACCAAACCGCAGCACCCTGCCCTGGCGGCATTCGTCACCGCGCTGGCCGGACGCAACATGACCAAGGCGGCCTTTGCGGCCGTGGCGCTCGGCATGAGCGCCATGGTGCTGTTGACGATGGACCCGGCCTACGAGGCCGGACGGCGCTGGATCATCGCCCTGCTGTGCGGATGCCTTGTCTTTTTCGTCGTCGAATGGGCGGTTCGGGTTCAGCAGGCGGCCCGGGCGCATCGCGTCGCCGCCTACCTCATGTCGGGCCGGGGACTGCTGGACACGATCTCCGCTCTCGCCGTGCCGACCGCGCTGGTCTCGGGCATGGAGGCACGCACGGCGTGGCTGCTGGCGGTCATCTGGGTGCTCAAGGTGATCCCCGGCGTGCCTGGCCTGCGCCGGCTCCGCCGGGTGCTGGTGTTGGAAGCGCGTCCGCTGCTGTCGGTGCTGGTGCTGTTCCTGGTGGTGCTGTTTGTCGGATCGGTCGCCGAATACGCGCTCGAACATGACGAGCAGCCGGCCACCTTCGGCAGCATCCCGTCCGCGCTGTGGTGGGCGGTCGTGACCCTCACCACCACGGGCTATGGCGACGTGGTGCCGGTCACGCCGCTCGGGCGGGTGGTCGCCGCCACGGTGATGATCTCCGGCCTCGGCGTGTTCGGCCTATGGACCGGCATCCTGGCGACCGGCTTCGCCGCGGAAACCCGGCGCGACAACTTTCTCAAGACCTGGGAATCAGTCAGCAAGGTACCGTTCTTCGCCAGCCTCGGGCCCTCGACGATCGCCGACGTCACGCAAATGCTGCGCACCATCGACCTGCCGCCCCGCGCCACCGTGATCCGCAAGGGCGAGCCGGGCGACTGCATGTATTTCATCGCCTCCGGCGAGGTCGAGGTCGACCTTCCCGGCAAGAAGGTCCGGCTCGGCGAGGGCGCGTTCTTCGGCGAGATGGCCTTGCTCGGGAACAACCTGCGCTCGGCCGACATCAGCACGACAGGGCTGTCGAAGCTGCTGGTCCTCGACCTCGTCGATTTCCGCGTGCTGATGGCACGCCACCCCGATCTGGCGCAGAGCATCGCTGCCGAGGCGAGGCGCCGAACCATGGAGAACAGGACATGACGACCGGACGGACCACCCAGGCCGATGACGCGCCGAGCATGCCGCTGCTCACCATCGACGGCGCCCGCGCCACCATTCGGCTCAATCGTCCGCGCCATCTCAACCGGCTCCAGCCGGAGGACCTCGCCGAGCTGCTGGCGCTGTTCGACCGGGTCGAGGCCAACGCCGCCTTGCGCGTGCTGGTCTTGACCGGCACCGGGCGGGCGTTCAGCGCCGGCTTCGACCTTGGCGCCATCGGCGCAACGCCGGCGGATAAGGCCGAGGCTTCCAGCCCGGCATTCGAGGAGGTCGTCGACCGGCTTGAGGACCTCGCTTTGCCGACGATCTGCCGGCTCAACGGCGGGGTCTATGGCGGCTCGACCGATCTGGCGCTGGCCTGCGATTTCCGGATCGGAGTCGATACCAGCGAGATGTTCATGCCGGCGGCGCGGCTCGGGCTGCACTATTACCCCAACGGCATCAAGCGCTACGTGTCCCGCCTCGGCGTCGATAATGCGAAGCGTCTGTTCCTGACGGCGGAGAAGATCGGCGCGGCCGAGATGCTGCGCATCGGCTATCTCACCGGCATGGTGACGGCCGATGCGCTCGATGCGGAGGTCGACCGGCTGGCGACGGTCCTGGCCGGCAACGCCCCCCTGGCCATGCGCGGCATGAAGCGCGCCATCAACGATTTCGCGCGCGGAGCCCTCGACGATGCGACGGCGCGCCGCAGGCATCAGGACAGCATGCGCGGCGCCGAAATCCAGGAAGGCATGAAATCGTTTGCAGAGAAAAGAACCCCGAAATTCTGAGCGCAGCCGCGCTCCGAACTCATAAATTTTGCATGCAAATGTCTGTATCCAGCCGGTGCTCCGACACACGCTCAACGAACTATCGACCTAAATCTCCAATTTGCGGTTGACAGCCTTTTGTCCGTGGCTAGCTTGAACCACGGGCGGAGACTTTCACATGCAAGTGATGGACGCGTATTGGGGACGACGAGCTCTGGAGTACGTCGATGCGATCGAAGCGTCGAAGACCAGCGCGAGCGTGCTCTCCCAGTTCGAGAAGATGATCAGCGACCTGGGCTTTCACGCCTACATCATGGCCGGCGTGCCGACCTCGGGCCAATCGCTGCAGCAAACCATTCTCGCCAACGGCTGGCCGCGGGAATGGTTCGACATGTATGCGCGCGAGCAGTTTCACCGCTGCGATCCGATTCCGCGACACTGCATCTCGACATTGAATCCATTCGCGTGGTCTGAGGCTCCCTATGACCGCGAGGACGAGCCCGGCGCGCATGAGGTGATGATGCGCGCGAAGGACTTCCGATTGAACGAAGGCTTCTGCGTCCCCATCCACTACGACGATGCCGTGGGCGCCGTCAGCCTTGCAGGCGAAAATCCGAATCTCGCTCCGGACGCGCGGGGCGCGCTGCACCTGATCAGCATCTTCACCCACAGCCGGCTGCGCGCGCTGGCGCGCTCGGCCGCGAGCAACCAGGGCCGACGCCTGTCGCGGATCGAGGCCGAGGTGCTGGGCTGGGCGGCGCGCGGCAAGACCGCGTGGGAGACGGCGCGCATCCTCGGCGTCTCCGAACGCAACGTCCGGTGGCATCTGGAAGAAGCGCAGCGCAAGCTAGCAACCAAGAACAAGACGGCGACGGTTGCGACCGCTCTTGTCAACGGCGAGATCTCGATCTGATCTGGCGTTTCTCCCACTGGATCAATTCGAGCGCATCGGCAATCTGCAAACCCCAATTTGATTCAGACGACCGGGGGTTTCGATGCCTGAGATTCATGTCGTTCGAAAAGATAATCGCGCTCTGTACGAGAAATATTTCGATTCGTATTACCGTCTGCGCCACGAGATCTACGTCAAGCAGCGCAAGTGGATGGCGCTCGATCGTCCGGACGGGCGCGAGATCGATCAGTTCGACACCGAGGATTCGGTCTATCTGTTCTGCATCGACAAGGGCCAGTTGATCGGCTCGATGCGCGCGGTGCCGACGCTGCTGCCGACGCTGATGAGCGACATCTTCCCGTATCTGAATCTGCGCGGCCCGATCCAGCGCCCCGACGTCTACGAGCTGTCGCGCATCTTCGTGATCCCGGAGCGCCGCGGCGAGCACGCCGGCCCGCGGGTCGACATGCTGCTGCTCACTGCAATCATGGAATACGGCATCTCGATCGGGCTGACCGGCTTTTCGATCGTGCTCGAAACCTGGTGGCTGCCGCGGTTCGAGAAGTGCGGCTGGAAGGCGCGGCCGCTCGGCGTACCTCACATGATGGACGGGATGTCGGTGATGGCCGTGCTCGTCGACTGCGATGAAACGACATGGAAGTCACTCTGCGAGCAGATCGGCCTGACGCGGCCGACGCTGACGTGGCAAGGGCTCGAAGACGTCAGCCGCCAGGCCCTGCCGGATATCTTTCTTCATCTTCCACCAGCCGCTCAGCCAGCGCAATGAGCTGTTCCCGGTGCCGCTTCAGCCTGAGCTTATGGAAGGCCTTCAAGAGGCGGTGACCAAGGAGCGTCGCCTCATCCACCTCGAGGGCATAAAGGTTGGACGGCGTGTTCATGGAATCCATCGCTGACACTTCAGGTTTCGAGCCGTGACTGAACCTTCAATCGAGAAGATCATCGAGCGTCTGCAATTTTGCATCGTTGACGCTCGGGCGATGCAACTCAAAATGTTAGAGAGAATTTTGTCAATATCATTGCTTGAAGCCCACGAGCTGAAGGAAAAGTGCGCGCCCAATTCGACAAACAGCAGCCATTAGCGCTCCTGCACCGACTCTCGCAACACGTCTGGTCCCCGTAGCAACGCGTCTCGGTTGGCGCATCACAGACACAAACTGTTGATTTCAGGGCGGCTTTCGATGTGAAGGTCGGACAGGAGAGCGCGCGCATCGTTGCCGAAACGCGCTTGCCGAACTCGGACGACACCTCGGCAAAATCATGGCGCCGCCGCCCGAGCTGCTCCTTGTTCAGCAAACTCGGTTTACAAAAATGGACTCGCGGGTCGTCTCGCCCCCTCCGGAGTCCCGGATAACGGAACTCCACCGGCAAACAATACGCGCGCGCGACCCACGGACGGGACGTTATTTGTCGTGAAAGCGGACGGTCTCCGCGACCGTGGCGCGGCGGGTGCGGTAGGAGTTGGCCTTGTCACCGAGATCGGGATGCCCGAACGAGATGCCGCAGACCACCTTGCGGTCGCCGCCGAGCCCGAAGTGCTGCCGCACCACGTCGGAATGAAACGCGAGCGCCGCCTGCGGCACGGTGGCGATGCCGAGCGCCTGCGCCGCCAGCATGAAGCTCGTGACGTAGCCGCCGCAATCGATCGCGCCATAGGTGCCGAGCGCCTCGTCGCTGTGGATGATCGCCACATGCGGCGCGCCGAAGAAATTGTAGTTCTCCAGCGCCTGCCGGGCATAGCCCGCCTTGTCGCCGCGCGGGATGTCGAGCGCGTTGTAGAGCTGGAAACCGCTCTCGCGCCGCCGTTCGAGATAGACACCGGTGTATTCGCGCGGGAAAGGAAAGTCGCCTGACGCCGCCTTGCCGCTGGAGGCCGCCGCATACATCACCTTCCGGAACGCCTCGGTCGCCACACCGGAGGTGATATCGACACGCCACGGCTGGCTGTTGCACCACGACGCGGTTTTCTGCGCCGCCTCCAGGATGCGCTCGATGGTGGCGCGCGGCACGGGCTCGGGCAGGAACCTGCGACAGGAGAAGCGCGCGGCCATCAGCTCTTCGAGAACGGTGATGGGAGTGGCCTGTGCGGCTGCGGCGTCAGCTTTCATTTATGGTTCTCACTACAACGGAGAAACGTCCCTTCATGATGAGGCGCGCAGCGCCGTCTCGAACCATGAGGCCCGGATATCGGCCTCATCCTTCAAGACGCTGCTGCGCAGCTCCTCAGCATGAGGGTTAGCTACGTCCCTTGGTCGGCACCTTGTTGAACGGCACGTCCTTGTCGACCCGGATGTCACCGGGCAGGCCGAGCACGCGCTCGGCGATGATGTTGCGCAGGATCTCGTCGGTGCCGCCGGCGATGCGCATCGAGGGCGAGGTCAGCAGCATCTGCTGAAACTGGCCCTGCGTCACCGCCTCGTCCGCGCCGGTCAGCACGCCGGCGCCGCCTTCGAGATCCATCGCGTAGGTCGCGATATCCTGCAGCATGACGCCGGCGACCAGCTTGCCGATGGAATTCTCAGGTCCCGGCCGCTCGCCCTTGGACAGCGCCGAGATGGCGCGATAGCTCGTGTACTTCAATCCGCTCGCCTTGACCGCCCAGGAGGCGAGCTTCGAACGCGTGGCGCGGTCATCGATCGCCAAACCATTCTCGGTCATCAGGTTGGCGCAGAACTCGAACATCTCCGGGAAGCCCGTGGCGAGCCGCGCGCCGATCGACATGCGCTCGTTCATCAAGGTGGTGAGCGACACGTTCCAGCCGTCGCCGACCGCGCCGAGCCGCTGGCTGTCGGGGATCACCACGTCGGTGAAATAGACCTCGTTGAACTCCTGCATTCCATTGGCCTGCTTGATCGGACGGACCTCGACGCCCGGGCTCTTCATGTCCAGGAAGAACATCGTCAGGCCCTTGTGCTTGGGCACGTTGGGATCGGTGCGCGTGATCAGCAGGCCGTAATCCGAGTAGTGCGCGCCCGAGGTCCATATCTTCTGCCCGTTGATGACCCAGTCATCGCCACGCTTCTCGGCGCGGGTGCGCAGGCCGGCGACGTCGGAGCCGCCCGCCGGCTCGGAGAACAGCTGGCACCAGATCTCCTCGCCCGAGGCGAGCTTGGGCAGATAGCGCCGCTTATGCTCCTCGCTGCCATAGGCCATCACGGTCGGGCCGCACATGCCCTCGCCGATCTGGAACGGCTGCGTCAGCTTGCCATAGACGCCCTCCTCCTGCTGCCAGATCACGCGCTCGATCGGCGTCGCGCCGCGGCCGCCATACGCTTTCGGCCAGTGCAGGCAGGCCCAGCCGGCATCGGACTTCTTCTTCTGCCAGGCCTTGCCGACCTCGACGATATCGGCGTGCTTGAGCCTGATGCGCCCGAGCGAGGAACTCGCGAGTTCGCCCTCCAGCTCCTTCGGCGCGTTGGCCGCGATCCAGGCGCGCGCGGTGTCGCGAAAGGCGGCTTCTTCAGGGGTGTCGTCGAAGTTCATGATCTAACCTCGCTTCGTATGCGGAGGGCGGGTTGGCCGAAGGCGTAACCCGCCGCTTTGATCAGCATTGCACGAGCCAAGGGCGGGTTACGCTGCGCTAACCCGCCCTACGACTCCGCTTGCTAGGCACGTCCCTTGGTCGGCACCTGGTTGAACGGCACGTCCTTGTCGACACGGATGTCGCCGGGCAGGCCGAGCACGCGCTCGGCGATGATGTTGCGCATGATCTCGTCGGTGCCGCCTTCGACACGGGTGCCGGGCGCGCGCAGCAGCATCGCCTGGAATTTGCCCGCAAGCTCGGCCTCGGGACCGCTGAGCACGCCGGCCGCACCCTGCAGGTCGAGCGCGTAGGCTGCGACGTCCTGGATCATCGGTCCGGCGACCAGCTTACCGATCGAGTTCTCAGGTCCCGGCCGCTCGCCCTTCGACAGCGCCGAGATGGCGCGCATGCTGGTGTATTTCAGCCCGCTCGCCTTCACCGCCCAGCTCGCGAGCTTGGAGCGCACGTTGCGGTCCTCGATCGCGGGACGATCGTCCAGCATCAGGTTGGAGCAGAAGTCGAACAGCTCCGGGAAGCCGGTGGCGACGCCGGCGCCGATCGACATGCGCTCGTTCATCAAGGTGGTGAGCGCGACGTTCCAGCCGTCATCGACGGCGCCGAGCCGCTGCGAGTCCGGAATCACGACGTCGGTGAAATAGACCTCGTTGAAATCCGAGTGCCCGCTCGCCTGCTTGATCGGCCGGACCTCGACACCAGGGCTCTTCATGTCCAGGAAGAACATCGTCAGGCCCTTGTGCTTCGGCACGGTCGGATCGGTGCGCGTCAGCAGGATGCCGTAGTCGGAATAATGCGCCCCCGAGGTCCAGATCTTCTGGCCGTTGATCACCCAATCGTCGCCGCGCTTTTCGGCGCGGGTACGCAGGCCGGCGACGTCGGAGCCGCCGGCCGGCTCGGAGAACAGCTGGCACCAGACCTTTTCGCCGGAGGCGAGCGGCGGCAGATACTGCCGCTTATGCTCCTCCGACGCGTAGGCCATCATGGTCGGCCCGCACATGCCGTGGCCGATGATGAACAGGCCGGAGAGCTTGCCGTAGGGCCCCTCCTCCTGCTGCCAGATCACGCGCTCGATCGGCGAGGCGCCGCGGCCGCCGTAGTCCTTCGGCCAATGCAGGCAGGCCCAGCCGGCATCCGCCTTCTTCTTCTGCCACGCCTTGGCAACCTCGAGAATGTTGGCGTTCTTCAGCGCGACGCGGCCGAGCGAGGTCGCGCGCAGCTCGTCTTCATACTGCTTCGGCGCGTTGGCGGCGATCCAGGCCCGCGCCTGGCTGCGAAACGCGGCCTCATGCGGAGTGTCATCGAAGTTCATCGGCAAGCCTCTCATCTCGTAGGGTGAGCAAAGGCGCAACGCGCCGTGCCCACCGATTCAAACCCGCGCCACCGACGGTGGGCACGCTTCGCTTTGCCCACCCTACGGATTCCCATCGTGCGTCACGCCGCATTGCGCTTGCGCATGCGGTCGATCAGCTGGTCCTCCCAATAGGACAGGCTGCCGAGACCGAGCGCGAGCGCGTTGGCGCGGCGGTAGTACATGTGGCAGTCGAACTCCCAGGTGAAGCCCATGCCGCCATGGACCTGGATGTTGTTCTTGGCGCAGTGCTGGAACGCCTGCGTCGCGCTGATGCGCGCCGAGGCCGCGGCTTCAGGCAGCTCCGGGGCGTTGGTCGAGAGCGCCCACGCGCCGTAGTAGGAATTCGAGCGCGCCAGGGTCGCAGACACATACATGTCGGCCAGCATGTGCTTGACCGCCTGGAACGAGCCGATCGGACGGCCGAAGGCGATGCGATCGAGCGCGTAGTCGCGGCCCATCTCCAGCGCGCGGTCGGAGCCGCCGACCTGCTCGAACGCCGTCAGCACCGCGGCGCGGTCGAGCACGTGGGTGATGATGCTCCAGCCCTCGCCGGCGGCGCCGAGCGGCTCCGCCTTGCAGTTCTTGAAGGTGAGCTCGGCCTGGCCGCGCGTCGGATCGAGATTGGTCAGCGCCTTGGCTTCGACGCCGCCCGCCTTGGTGTCGACCAGGAACAGCGAGATGTCGCTGTCGCGGCCGGTCGAGCCGGTACGCGTGGCAACGATGACGAGATCGGCGATGGCGCCGTCGGCGACGGGCTTCTTGGTGCCGTTGAGCACGCCATTGGCAGCCTCGAGCCTGATCGCCTTCGGCGACGGATTGCCGGTGCCCTCGAACAGCGCCAAGGTGCCGATCGTCTCGCCGTTCGCGATCTTCGGCAGCCAGGCCTGCTTCTGCGCATCGCTGCCGGCCAGCATCAGCGCCTCCGCGGCAAGATACACGGTCGATGAGAACGGCACCGGCGCCAGCGCGCGGCCGACCTCCTCGGCGATCACACAAAGCTCGAGATGGCCGGCGCCCGCACCGCCATACTCCTCCGGAATGGCGACGCCGAGGAAGCCCATCTCGGCAAAGCCTTTCCACAACGCGCGGTCATACGGCTCCTTGCCGTCGAGCACCACGCGCACCGCCTTGGGCGGGCACTTCTCGGCGAGGAATTTCCGCGCCTGGTCCCGCAACTGCTTCTGGTCGTCGGAGAAATCGAAGTTCATGGCCTCACCTGCTTCCTGATCGTCATTCCGGGGCGATGCGCAGCATCGAACCCGGAATCTCGATCTGATTCATCTCTGGATTCCGGGTTCACTCGCTTCGCGAGTGCCCCGGAATGACGGTTCTAAAATTCCGCATCACAGCACGATCACGTCGCTGTCGGGCTTGGCCGCATAAAGCCGCTCGACCAGCGCGGCGCGGCGCTCGAGGCCGGCGCGCTGGTTGATGTAGCCCTTGTCGGTCAGCTCGTGCCCGTCGATCGACGGCGGCTCGACCATCAGCATCACGCGGCCGATGCGCCGGCTGCTCGCGCCTTCGCAGTCCTTGTTGTGCGCCTGAAGGCCGCGGCGGACGCAGTCGATGACCCCGGGATGCTTCACCACATCCTCGAACGTCGCATTGGGATCGCCGACCAACTGGCGGCAGGCGTGCAGGTTCGGCCACGCCAGGAGACCGACATATTCGCGGTCCTGCCCGGTCACCAGTGCATCGTGGATCGCCGGCGTTGCGGCTGCGATCGCATCGGTGCGCAGCGAGCCGACATGGACGAAGGTGCCGGTCGTGAGCTTGAAATCCTCGACGACGCGGCCGGCGAAGATGATGCCTTGCGCCGGATCATTGGGATCGACGAATACGCCGGCATCGCCGATGCAGTAGAAGCCCTCCTCGTCGAACGCCTTCCTCGTCAGCTCGGGCTGACCGAAATAGCCGGGCATCACGTTGATGCCGCGCAGGCGCAGCTCGTATTTGTCGCCGACCGGGACCATCTTCAGCTCGACGCCGGGGAACGGCAGGCCGATCAGGCCGACGCGCTCGGTGTTCCAATAGGTGCCCGTCGAGGTCGGCGCGGTCTCGGTCGAGCCCCAGCCGGTGTAGAACACGATGCGCTCGCCGGTAGTCTTGACCGCCAGCGCCTGCATGCGCTCGTAGAGATCGTCCGGCAGCCGCGCGCCGCCATAGGCCATGATGCCCAGATCCTTGAAGAACGAGCGGCACAGCGCGTCGTCCTTTTCCATCGCCGCGGCGAGCGCCGCGTAGCCGGCGGGAACGTTGGCGTAGTAGGTCGGCGACACCTCGCGCAGATTCTTGATCGTCTCCTCGAACATGCCGGGCATCGGCCGTCCGTCGTCGATGTAGAGCGTGCCGCCCTCGATCAACAGCGGATTGAACAGCGCATTGCCGCCCATGGTGTGATTCCACGGCATCCAGTCGAGCACCGTGGAGATCGGCGCCTCCGGTCCACGCGGCCGCGTCTGCATCATCATCGCCGCATTGGCGCACATCATGCGCTGGGTGTTGATGACCGCCTTGGGCATGCCGGTCGAGCCGGAGGTGAACAGCAGCTTGCCGACCGTGTCCGGTGTGATCTGCGCAATCGACGCGTCGACCGCGCCGGTGACCGGCGTCGCGGCGAGATCAGCGAAGCTGATGCTCGCAACGTCCTCGCACGGACGCGCGACATGAACGACGGTGACGCCGTCGAGATCGAGCGCCTTCAGCGCCTTCTCGAAGGTCGGGCCGTCCTGCACCATGACCACGCCCGGCTTCACCAGTCCGAACAGGTATTTCAGCTTGAGGTGATCGTGACTCATCAACGAGTAGGCTGGAGACACTGGCGCCGCCGGCGACCGTGCCTGCATGGCCGCGAACGTCATCAGCGCATGCTCGATCGAATTGCCGGAGAGGATCGCGACGGGCCGGCCGTCCAGCCTCAAATTGAGCAGGCCCTGCGTCAGCCCATCGACCGTGCGCTTGGCCTCGGCATAGGACAGCTTGCGCCATTGCCGCTCGGCCCCGCTGCGTTGCGCGAGCCAGGTCCGCGTCGGCGCCTCCTTGGCCCAGCGGGCGAGCGGCGCCGCCAGATGCGGCTCATAGGCCTGCAGCGGAATGCGCGACTTGATGACGATGACGCCGTCACCGCGCCGCTCGATATCGATGTCGCGCGCCAGCCAGTTGACCTTGCGGAATGCCGGCTTCTCCAACACCTTCGCTGCCGTCCCGTCCATTTTGCGTCTCCCGAAATATCGTCCTTTGCGGATCTTGATATCTAGCGGTTGGTATAGACCGGCTTTCGCTTCTCGAGGAAGGCTGTAATGCCTTCCTTGAAATCCTCCGAGCGGCTGCACAGCACCTGGTTGCGATCTTCCATCGCGATGACGGCTTCGATCGACGACGCATCGACGCTCATGTTGAGGCATTCCTTCGACAGTCGAAGTCCGACCGGCGAGGCCGTCATCATCGCGTCGACGAACGGCGCGGCCGCGTTCTCGAGCATATCGTCCTCGACGATCTCCGACACCAGGCCGACCATGAGCGCGCGCTCGGCGCCGATGAAGCGGCCGGTGAGAATCAGCTCCGATGCGACGGAGACGCCGACGAGGCGCGGCAGGAAGTAGCTGGTGCCGATGTCGCAGCCCCCCCAGGCCGAGCTTGATGAAGGCACAGTTCATCCGCGCCGAGCGCGCGGCGATGCGGATGTCGGCCGCGAGCGCCAGCGCGAAGCCGCCGCCGGCGGCCGCGCCCTGTACTAGCGCGATGATCGGCTGCGGGCAGCGCCGCATCAGCATCACGATGTCGGCGATGCGCCGCTGCGAATCCAAAGACTCAGTCACGCTTGGCGGCTCATTGGCGCCGCCGCGCCGCTGCATCGCGGCCTTCAGATCCAGCCCGGCGCAGAAATTCTTGCCGGCGCCCCTGAGCACGACGACCCGCGTGGTGCGATTGCGCTGCAGGCTTTCGAAATAGGAATTAAGCGCGTCGATCAAGGCCGGGTCGAGCGCATTCAGGCTCTCCGGACGATTGAGCGTCACCCGGTCGACACCATTGTCGTGTTCGATCAGCAGCGGTTGGGACATGGCGCGCGCTCCAGCCTCAGTGTCATCCCGGCGAACGCCGGAATCCATAGCCACCGGCCTGATTGGTTAGAGCGCGGCGTCTGCCAGAGTGCCTCTCACAGACGCCGCGGAGTATGGGTCCCGGCTCAAGGCCGGGACGACAGCGGAGAATGCCGCCTAGCGCGGGGCCATGCGGATGGCGCCGTCGAGGCGGATGGTCTCGCCGTTCAGCATCGGGTTCTCGACGATGTGGACGGCGAGGTTGCCGTACTCGGAGGCGTCGCCGAGCCGGGCCGGATGCGGCACCTGGGCGCCCAGGCTCTTGCGGGCCTCTTCGTTCAGGCCCATCAGCAGCGGTGTCAGGAACAGGCCGGGCGCGATGGTGTTGACGCGGATCTTCTGGCTGGCGAGATCGCGCGCGGCAGGCAGGGTCAGGCCGACGACACCACCCTTCGACGCCGAATAGGCGATCTGGCCGATCTGGCCTTCATAGGCCGCGACGCTCGCAGTGTTGATGGCGACGCCGCGCTCCTCGCCGATCGGCTCGGCGGTGACGAGGCGCTCGGCGAACAAGCGCAGCACGTTGAAGGTGCCGATCAGGTTGACGCTGATGATGCGCGCGAACTTGGCGAGCGGATAGACGCCGTCCTTGCCAACGATGCGCTGCGAGCCGCCGATGCCGGCGCAGTTGACCAGCACGCGCGCGATGCCGTGGGCGGCTTCGGCCTTGGCGATGCCGGCCTTGACCTGCTCCTCGTCGGTGACGTCGGCATGAATGGCGACGCCGTTGAGCTCGGCCGCCACCTTCTCCGCGTTCTCCTTGCTCTGGTCGAGCACGGCGATCTTCGCGCCCTTGGCGGCCATGGCGCGCGCCGTGGCGGCGCCGAGGCCCGAGCCACCGCCGGTGATCAGAACGGCAACGTTGTTGAGTTGCATGGTGCGTTTCCTCCGTTTGTTTGTTGTTGGCGAATGGCGAGTAGGGAGTAGCGAACAGGGAAGGTAGGGCATCCCCCTATTCGCTACTCCCTATTCGCCATTCGCGCGTTTCAATATGCCGCCGCAGATCAGCGCCTCCATATGGGCGATGTACTGGCGGCAGACGTCATCGGTGACGGGGCCGACGCCGATCGCGCGCGACATGGCGTGGCGGCCGAAGAACAAATGATCGCAGGCGCCGATCAGGCTGGTGTAGAACAGCACCGGGTCGACGGCGCGGAAGTCGCCCTCGGCGACGCCCTGCTCGATCAGCCTGTGATGGAAATCGAGCAGCGGGGCCACGAAGAACTTCGACACCTCGTCGGCCGCTTCGGCGCTGCTCTCGTGCAGCAGATAATGGATCAGCCGGTTCATGTAGGGAAACCGGTGATAGGCGCGGATGATGCCGCTGATGTGCAGCTTCAGCTTGGCCGTCGGCGGCAGCGGCTGCGCCAGCAGATATTCGAGATTGGCGACCTCGGTCGCGGCGTCACGGGCGAGCAGCGCCAGCAGCAGGCCGTCCTTGTTGCCGAAATGGTATTTGACCAGCGCAGCGTTTGCCCCGGACTTCTGCGCGATGTCGCTGAGCGAGATCTCGATCGAGGACCTCGCGATCATCAGCTCGCTGGCGGCGTCCAGCAGCTTCTCTGCTGTCGCATTCCGCCCCGCGGGAAGTTTCTCCGGCACGCTGTTCTGAAGCTGGGGTCCCAAGACATGTCTCGCGCTTGATCGAGGCAGATAAGCCGAAGCCGGAGTTGATCTCAAGAGTTAATTGATCGATTGACTAAGGCTCAATCGCGCATTTAAATCGCAGCCAATCACGAACACCAAGTCTAGGGAGGACACGTCATGGCGGAAGCCTACATCGTCGCGGCTGCACGCACGGCCGGCGGCCGCAAGGGAGGCCGCCTGGCCGGCTGGCATCCGGCCGACCTCGCTGCGAAGGTGCTGGACGCGCTGGTCGAGCGCTCCGGCGCCGCGCCGGACCAGGTCGAGGACGTGATCATGGGCTGCGTGATGCAGACCGGCGAGCAGTCGAACAACATCGCGCGCAATGCGGTGATGGCCTCGAAGCTGCCGGAGAGCGTGCCTGGCACTTCGATCGACCGGCAGTGCGGCTCGTCGCAGCAGGCGCTGCATTTCGCCGCGCAGGCAGTGATGTCGGGCGCGATGGATGTCGTGATCGCCGCCGGCGTGGAGTCGATGACCCGGGTGCCGATGGGTCTCTCCTCCACACTTCCGGCGAAGAACGGCTTCGGACACTACAAGAGCCCTGGCATCGAGAGCCGCTATCCGAACATCCAGTTCAGCCAGTTCACCGGCGCGGAAATGATGGCGGAGAAGTACGGTCTCTCCAAGGATGAGCTCGACGAATACGCCTATAACAGCCATCAGCGCGCGATTGCCGCCACGCAGGCAGGCCACTTCAAGGACGAGATCATCCCGCTCGAGATCGTCAGGGCCGACGGCTCGACCGACACCCATCACATCGACGAAGGCATCCGCTTCGATGTCACCCTCGACGGCATCAAGGGCGTCAAGCTGATCGCCGAGAACGGCAAGCTCAGCGCGGCGACCGCGAGCCAGATCTGCGACGGCGCCTCGGGCGTGATGGTCGTCAACGAGCGCGGCCTGAAGTCGCTCGGCGTCAAGCCAATCGCCCGTGTCCACCACATGACGATGATGGGCGGCGATCCCGTGATCATGCTGGAGGCGCCGCTGCCGGCCACGCAGCGCGCGCTGCAGAAGGCCGGCATGTCGATCGACGACATCGACCTCTACGAGGTCAACGAGGCATTCGCTTCCGTGCCGACCGCGTGGCTGAAGACCACTGGCGCCGATCCCAGCCGGCTCAACGTCAATGGCGGCGCGATCGCGCTCGGCCATCCGCTCGGCGGCTCCGGCACCAAGCTGATGACCACGCTGCTGCATGCGCTGAAGCAGCGCAACAAGCGCTACGGCCTGCAGACCATGTGCGAAGGCGGCGGCATGGCGAATGTGACGATCGTCGAGCGGCTGTAAGTCGCGCCCCAATAACGGCGTCGTCCCGGCGAACGCCGGGACCCATAGCCACCGAATTGAATGTCGGGCGAGCTGGAGCCACAGCTCGCTCTCACCACAGGCCCCTGTGGTTATGGGTCCCGGCTCAAGGCCGGGACGACACCTTTTCCTTTTATTCGCGGTGTGCCCGTCATGACCCACCCCTCCATTCACGCCCAGAGCCATCCGGACAAGATCGCCTATCAGATGGCCGGCACCGGCAAGGCCATCACCTACCGCGAGCTTGACGAGCTCTCCAACCAGGGCGCTCATCTATTTCGTGCGCTGGGGCTCAAGGCCGGCGATCACGTCGCCTTCCTGATGGAGAACCGGCTCGCCTTCATGGAGATCGCCTGGGCCGCGCAGCGCTCCGGCTTGTACTACACCGCGATCAGCCGCTATCTCACCAAGGACGAGATCGCCTACATCATCAGGGATTGCGGCGCCAAGGTCTTCATCACCTCGCCGAAATGCGCCGAGCAGGTGCGCGATCTCGCGACGGAGAAGGATGGTCCGCTGTTCTTCATGGTCGACGAGCCCGAGCCGGGCTTCCGCTCCTGGGACAAGGAGGCCGGCGCCCAGCCCAAGACGCCGATCCCCGACCAGGTCGCCGGTTACGACATGCTGTATTCGTCGGGCACGACCGGGCGTCCCAAGGGCATCAAGAAGGATTTCGAAGGCAATCCGATCGATCAGCCCAACCAGTTCCTGCGCGTGCTCTGCGCCGACATGTGCGGCATGAATGCCGAGAGCATCTACCTGTCGCCGGCGCCGCTCTATCATGCAGCTCCCCTGCGCTTCAACATGATGGTCTCGGTGCTCGGCGGCACCTCCATCATCATGGAGCATTTCGACGCCGAGGAGTTCCTGAGGCTCGTCGAGAAGTACAAGATCACGCAGTCGCAGCTGGTGCCGACGATGTTCGTGCGCATGCTGAAGCTGCCGGAGGACGTCCGCAAGAGCTATGACGTCTCCACGCTCAAGGGCGCCATCCATGCTGCGGCCCCCTGCCCGGTCGACGTCAAGGCCAGGATGATCGAGTGGTGGGGCCCGATCCTGATCGAGTATTATGCCGGCTCTGAGGGCAACGGCGTCACAGTCTGCACCTCGAAGCAGTGGCTGGAGCATCGCGGCAGCGTCGGGCGTGCCGTGGTCGGCAAGATCAAGATCCTCGGCGAAGATGATCAGGAGATGCCGACCGGCGAGATCGGCACGGTGTATTTCGCCGACGCGCCGGTGTTCTCCTATCACAACGATCCGGAGAAGACGAAGCGCGCCTACAACGACAAGGGCTGGTCGACGCTCGGCGACGTCGGCTATCTCGATGCCGACGGCTTTCTCTATCTGACCGACCGCAAGTCCTACATGATCATCTCCGGCGGCGTGAACATCTACCCGCAGGAGACCGAGGACGTCCTCATCACGCATCCCGACGTCGCCGATGTCGCCGTGTTCGGCGTGCCGAACGAGGAGATGGGAGAGGAGGTCAAGGCGGTGGTGCAGCCCCACGACATGGCGCGCGCCGGCAAGGAGCTCGAGCAGCAATTGATGCTGTTCTGCCGCCAGCATCTGTCACCGATCAAATGCCCGCGCTCGATCGACTTCGAGCCGGAGCTGCCGCGCACACCGACCGGCAAGCTGGTCAAGCGGCATCTGCGCGAGCGCTATTGGCCGAAGAAGGGCGCGGCTTAGCCCCACCAACGGTGTCGTCCCGGCCTTGAGCCGGGACCCATAGTCACCGTCTTGAGTTTTGCGAAAGCTGGAGCTGCCAGTCAGCCTCACCACATTGTCCTGTGGTTATGGATCCCGGCGTTCGCCGGGACGACGCGAGGAGAGTACACGCCGTGTCTCAGTCTCTTCCCCCGCTCCCCCTTCCGCCCACCATCCGCTCGCGCTTCGTCGACGGCATCAACGGCCTGCGCATGCATGTGCTGGAAGCCGGGTTCGAGACGCCCGGCCGTCCCTGCGTGCTGCTGCTGCACGGCTTTCCCGAGCTCGCCTATAGCTGGCGCAAGGTGATGCCGGCGCTGGCGGCGGCCGGCTATCACGTGCTGGCGCCGGACCAGCGCGGCTATGGCCGCACCACGGGTTGGAGCGCGGACTATGACGGTGATCTCGCGCCGTTTCGATTCACCAATCTGGTCCGTGATGCGCTCGGCGTGGTCTATGCCTTCGGCCATCGCCATGTCGCTTCCGTCATCGGCCACGACTTCGGCAGCCCCGTCGCGGCGTGGTGCGCTGTGATCCGCCCCGATGTCTTCCGGTCGGTCGTGATGATGAGCGCACCGTTTCCCGGGCCACCCGCAGCGCCGTTCGACATCGCCAGCCAGCCCCTCGCGCCGCAATCGGATCCGGTGCATCGCGAACTGGCGGCGCTGCCGCGGCCGCGCAAGCACTATCAATGGTACTACGCGACGCGGCAGGCCAGTACGGACATGCATCGCGCGCCGCAGGGGCTACATGATTTCCTGCGCGCCTATTATCATCACAAGAGTGCGGACTGGGCAGGCAACGTCCCTTACCCCCTGCAGGCCTGGGACGCGACCGAGCTCGCCAAGCTGCCGACCTACTACGTAATGGACCTCGGCAAGACGATGGCCGAGACCGCCGCCGAGGAGATGCCTGACGCGGCGGCGATCGCGGCCAATCGCTGGCTGCCTGACAGCGAGCTCGCGGTCTATACCGCCGAATATGAACGGACCGGCTTCCAGGGCGCGCTGCAATGGTATCGCTGCGGCACGTCAGGCCTGTTCGAAGCGGAATTGCAGACGTGGTCGGATCGCACCATCGACGTTCCGTCTGCATTCATCTCCGGCCTGCAAGACTGGGGCATCTACCAACGGCCCGGCGTGTTCGAATCGATGCAATCCCGAGTGTGCACCAACATGATGCTGTGCGAGCTGATCGATCGCGCCGGTCATTGGGTGCAGCAGGAGCAACATGAACGAGTCCATGAGCTCCTGTTAACGTTCCTGAACAGATCGACAGCCTGATTTCGGACGCCGTTCCGACGTATTAGGCGAATCGAGGAACGAACATTCGGGGTTGACGTTTCCGCATCCGGGCAATGCGCATCAGGAGATGATTTATGGATAAGAAGATCGCAGGCTTGTTGGGCGCCGTCGCCGCTGTCGGCGCGCTCGGCACGGTGCAGGCGTCGGCGGCTCCGGCCCCGACCGATGTCCTGAAGGCCAATTCCTACGCCGACCTGCTCGAGCCGATCCCCGATGCCGCCAGGGTGCTGCAGGCGCTCGACGAGCAGGGACCGCCGGCGGCCGAGCCGAAGGTGGAGCTCGCGCAGTGGTACCATCACCACCATCATCATCACCATCACCACCATGGTTACTGGCGCGGCTATGGCTACGGCCCCGGCTATGGGTACGGCTACGGCCCCCGGGTCTATGTGGTGCCGCGCCGGTACTACCATCACCACCACCATCATCACCATCACCACTGGTACTACGATCGCTATTGATCGTTGAGAGGTGACAGCTCGGGGGGCGCCGACCGTGAGGTCGGCGCTCTTTCGTTTGAGGACGACGGAAGGGTCAGGCCTTGCGCGCCTTGTCCTTTGCCGCGCGATGCAGATGGCGATAAGTGCCGTCGAACACGGTGTCGGTGCTCGACACCCATTCGGTCTCCTTGGCGAGCACGGGCCGGCTGGCGTGGATGCGGCGTGACTGCAGCTCGCGCTCGGCTGCCTCGTCCGGGCTCATCGGCTCCACCGTGAAGTTCGCCTCCTCCGGAATCACGATCACCTGCGCGAACGGCTCGCCCGGACGGAAGATATGCGTCCGCCCTTCCGCAGGCGCCTTGAAGACGCAGAAGAACAGCATGGGCCAGAAATTGCGCACCAGCGCCGGCACCGCGATCGGGCAGGTATCGCTGCGATCGGTGTAAAAGCGCGGATGCGGCTCGGTCCGGATCGCGAAGCCCTTGGGCACCTTGAGATCGAGCAGGATCTGGTAGGTGTAGAAGGCATCGCCGAAATTGCGGAATGGCGGCCATTGCAGGCTCGGGCTCGGCGGCTCGCCCCAGTCGCCGGACAGCTCCAGCTTGCCGTCGCGCGTGGTGACCTGCAGCTCGAAGTCGTAGGGATAAAATAGCTCGATGCCATATTGCGCACCTTCCGAGAATGGTACGCAATGCCAGACCTGCTCATGCGAGCCATTCGCGCGTGGCTGGCGTTCGCCTGCCCAGCCCGGGATATCCATCCGGGTGCGGCGCGGCGCCAACCCTGGATCGTTGAGCCGGTATTTGACGCTGTCCATTGGAACTCCTTAGGTGGCTGAGCGGAACGCGAACGACGGACTATCCTCGCAGTTCCATGACTGGAGCTTGAATGCGGGGTCACGAAAGCGTTCGCGACCAATCGGCGGCCGGAGTTTGACCGCGGTGCGGCAAATCCATATAGACTTTAGAAACGTTCTAAACAGCCGAATGTTGAGAGCGAGAGATCCGGGGACCTTGGAATGAAGAACTTCGCCGACCTCACCGAGCGCGAGATCCTGGCAATCGCGATCTCGGCCGAAGAGGAAGACGGCCGCATCTATATGAGCTTCGCGGAGGATCTGGCGGAACGTTATCCGGATTCGGCCAAGCTGTTCGAGCAGATGGCCGAGGAGGAGAAGGGCCACCGCCACATGCTGCTCGAGCTCTATGAGGAGCGCTTCGGCAAGAACCTGCCGCCGATCCGGCGCGAGAACGTCAAAGGCTTCCTGCAGCGCCGGCCGATCTGGCTGACCAAGAACCTGTCGCTCGACGCCATCCGCCGCGAGGTCGGCACGATGGAGTTCGAGGCCGAGCGCTTCTACGCCAAGGCCGCCGAGCAGGCCAAGGATGTCGGCGTGCGCCGGCTGCTCGGCGATCTCGCCGAGGCCGAGAAGGGCCACGAGAAGGTTGCGGCGAAACTGACCGACAAGATCCTCAGTCCGGACGTCCGGCACAAGGAGGATGAGACGCGGCGGCGCGTGTTCGTGCTGCAATATGTCCAGCCCGGTCTCGCCGGCCTGATGGACGGCTCGGTGTCGACCTTGGCGCCGCTGTTCGCCGCCGCCTTCGCCACGCATCAGAACTTCCAGACCTTCCTGGTCGGTCTGGCCGCCTCGATCGGCGCCGGCATCAGCATGGGCTTTGCCGAGGCGCTGTCCGACGACGGCTCACTGACGGGACGCGGCTCGCCGTGGCTGCGCGGCGCCGTCTGCGGCGCGATGACGACGCTCGGCGGACTGGGGCACACGATGCCCTATCTCGTCCCGGACTCCTGGACCAACGCGTTCTGGATCGCGACCGCGATCGCGAGCCTCGTGGTGTTCTTCGAGCTGTGGGCGATCGCCTATATCCGCGCGCGCTACATGGACACGCCGTTCCTGCAGGCGGTGTTCCAGATCGTGCTCGGCGGCATCATCGTGCTCGGCGTCGGAATTCTCATAGGAGCGGCCTAGCCTCCGCACCCCGGCGTCTTGCAAAACGTCCAGCCGCGAGGCTGATGGCGCCGGACCGATCACAACGGAAAATCGTCATGACGCCACGCTTGCATTACGGCACGCCCGCGAAGATCCTGCACTGGCTGGTGGTGGCGCTGCTCGCCATCCAGTATCCGATCGGCTGGCTGATGCCGGACCTGCATGCCAACACGCCCCCCGGCGCGCCGATGATCCTGCACATTTCGTTCGGCCTCACCATTCTGGCATTGATCGCCGTGCGCTTCGTCTGGCGGCTCACCCATCCGGTCGCGCCGGAGAGTTCGCTGCCGCCCTGGCAGCGGCTGAGCTCGGAGGTCGTGCACTGGATGCTCTATGTGATGGTGATGGCGAGCACCATCACCGGCTGGCTGTTCGCCTCCTTCCGCGGCTGGAGCGTGTCGTTCTTCTACCTGCTTCCGTTGCCGATGCTGGCGGCGCGCAACCCGGCCGGTAACCGCGCCATCGACGGGCTGCACCAGGCATCCGAATGGCTGCTGCTGATCCTGATCGTCGCTCACGTCGCCGCCGCAATCGCGCACGTCTTCATCTATCGCGACCGCGTCATGCAGCGGATGCTGCCGGGCTAGAGGATAGTCCGCAATTTTGGTCAAGTGATCGCCATCCGCATCGGTTAGACTCCCGGCAAACATCGCACCGGGAGGATCGACATTGGCCGCACCGCAATGGACGTTCGCAACCGCCGTCGACACGGCGAAGGCATTGGCAGACCGTCAGATCTCGTCGGTGGAGCTGACCAGGCTCGCCATCGATCGCATCGAACGTCATGACTCCGAGATCAACGCCGTCTGCGTGCGCGATTTCGAGCGCGCGCTCGCTGCCGCTGACGTCGCCGACGCGGCGCTGGCGCGCGGCGAACGGCGGCCTTTGCTCGGCCTTCCGCTCACGGTGAAGGAATCCTACAACGTCGCCGGCCTGCCGACGACCTGGGGTTTTCCGCAGCACAGGGATTTCATCGCGGCCGAGGATGCGCTGACGGTGACGCGCGTGAAGGATGCCGGCGGCATCGTGCTCGGCAAGACCAACGTGCCGCTCGGGCTCGGCGACTGGCAGAGCTACAACGACATCTACGGCATCACCAACAATCCCTACGATCTCGACCGCACGCCAGGCGGTTCGTCAGGCGGATCGGCCGCGGCCCTGGCCGCCGGCTACGGCTCGCTGTCGCTCGGCTCCGATATCGGCGGCTCGCTGCGGGTCCCCGCGTTTCACTGCGGCGTCACCGCGCACAAGCCGAGCTACGGCCTGGTGGCCTCGCGCGGCCACACGCCGCCGCCATTTCAGCCGCTGCCCGGCGAGGCCGACCTCGCCGTCGTCGGCCCGATGGCCCGCTCGGCCGCCGATCTGTCGCTGCTGCTCGATGTGATCGCAGGCCCCGACCCGCTCGAGGCCGGCAAGGCGTATCGCCTCGACCTGCCGCCGGCGCGTCACGGTCGCCTGCAGGATTTCCGCGTGCTGGTGGTCGCGAGCGATCCGCTGCTGCCGACCGACAGCGCCGTGCGCGGCGCGATCGAGCGGCTGACGGCCGACCTGGCACGGGCCGGCGTCAACGTCGCGACAGAGAGCCCGCTGCTGCCGGACTTCGCCGCATCGAGCCGGCTCTACATGCGCCTGCTGCTCGGCTTCATCGGCGCCACCATGCCGGCGGAGGTCCACGCCGGCGCCAGCCAGGCGGCCGCGCAATTGCCGAAGGAGGCGGCGAGCCTCGCGGCCGAGCGACTGCGCGGCATCGCGCTCAGCCATCGCGACTGGGTTCAGGCCGGCGGGGCGCGGGCGCGGCTGCGCGCGCAATGGCGAACGCTGTTCGAGCAGTTCGACGCCGTGATCTGCCCGATCATGCCGACTCCGGCCTATCCGCACGATCATTCGCCCGACCAGGAGCAGCGCCGCATCAGCATCGACGGCGTCGAGCATTGCTACGCCGATCAGCTCGCTTGGCCGGGCATCGCCACCTTGCCCGGACTGCCGGCGACCGCGATCCCGCTCGGCCTCGCCAACGGCTTGCCGGTGGGCGTGCAGATCGTCGGCCCATTCCTCGAAGACCGCACGCCGCTCAAGCTCGCCGACCTGATCGAGCGCGAGTTCGGCGGCTTCGTTCCGCCGCCGCGGTTCGCGAATTAGTTGGCGCTTCGGCTTCTTCAACAGCGCCTCACCAAATGCCGCCATCGGCCTCCATCGTCATGACCGGGCTTGACCCGGCCATCCATCTCCCAGAGAGGCTGGATGCCCGGGTCAAGCCCGGGCATGACGGGTAACGAATAGGCAGATCCGCCGGACCACCTGCCTCACACCCGACCCCTCACCTCATGCGTCGAACATGATCACGCTGCGCAAGGTCTTGCCGGCCTTCATGTTGGCAAAGCCCTCGTTGATCTCCGACAGCTTCAGCTTGGCGGAGATCCAGTCCTCCAGGTGCAGCTTGCCGCGCAAGTAGAACTCGACGAGTCGGGGCATGTCGACGCGGAAATGGTTGGAGCCCATCGACGAGCCCTGGATGCGGCGCTCGCGCAGGAAGTCGAAGCCGTGCAGCTCGATCTTCTGGCCGAACGGGATCATGCCGACGATGGTGGCGGTGCCGCCCGGCGCCAGCATCGCGAACGCCTGCTCCGCAGTTTCCTTGCGGCCCAGCACCTCGAAGGCGTGATGCACGCCCCCCTTGGTGAGCTCGCGCACCTGGGCCACGGCGTCACCCTCAGTGGGATTGATGATGTCGGTCGCGCCCAGTTTCGTCGCGAGCTGCAGCTTGGCCGGATTGGTGTCGATGGCGATGATGCGACCGGCACCCGCGATCTCGGCGCCGTTGATCGCAGCCATGCCGACGCCGCCGCAGCCGATCACGGCCACCGTCTCGCCGGCCTGCACCCGCGCCGTGTTGACGACGGCGCCATAGCCGGTGATGACGCCGCAGCCGATCAGCGCGGCGAGCTCGAGCGGCATATCGTTGCGGATCTTCACGATCGCATTCTCGTGCACCAGCATCTGTTCGGCAAAGGACGACAGGTTGAGGAACTGATGCAGCTTCTCAGCTCTCGCCCATGACAGCCGGTTGGAGGCGCCTGGCGGCATCTTCACCGTGGTGTCGGTGCACAGCACCGGACGGCCCGTCGTGCAGTTGTCGCAGGTGCCGCAGAACACCGAGAGGCAGGTGACGACGTGATCGCCCGGCTTCACATAGGTGACATCGGCGCCGACCTGCTCGACGATCCCAGCGGATTCATGGCCCAGCACCGCGGGCAGCGGATGCGGATACAGGCCCTCGATGAAATGCAGATCGGAATGGCAGAGCCCCGCCACCGCCGTGCGGATCAGCACTTCCCGCGGCCCCGGCTTGGGCACGCTGACGTCCTCGATGACGAGCGGCTTGTTGACCTCCATCAGCACGGCGGCTTTCATTGGCGTTCTCCCTGTTTCGTTTATTGTGAGTTGTTATCCGGCTATTTCGACGTAGCCGCTGCGCTCCCTCTCCCCGTTCTTCACGGGGAGAGGGTTGGGGTGAGGGGCAGCCGCACGGGTGGTGCAAATGATTAGACCTGTACCCCCAGCCTGTTCGCTCATCACTCGCACAAAGCAGAAGCCATGAGCTCGCGATCCATCTTCGTGACATTCCACAAGACTACGCCGCCGAAATCAGTTCGCCAACCTCGTCCATACCTGCGACGCGATCGCCGAGCAGCAACGTCGCCATCGCGTCGTCCGTCTCGTTTTCCGCGAGCCGGAACGGATCGGACGGCGTCAGACGATGATCGACGACGAGCTTCGCCAATAGCAACCGCCGTGCGTCGCCGCGCATCGCGTGGATGCGCGCGCTTTCCCAGGTCGTCGAGACGGCGCTCGCCACGTGATACAGCAGGCTGGTGGCGCGGCGCGCTTCCGACTCCTTGTCGGCGCGTCCCGCGACCTCGCGCGCAAAGCCCACGGCACGATCCACGAGTCGATGCAGCTGATCGCGCCAGGCCTGCGGCACGGCGGCGCTGTCGTCGAGCCGCGCATGCAGGTCGGCTGCCAGCGCGGCCTCCGCACCGTGCCGGCCCACGGCGCGCTTCAGCGCATCGAGCGCGACGATGTTGCCGGTGCCCTCCCAGATCGAGCCGAGATGGGCATCGCGCAGCAGCCGCGCGGTGACGAACTCCTCGACATAGCCGATCCCGCCGCGCATCTCCAACGCATCGCCGCAGACCTTGCGCGCGTCGCGCGTGGCACGGAATTTCAATGTCGGCGTCAGAATGCGCAGCATCGCCGCGGCATCCTGGCTGCCGGCCTCGGCACGGTCGAGCGCGTCGGCGGTAAGGAAGCTCAGCGACAGCGCCTGCTCGGTCGCGAGCAGGATCTTCAGCAGTTGTCGCCGCCCGAGCGGCAGGTCGACGACGCGTTTTCCGAACACCACGCGGTTGCGCGCGACCGTGATCGCGTCGTGCCAGGCCCGCCGCATCAGCGCCGTCGACTTGACGCCGTTGGAGAGACGCGACGAGTTGACCATCTCGGCCATCTGCACGAAGCCGCGATCGAGCCTCCCGACCGCATAGGCGACGGCACCCTCCAGCTTGATCTCGCCCGAGGCCATCGAGCGCGTTCCGAGCTTGTCCTTCAGGCGCACGATCCGATAGTGGTTCTGACTGCCGTCATCGAGGAAGCGCGGCATCAGGAACAGGCCGACGCCGCGCGTTCCCGCTTCGGCACCTTGCGGCCGCGCCAACAGCATCACCACTTTCGCATCGGCATTGGAGCAGAACCATTTCTCGCCATGCAGGCGCCAATGGTCGCCCTCCGGGACTGCGACCGTCGTCAACGTGCCGACATCGGAGCCGCCTTCCTTCTCGGTCATGAACTGGCCACCCTGGGTCAGCTTCCTCATGTCGGTCTGGGTCAGGCCATCGAGGTACTTGGCCTTGAGCCCGTCGCTGCCGAAGCTCGCCAGCAGCTTGGCGCAGCCGTCGGTGACGTTGATCGGACAGCCCAGACCGAACTCCGCCTGGTTGAACAGGAAGGTGAAGGCGTGCTTGGCCGTGACCGGATACTTGGTCGGCCAGCCGAGAATGCCCTTGCGGATCGACATCGCGTGGATGCCGAACTCGCCAAAGGCGGCGCGCTCGAGCTCGCGATAGGCCGGATGGTACTCGACCCACTGCACGTCGCGGCCGAAGCGGTCGCGCTGGTGCAGCACAGGGCCATGGCGGTCAGCCAGGCGGGCGCATTCGTCGAGATAGGAGCCGGCGAGCTCGCCGAGGCGGTCGAGATGCGGCACGAGGTGCCGAAACAGCGCCTCGGGCAGATGGATGCGCAAGAGATCGGCGAGCGCGGGGTCGGCGCGATAGAAGTTCAGCCCGGTGGTATCGGGCGCCAGCAGCTCCGGCCTCGCGCCGCCGGTCATCACGTCATCGCGCTTCAGGAACTGATGCATGATCGTTAAGCCCTCGTTCGTTTCCGCAAGTCTCTGATGGACTCTTCGACAGGTTGCGCCTGATCGGATACACAACAGGCAGCGGCGTGCGCCGAACCGGGAGCAGATCCATGACCAATCAGCCGACGGAGGTTTATCGCATCTTCGGGGCGGAGATGTCGCCCTATTCGGTCAAGGTGCGATCGTATCTGCGTTACAAGGGCATTCCGCATCACTGGATATTGCGCAACGCGGAAAGCGAGACCGAGTTCGCGCGGCACGCCAAGATGCCGATCATTCCGCTGGTGGTCGCTCCCGACGAGGTGCCGATGCAGGATTCGACGCCGATCATCGATGCGCTCGAGCTCGACTTTCCGCAGCCGACGATTCATCCAGGCGACGCGCTGACGAGCTTCATCTCGGCCCTGATCGAGGAGTTCGGCGACGAGTGGGGCAACAAGTGGATGTTCCACTATCGCTGGGCCCGCGATCTCGACCAGCGCGCCTCAGCCGGGCGCATCGCCCGCATCCGCGCCCCCAAGGCGGACGAGATCGAGGTCGGCGAACTGGCCGAGAAGATCCGCGCGCGCATGGTCGAGCGGCTGTGGTACGTCGGCTCGAACGAGATCAACGCGCCGCAGATCGAGCAGGGGTTTGCCGAAATGCTCGACCTGCTCGAACGGCATCTCTCGGTCAGGCCGTATCTGTTCGGCCGGCGTCCGGCCTATGGCGATTTCGGACTGTGGGCCCAGTTCTACGAGCTGTGGACCGATCCGACCGCAGGCGCTTTGATCGAGGGCCGCGCGCCGCACGTGCTGGCCTGGATCCACCGCATGCTGTGGCCGCGCGCCGAAGGCGAGTTCGAGCTGTGGCCGGAACTGTCGCTGACCCTGATGCCGATCCTGACCCGCCAGGTCGGCGCGCTGTTCATGCCGTGGACGCTCGCCAATGAACAGGCGCTGGCCGAGAAACGCGATGCCTTTCGCGTCCAGTTCGGCGACTTCACGTGGATGCAGAAGCCGCAGAAATATCACGCGCGCTCGCTGGCGATGCTCCGCGGCAAATATGCCTTCCTGCACGATCGCAGCCGGCTCGATGTCGTGCTGGAGGAGATCGGCTGCCTCGCCGGATTGCAGCCGCGTCCCACCTGAGGACGCGCAGCAAAAATGTGGGGACGAGCCGTAGGAAGTCGGCCGCCGGTGCACTAGCTTGATGTCTGCGGACGCTCTGGCTCAAGGACATGCCCATGGACATCCCTGCCTACAAGATCGCCCTCATCGTCGGTGCCGGCGAAGGGCTCTCGGCCTCGCTGGCGCGGCTGTTCGCGCGCGAGAAGATCCGCGTGGCGCTGGCCGCCCGCAAGATCGAGAAGCTCGGAGCGCTCTGCAACGAAACCGGCGCCCGCGCCTACCCTTGCGATGCGACCAATCCGGAGGAGGTCGAGCGGCTGTTCGGCATCGTCGAGCGCGAGATCGGCGCGCCCGATCTCGTGGTCTACAATGCCAGCGCGCGGGCGCGCGGAGCGCTCACCGATCTCGTGCCGGCCGACGTGCAGCAGTCGATTGCCATCAGCGCCTTCGGCGGCTTCCTGGTGGCGCAGCAGGCGGCACAGCGCATGCTGCCGAACAAGCACGGCGCCATCCTGTTCACCGGCGCCTCCGCCAGCGTGAAGGGCTACGCCCAGTCGGCGCCGTTCGCGATGGGCAAGTTCGCGCTGCGCGGCCTAGCCCAGAGCATGGCGCGCGAATTGTCGCCGCAGGGCATCCACGTCGCGCATTTCGTCATCGACGGCGCGATCAGGAGCGCGGAACGCCAGGAGCCGGCGGAGCGACCGAATTCGATGCTCGATCCGGATGCCATCGCCGCGAGTTATTGGAGCGTGCTGCAGCAGCCGCGCAGCGCCTGGAGCTGGGAGATGGAGCTGCGGCCATGGGTCGAGACGTTTTGAGAGCTGATGTCGCTCGGAGCTGTAGCTGTTTCGAGCACCGCTCTCTCACCTCGTCATTGCGAGCGAAGCGAAGCAATCCAGGGCCGAGCAAGGACTCTGGATTGCTTCGCTTCGCTCGCAATGACGTGGATAGGTCGGCGCCTCACAACGACTGTCATCGCCCGGCTGGATCGAGCGATTTAGCAATCGCAACTGATAGCCGATGACACTGTAACGCCGCGGCGTGCGGGATGCCCCGCCTTCGCGGGACATGACGACCGCTATTTGTTGTCGAACATCACGGCTTGCAGCCCGCGACTGATAAGTTGAAAATCTGCACTCGGTGAATCCGCCACCACGCCGCTCAGCCCCTTCTCGAACCTCACCAGCGTCCAGTCATCCGCATGCGGCTGGATCGTGAAACCGGCCTTGCGGGCGAGCGCGATCATCACGTCGTTGGTACGCAGCGCGTCGCCTGACAGCGTGGCGCCGCCGAGCGCGCGGGCGCGCCGCTCGAGATTTGCGATCAGGGCCGGGCCGATGCCGTGGCCGTGCCAGCGGTCGAGCACCGAGAGGCCGAACTCGACGCGACCAGTGGCGCGGTCCAGCGCATAGCGCGCCTCGGCCACGATGCCTTCGACGCCGTCATGGTCCATCGTCGCGATCAGGCTGTACCGGTCGTTGCGGCCGAGCGCGACGAAATCCTCGAGCACCGCCTTTGGCAGCTCGTTGAGCGCGCCGAGGAAACGCTTGTGGCGCGAGCGTTGGCTCAAGGACCGGACATAGCTCTGCAGCGCCTCGGCGTCGTCAGGTGTGACGAAGCGCAGGCGCACCTCCTCACCGCGCCGCGTGTGAATGGTGTTGGAGCCGGCAGCGAGATCGGCAATGGCGGGCGTCGGCATGCGCGGCTCCAACGGGGAAGCTTGCCGGCGCCCTCCTTTGCGGAGCGGCGCCGGCGCGGCGGGATGAGTGAGGGGGATCAACCCCGCCAGAAAGGCTTATCGATCTCGGCGGCGATATCGCTGCGGGACAGGCCGAGATCGTGCAGGTCGCGCTCCGACCACTGCGCGAGCTCGTGCCGGGTCCGGTAGCGGAAGCGCCAGGCCGCAAGCAGCTCCACGACGCCGGACCAGAACCCCGGGCCATGATGTTTCGTCATTGACGAGGAGACGTAGACGGACATGAAAGCCTCCTGAAAATTCCTTGAGGCTGCAATATCGAGCGCTTGCGCTTCATCCACAAACGACATTTACTACCGTTTCGGATGAAATAACATCATGAACCGGGAGGCCGCGAATGGCCCGGCTACCGTCGCTGAATGGATTGCGGGCGTTCGAGGCTGCGGCGCGGCATCTGAGCTTCACCCGCGCGGCCTCCGAGCTGAACGTGACGCAGACCGCCATCAGCCATCAGATCAAGCGCTTGGAAGACGAGCTCGGCATCCGCCTGTTCGTCCGCCAGAACCGCAGTCTCGCGCTGACGCCACAGGCCCGCGACTATCTTCCGCTCGTGCGCGCCGCATTCGACGATCTCCGGCTGGCAACGGAACGGCTGGTTCGCAAGGACAACGCCAAGGTGCTGACGGTCTCGACCATCGCCTCGCTGGCGGCGAAATGGCTACTGCCGCGGCTGACGGCCTTTCAGGAGGCCCATCCCGGCATCGACGTGCGCATCACGACCTCGACCGGCCTGGTCGATTTTCGCAAGGACGACGTCGACGCCGCGATCCGCTATGGCCGCGGCCACTGGCCGGGCGTGCGGGCGGAATGGCTGATGGCCGACGAGCTGTTTCCGGTCTGCAGTCCGGCGCTGCTGCAGGGCGACAAGCCGCTGCGCTGTCCGGAGGACCTCGCGCATCACACGCTGCTGCAGGCCAGCGGAGGTTATGACGACGATTGGCGGCTCTGGCTGACCGCGGCGGGTCTGCCGGTCGAGATGTCGCGGCAGGGCCGGCTGAGCTTCGACCTGTCGCTGATGACCGTCCAGGCCGCGATCGACGGGCTCGGCGTTGCGATCGGGCGGACGGCCTACGTCCAGGACGACATCGCCAAGGGCCGGCTGGTGGTGCCGTTCAAGATGACCCTGCCGAGCGATGCCGGCTTCTATCTGGTGACGCCGGAGGGCCGGACCGATCCGCCGAAGCTGAAGGCGTTCCGGCAATGGCTGAAGGGTGCAGTGCAGCAGAAGTCGGCCGCGGCCAATTCTGTTCAGGCCTAGGGCTCCTTAGGCGCAAAACTATTGGCCGCCAGGGCCTGGCGTGGCAGATTGTCGCACCTTTCCCCTCGGCCGGCGTAGAAATCCTCCGCACGAGCCTCTCGACGGTAGGAGTCTCCCCGCGTGTCCTCAACGTCAATCCCGCAGCCGGCCACGATCCATTCGCGCATCGGCGCGATCCTGCGCGCCACCAGCGGCAATTTCCTCGAGCAGTTCGACTTCTTCCTGTTCGGCTTCTACGCGCCGATCATCGCCAAGGCGTTCTTCCCATCGGAGAACGAGACTGCATCGCTGCTCAATGCCTATGGCGTGTTCTGGCTCGGCGCCCTGATGCGACCGGTCGGCGCCATCGTGCTCGGCGCCTATGTCGACAAGATCGGCCGACGCCAGGGCCTGATCGTGACGCTCGGCATCATGGCGATCGGCACGATCGTCATCGCATTCTGCCCGACCTATGCGACGATCGGCATCGCGGCCCCGATCATCGTGCTGCTCGGCCGGCTGTTGCAGGGCTTCTCGGCCGGTGTCGAGCTCGGCGGCGTGTCGGTCTATCTGTCCGAGATCTCCACGCCCGGCAATCGCGGCCTCTACACCTCGTTCCAGTCGTCCAGCCAGCAGGTCGCGATCTTCGTCGCGTCGGTCATCGGCTACGTGCTCAACCAGGCCATGCCGGCGGACATCGTGGCCGCCTGGGGCTGGCGCATTCCCTTCTTCATCGGCTGCCTGATCATTCCGCTGATCTTCTTCCTGCGCCGCACGCTGGAGGAGACGCCGGCCTTCCTCGCGATGAAGAAGCACCCGACCGCGCGCGAAGTGTTCGCCTCGGCGCTGGAGAACTGGCGCATCGTGATCCTCGGCATGATGATCGCCGTGCTGACCACGACGATGTTCTACTTCATCACCGTCTACGGTCCCGGCTTCGGCAAGCAGCTGAAGCTGTCGGCGTCGGATTCACTGCTCGTCACTTTGCTGGTCGCCGTGACCAACTTTCTCTGGAATCCGGTCGGCGGCGCGGTGTCGGATCGGATCGGACGCAAGCCGGTGCTCGTGACCATCGCGGCGCTGGCATTCCTCACCGCCTACCCGGCGTTGCACTGGCTCGCGGCGGCGCCGAGCTTCGGCAAGCTGCTCACTGTCGAAATGCTGTTCTCGTTCTATTTCGGCGTCTATAGCGGCACCATGCTGGGCTGCCTGGTCGAGATCGTGCCTGCGCATGTCCGCACCACCTGCTTCTCGATCGCCTTTGCGCTGGCCGCTGGGCTGTTCGGCACCGCGACGCCGGCGGTCTCGACCTGGCTCATCAACAAGACCGGCGACAAGGCCTCGCCCGGCTACTGGCTGATGTGCGCCGCCGTGCTCGGCATCATCGCGGCGATGACGGTCTATCGCGGCGGCCGCCAGGCGGTCGCGGCGCGCGAGCCCGTGACCGCCTGATCGGGTTGTCTGTTCACGTCGCGGGCGGCATCATCGGATGCCGCCCATTTTTTTGACGGTGCGGCGGGAGCCGGAGCGAGGTTTGCCATGGATGAACTGATTGCCATCGCCGGTCAGGTCGCGGCGCGGCTGGTCGCACGCAAGCAGACGATCGCGGTGGCGGAATCCTCCGCCGGCGGCCTGATCGCGGCGGCGCTGCTCGCGGTGCCCGGCGCCTCGGCCTATTTTCTCGGCGGCGCCGTGGTCTATACGCGAGACGCGCGTCGCGTGCTGATGGACATTCCGGACGACGCGATGAAAGGGATCCGCTCGGCGTCCGAGCCGTATGCGGAGCTGCTGGCGCGGCAGATCAGGACGCGCTTTGCCACTGATTGGGGAGTGTCGGAGACCGGCGCCGCGGGTCCTGCCGGCAATCGCTACGGGGATGCGGCGGGCCATGCGTGTTTTGCCGTGGCCGGGCCAGCGTCGGCGGTGGTGACACTGGAAAGCGGCAGCAACGACCGCTTCGCCAATATGCGTTTGTTCGCGAAGAGCGCGCTTGAGTTGTTGCTGGAGAAGCTCGGCGAATAGCCTCCGCTGTCGTCCCGGGCAAGCCCGGCGACGCGAAGCGGCGGCGGGCGCCGACCCGGGACCCATACCGCGTGATCTGTCTTGGGGCAGGCTGCGTGTTGCGCCGGTTGCGCAAACCGACTTCCCCCTGTGGCTATGGATCCACGCATTCGCGGGGATGACACCGAAATTGGGGCGCCGCCAGTGGCCACTCAGCGACCGGCCGACGATCTCACTTCTCCCGGAACGCGCGCATCAGCTGGTCGTGCAGTGGCTTCATCAGGTAGGAGATCACGGTGCGGTCGCCGGTCTGGACGAAGGCTTCCACCGGCATGCCCGGGATCAGCTTGACGTCGCCGAGCCGTGCGATCTCCTCCGGCGGCATCGACACGCGGATGGTGTAGTAGCTCTGGCCGGTGCGCTGGTCGGTGGTGACGTCGGGCGAGACGCGGCTGACGACGCCGTTCAGCTCCGGCGTGGTGCGCTGGTTGAAGGCGGACAGCCGCAGCAAGGTCTTCTGACCGACCTGCAGCTTGTCGATGTCCTGCGGGTTGACCTTGGCCTCGACCTGGAGATCGTCGCTCTGCGGCACGATCAGCATGATGGTATCGCCGGCGGTGATGACGCCGCCCACGGTATGCACGGAGGACTGCAGCACCATGCCGTCCTGCGGCGCGCGGATGTCGACGCGGCGGAGCTGATCCTCGGCGGTCACCTTGCGCTCGACGAACTCGCCGATCTTGTCGGTGGTCTCGCGCAGATCCTTGGACACCTCGCTGACCATGTCCTTATCGACCTGGATGATCTGCAGCTCGGTCTCGCTGATCTTGCCCTTGGCCTGCGCCCGCGCCGCGATGAACTGCGCACGCTCGCCGTTGAGGCGGGCGGCGTCGCGCTCCAAGGTGGTCAGGCGCGACAGCTGCACCAGATGCTGCTCATAGAGCTGGCGCACGCCGTCGAGCTCCTTCTGCACCAGCGCGATCTCCTGGTCCTTGGCACTGACCTGCGCCGAGAGCCCCTCGATCTCCTCGTTCAGCTGGGTGACCCGCTCGCGCAGCTGCGCCTTCTGGCCGATGCGGCCGTTGACGCGGACCTCGAACAGCTTGGTCTCGCTCGCCGTCAGGCTCTTGACCTCGGGATCGCTCATGCGCTGCAGCAGCTGCGGCGGAAACAGGATCTTGGCCCAGCCGCGCTGCTCGGCCTCCAGCCGCGCGGCGCGCGCCTGCAGCGCATCGAGATTCTTGGTGACGATGGCGAGAGACGCCTTGGTCACGGTGTCGTCGAGCCTGACAACGATGTCGCCGGACTTGACGACGTCGCCGTCGCGCGCCCGGAGCTCGCCGACCACGCCGCCGGTCGGATGCTGCACCTTCTTGACGTTGGATTCGACCACGATCTGGCCGGGCGCGATCAGCGCGCCGGAGATCTGCTGCGTTGCGGCCCAGCCGCCGAACCCGCCGGCGACCGCGACGACGACGCCCATGCCGATCAGCAGGTGGCGGCGGATCGACTCGCGCACACTTTCCGTCTTGCGGCCGCCAGGAAGTGGACCGGCAATGACCTGACTGCTCATGGCTTCGCCACTCCGGCTTCCGAGACGATCTTGATCGGCGACGGCGCACGCGGCTGCAGCACCTGCGCCAGCACCGTCTCCTTCGGACCGAACGCCTGGGCCCGGCCGTCCTTCATCACCAGCACCTGATCGACCGCCTCGATGCCGATCGGCCGGTGCGCGACGACGACGACGATGGCGCCGCGCGCCCGCGCCGAGCGCACGGCGCGCGACAGCGCCTCGTCGCCCTCGGTGTCGAGATTGGAGTTGGGCTCGTCGAGCACGATCAGGAACGGGTTGCCATAGAGCGCGCGCGCCAGCGCCACACGCTGCGCCTGCCCTGCGGAGAGCGCCGCGCCCTGCTCGCCGATCTCTGTATCGTAGCCCTCGCGCATCTTGATGATCATGTCATGCACGCCGGCCTCCTTGGCAGCGGCGATGATGCCCTCGGCCGAGGCATTCGGGTCGAAGCGACAGATGTTCTGCGCCACGGTGCCGGCGAACAGCTCGACGTCCTGCGGCAGATAGCCGACATGGCGGCCAAGCTCATCCGTCGACCATTGGTCGAGCGCGGCGCCGTCCAGCCGGACATGGCCGCGCACCGGACGCCAGACACCGACGAGCGCGCGGACCAGAGAGGACTTGCCCGACGCGCTCGGACCGATGATGCCGAGGCCATTGCCGGCCGACAGCGCGAAGCTCACGTCCTGCACGATCGCTTTCTGATCCCCCGGAGCGACGATCGAGATGGCCTCGACCGAGAGCTTGCCGACCGGCGGCTGCAGCAGGGTCGGCGCCGATCGCTGCGGCATCGTCTGCAACAGATGGCTGAGACGGCGCCAGCTCTGGCGCGCGGCGACGAAACTCTTCCAATGCGCGATCGCGAGATCGACCGGCGCCAGCGCCCGCGCGCTCAGGATCGAGCCGGCGATGATGATGCCGGCGGTCGCCTCCTGGTGGATCACGAGATAGGCGCCGACCGCGAGCACCGCCGACTGCAGCATCATGCGCAGCACCTTGGCGATGGCACCGAGGCCGCCGGCGACATCGCTGGCGCGCTGGTTGCCGGCGAGATATTTCTCGTTGGTCTCGCTCCAGCGCGACAGCATGCGCCCAGTCATGCCCATCGCGACCAGGACCTCGGCGTTGCGGCGGCTTGCGGTGACCAGATCGTTGCGGCGCGCGGCGAGCCCCATCGCCTCCTTGGCCGGCGAGCGGGTGAGGAATTCGGTGATCAGCGTCAAGGTGACGAGGATGATGGCGCCGGCGAGCGCGGTGACGCCGAGCATGACGTGGAAGGCGAAGCAGATCGCCAGATACAGCGGCAGCCACGGCAGGTCGAAGAACGCGCCCGGCCCCTGGCTGCCGAGGAAGCTCCTGATGTTGTCGAGGTCGCGCAGCGGCTGCAGCCCCTCGTTGCGGCCGCCCGCCGACAGCGGCAGCCGCACCACGGTGTCGAACACCCGCGCGTTCAGGCTCTCGTCGAGCGCGGTGCCGATCCGGCCGAGAATGCGGCTGCGGATCATGTCGAGTGCGCCCTGGGCGGCGTACAGCCCGGCGGCGATGATGATGAGGCCGATCAGCGTCGGCACGGACCGGCTCGGCAGCACCCGGTCGTAGACCTCGAGCATGAAGATCGAGCCGGTGAGATACAGCAGGTTGATGATGCAGCTCATCACCCCGACGCCGATGAAGGCGCTGCGGCAACCGCGCAAGGCATCGCTGAGCTCGGATTGCCTCACGTGAGGTGCGGCCGCCATCACCACCATCTCTTCAATTGATCAAATGAGCTGCATGACCGCCGATCAAAGGCACAAACTGGCGGTAAACAAGGCGAAATATACTGATTCCCGCGGTGAGCGTCCAACGATGCTCACTTTAGCGTAAATTAGTGATGTGTTCGGGTATGTCGCATAGCCCGGTGCAAACGTTCAGCCGCGCAGGATCGCGAGCCCTAGAGCCGCCCGCCGGTCCGCACCAGCCGCACCACCAGCAGGAGAATGATGGCGCCGAGCGCGGAATAGACGATTTCCGAAACGAGGCCGGTCCCGATCCGGATTCCGAGCCGCGGGAAGATCAGGCTCGCGACCAAGGCGCCGAGCACCCCGATCACGATGTCGCCGACCAGGCCGAAGCCGGTGCCGCGGACGATCTTGCCGGCCAGCCAGCCAGCGATCAGACCGACAAACAGGATGACCAAGATACCTTCGTTCGATACGTGCATGGCATGTCCTCAACCGGCGCGGCCGATCGAGGGCGCGCATTGCCGCACCTTAGCGAGGCGACCGCGACGCTTCGACACGCGATGCACAGTTCCGGCCTGGGAATGGAGCGTTTCGGGCCAACCGTTACGTTGCCGCCACACTTGCCGAAGCTTCCGCGAGGATGCAGCGCGCCAGCCGCTGCGGGCCGAGCGCGACGTTCGGCGGCGGCGCCTCCGCGCAGCGCGGCTGCGCCAGGCCGCAGCGCGGTGCGAACGAGCAGCTCCGCGGCGCCTGGTCGAGCGAGGGCGGCGTGCCCGGGATGGTCTGCAGCCGCTCGCCGCGTTTTGCGCCGTGAATGGTCGAAGCCAGCAGGCCCCGGGCATAGGGGTGCACGGGCTGACGGACGATGTCGCGCAAGTTGCCCTGCTCGACGATCTCTCCGGCATACATCACGGCAACGCGGTCGCAGATCTCGATGGCGACGCCGATGTCGTGGGTGACGAAGATGACGGACATGCCGAACTCGCGCTGCAGCTCGCGCAGCAGCAGCAGGATCTGGATCTGAACAGTGGCGTCGAGCGCGGTGGTGGGCTCGTCGGCGAGCAGCACCTTCGGCCGGCACGCCAGCGCCAGCGCGATCATCGCGCGCTGCCGCATGCCGCCGGACATCTCGTGCGGGTAGGACTCCAGCCGCCGCTTGGCCGAGGGAATGCGGACGACGTCGAGCATCTCCAGCGCCCGCGCGGAGGCTTCCGCGTAGCTCTTGCCCTCGTGGCGCATCACGGTCTCGGCGATCTGCCGGCCGATCGTATAGACCGGATCGAGCGCCAGCCCCGGCTCCTGGAAGATCATCGACACCGAGCGGCCGCGAAACTGCGACAGCTCGTCATCGCTCATCGCCAGCACGTCCCGGCCCAGCACCTTGACGTGGCCTGCGATCTGGGTGCGCTTCTTCGGCAACAACCGCATCAGCGCCCGCATCGTTACGCTCTTGCCCGAGCCGGACTCGCCGAGCAGCCCGAGCACCTCGCCATCGCCGAGCGACAGACTGACATCGTTCACCGCATGCACGGTGCGCTCGCCGGTGAAGCGGATGGTGAGGTTGTCGATCTCGACGAGGTTGGTCATGGCAATCTGATCCTGACAAACTCGGTGTCGTCCCGGGCAAGCACGGCGGCGCAACGCGCCGTCGCGCGCCGACCCGGGACCCATACTCCCGATCCACAATTGCGGCACCATCGCCACTCCGAGCCATCGCAAAACGACGGCCGGTGGCTATGGATCCCGGCTCTGCGCCTGCCGTCGCTGCGCGACGTCAGGCTTGGCCGGGACGACACCGAATGTGAGGAGCGAGCGCTACGCTTCATGGCAGCGTCGGCACCCTGGCGTGGAAATCCGTCGCGCGCTGGAACGCGGCGCCGATGGTCAGGATGGTGGCTTCATCGAAGGAGCGGCCGATCAATTGCATGCCGACCGGAAGTCCCGTCGACGTGAAGCCGGTCGGGATCGCCAGCGACGGCAGGCCGAGATAGTTCACCGGGCGCGTGAAGCGGGTGATGCGCTGGATCACGGCTTCCGCGCCGGGCGCGCCGCCGACATCGCTGTCGGCGATCGACGGCGTCACCAGCGGCGACACCGGCGCGATCACGGCATCGACGCCGGAGGTTGCCGCGACATGCGCCGCCAGGGCCGCACCGCGCCAGCGCAACGCTTCGAGATAGGCGACGCCGGAGACGGCCAGAGCGTTCTGCAGCCGCATCAGCACCTGCGGGCCATAGTCCTGCGGACGCTCGATCATCCAGCGCTTATGGAAGGCCGCCGCTTCGACCGCGAGCACGAGCTGGCAGGCTGCGGTGAGCTGGCGCTGATCCGGCAGCTCGACCTGAACCACATCGGCGCCCTCGGTCTTCAGCACCGCGATCGTCGCATCGAGACAGCGCGCCACCTCAGGATCGAGGTCGTCGACATAGAACGCCTTGGGCACGCCGATCCTGAGACCCTTGATCGAGGCCTGGGTGGCGGCGACATAGTCCGACACGGGCGCCGCGCTGGCGGTGGGATCCTCGGGATCGGGACCAGCCATCAGCCCGAGAATCAGCGCACAATCCTCCGCCGTCTGCGCCAGCGGCCCGACCGTGTCGAGCGATTGCGACAGCGGCATCGCACCGGCGCGGCTGACGCGGCCCCAGGTCACCTTCAGGCCGGTGACGCCGCAGAAATTCGCGGGCATGCGGATCGAGCCGCCGGTGTCGGAGCCGAGCGCCGCGAAGGTCAGGCGCGCGCCGACCGCCGAGCCGGAGCCGGACGACGAGCCGCCGGTGACGTAGCCGAGCTTCCAGGGATTGTGCACCGGACCGTAATGCGCGTTGTGCCCGGTCGGGCCGTAGGCGAATTCGGCCATCTGCAAGGTGCCGAGCCGGATCGAACCGGCATCCTTCAGCCGCTGCAGCGCGGTCGAGGTCGTCGTTGCGACGAAGTCGCGCCGGATCAGCGAGCCGCAGGTCGAGATGTGGCCGGCCTCGTAATACATGTCCTTGTGCGCGAGCGGAACGCCGTGCAGCGGCCCCTTGGGGCCGTCCTTGGCAAGCGCGGCATCGGCCTCGGCGGCGGCCTTCAGCGCCGGCTCGGACTCGATCGCCATGAAGGCGTTCAGCTTCGGCTGCCACTGCGCAATGCGATGCAGACAGGAGCGCGTCACCTCGACCGAAGAGAGCTTCCTGTCCGCGATCGCCTTCGCGACGTCCATCAGGGTCATCAAGGCAGGTTCGGTGCTCATCGGCCCACCTTCAGCGTCTGCGCCACGACGTAGCTCGCCGGCTCCAGGTCGAACGGCAGGGTGCCGGCAACGGCCGCGAAGTTGTCGAAGGCCGGTCCGATCGAGTCGGCGATCCGGGTCGCAACCTCCTTGTCGACGGGCAGGCCGGAGGCCTCCGCGATGGCTTGGACTTGCTGGGGCGTGGGTCTGGTCATTGACGCTTCTCGCTGCTGGTGTCCGCTCGTCAGGCGGCCGGCGCCCGGCTGTGTCCCGAGCCGGGGATCGCCATGTGGCAGGCGGCCTGATGGCCCATTGTATCCAGCTCCGTCAACCTTGGCGCGACATTCGCGCATGGCGCCTCGGCAAATGGACAGCGGGTGTGGAAGCGGCAGCCGGCGGGCGGATCGATCGGATTGGGCGGATCCCCGGACAGCGGCGGCACCTCCGTGCGCCTGTCGGGATCGGAGGACGGCATCGCCGCCAGCAGCGCCCGTGTATAGGGATGCGCCGGCTTGGCCCAGACCTGCTCGACCGGGCCGAGCTCGACGACCTCGCCGAGATACATCACCAGCACGCGGTCGGAGATGTAGTTGATGACGTTGAGGTCGTGGCTGATGAACAGATAGGTCAAGCCGAACTCGCGTTTCAAGTCCATCAGCAGGTTCAGCACCTGCGCCTCGACCGACTTGTCGAGCGCCGACACCGCCTCGTCGAGGATGACGAGCCGTGGCGAGAGAGCCAGCGCGCGCGCGATGTTGACACGCTGGCGCTGGCCGCCGGAGATCTCGTGCGGATAGCGGTTGGCGAAGGTTTCGGGCCGCAGCCCGACCTTGCCGAGCAGATCGCGGGCAAGCGCGCGCGCCGCGCCATCCGCCATGCCGTGCACCTTCGGCCCGAACGCGATCGACTCCTCGATCGTCAGTCGCGGATTGAGCGAAGCATAGGAGTCCTGGAACACCATCTGCATGCCGCGGCGCAGCTCGCGCAGGGACATCTCTTGGCCGACCTGCCGGCCGTCGAAGATGATCTCGCCGGCATCGCGGTCCATCAGATGCATCAGGAGCCGCGCCGTCGTCGACTTGCCACAGCCGGACTCGCCGACGATGCCGACCGTCTCGCCCTTGCCGATCGCGAACGAGACATCATCGACCGCGCGCACCGTCTTGCGCGCGCCGAACAGGCCACCGCGCACCGGGAAGTGTTTCGTGAGCCCATCAACGCGCAGCAATGGCTGCGCCTTGCCGCCGAGATCCTCGATCGGGGCAAGACCCATGACGGCTGTTGCTTCACTCATAGCGATAGACCCAGGTAGGTGCGGCAGATGCCGCTGCGCTCCCTCTCCCCGTTCTTACGGGGAGAGGGTTGGGGTGAGGGGCAGCCGCACGGGAGGTGTATGTGGTGAGACCTGTACCCCCTCACCCGGATCGCATCTTGCGATGCGATCCGACCTCTCCCCGCAGGCGGGGAGAGGTGCACTGCCGATGCGTTTCGACCGTTGTTTAAAATGGCCATGCCCATCAGCTCCGGATATCCATCGCACTGCGCAGGCCGTCGCTCAGCAGATTGAAGCAGATCGAGACCGCGAAGATCATCACGCCGGGCAGCGCCGCCACCCAGGGATTGACGTAGATCGCGGTGCGCAGCGTGTTCAGCATCAGGCCCCATTCCGGCTCCGGCGGCTTGGTGCCGAGACCGAGGAAGGAGAGACCGGCGGCGAGGATCATCGACACCGAGATCAGGCCGGTCGCGTAGACGAAGATCGGCCCGAGCACATTGCCGAGCATGTGCGCGCGCATGATCGTGAAGGCATTCGCGCCGGAGGCCCGCGCAGCCTCGACAAAGTCGCGGTTTCGCACGCCCGTGGTGACGCTCTCGGCGACGCGGGTGATCTGCGGCACGAACACGATGGTCAAGGAGACGATGGAGTTGGTGATGCCGGCGCCGAGCGCGCCGGAGATCGCGATCGCCAGCAGCACCGAGGGGAACGCGTAGAACACGTCGATGGTGCGCATGATCGCGGTGTTGACCCAGCCGCCGACATAGCCGGCGACGAGGCCCAGCATGGTGCCGATGCCGAACGCGAGAATGACCGGCGACATGCCGATCAGCAGCGACAGCCGGCCGCCATAGATCAGCCGCGCCAGCATGTCGCGTCCCAGCTCGTCGGTGCCGAGCAGATAGTTCGGCGTGCCGATGTGGCGCAGGCGCCGGATCATCGAGCCCTGATAGGGATCGGCGAGATGCAGATAGGGCGCTGATAGCGCCGAGAGAAAGATCAGCAGCAGGATCGCGACGCAGACCATGCTGACCTTGTCGCGGACGATCCGGCGACCGACGGTCGCCCAATAGCCGCGTGCGTTCGCGACCGGCGCGGCCTGCAGCGAGGCGTCGTCGATGGCGCCGGGGGGACTGACGCTCATCGTTAGCCTCGCTTGATGCGCGGATCGATCGCGGCCTGCGCGATGTCGACCACGAGATTGAGGATGACGAAGAACATCGCCAGCACCAGGATCGTGCCCTGCAGCAGCGGAAGGTCACGCTGGAAGATCGCCGAGTTCAACAGCAGGCCCGAGCCGGGCCAAGAGAAGACCGTCTCGATCAGGATCGAGCCGCCCAGCATGTAGCCGAGCTGCAGGCCCATGACCGCCAGCGCGGTCGGCGCGGCGTTCTTCAGCACATGGCGGAACACCTGGGTTTCGCGCAGGCCCTTCGCGCGCAACGCCTCGACGAAATCCTGGCTGAGGATGTCGCCGGTCAGCGCGCGCACGGTGCGGGTGATGATGCCCATCGGAATCACCGATGTTGTGATCGCGGGCAGGACCAGGAAGCGGATATGGGCCCAGTCCCACGACCATGCGCCCGAACCGGACGGACCGGCGCCGACCGCGGGCAGCCAGTTCAGCTCGACCGAGAAGATGATGACAAGCACCATGCCGAGCCAGTAATGCGGCACCGACACGCCGGCGATCGCGATCGAGGTCGCGACCTTGTCGATCCAGCTGTCGCGGAAATAGCCAGCGACGAGGCCGAAAAACAGGCCGAGCGAGAAGCCGATGATGGCCGCGGCGATCGCCAGGGTCACGGTGTTGGACACCGCGCGCAGCACCTCGGCGAGCACGGGCCGGCCGGTCGCGATCGAGCTGCCGAGATCGCCATTGACGGCGCGCCACAGCCACAGCCCGAACTGCACCGGCAGCGGCTTGTCGAAGCCGTAGGCGACGCGCAGCTGCTGCGCGAGCTCCTGCGACGCGTCGGCCGGCAGCACCGCGACGAGCGGGTCACCGGGCGTGATGTGAACAAGCATGAAGCAGACGAGCGCGACGCCGATGATGATCGGGATCGCATAGACCATCCGCCGGGCAGCATAAGAAAGCACGAGTCACCTTACTGAAAGTCTATCGATCGTCATGCCCGGGCTTGACCCGCCTGCGCGGCCGAAGCCGCTTCGGCGCGGCGAAGGCCCGGGCATCCACACCGCTGCCTCCGCGGGTCAAGCATGGATGGCCGGGTCAAGCCCGGCCATGACGAAGTGTAGATGGTGGATGCTTACGGCTCCACCGAGATCGGCGAGAAGTCGATGAACCAGCTCTTCGGCTGAACCACGCCTTTCACCTTCGGGCTCATCGCGCGCGGACCGACGTCATGCGCCACGTAGAGGAACGCGGCGTCATCGACCGAAGCCGCATGCAGCTCCGCCAGCGCCTTGTCGCGCTCGGCCGGATCGAAGGTCTGGCGCGCCTTCTTCACCAGCTCATCGAACTTCGGATTGTTGATGAAGCCCCAATTGTTGGAGACGGGAGGCGCCATCGACGACTGCAGGAAGCGCACCAGCGCGAAGAACGGATCCATCGCAGCATAGGTCACGTTGGTGGCGTTGGCGCCGTTGGCGGACGGATCCTTAGCGCCGCGCCGCCAGTTGGTGAACAGCGTATTCCACTCGATGACGTCGAGCTTGACGTCGAAATAGCACTCCGCCAGCGCCTGCTGCAGGTATTCGTTCATCGGCAGCGGCTGCATCTGGCCCGAGCCCGACGCCGAGGTCTGGATCTTGACCTCGAGCTTCTTGTTCGGCCCGAAGCCCGCCTCCTGCATCAGCTTCTGCGCGGCCGCCTTGTCGTATTTGATCTCGAAGGTGACGTTGCCGCGCCAGGGATGGCCCTTCTCGAACGTGCCGGTCGCCGGCACCATCAGGCCGGCAAGCAGCCCGTCGCGCAGACCCTCGCGATCGACGCAGAGATTGGCGGCTTTGCGGACGCGGATGTCGTTCCACGGCGAGCCTTCGATGCGCGAGAACTGCCACGGCCAGACATGCGGCTGCTCATTGGCGTAGAGCTTGAAGCCGCGCTGCTTGATTTCGGGCAGCGCATCAGGCGCCGGCGCCTCGACCCAGTCGACCTGGCCGGACAGCAGCGCCGCGGTGCGCGCGTTCGCCTCCGGCATCGGCAGCAGGATCATCTTGTCGGACTTGGGAATGCGTGCCTTGTCCCAGTAGGCCTCGTTCCTGACGAGCTCCAGCCGCTCGCGTGGCGTGAACTTCGCCATCTTCCACGGACCGGTGCCTGAGGCGTCCTTGGCGAAGGCGGCCCAGGCGGCTTGCGACTTCGCCTTGTCGTCGGCGCCGGTCGCGGACTCATAGAGCTTCTGCCACTTCGTCGGGCTCGCCATGAACAGATTGGTGAGGTTGATCGGCAGGAAGCTGTCCGGCTCCTTGGTCGTCAGCTCGACAGTGAGATCATCGATCTTGCGCGCCGACGCCAACGTCGGCATGCGCGAGGCGGTGACGCCGACCTGGCTCGGATCGAACTGCGGCGCGTCCTGCTTCAGCACCTTCTCGACGTTCCACACCACGGCGTCGGCATTGAACGGCGCGCCGTCATGGAAGGTGACGCCGGGACGCAGCTTGAACGTCCACTTGGTCTTGTCGGCATCGTCGACCTTCCACTCGCTGGCGAGGCCGGGGATGACGACGCTCGGCTTCTCCGCCGACGACAGGTCCCACATCGTCAGCGCGTCGTACATCGTGAGGCCGGTGAAGCGGTTGCCCTCGAAGCCCTGATCGGGCTGGCCGAGCGTGCGCGGAATGTCTGCCGCAGTCATGCCGATGCGCAGCACCGATTCCGCGCCGGCCGTTGCCGGTAGCGCGAGGACCGCTACGGTCGTCATCATCGCGGCCGCAACGGCTGCATGTTTGTCGATTGAAGTCGCAAGACGCGAGAGCACGATCTTATCTCCGATCAGCTGGCTAAATTCTGTGCAGCGTTATGCAACGGCTATGCCAGCGCTGCGCCGGACCGTCGCCCTGCGACGCGAGGTCACAACGTTTGTACTCAAATGATCCGTTTTGAGCTTTGGCACCCGGATTGCAGGATTTTGGCATTGAATTTGATCCGGGTCCCACGGAGCTTCATCCTGATGCGTACTAGATTGTCCCTGCTCGCCACGGCGCTTGCCCTCGGCCTCTCCATGGTTGCCGCGCGCGCCGAAACCGTCCTGCGTTACGGCATCTCGATGGCGGACATTCCGCTGACGACGGGCCAGCCCGATCGCGGCGCCGGCGCCTATCAGTTTACCGGCTACACGATCTATGATCCGCTAGTGGCCTGGGACATGAGCGTCGCCGACAAACCGGGCAGGCTCGTTCCGGGCCTCGCCAGCGAATGGAAGGTCGACGACGCCGACAGGACGAAGTGGCGCTTCACCCTGCGCAAGGGCGTCAAGTTCCACGACGGCAGCGACTTCAATGCCGACGCGGTGATCTGGAATCTGGACAAGGTGCTCAACGATAAGGCACTTCAGTTCGACAAGCGGCAGAGCGCGCAGGTGAAGACGCGGCTTCCGTCGGTGGCGAGCTACGCCAAGATCGACGACTCCACAGTGGAGATCACGACCAAGACGGTCGACTCGTTCTTCCCCTATCAGATGCTGTGGTTCCTGATTTCGAGCCCGGCGCAATACGAGAAGCTCGGCAAGGACTGGGACAAGTTCGCCAGCCAGCCCTCGGGCACCGGTCCATTCAAGCTGACCAAGCTGGTGCCGCGCGAGTTGGCCGAGCTCACGAAGAATTCCGAATATTGGAACAAGGATCGCATCCCGAAGACGGACAAGCTCGTGCTGGTGCCGATGCCCGAGGCGCTGACGCGCACCAACGCGCTGCTGGCCGGCCAAGTCGATCTGATCGAAACGCCGGCGCCCGACGCCGTGCCGCAGCTCAAGGCCGCCGGCATGAAGCTGGTCGACAACGTCACGCCGCACGTCTGGAACTATCATCTCAGCGTGCTGCCGGGATCGCCCTGGACCGACATCCGGCTGCGCAAGGCGCTCAACCTCGCGATCAATCGCGACGAGGTGGTCGGTCTGATGAACGGCCTGGCGAAGCCCGCCAAGGGCCAGGTCGACCCGTCGAGCCCGTGGTTCGGCAAGCCCACCTTCGACCTGAAATATGATCTCGCCGCAGCAAAGAAGCTGGTCGAGGATGCCGGCTACTCCAAGGACAAACCGCTGAAGACGACCTTCATCATCGCACAGGGCGGCACGGGCCAGATGCTGTCGCTGCCGATGAACGAATATCTGCAGCAGAGCTTCAAGGAGATCGGCATCGACATCGACTTCAAGGTCGTCGAGCTGGAGACGCTGTACACGCATTGGCGCAAGGGCGCCGCCGACGAGATGAACGCCGGCATCACCGCCAACAACATCGCCTATGTGACCTCCGATCCGCTCTACGCGATCGTGCGCTTCTTCGCCTCCGACCAGATCGCGCCCACCGGCGTCAACTGGGGCGGCTACAAGAACCCGAAGGTCGATGCGCTGATCAGCGAGGCGAAGCAGACCTTCGATCCGGCGAAGCAGGACGAGCTGATCGCACAGGCGCATGCGCTGGTCGTCGACGATGCCGCGCTGGTGTGGGTCGTCCATGACACCAACCCGCACGCGCTGTCGCCCAAAGTGAAGAAGTTCGTGCAGGCCCAGCACTGGTTCCAGGACCTGACCACGATCGGCGTGGAGTAGCGGTTCGGCGCCGGTTGCCGTCGCACTCGCAAAGAAGCCCGGCCGTCTGCCGGGCTTCTTCTTCAGCACAACAGCCAATATGTCATTTGCCGACGACGAACGCGCCCGAGTCAAATTTGTATGATGCTTGGAGAAAGCCGCCGTACCGCTCGTAGCTGAATGTCGTGGGCGATCCCGGGACGCCCGGGAATTGCGTGGTCCCGGATGTCGTCCGAGCGTACCAATAGCGCCCCCCGAGACCGACGCTGAAGTTTCTCGTCACGTCGTAAGACACGATACCTTCGAGCTGATAGCCCCAGCCGTTTCCGGACTGCGGAAGCGGATTGATGTCGGGCCGCAGCCAATGATTGTCGAACCCGCTCAGCCGGACATAGGGCAGAACGGCGCCATCGAGGGTGACGTTCCAGTTCTGACCCAGATGGAAGACGCCGTTCAACCCCAAGCGAAGCGAGTCCCAGTTCTCGGTCTTGCTGAGCACCAGCACGCCTCCGGCAACCGGAGCGAGACCACAGATGAACGGGTTGGTCGCGACCTGAGTACATCCGTACGCGTTGACGGTCTCATAGAAATGGTTGTAGCCGATGAAGGCGCCGACCTTGAACGCAGGCCCTCTCCAGAAATTGTAGCCGGCGTCGATCGTGCCGTACCACAGCCTGCCGCTGTTCACGTCGCTGACCGTGTTTGAGTATGGAATGACTGCCGGCGGATAGTCTTCGTCGTTGAGCGTGCCGCTGAAGATGTTTCCGCCGCCAGCAAAGCCCTTGGCGAAGAAGCCGACATTGTGATCGACCCTGGCGAAGCCTTCGCCGGCATGGCTGTTGAGATTCTTGTAGGTCAGCTGGGAATTGATCTGGCCTGCGACGAAAGGATCACCCAGCGTGTAACGGGTACGGCCCGAACTGTAGAAATAGCGAGCGCCGACCTCGAACTCCCACAGCGAAACCGGCGCCGGCGGCGCCTTGACCGGAAGATCCGCAGCGGACACCCCGCTGGCCCCAAGCACACACGCTGCCGCCGCGATGAGGCTGCCCCAGTGTGGCCGAGTGAAACGATATGGCGGAGCGAAACGCTTGACTGGCCCCCATGCCGGCTTCTCCTTCATTGGAGCAGCCGCACTTGTATCCTCGAAAGACTGCATCAATGCCCCCCATTTGCAGCATTTTGCCACCTTAAGTGGTTCATTATGGTATTGCACGTCTATAACGAGTACAATCCGACGCACATGCTCCCGAATCTTTCCTATCCCGCTGTTGCAGCCGCGCAACAAACGCCAAGCGCTCGACATCTGCTGGATCGCGCCGACGCCGTGCCGATCCTGCAGCGCCGGAGGCGCTTTCGTTCAGTCAAACTCGTTGTCGTCACGCTCGCGCTTGCCGGCAACATCGCGGTGGTGGACGCGCAGACATCCTCCACGAAGCCTGGCAACGTCGTCGCGCCATCGCCGCTGGCGCACGAGGGAGGCAAGCCACCGCGTATCAAACGGAGCCTTCCGCCGTCGCGTCCCGCCCGCCACGCTCCCGGCACTGAGAAACGCAGCACGCGTTGCCCGCCCTATTCGGCCTATGTGATCTGCAATTGATTACCATCGTCGCCGCGCCATGCCCGTCAGCGCGGCCGGGTCCATCCTTCGACGGATTGCTACTTCGTCAACAGCGCGTAGGCGCCGTTCCAATCCTCGGGCGGCGGATCGACCCGATAGTGGCGGATGCGCGCCTCGTAGAGATCGTAGAGCTTAGCCAGCTCCTTCGCCTCGTCCTTCCTCCGCCCTCGTTCGATTGCAGCCAGCGCCTCGTCCCAGTCGCAGTTGCGATAGGCGGCCAGCATCTCGATGGTGAGGTTGCGCAGCAGCTGGAAGCGCTCGGAATGCATCACGTCCTCGCGGCCGGTGATGGCATAGATCACCTCCGGCTCGGTCTTGCCCTTCACCATGATGAAGTCAAGCTCGAGGATGGCGAGCCTGTCCTTGACTGCCATGGCCGTCGCCGAGCCGACGATGATCGGGAAGCCGTATTCCTTGGATTGTCCTTCGAGGCGGGAGGCGAGGTTGACGCTGTCGCCGAGCGCCGAATAGTTGAACTTCAGATCGGAGCCCATGTTGCCGACCACGCCGATGCCGGTGTTGAGGCCGATGCCGACCTTGAGCGGAATGTAGACGTGGCCGCCATGCGCGGCCTCCTGCTCGCGCTCGCCGTTCACCCGATCGATCCGGTCGAGCATGTCGAGCGCGGCTTCGCAGGCGTTGATCTGATGGTCCTTGTCGGCGAGCGGCGCGTTCCAGAACGCCATGATGGCGTCACCCATATATTTGTCGACATAGCCCTTGCGGGCGATGATGGCGTCGGTGAGCGGCGTCAGGAACCGGTTCATGAGCTGGGTCAAGCCTTGCGGATCGTGCTTGTAGCTCTCCGAGATCGTGGTGAAACCGCGCACGTCCGAGAACATGACTGTGATCTCGCGCTCCTCGCCGCCGAGCTTGGGCGGCGAGTCCGCCAACTGCTCGACCAGAACGGGCGACAGATATTGCCCGAACACGGAGCGCATCTGCCGGCGCTGCTCCTGCTCGCGGACGAAATTGGCGAAGATCAGCGTCAGGTAGACCGCGGTTGTCGACAGCATCGGATAGGTGAAGTCGATCATCAGCCGGTGCTGGGTGTAGAAGTACCAGGAGAGGCCGAGCAGCGCGCTCGCGAACAGTCCCCCAACCATCACCAGGGTGATGGCGCCGAGCTGCGGCGCGAACACAATGACGAGAAAACCGAGCAGGACGGCCCCAAGGAACTCGACCACAACGCCCCAATAAGGCCGTGTCAGAATTGAGCCTGTCAGCACCGACTCCAGCACCTGGGCGTGTACCTCGACGCCCGGCATGGCCGAGTACACCGGAGTGGTCTTGATGTCGTTCAACCCGATGGCGGACGGGCCTATCAGGATCAGCTTCCGCGCAATCTTCTCCGGTGACACGCGGCCCTCGAGCACGTCGATGGCAGAGACATAGATGGATGGATCATGATTGGCGTAGTGCACCCAGATCTTGCCGTTGCCGTCGGTCGGAATCTGAAACCCACGCAGGCCAAGGCTGGTGATGCCGCCCTCCTCAGCCTTGACGAACACCGTGTCCGTGGCGGTCAGAACCCGCAGCATCTCGAAGCTCAGCGCCAGCATCGTGACGTCCTGTGCCCGCATGATCATCGGCACCCGGCGGATGATGCCGTCGCGCTCGGGCGGGATCGTAAACAGGCCACGCCCCGCCGCCGCATGCTCGATCACCGGCACGTTGCGCAGCAGCCCAGGAAACGGCTCCATGAACGGGATCGGGTCACCCAGCATCGCAAAGCCGGTCACGGGCAGTGTCTTGTCCAGATCGGTGCGCTTCTCGAGGCTGGCCGTCTCACCGAGCACGATGCGCGATCTTCGCAAGGTCTCGGCGAACACCTGATCGTTTGACGGCAACGCCTTCAGCTTCTCACGTGTCACCTCATCCAGACCGGGGAAGGTATCCGCCGCGATAGCCGGATTGAGCCGGTCGGGCTCGGCAAACACGACGTCGAAGGCGATGACAAGGGCGCCGAGCTGGGTCAGTTTCTCGATGATCTCGGCGATGCGCGTCCGCGGCCATGGCCACTGGCCGAGCTTGGGATCAGCGAGGCTCTTCTCGTCGATGTCGACAATGGTGACCGGGCGAACCGTCTTGGGCCGCGGACTGAGCGCCTGGAAATTATCGAAGGTGCGAAGACGCAACTCCTGCACCAGGGCCGGATCAGCGACGCGCAGCGCCGCGAACGCGACCAGCAGCAGCAGGCAGATCAGGCGCGCATAGCCAAACCTGCGTGCAAACCACCGGGGAACTGCTCTCAATCGCTTCATGCAGCAACCGATATCACACCGTGGCCTGCAGCCCGAACGCCGCGGACTCAGACCAGGTGAAAGCCGTCGTGATGCGCCTTGAATTGATCCAGCGTCACGCCCTTGAGCGTGAGCGTATCATGCGCCGCATCGGTGATGACGGTGTCGTGGCCGTTGTTGGCCGACTGCGCGGCGGCCACCATCGCGTCCACGCTGGCGAACAGCGAATGATCGAGCTCGACGATGTCCTTGTTGAGATCGAAATCGCCGATCGTGGCGCTGCCGAAATGCGGATTGAAGACGAAGGTGTCGTTACCGCCCTTGCCGAAGATCGTGACACCGCCGCCGACATTGACGAAATTGTCGTTCTGATCGGTGCCGTTGATCGTCGAGGCGCTGTTGCCGGCCAACGTGACGGTCAGTGCCTTGCTCGCAGTGCCGCCGTGGCCGTCGCTGACCTCCGCCTGATAGGTCACGGTCAGCGTGTCGCCGGGATTGAGGAAATCCAGGTTCACGTCGGCCGGATGATACGTCCAGTGCAGGACATCGGCACCGCCATCGGATGTCGCGCTGTCGAAGGTGATCGCGTGGGCATCGGCCAGCGCCTGGACATGGGCATTCGAGGGCAGGCTGAGAGAGCCATTGTATTTGATCACGCCATTGTCGTGCACCGAAGCGGTCAGCGTGTCGCCGACATCCTTGTCGAGCACCGTCAAGGTGCCGGACATGTCGCTCGCCGATTTCACCGGCTGATCGGCGATGGTGCCCGCCGAGACGTTGTCGAGCTCGAACGCATTCTGGCTGCTGGCGAGCACCACCTTGTTGAACGGCGACAGCCCGAGAAACTCGACATAGCCGTTCGAGGCCAGCGACGCCTGCCCGCCATTGGCGAGCAGCGGCGCGACGTCGCTGCCCGAGTAGGACGCCACCAGCTTGTTGCCGTTGTAGAACGAGATGCTGTTGTAGCTGTCGACCGACCCCCAATACAGCCCGAAGCTGTTCTTGACGCTGTCGAAGGTGATCGTCTCCTGGGCTTGGCTGCCGATGCTGAGATAGTTGGTCTTGTCCGCCCCGTCGACCATGTAGGGCGCCGCGGATACCGGCGACGAGCCGTGCACGATTCCCGCATTGCCGGAGGCCGTGAACGTCGCGTGCAGCGCCTGGCTGTAGAAGCTGCCGTGGCCGCGTCCATTGTCGGAGATCGCGCCTTCCGACACGTGATCGAACGTCTCGGTGGGCATGCCCTCCGTATTCGTTTTGGCGGAGCTCGCCAGCACCCTCGCCTGCTCTGCCAAGATGACAGTCTGGACCGGCGGGTTCGTCTCACCGGTGATGACGGGCGCATCCTCGGCACCATTGACGGTGATGGTGACGGGCACCTCGGCCACGCCGCCATGGCCGTCATCGATGGCAACCATGTAGGTCAGCGTCACATGCTGGCCGACGCCGAGGTAGTCGAACGCCTTGTCGCCAGCAGCGAAGCTCCAGGCCTGCGACCCCGCACCCTTGCCGGATTCGGTGAGCGCGCCGAGCGACAGCCAGCTCTTGAGCACGGACATGTCCGACGGCAGGCCGCCGTCGTTACCCGAGGTCGCGACGTCGCCGATCACCTTCAGGACATGCGTGTCGGTGATATCAGCGTCCGTGAAAGTGATGGTGCCGCTCGCGGTGTCGGGCAGGTCCGATCCTGACTTGGCCGTGCGCTCCGCGATGACGGCCGCCTGCGCATCGCTCGTCACGACCGGCAGATCGTTGGCGCCCGTGATGGTGACGACGATCGTCGACGTCGCGGTCCCGCCTTCATGATGATCGTCGAGCGTCACCGTGGTGGTGACCTTGATGGTCTGCCCGGCGCCAAGAAAATCGAGCTTGCCGTCGGCGATGGCATAGGTCCAGCCGACCTTGCCATTGTTGGCATTGCCGCCCTGGCTCAGTTGCAGCGCCTGCTCGAACGCGGCGATCTGCTCCGGCGTGAGCTGGCTGGACAAGTCGGTGTGCCCATCGGCCGCGACCCATGTCACGCTCTGCGCATGAGGCAGGATCGACGCTGTCGGGCGATCGGTAAGGTCAACGTCGCTGAAATGAATGGTCCCGGTGACGCTTTGCAGATCAGACGAGCCCGTCTGAGCCCCCGTTTCGGTCAACGCACCCGGCTTGCCGGGATCTGTAACCACCGGCACGTCGTCCTTGGCCGTCACCGTGATCAACGTCCCGCCATTGGCGTCTTTGCTGCCGGCGAAATGCAAGTCGCTGAAATCGCCGACGAGGGTCAGAGCGATGCTGTGCCCTTCGCCGTCGATGACGGTGAGCACGCCCGTGTCAGCATCATAGGACGCCGTCGTCGCGTCACTCCATTTGATTGTCTGCAGATCGATCTTGTCGTCTGCTCCGAGGCCGGCGAGTTTGGCGGAGAAGCTGGCGTCGTCGATGACAATCTCGCTGCTCCCTTTGCTGCTGAAGTCGATGACCTGATCGACGTGGCCATCGACGGTCAGCGTCGCGCCGGCATCGACCTTGATCAGTCCCGAGCCGGTGACATCGCCGTTGATCTCGAACGTCCCGGCCGTGATCTCGATCGTGCCGTCGTTGTAGATCGTTCCGCTGAGTCCACTCGTGCCGCTCGCCGTGATCGCCCCATAGATATAGAGCTTGCCATCACCGCTCACCGTGGTGCCGGCGAGATCGAGGATCGCGCCGAGATCGACGGTCATTTTGCCGACGTTGGCGACCTCCATGCCCGCCAAGGTCACCACGTCATGGCCGGCGATCTCCAGCGTGCCGGCGATCCGGATTTCCAACGTGCCGCCGGTGAGAGTCGTGCTCCCATCGAGCACCAGGGTCGATTCCACCGGGACCGTACCATCCTCATCGATGATGATCTGACCATTGGTGTTATCGATGGTGACATTGTCGAAGGTGGTCGCCGCCTCGGTCTCGACATGCACGATGCCGTGGTTGATGAGATCGCCGCCGGTGATCGTGCTGTGCTCGATCAGCAGCAGCGCGGCTTCGTCCACCTGGACCGTGCCGAAATTGTCGACGGTGACGCCGACCAGGTTGGCGCTCTCCTCTGCGGCGACCTCGAGCCTCGACCCGTCGCCGATCGTGACGTCGACGCCGGTCAACGACGCGCCACCCTGGACGGTGAGGATGGCCGTCATCTCCGCGAGCGGACCGGTCTCGCCGATCAATAGCGCGCCGCCCGCGACGGCGCTGCCGTCGATCGTGCTGTCGCCATCGACGGAGACCGTCCCGTCGTTGCTGATAGTGCCGCCGGCGATGCTCGTGCCGGACAGAGACAACGCGCTGCTCACCGCAATGGTGATCGCGGCGGCGCTCGCATTCGTGATCGTCTCGTCTTCGAACGTATTGCCGCTGCCGGACACGGCGACGATGCCGGAATTGTCGAGCGTGCCGCCGATCAGCGCGGCTGCGCCGGTCAGGGCGACGGTTCCACCGGACTCATTGGTCAGCGTGCCGCCGCTGATGCGCGCCTGCGAGAGGGTCAGCGTCGCGCCGTCTTCGACCGTGATCGTACCGTCGGTATTGTCGACGCTGGTGTCGTCGTCGAGCGCGAGCGCGCCATCCGGCTTGATGTCGATCACGCCGGCGTTCGTGACGATCTCGTTCGAGATGGCATTTCCGGCGCCAGACACATCGATCGTGCCGAAATTGGTCAGTTCGCCATTGCTGATCTCGGCCCCGTCTTTCAGGGCGAGCAGGCCGTTGGCTTGCGGTGGCGTCTGCCCACCTTCGTCCAGCGTGCCGATATTCTGAACGATCGGCACGCCATCGATCAGGATGGTGCCGCCGTCGATGCTGCCGCCGTCGAGTGTCAGGGTGGCGCCCAGGTCGACCCTGATCAAGCCGGAGCTGTCCTGATCGGCATTCGCGACGTTGCCATGCACGGTCAGCGTGCCAGCCGACAGCTCGACCGTCCCGGTGTTGATGATGCTGGCCGCAGCCCCGAATACGCCGCCGCCATCCAGCACCACAGCGCCGGCATTGTGCAGCTCGCTCTGGTCCAGCATCTGCGCCGAACCATTCACCGTAATCGTGGCGCCCGAGAAGTTAACGATTCGAGAGTCGGCCTTTGCCGTCAGCGCGCCGCCGATCGTCAGCAAGCCGTGATTGTCGAGTTCGGGGACGGCGCCGCCGCCAAAGTCATTCAGCGTGACCGATTTGGCGGAGGCGTAGGCGCCGTCATCGATCGTCACCGGGAAGGCCGGCGTCAGGCCGTGCAGCTGATCGGTGATGATGATGACGTCATCATCGGCGGTCGGAGCCAGACCGGTTGCCCAGTTCGCGCCGTCGCTCCACAGATGAACCTGCCCGCCGCTGCTCTCGCCAGGCTGCGTCGTGGCAATCCAGACCACCGCCGGATCGTCGGTGCCGGTGATCGTGACCGTGACCGTCTGCGTCGATGTCGCGCCTTGCGAGTCCGTCACGGTCACCGTGTAGGTGAGCGTCAGCGTCTGGCCTGCGGGGATGAAATCCGCGACATAGACCGGCAGGTTGGCGAAGCTCCAATTGATCTTGCCGGTGCCGCTCCCGGTGCTGTCGGAGGCCAGTGATGCCGTCAGCGCCTGTTCGAACAGCGCCAGTGGGGCCGGCGGAATGCTGCCGCCGCCTTCCAGAACCGCGCCGGTCAGCTTGGCCGAGACGGTATGGCTGTCGGTGAGGTCGACATCCTTGAAGGTCAGCGTGCCCGAGGTCGGATCGTCCGAGGTCAGCGGCCCGCCGGGCACGCTGGTGCCGCCCTCGAACGCGATCGTCTGCACGGTTGCGACGATCTCGGGCTTGTCATTGGTGCCCGTCACCGTGATCGTGATCGGCACCACGGTGAATTCATTGGACGGCGCGAAATTGTTGTCGACGCGTACGAGGTAGGTCAGCGTGAGCGTCTCGCCTGCCGCGAGAAAGTCGAAGTAGTTGTCGGGAACGCTATAGGTCAGCGTCGCCGTGCCATAGTTCTTGTTGTTCGGATCGGGCGTGACCGCGATCTTCACGGCCGTCGCCATGACGTCCTGCAGTTGCAGGGCGTTCAACGAGCCCGTGACATCAGTCTGCTGCGCGCTCTTGTAGGCATAGGACTTGAAGCTCACCGACACCGTCGGCCGGTCGATGCCGTTGACGTCGACGAAATTGATGCGGCTGAGAACGGTGTCGAGATCGGTGCCGTTCCCGGTCTGACCGGCACGCTCCATCAATCCGAAGGCCGTCGTCAGCCGGCCGCCAGCATCGAGAATCCTGACGTCCGGCGGACCTGGGATGTGCGACGGCTGCTCGCCGGTCTGGCCACTCCCGGTCGTCGGGCCGGAGTCGTCGACCACGCGAACCACCGGCGTTGCGCTGGTGCCGTTGGGCAAGGTCAGCGGCGTCAGCGTCTGCGGCACCCCGATATCGGTGAAGTGGGTGTTCGACTTCGGATTGGTGTTGTCGGTGAACTTGATCGAGAAGACGTCGTTGATGAGCTTCTGGATGTCCGGCGTGAGCGGGACAGCGCTCTGATTCACGATTCCGTTGCTGATCTGGATCTGCTGTCCGGCCTGATTCACCACAGCGATCGGCTGCAGCGTCGTCTTGTCGAACAGGACGTAGGAGCCGGTGTGGCCATCCGGCTCGACCAGCACCTGGAACTTGGCATCGGGCAGACTGCCCTGCCCCGGCACTGTGAAATCGATCTCGACCAGCACCGCCGTGCCGCGAATGCCCATGGTCGCCACGGGCGTGTCGACCTTCATGTCGCCGTGCTTGGCGGTCTCGCCGGCCACGAACGAGATCGTGCCGGCGACGAGGCTGATCAGCGAGGAATTGTTCGACCCGTTGGGGTCGTACACCATTTCATTCAGCACCATCCGCGCATTGGACGACAGGCCGAACACGGTGCCGTCGATGAAGGTGATGCCGAGCGTCGAATCCGATCCCGACTGGACGACGTCGCCCTTCTCGACGTTGTCGCCGTTGTGCAGGAGAATCGAAACGCCGTTGCGGATGACCGTCGCGGTGCCCTGCAGCTTGGTCACATGGCCGATGACCTTGCTCACGCTCGCAGCCGCCGCGGCCTGGCTGACCTGCACCGCGCCGGAGAGCGCATTGACGAGGTCGCCGGTCAGATGCGCACCATCGGGTGACGCCAGGGGCGCCCGTTTCTCGCCCTTGAAATAGTCCGGCAGCACCATCTCGCGCCCATCGGACGAGAGAATCAGATCGAGGCCGGACCGCTTGAAATCGGCGTTGAACAGAAAATGCGCGTCCGGAACGACGATCGCGTCCGTCGGCGCATGGGCGTGCGGCGCCTCCAGCCGCACGTGACCGTGCGAGGAGGCGCCTCGGCCGTCGGAGAAAAGCGCGGCGTCAGAATTGCCAGCGTAATTCACGGGGCCACCGACTATGGTTAATGAATACATAAGAATGAGTGTTCAAGGCGTGCATATCACTGGCAAGTGTCTGGCGGAACCACCTTCAGCTTGTGCTTCAGGTGGCCAAAAACGGCGGCTTCCGCGGGATCGCTACGATGTTGGCGAGTTTCTGCCCTCTTTACAGCTGGCTCCGGGCGGAACCGGCCAAGTCAAAATTCATGTCTCTCTAGAAAATAGAAGTAATTCCAAGTATTCATAGACCAGCCAATACCTTTGCCGACATCGACATCCGCACCGGCTTACCCCTGACAACGGATTTCAAGTGCAGGACTGTGGGTGGGAGAACAAGAATCGACGAATTGCATCAATTTGGCGGGAGCGGCGGCTGAGTTCAAAGCACAACTTCACCGCGAACCCTTCCGACCTTCGCGACCATCGCTCAGCTTTCGCTAGGATTTGTCGCATCGGAGCAACACAACGTTCAGCGTAAATCCTGCGATTTGATCGCCCGCGTGCCGGTTTTAAGCAGAGGCCAAGCCTCCACATCCATGCTGACCGCCAACAAGCATCCGGTTCCGTCAGGCGCTGCATCGCGCCGACCGAGATCCGGGCACGGGGCGTCACATGAATTTTCTCGCGCTGATGCGCGCATCGCTGGCGGCCGCGGCCGCCAGCGCCGCCATGTGGATCGGCAGTCCGGCGAGCGCCGGTCCTGCCGCGCGGCCATTGGGGCTCGCCGCCATCGAGGATGCGGAGCCTTTCGCCCTGCCGCGGGTGGTCCTCGATGCCGGCGCGTTGCGCGACAAGTGGCTGGCGCTCGCGCGCAAGCTCGAGGACGAGCGCGTGCAGCTTGCGCTGTGCGATGGCGACCGCGAGCGCTGCGTTTCCCCCGCCGCCCTCAGCCTGCTCACGATCATCGATCAGGGCCGTCTCCGCGAGGGGCGGGCACGGCTCGGCCAGATCAATCGCGCGATCAACCTGGCCATCCGCCCCGCCAGCGACCTCGCTCAATATGGCCAGATGGATGTCTGGGCCTCTCCTCTCGTGACGTTCGAGCACCGGGCCGGCGACTGTGAGGACTACGCGATCGCCAAGTTCGTCGCGCTTCAGATGGCCGGCATTGCCGCCGACGATCTGCGGATCGTGATCCTGCACGACGTCGTGCGCGGCGAAGATCACGCCGTCGCGGCCGCGCGCCTCGACGGGCGCTGGCTCATGCTCGACAATCAGCGCATGGCGATGGTCCAGGACAGCGACGCGCGGCAGGTACGGCCGCTGTTCGTGATCGACGAGACCGGCATCTCCCGTTATCAGCCGTTGCCGCTGATGGCAGAGGCCCAGGCGCTGTCGCCAGACAGCACGGGTTCCGTGAACCATTGACCATCGCCCGCAGCGGTGCAGCTCTCCAATGGCGCAGGACCACGGCGGGAGCGCGGAACCGGTCGGCACCGCGGGTCCGTTCACCACGCCGCAACGAGTTGCATCCACATTGCAGACGCCAACCGAACGAGGCGATAGTGCCGTCATGATCCCAGGCAGCCCCGCCCTCGCCGTGCGAGGACTGACGAAATGTTTCGAGCGGCCGGCGGTCGATGCGCTCGACCTCGTGGTGCGCTCGGGTGAATTCTACGCACTGGTCGGCCCGAACGGCGCCGGCAAGACGACCACGCTGCGCATGGTCGCGGGCCTGCTGCGGCCGGATGCCGGGCGGATCGAGATCTTCGGCATCGACGCGCTGCGCGACCCGATCGCGGCCAAGCAGGTGATGGCCTGGGTCTCCGACGAGCCCATGATCTACGACAAGCTCACGCCGCTCGAATATCTCGAATTCGTCGCCGGACTGTGGGGCATCGATCCCGCGAGATCAGGTGAGGCGGCAACCGAGCTTCTGGTCTCGCTCGGGCTGGAGCCGCATCTGCACGAGCGCTGCGAAGGCTTTTCCAAGGGTATGCGCCAGAAGGTGGCGCTCGCCGGCGCGCTGATCCACGACCCGCGGCTGATCATCCTGGACGAGCCGCTGACCGGCCTGGACGCGGTGTCGGCGCGGCACGTCAAGGGCCTGCTGGCCGAGCGCGTCCGCCGCGGCGGCACGGTGATCATGACCACGCACATTCTCGAAGTCGCCGAGCGCATGGCCGACCGGATCGGCGTCATCGCCGCCGGACGCGTCGTCGCCGAGGGCACGCTCGCCGAGCTCCGCCAGCAGAACGGGCGCACCGACACCAGCCTGGAGGAGCTGTTCATCGCGCTGGTCGACGTCGAGTCCGCGGCATGACGCGGGCGGCGACGCTCGCCTGGTTCGCCCGTCACGAGCTCCGGCTCGCCTGGCGGGAATGGCTCGGCATGATCACGGCCGGCCGGCGGCGCCGCACGCGGGCCGCCATCATCGGTCTCGTGCTGTTCGGCGCCCTCATGCATCTGCCGGCCTGGGTCGTGGTCGGCCGCTACGCCGATCTCGCGCCGCCGCTCGACAAGACCGCGCTGATCGTCATCACCGCGACCATCATGCTGTCCTGGGCCTTGATGCTGTCGCAGGCGATCGAATCCGTCACCCGCGTGTTCTACGCCCGAGCCGACCTCGATCTCATCATGTCGTCGCCGGTGCGGCTGGCCGAGATCTTCTCCGTCCGGATCGCGGCGATCGCGCTCTCCGTGACCAGCATGGCGCTGCTGCTCGCGACCCCCTTCGTCGACGTGCTGCTGATCGAGGGTGGCGCGCGCTGGCTCGCGGCGTTCGTCGTGGTCGCAGCCGTCGGCCTGTCGGCGGCGGCTATCGCCATCGCCATCACGATCGTCCTGTTCCGCCTGATCGGCCCGGCGCGAACGCGGCTGGTCGCCCAGATCCTGGCGGCCGTGATCGGCGCCGGCTTCGTCATCGTGCTGCAGATCGCTGCGATCGTCTCCTATGGCACGCTGTCGCGCTTCGCCGTCCTCACCTCGGATGCCGCGGCCGCCATCGCGCCCGATCCCGACAGTCTTGTCTGGCTGCCGGCCCGAGCGGCGCTCGGCGACGGCCAGGCGCTGCTGATTCTGCTGGCCACCGGACTGCTGCTGCTCGGCGTCGTCATGATCATGTTCTCGCCGCGTTTCGCCGACACCGCGATCAGCGCCGCGGCCCAGGGCGTCTCCAGCCGCGCCGGCGCACGCGTCAGGTCGTTTCGCGGCGGCTCGCGGCAGCAGGCGCTGCGGCGCAAGGAGTTCATGCTGCTGCGGCGCGATCCCTGGCTGATCTCGCAGACGCTGATGCAACTGCTCTATCTGGTGCCCCCGGCGCTGCTGCTGTGGCGCAGCTACTCGGACAGCTCGCAGGCGGTGTTCCTGATCACACCGGTCGTCGTGATGGCGGCGGGCCAGCTCGCGGGCGGCCTCGCTTGGCTCACCATCTCCGGCGAGGACGCGCCCGAACTGGTGGCGACGGCGCCGCTGCCGGGGACGCGCATCGTGCGCGCCAAGGTCGAGGTCGTGCTGATCACGATCGCGATGATCTTTGCGCCTCTCGTGCTCGCGCTCGGCTGGGTCGCGCCGGCGCAGGCGGTGGTCACAGCGGTGGCCGTGCTGGTTGCGACCGTCTCCTCCACGGCCATCCAGCTCTGGTTCCGGATCCAGGCGCGGCGCAGCCAGTTCCGGCGCCGCCAGACCTCGTCGCGGCTGGCGACCTTTGCCGAGGCCTTCTCCTCGATCGGCTGGGCGGCGACCGCGGCGCTGGCGCTCGCGCTGCCCGAGGCTGCGATCGTCTGCGGCCTGATGACCGCGGGCCTCTTGCTCGCGGCCTGGAAGCTGAGCCCGGCACGGACCTGAAGCGTTCAGCGCAGCACCTCCATCACGGCGGCGGCGAACGCCGCCGGCTCTTCCTGCGGCAAATTGTGGCCGGCCCGAGGGATCACGCGATGGCCGATCCGGTTGCTGAACTTCGCAGCATGCGCCTGGCCGTCCGTCGCCGGGATCACGCCGTCGGCGTCGCCATCGAGCGTGATCGTGGGCACCGCGATGACAGGCAGGCTCGCCAGCCGCTGCTCGATGTCCTGATAGCGCGGGTCCCCCTCGGCCAGCCCGTAGCGATGCCGATAGCTGTGGATCACGACATCGACGTGATCGGGATTGTCGAACGCCTCCGCCGCGCGCGCGAAGGTCGCATCGTCGAAGCGCCAGTGCGGTGACCATTGCTGCCACAGCAGCCGTGCAATTTCGGCGCGGTGGGCCGCGAGCCCGGCCCGTCCGCGCTCGGTCTGGAAGTACCATTGATACCAGAACGCGAACTCGCGCGGCACCGGCGCCGGCTCCAGCGCCCGCGCGATGTCCTGGATCAGATAGCCGTTCACGGAGACCAGGCCCGTGCAGCGCTCGGGCCACAGCGCCGCGCCGACGCAAGCCGCGCGGCCACCCCAATCATAGCCGGCGAACACCGCGCGCGGGATCGCCAGCGCATCCATCAGCGCGATCAGGTCGGCGCCGACCGCGGCCTGCTGGCCCGAGCGCGGCGTCGATGCGTCGCGGAAACGAGTGGGTCCATAGCCGCGCAGATAGGGCACGACGACGCGGCAGCCTTGTGCCGCGAGCCGCGGCGCGACCTCGACATAGGCGTGGATATCGTAGGGATAGCCGTGCAGCAGGATGACGACGGGACCGTCGGCCGGCCCGCCCTCGAAATAGGCAATGCGGAGCACGCCTGCGTCGATCTCGCGCAGCGGCTGCAACACCTGATCCGTCATGCCATCCTCCCGCATCGCGCCGCGCTCTCAAGCCGAGCGTTGCGCCGAGGATAGTTCTGATCGCAATTCCTCGCTACACTCGCACGCGCTGTTGAAGGGGAACTGCCATGCTGCGCTCGCTGGTCTCGCTGCTTGCCGTCCTGGTCGCATTCGCATCGCCCGCGGTGGCGCAATCGGGGCCGCGCACCAGCGAGTGCCTGGCGATGGCCGGCAACCCGCCGCGCGCCGTGCCGGTCAGCCTGCGCCGGACGGCGGCGGCCGGCAACGAGGTGACAATCACCTATGCCGGCCACTCGACCTACTTCATCGACACGCCGATGGGCATCCGCATCGCCACCGACTACAGCGGCGCCTATCAGGTCGGGCGGCTGCCCGACGTCATCACCATGAACCGGGCCCATTCGACGCACTACACGCTGGCGCCCGATCCGCGCATCCCGCACGTGCTGCATGGCTGGGGCGACGACGGCAAGCCGGCCCAGATCTACGAGCGGATCGGCGACGTGCTGATCCGCAACATCACCACCGACATCCGCCGCTATTTCGGAGATTCCATCGGCATCGACATGATCAAGGACGGCAACTCGATCTTCATCTTCGAGGTCGCCGGCCTGTGCATCGGCCATCTCGGCCATCTGCATGTCAAGCTGGACGAGACGCATTTCGCCGCGATCGGCCGGCTCGACGTGGTCATGGTGCCGATCGACGGCACCTACACGATGTCGCTCGACGGCATCTCCGAGATCACCAGGCGTCTGCGCGCCTCGGTGGTGCTGCCGATGCACCGCTTCGCGACGCCGCTCGACGAGTTCATGCGCAAGATCGGCCAGCAGTTCGAGATCGACCGGCGCGGCGAGCGGACGTTGAAGATGTCGCGCGAGCTGTTGCCGTCGATGCCGACGGTGATCATCCTCGACGGAGTCTAGGCGCCCGCGAGGCTGGTGCCGCGGCGGCCTTCGGGCGTCAGGAACATGCGCTTGAGCTTGTTGATCACGCGCACCGCGAGGCCGAGCACATAGGGCTGCGTCTTCAGGCAGAAGGCCAGCTTCTTGACGTGGCCCTCGACATGCCATTTGGCATGCGCGCCGTCGCGGAAGAAGATCACGTCGCCCGGCCCATAGCGCTTTGCCGGGAGCCCATCGCTCTCCAGCACGATCGCGCCTTCGAGGATCAGGATGGTCTCGTCGAAATTGTAGTACCAGTTGAACTTGCCCTCGGTGCAATGCCAGACGATGGTCGAGCCCAGCCCGTCGCTGCTGCGCGCGATGGTGCAGGAGGTCGCGGTCGGAGTGCCCTCGATGATCCACGACGGCTCGATCGGAGCGGGCGCCAGGTCGACGGTGAGGTTGGCGGTTTCGATCAAGGACGGCGACATCGTGGACCTCAAATGCATGGGACTGAAATGACCGGGCGAACGCCGGCATGAGCCTGCGACCGTAGCCGGTTGCACCTAATGGCTGCTTTCCGCAGTCGTTAAGATTTGAACCAATCGCCGCGACCAGCCGTCGCATCACAACCACGCCAGCGCTATAAACTTCACGCGAACGCCGCAATTTGTTCGCGGCCTCGCCAAACCTGCTGATCTACTGTTTAGCCGCACTGCAAGATGCGGACAGGCGCCCCTCCGGTCGCCCTGCCCATCCTGAGTTGTGCCGTCACCTTTAGAGATTTGCCGCCTTCGCAGAGATAAGGATTTCCCAGGATGCGCCGACTGAGCCTCGCCTTCGCCCTCACGCTGTCTGCCGCCACCCTTGCAACCACCGGCGTCGTCATGGCGGGCGAAACGCCCGCCCCCGAGAATGCCAAGGCCTACTTCATCAACCTCAAGGACGGCGACACCGTCTCCTCGCCGGTGCTGATCCGCTTCGGCCTGTCCGGCATGGGCGTCGCGCCGTCCGGCACCGAGGCTCCCAACACCGGCCACCACCATCTGCTGATCGACGCGCCCGCGCTCGAGGGCGATGCGCTCAACGAGGCGATCCCGGTCGATGCCGGCCACGTGCATTTCGGGAAGGGCCAGACCGAAGCCTCGGTCAATCTCACGCCGGGCAAGCACACCTTGCAGCTCGTGCTCGGCGACTGGAGCCACATCCCGCACAACAAGCCGGTCATGTCGGAACGGATCACGATCGACGTGCAGGCCACCACCGGCAGCGCCAAGCAGTAGGACCGTTCGACCGACGACGACTCCGCCGCGAGCATCGCTCGCGGCCCGCTTCGGGCCGGTGCACGCGTGGCGCCGGCCCGTCATGCGTCAGGCCCACTCGTCCTTCAAGCCCACTCGCCCTTGCGGAACACCGGCACGCGGCGGCCGTCTTCATGGAGGCCGTCGATGTCGGTGTCGGCCGAGCCTATCATCCAGTCGATGTGGATCAGGCTCTGGTTGCCGCCCTGGGCGGCGATCTGCTGCGGCGACAGCGACGTTCCGTTGACGAAGCACTTCGAGTAGCACTGGCCGAGCGCGATGTGCGAGGCGGCGTTCTCGTCGAACAGCGTGTTGTAGAACAACAGGCCGCTCTTGGAGATCGGCGAGGAGTGCGGCACCAGCGCGACTTCGCCGAGCCGACGCGCGCCCTCGTCGGTGTCGAGCACCTTGTTCAGCACCTCCTCGCCCTTCGAGGCCTTGGCCTCGACGATGCGGCCCTCCTCGAACTTCACCTGGATGTTGTCGATCAGCGTGCCCTGATAGGACAGCGGCTTGGAGCTGACGACGTGACCCGACACGCGACGGCAATGCGGCGTCGTGAACACTTCCTCGGTCGGGATGTTGGCATTGCAGGTGATGCCGTTCTTGGCGGTCGAGGCGCCGCCCTCCCATTCATGGCCGTCGGCGAGACCGATCGTCAGGTCCATGCCGGGTCCGGTGTAATGCAGCGCACTGAAGCGCTGGCCGTTGAGCCATTCGGTGCGCTCGCGCAGCACCGCGTTGTGGCGCTCCCAGGCCGACACCGCATCCTCGCGATCGACGCGCGACGCCGCGAAGATCGCGTCCGCGAGCTTCGCCACCGCGACCTCTTCCGGGACATCCGGGAAGACCAGCTTGGCCCAGGAGAGGCTCGGATAGGCGATGATGTTCCAGTTGGTCTCGAAATTCGTGATCTTCTCCAGCGCCGGCTGATAGGCCTTGGAGTTGGCCTTGCTGGCGCGCGCCACCTTGGCCGGATCCTGGCCGGACAGCAGCATCGGATTGTCGCCGACGATGGCGAGCCGCGCGGTGTTCTCCGAGAACGCCTTGGCCATGCCCTGATAGAGCCAGTCGGCGGCACGATCGAAGCTGTTGTCATGGCCGAAACGATAGCGCGCCAAGGTCAGCTCCTCGTCGGAGAAGAACGACGTCACGATCCCCGCGCCGGCCTTGTAGGCGTGCTCGGCGACCTTGCGCACCAGCGGCAGCGCCACCGACGGCGCGGTCAGCAGCAGATCCTGACCGGGCCGAAGCTGCAAGCCGACCTTCACCGCGACCTCGGCCAGGCGGTCGAGCTTCACGGGATCGATGGCGGCATCGAAGTTGCTGAAATGTGCGGTCATCAGGAGGGTCCAGTTCCGTTTCTTTGCAGTGTTGAAGAGATAGGCCAAACGGTCGGGCGGTCAATGGCGAACGGGGGCGACTCCGGCATCGCCTCTCCGCCCTTGTCGCCGCCGAGCATGGCGCTGACAACTGCCGTGAAGGCGTTCGGAGACATGGCTGACACCTCAAAACGGCCCTGTGGGTCCGCACCCGTCGCTTTCCAAAGCTGAGCCGCGAGCTCGGTGCCGCTCTCCCTCGGAGGGCAGGGCTATCACATATGGCGATCGAGGTTTTGCGCTTACCTCTCTCCGCGTCATCATGCTGAGAACGACATGGATGCCCGGGCAAGGCGGGCATGACGGAGTAACTAACCTGCAGAATCGTTCATCGCGATGGCCCTGTATCTCCATATGCGATAGCCCTGCCCTGGAGGGGGAGGGTCGGCACTGAGCCAGTGGCGCGTCGTGATCAACAATTTTGAGCGGCATATGGGGATGTGCGTCCATGGCCTCGCGGCGCCCCAGGCGTCCGAGTGATACAGTGGTCTCACCCTCTTCAAACGAAAGGGTGCAGGGAAGGCCGGACCTCGACTGAGGCCCGTGGCCCGCCTGCTCAAAAAATGCAGGCGGCAGGTACCACAGGTCCAGCCGGATGATCCGACCCTCCCTGCGCGATGGCTTTACGGCTGCTTCGCGTTCTCCCCGGTGCGCCGGGCTTTTTGGTCACCGTCACCCACGCGGCGCCATTGGCGCCAACGCAGGCTTGATACTGGCATCGGAGTATCAGGACCACGCGACTTGACCGTGCGAGCCGATGTTGTTCGTCCGCGCGAATGACCACGCTGCAAACCGGCCCGCCCATCACATCCCGCCTCCACGTGTCGTGACGACCGCGATACGCCCCTCGTCGATGAGGCGGGACAGCGACAAACAATCATGATTTTCCGAAAACGCCAAGCAGGATATTTTTTCTGCCGGGACTGGACAGCCCAAATCAGCCTGAACCTGCTCGTGAAATCAGTCTCCAGACGCAGCAGCGATCGAACGGATCAGGGGCTGGAACGAGCTTGTTCATCTCAGCGCGAGGGCATGAGTCGCCCGACGGGCGGCGTTCTCGATCGCGTCAGTCGTCGACGCGCAGCCCACCACCATCAACGTACCAGTCGGCGCGTGACGCCCAGTGCGCGTGGCGATCGGGAACGGTGCCGAGCGGCTCATCGAAGCCGCCGGCAGGAATGATCGCTTCTCGGCCGCTGCGCGTCAGATGCGGCACCGGACTGCCGCACGTGCTGCAGAAGGCCGTGGCGAAGCTGCGCGCCTGCGGCAGGTCGAACCGCGTGACGTTCGTCTCGCCGCCCAGCCAGCGCAGCGCCGCCGCCTTGACGACGACCTCACAGGAGTGCGCCGCGCCGCTGGCCTTGCGACAGCGCGAGCAATGGCAATTGAGGAATTTGTCGAACGGCCCATCGACCTCGAAGCCGACCCGGCCGCAGAGGCAACTGCCGCGGAACGTGGTCATGACGATCTCCTATGAGTGCGCTGGAATGTCCAAGAGCGCCGCACGCGTGGAGGATGTTACTTATACCGACTGCATCCTTGCAGCTATCAGGACGACTGAAGGCCCGCCTCGGTCGCCGCATTGTTAGTAGGTAGCATGGTCTTCCCACGCGGAACACTCGACTGTTTGTGAGTCATCCGCGACCTCGAGAGTCAACCACTCCTGATGAATTGGAACCGGAATGACCGGACAGCGCTGTCGCGCAAATGCATGGCTCACAGGGGATTCGGTCACTTTGAGGACATGTTTAGAGGTTGATTGGCGCGCGGCAGGGGGATTTCACAGTGTACAGGAGTCCTCCAAATGTACCGCGTTATTATTGTCGTCGCCGCATTGCTGGCTCTCTCCGTTCAAGCCGAGGCGCGTCCTCGTCACCATCATCATCACTACTCGTACCATCATCATCACTCCGTCATGAACGCCATGGCCTCGATCCCCGGCGAGGGCCGCGTTGTCGGTGGCCGGCCGTCGGGATGCCCGCATGCCTTCTGCGGCTGCGAGGCGTCGCTCTACACGTTCGGCCGGGTCATTCCCGAACTGAATCTCGCATCCAATTGGCGCCGCTTCCCGCGCGCCATGCCCGCACCGGGAATGGCTGCGGTCCGTTCAGGCCATGTCATGATCCTGCAGCAGCAGGTCGCCGGCAACGTCTGGTACGTTCACGACGGCAACTCCGGCGGTCACGTCACCCGCGAGCATCCGCGCTCGATCGCCGGCTACACGATCGTGAATCCGAACGGCGGTTCGGCGGTGTACGGCGCGGCGGCGCGGGTCACGCCGGAAGCCCGTGCGCCGCGCTATCAGCGGCTCGCCCGCAATGCGCGGTCCGACGGCTGGATGGCCAGCGCGGCGCCGATGGCCTTCAATTAGGTCCCGACGCCGTCGCGCGCGGCATGCAGCTATCAAGTCGCGAGCTGCATGCCGCTTCCGCCTACACGCTCCGCGTCTCCCGCCTGAACAGCACGTAGAGCGCCGGCAGCACCAGCAGGGTCAGCACCGTCGACGAGATGATGCCGCCGATCACGACGGTGGCGAGCGGGCGCTGGACCTCGGCGCCGGCCCCGGTCGCGATCGCCATCGGTACGAAGCCGAGCGAGGCGACCAGCGCCGTCATCAGCACCGGCCGCAATCGCGCCAGCGCGCCCTCCTCCACCGCAGCCCGCACCGAGCGTCCCTCCTGGCGCAGCCGTTCGATGAAGGCGATGATGACGAGGCCGTTGAGCACGGCGACGCCTGACAGCGCGATGAAGCCGACGCCGGCCGGGATCGACAGCGGCAGGCCGCGCAGCAGCAGCGCGGCGATGCCGCCGGTCAGCGCCAACGGAACGCCGGAGAACACCAGCGCGGCGTCGGCGAGCGAGCCCATGCTCATGAACAGCAGCAGGAACACCAGCGCCAGCGCGATCGGCACCACGATCGTGAGACGCTTGGTCGCCGACACCAGCTGCTCGAACTGGCCGCCCCAGCCGATCCAATAGCCCGGCGGCAGCTTGACCTTCTCCACGACGGCGGCCTGCGCCTCGGTCACGAACGAGCCGAGGTCGCGGGCGCGAACATTGGCTGACACGACGATGCGCCGCTTGCCGTTCTCGCGGCTGACCTGGTTCGGTCCCGGCGCCGAGGCCACCGCGGCCACCGACGATAGCGGCACGTAGCGCGGCTGTGCGGCCGTGGAGAAGGCGGTGCGCAGCGGCGCGGCATTCGCCTCCTCACCCGCCGGCAGCGGAATCGGGATCGCGCGGATCGCATCGAGATTGCCGCGCAGACGCTCGGGCAGCCGGACGACGATGTCGAAGCGACGGTCGCCGTCGAACAGCTTCCCGGCCGCCTTGCCGCCGATCGCGATCTCCACCACGCTCTGCACCTCGGCAACGCTGAGGCCGTAGCGCGACAACGCCTGGCGATCGATCCTGACCGTCAGGATCGGCAGTCCCGCGACCTGCTCGGTCTTGACGTCGGTGGCGCCATTGACGCCGCGGATCGCGGCTTCGACCTGGCGCGCGGCACCCTGCAGGATGTCGAGGTCGTCGCCGAAGATCTTGATTCCGACGTCGCTGCGCACGCCGGAGATCAGCTCGTTGAAGCGCAACTGGATCGGCTGCGAAATCTCGTAGTTGCTGCCGGGGATCTCGTCGGCCGCCGCCTCGATCTCGGCGACGAGCTGCGCCTTCGGCTTCGCCGGGTCGGGCCACTCCGGGCGCGGCTTCAGCATGATGTAGCCGTCGCCCTGCGACGGCGCCATCGGATCGGTCGCTACCTCCGCCGTGCCGATGCGGGTGAAGACGTCCTTCACTTCGGGTATCAGCCGCAGCCGCGCCTCCAGCGCCTTCTGCAGGTCGACCGAGAGGGTCAGGCTCGTTCCCGGGATGCGCAACGCCGCGAGCGCGACATCGCCCTCGTCGAGGCTCGGGATGAACTCGCCGCCCATGCGCGTCGCGGCAAAGCCGCTCGCCGCGACGATCACCACGGCTATGGCCGCGACCATCAGGCGGTGCGCGATCACGCCGCGCAGCAGCGGCGCGTAGATCCGCCGCGCGCCGCGCATGACGAGATTCTCCTGTTCGGAGACTTTGCCGGTGACGAAGATCGCGATCGCAGCCGGCACGAAGGTGATGGAAAACAGCACGGCGGCGGCGAGCGCCATCAGCACCGTCAGCGCCATCGGCGTGAACATCTTGCCCTCGACGCCGGTCAGGGTCAGCACTGGCAGATAGACCACGGCGATGATGCCGGTGCCGAACAGGCTCGGGCCGATCACCTCGCGCGCGCCGCTGACGATGGTCTGCAACCGCTCGGCGGTCGTGAGCAGTCCGCCCTTGCGATGCTGCGCCTGGGCCAGCAGCCGCAGGCAGTTCTCGACGATGATGACGGCGCCATCGACGATGATGCCGAAATCGATCGCGCCAAGACTCATCAGGTTGGCGCTGACCTTGCTCTCGACCATGCCGGTGATGGTCATCGCCATCGACAGCGGGATGATGCAGGCGGTGACCAGCGCGGCCCGGATGTTGCCGAGCAGCAGGAACAGCACCACGACGACCAGCGCGGCGCCTTCGAGCAGGTTCTTCTCCACGGTGCGGATCGTCGCTTCGACCAGATGGGTGCGGTCGTAGAGCGTGCGCGTGACCACGCCCTCGGGCAGCGATTTGGCGATGTCGTCAAGCCGGGCCGCGACGCGACGCGCCACGGCGCGGCTGTTCTCGCCGATCAGGAGCATCGCCGTACCCAGGATCGTCTCCTCGCCGTTGAGCGTCGCGGCGCCCGTGCGCAGGTCGCGCCCTTCGCTGACCTCGGCGACGTCGCCGATGCGCACCGGCGTGCCGCCGCGGGCGCCGATCACGATGTCCTTGAGCTCGGCGGCGCTGCCGACCTGGCCCGGCGCACGCACCAGATATTGCTCGCCATTGCGCTCGATATAGCCGGCGCCGACATTGGCGTTGTTGGACGCCAGCGCGGCGATGACGTCGCGGAAGCTGATCTTGTAGGCCATCAGGCGGCCGGGATCGGGCAGCACGTGGAACTGGCGCTCGAAGCCGCCGATGGTGTTGACCTCGATCACGCCCGGCACGCCGCGCAGCTGTGGCCGGATGATCCAGTCCTGAATGGTGCGCAGATCGGTCGGCGAGTAGTCCGCGCCGTCGGGCGTCTTGGCGCCGGGCCTGGCTTCGACCGCATACATGAAGATCTCGCCGAGCCCGGTCGAGAGCGGTCCCATCGCCACCTCGACGCCCGGCGGCAGCTGGTCCTTGATCTGCTGGATGCGCTCGTTGACGAGTTGGCGGGCGAAATAGATGTCGGTGCCGTCCTGGAACACGACGGTGACCTGGCTCAGCCCATAGCGCGACAGCGAGCGGGTGTAGTCCAGCTTCGGCAGGCCGCCCATCGCGGTCTCGACCGGGAAGGTGATGCGCTGCTCGGTCTCGAGCGGCGAGTAGCCGGGCGCCTTGGTGTTGATCTGCACCTGCACGTTGGTGATATCTGGCACGGCGTCGATCGGCAGCCGGGTGAAATTCCAGGCGCCGAAGCCGGCCGCCGCGAGCGCGACGAGCAGCACCAGCCAGCGCTGGCGCACGGCGAAGGCGAGGAGCGCGTCAATCATGCTCGGCCTCCCCCTTGCCCATCTCCGCTTTCACCACAAAACTGTTCTCGGCGACGTAGTGTTCACCGGCGGCGAGGCCGTCGCGGATCTCGACATGGGTCGGGTCGGATTCGCCGGTGACCACCGGGCGCGCCTCGATCTTGTCGCCCTCCTCGCGCACGAACACGACGGTCTTGTTCTCCAAGGTCTGGATCGCGCTGGCGCGGACCGCCACGGCGACGCTGCGCTTGGCGAGAACCAGCTGCGCGGTGACGAACAGGCCCGGACGCAGCCGGCCGTCGGGATTGGCCAGCACGACGCGGGCGAGCGCGGTCTGCGTTTCGCTGGCGCCGACCGGCGCGATGTAGGAGACGTGGCCGCGGATCGCGCCGCGGCCGTCATCGGGGTCGATCAGCACCTCGTCGTCGAGCCGGACGCGCCGGAGATCCTGGCGGTAGATCGACAGGTCGACCCAGATCGTGGAGAGATCGGCGACCACGAAGGCCGGCTTCTGCTCGGAGGCGTATTCGCCGAGCGAGATCTGGCGGTCGATGATGGTGCCGCCGATCGGCGCCTTGAGATCATACGCCGTCAGGCTCTGATTGCTCTCGATCGCGGCGAGCAGCTCGTCCTTGGCGACGGTGTCGCCGATGCGCTTCCTGATGGCACGGACGATGCCGGGAAAGCGCGGCGTCACCTGCACCAATGCTTCCTGGTTGGCGCGCAGCACGCCGTTGAACGATAGCGTATCCGACAAGGTCGCGGGTCCGGCTTCGGCGAGCGCGACGCCGGCCGCGGCGAGCTTCACGTCGCTGATGCGGATGCGGTCGGCGCCATGTTCGTCCTGCTCGACATGATCCTTCGGTGCCGCCTTCTCGGCATGATCGGCATGGCCGACCGTTGCGTCGGCATGCGGCTCCGCCTCGCCCAGCAGGCGCGATGCGCCGGCGCCGGCCGCGGCGGCGAGGACGGCAATCAGGATGACGGTGAATGGTCTCATCGCGCGGTCTCCCGTGCCAGGGTGAAGGGACGGCCGACCAGGCCTTCGATCGTCGCCACGGCGACATGGATGTTCTGCAGCGCCTCCTGCTCGCGCAGCCGCGCCTGCGCCACGCTCGCCTGCGCGTCCAGCACTTCGAGCAAAGAGAAGCGGCCGGCGCTGTAGCCCTGCGCGATCTCGTCGGCGGCCTCCTGCGCCTTCGGGATCGCGATCTCGCGCAACACCGACAATTCCCGCAGCGAGCCTTGCAGCGAGTCGTAGGCGCGGCCGGCGATCACCAGCAGCGCGTTGCGGTTGGCCTTGCGCTCGGCTTCGGTCTTGGCGAGGCTTTCCTGCGCCGAGAGGATGTTGCCCTGGTTCTGGTCGAACACCGGGATCGGCACGGAGATGCTGAGCCTGACGGCATCATCCTGGGTGTCGTTGAAGTGCCGCCACCCGGCGCCGATGCGGACGTCGGGATAGGGCTTGAGCCGGGCCAGCAGCAGCTCGGCATTGCGCTGGGCGTAGACCGCGGTCCAGCGGACGAGCTGCGGATTGGCATCGATGGCGGAGATCACGGTCTGGAACGCCGGCGGCTGGCCGGTCGCATCGAACCGGCCGGTGACGGCCGGGAGCTTCGCCGAGCTGTCGCCGATCAGCACGGCGAGCTCGCGGCGCGCGCTCGCCAGCGTCGCCTTGACGCGCTCGCGATCGGCCCGCACCAGCGCCGAGGCGACCTCGGCGCGGCCGGTCTCCGCCGGCGACGACGCGCCGGCCTCGACGCGACGGCGCAGCAGCGGCGTCAGGCGATCGAGCGCTGCGACCTGATCGTCGAGGATCTGGATGCGCCGCTGCGTGGCGAGCACCGTCACGAAGGCGATCGCCGTCTCCGACAGCACTTCCAGCCGCACCGCCTGGCGCTGGATCTCGGCGACCCGTACGCCGGCCTGGCCGGCGGCGATGCGCGCGTCGCGCTTGCCGAACCATTCGAACGCCTGGCTGATCTGCAAGGTGGTCTCGGCCGACCGCGTGCCGCGATATTGACCCGAGCCGAATGAATTGTCCTGCTCGTAGGACAGCTCGGGATTGAGCAGCGCGCCCGCCTGCAGCCGCTGGCCGGAGGCGATGCCGATGTCGCGGTCGGCGGCGGACAGCCGTGGATTGGCGGCGAGCGCGCGCGACAGCGCCGCGCGGAGGGTCAGCGTCTGCGCCGCTGACGCGTGCACGGACAGAGCGAGCAGGACTGCGGCGCCGATGGCGCGCGCAGCCATCCCGGGGAATGGCATGAGATCAACCTGTCTGGACGGGCAAGGATGGACGGCGTCGGCCGTCCGGCACGTTGCGTCAGCTCAGGTGTCTTGGCGGCGGAGACTCGGACTCGGGAAGGATGCCTGCACTGAGCAGGGGAACGGCCCAGCCGGTCGCGGCCACGACCTCGGCCGGGACGGCGGCAAACTGCGGCTGCGGCACGGCCACCGAGAAGCAGCCATGGCAATGATGGTCGGCGACGCCGCGCTGATCGGTGTGGCCCGCCCGGTCGAGCAGCGACGCGATCTCCGGCTTGCCGGCGAAGGGATGGGCGACGTCGATGTCACAGGCGCCGTGCAGCGCGCCGGCGAGAACATAGGCGAGCATCAGGCAGGCAGCCACGATCCGGCGCAGCATGCGCGGACGGCTCGTGATGTCTCGTTTGCCAATGCTGCGCACCGCGCCCCCTGTTCGGCCAGCGGATAGCACGCGGCCGGCGCGGTTGTCGATCAGCAACAATGTAACAACCGGAACCGCTCACAGCGCGCATGGCGCTGTGAGCGGCCGAAGCAGCGCCCGAGTGTCGATTTCCGGAACGGGCTTGGCTCCACGCGATCACCGGTAAGCCGTGGCGCATGAGCGCGCCGTATTGGCGGCATGCAGCGTGCTTGATTGACTCGCCGCCTTCGCAAACTAAGGTTCGCGTCGCGGAACATGCAAGGCGCGAACTCATCGAACACGCGATGCGCCGCGCGAAAGATCGGAAGACAGATGACGTTGGCGATGAGCTGGGACGAGTGGGCCCGGCATGATGGCATGGCGCTGGCGGCGCGCGTTCGCAATGGCGAACTGACGGCGGCGGAGCTGGCGCGGCAGGCCGCTGAAGGCATTGCCAAGGTCGATCCCGCGCTGTCGGGCGTGGTCGAGGTCTTTGCCGACGCCGTCGAAGATCCCATCAAGGCGGGCGCCAATGCCGACGGCGCCTTCGCCGGCCTGCCGTTCCTGATGAAGGATCTCGGACCGACCATGGCCGGGCGGCTGCAGGAGCAGGGCTCGCTCTACATGCGCGGCAACCGCCCCGCCGCCGATACGCATCTCACGGGGAAGATGCGCAAGGCCGGCCTCAACCTGATGGGGCGCACCACGACGCCGGAGTTCGGCGTCTGCAGCTCGGCGGAGAACCCGGCCGTCTATGTCACGCGCAATCCCTGGAACACGGACTACACGACCTGCGGCTCCTCGGCCGGCAGCGCGGCGATGGTCGCCGCCGGCGTCGTGCCGATCGCGCATGCGACCGATGGCGGCGGCTCGATCCGGATTCCCGCCGGCGTCAACGGCAATATCGGCCTGAAGGTCTCGCGCGGCGTGTTCTCGATCGCGCCGCATCTGTCGGATCTCTCCGGGCTTGTCTCGATCCAGGGCTGCCAGTCGCGCAGCGTGCGCGACACCGCGGCGTTCGTCGACCATTGCCGCGGCGGCGCGCCGGGCGAGTTCATGCCGTACTGGACCACGCCGGAGCCGTATGTCGAGCTGATCAAGCGCGATCCCGGCAAGCTGAAAATCGCGCTGTCGCATCAATGGGGCGACTACCGCGCCACGCCGCACATCGCGGCCGAGCTGGCGCGCGTCGGCAAGTTCCTGGAAGGCCTCGGCCATCACGTCGGCTACGCGCTGCCGGACGTCGATTATCGCGCCGCGTTCGCCGCGCAGACGACCTGCTACATCTCCAACTTCGCGATCGTCATCAACAACCTGCTGGCGCAGCGCAAGCTCGAGCGGCCGCCGGCCGAGCTGATCGAGCCGATCAACATCCGCATCTGGGAAGCGGGTCGCGATACGAGCTTCGCCGAGCGCGCGGCGATGCAGGCGGTGTTCAACACGACGTCGCGCGCCTTCGGTGCCTTCTTCGAGGACTGGGACATCATCCTGACCCCGATCACCGCGCTGCCGACGCCGAAGATCGGCACCACCGAATATCTGACCATCAGCGACAATCCGTCCGTGCTCGACTGGTTCGAGAACCTGTGGCGCAACTTCGCGTTCACGCCGCTCGCCAATCTCTGCGGCATCCCCGCGATCTCGCTGCCGCTCGCGACCAACGAGCACGGCCTGCCGCTCGGCATCCAGGCGATCGGCAAGCAGGCCGACGACGGCCTGCTGCTGCAGCTCGCGGCCCAGATCGAGCGCGCGATCGACGGCAAGTGGAACGGCGGTGCGACACCCGCCGTGCATGTGACCAAAGCCTGAGCCGCGACCACGGGCCACTGATCCGTCGTTGCCCGTCGATCGTTGCCCAGCGTGGATGGTGCCGGCCGGAGCCGGCGCCGCGCACTGGTCGGCGAGGACGAACATGATGGGCGAACGGATCGCGACGCGCTCCGGCAAGGCAGCAGCGGATGCGGCCCTGCCCCGGCGCGGCACGCCGGTCCCGTGGTGACGCCATGCCGAAGATGCGGCGCAAGGCCGACTTGCCCACCACGATATGCGCTGCGTGCGGCCGCCCGTTCGCGTGGCGGCGCAAATGGGCACGCGACTGGGACGAGGTGAAATACTGTTCGGACCGCTGCCGATCCGACCGCGGCCGGACCTCCACTGCGGTCGCCAAGTGCCGAGAAGGCTAGCATCATGATGTCCGGCGTCCCCGCTCCGATACGCATTCTCGGCCTCGCCGGGCTGATTCCGTTCGCGGGCCTCGCGGTGTTGGCGATCGCAGGTGACGATCCGATCCGGCAGGCCGCGCTGCGCGCGCAGATCGGCTATGGCGCGGTCATCGTGAGCTTTCTCGGCGCGATCCATTGGGGCATCGCCGTGCAGACGCCGGTCCTGGCAGGCTGGCCGCGCATGAGCTGGGGGGTGACGCCCTCTTTACTCGGCTGGGTCGCGCTGCTGCTGCCGCCGCTGCCCGCTTTGGTGCTGCTCGCAGTCGCGCTGCTGACGGCGCAGGTCTCCGATGAGTACAGCTTCGGCGGCGACCACCCGCGCGCCTGGTTCCTGAAGCTGCGGCGCCTGCTCAGCATCGGTGCGATCCTCTCTCTGCTTGCCACGCTGATAGGCATCGTGGTCGAAGGCGCGCCCTGACGGCCACCGTTCTGGACAACGCAGCAATCCCTCGGGCAAGCTCGCATATCCACTCGCGAGGCGCCATGAACATCCTGCTGCTCAATCCCAACATCCGCACCGACATCACCGAGCTGATGCTGCAGGTCGGCCGCGACGCCGCCGCGCCGGGCACGACGCTGATCCCCTGCACCGCGCCGCGCGGCGTGCCCTATATCGCCACCCGCGCCGAGGCGCAGATCGGCGGCGCCGTCGCACTGGAGATGCTGGCGGAGCGCAACGGCACGTTCGACGCCGCGATCGTCGCCGCGTTCGGCGATCCCGGCCTGTTCGCGGCGCGCGAGCTGTTCGACGTACCCGTGATCGGGCTGGCGGAGGCCGCGATGCTGACGGCCTGCATGGCCGGCCGGCGCTTCGCGATCGTCACCTTCGCGCAGGCGCTCGGCCCCTGGTACGAGGAGTGCGTGCGCATGCACGGGCTGATGGAGCGCTGCGCCGGCATCCGCATGCTCGACGGCAGCTTCAAGCAGATCTCCGACGTGCAGCACGAGAAGGAAGAGCTGCTGGTCGAGTTGGCGCTGCGCGCGGTCGAGGAGAACGACGCCGACGTGCTGATCTTTGCCGGCGCGCCGCTGTCGGGCCTTGCCGCGCGCGTCGCGCACCGCATTCCCGTGCCCGTGGTCGACCAGGTGATCGCGGCGGTGAAGCAGGCCGAGGCACTGCTGGCGCTGAGGATGCGCAAGGCCACCGCCGGCACCTTCCGCCGCCCGGCCGCGAAGCCGACGACGGGGCTGCCGGAGGCCTTGGCCGCGCGACTGGAGCATCGCGACGGATAGTTGGGCCGAGCCAATCTTGTTAGCTGGCGCTCGGGGCGAAACTCGTCCTACTCCCGTACCCCACTTCCACTTCTGTACACAAACCGCCTTCGCTGCCTGAAAAGGCGGCACGCTTCTTGCTTTTTCAAACGAGTTGAGCAGGAAGCCCATGGCCAGCGTATCGGACGCCAAGTCGCTCGTTCTGGATCGGATCACGCACCGCTTCGCCAGCGGAACGATCGCCGTCTCCGACATCAATCTCGACGTGAAAGGCGGCGAGATCATTGCCCTGCTCGGGCCCTCGGGCTGTGGCAAGACCACGCTTTTGCGCATCATCGCCGGCTTCATCGGCCAGAGCGAGGGACGTGTCATCATTGGCAACGACGTCGTCGACGCGCTGCCGCCCAATCGCCGCGCGGTCGGCATCGTGTTCCAGAACTACGCGCTGTTTCCGCATCTCTCGATCACCGAGAATGTCGGCTACGGCCTCGCCGCGCGCGGCGTCGACAAGGCGACGCGCAACAAGGAGGCGCAGCGGCTGCTCGACATGGTGCAGCTCGGCCCGTTCGGCGAGCGGCTGCCGCGACAATTGTCCGGCGGCCAGCAGCAGCGCGTGGCGCTGGCGCGCGCGCTCGCGATCAAGCCGTCGATCCTGCTGCTCGATGAGCCGTTCGCCGCGCTCGACAAGAATCTGCGGCTGGACATGCAGATCGAGGTCAAGCGGCTGCAGCGCATGGCCGGCACGACCACGCTGATCGTGACCCACGACCAGGAGGAGGCGCTGTCGATGGCCGATCGCGTCGCGGTGCTCAGCCATGGCCATCTCGAACAGTTCGGCACACCGTCCGAGATCTACGACCAGCCGCAGACGCTGTTCGTGAACAGCTTCGTCGGCACCGCGAACAAGATGAAGGGCGTGGTCGTGACGGCCGATGCTAACGGCGTCAAGGTCGCGCTGGAGGCCGGCGGCGAGATCATCGCCCGCGCGCCGCAGCCGGTCCGTGCCTCCGACAAGGTCACCGTCTGCCTGCGTCCCGAGCATCTCACCTTCGTCGGCGATGACTCCGGCTTTGCCGGCGAGATCGGCATGGCGCTGCCGCTCGGCGCCACGGTGGTCCATGAGATCAAGGCGCGCGACGGATCGAGCATCAAGATTTCGCAGGCCCGCACCGGCGGCACGCCTTTGCGCGAGGCCGGCACGCCGGTGCGCGTCGCGCCGCTCGCGCCGGGCCTCGCCACCGTCTTCCCCCAATGAACCAACCGACACATCGGAGTGAAACATGATGCTTGACCGCCGCCGGCTCCTGACCAGCGCGTTGACGCTGGGAGCCATGCACGCCTTCCCCGGTCTCAGCCTCGCGCAGGCGCGACCGCTGGTGTTCGCGACCTTCACCGGAAGCTGGGAAGAAGCACATAAAGCCGTGCTCGTCCCTGCCTTCCGCAAGGCCAACGCTGATGCCGCGATCGTGCTCGATCCGATGCTGTCGGTCGACCAGATCGCCAAGGTCAACGCCGCCAAGGCCAATCCGCCGATCGACGTCATGCTGCACGATCCCGGTCCGGCGCTGGTCGCGATCGGACAGGATCTCGTCGAGCCCTACCCGGCCGACAAGAGCGCCTATTTCAAGGACCTGATTCCCGAAGCGCAGGACGCCATGGGCCCGGCGCCGTTCTTCCAGGTCGTCGGCCTCACCTACAATCCCGAGACGGTGAAGACGCCGCCGACGTCGTGGGCCGATCTGTGGAAGCCCGAATTCAAGGGCAAGGTCGGCATCACCAATCTGAACTCCACGCTCGGCACCGGCTGGCTGGTCGAGATCGCGCGCATGCGCGGCGGCTCGGAGGCCAATGTCGATGAGGGCTTCAAGGCGCTGGAGGAGCTGAAGCCGAACCTCGCCGCCGTCGCCGCCAATCCGGGCGCGCTGGCGACCCTGTTCCAGCAGGGCCAGATCGACATCTCGCCCGGCAATTTCAACGCCATCCAGATCCTGAAGGCCCGGGGCGTGCCGGTCGAGTTCGTGGCGCCGAAGGAAGGCGCCATCGCCTTCAAGACCACCATCCACATCGTCAAGAACTCGCCGAACAAGGAGCTCGCCTTCAAGCTGATCGAGGCGGCGCTGTCGCCGGAGGTGCAGACGGCGCTGATGAACCCGCCCTATCTGATCGTGCCGACCAACACCAAGGTCGCGATGACCGGCGAGATCGCCAAGGTGCTGGCCAAGGACACCGCGGAGCTGAAGAAGAAGTTCGTGTTCCAGGACTGGAAGAAGATCAACGAGCAGCGCGCGTCCTGGATCGAGAAGTTCAACCGCGACATCAAGATCTGACGCGATGAAGAGCGCGACGGCAGCGCCTGGAGACGTGACCAGCTTCAGCCTGGGGCTCGCATTGCCCTTAGGCTTGGTGTTCGCGCTCTTCTTCGTGCTGCCGCTGGCGCAGCTCCTGTATCTCTCGCTCCACAACGATACCGCCGCGACGGTGTGGGGGCTCGGCCAGTATCTCAAGTTCCTGACCGACCCCTTCAGCCTCGCCGTGCTCGGCTCGACCTTGCTGCTCGGCGCCGAGGTGACGCTCGCCTGCCTCGTGCTCGGCTATCCCATCGCCTGGCTGTACCAGCGCTCCGGCAGCCGGGTGCAGACGCTCATCATCATGATCGTGCTGCTGCCGCTGCTCACCAGCGTCGTGGTCAGGACCTTCGCCTGGATCGTCATTCTGGGACGGCAGGGCATCATCAACTCCGTTCTGCAATCACTCGGGTTGATCGGCACGCCGCTGCGCATGATCTACACGCAAGGCGGGCTCATCGCCGCGCTTGCGCAGGTGCAGATGCCGCTGATGGTGCTGCCCCTGATCACGGCGATCGGCCGCATCGATCCCAACCTCTCCGACGCCTCGGCCTCGCTCGGCGCCGGCAGCTGGCGCACCTTCTTCAAGGTGATGCTGCCGCTGTCGATGCCCGGCATCATCGCCGGCTGCACATTGACCTATGCTGCGGCGATCACCGCCTTCATCACCCAGTCGCTGGTTGGCGGCGGCCAGATGCTGTTCATGCCGATGTATCTGTACCAGCAGGCTTCGACCCTGCAGAACTGGCCGTTCGCGGCGGCGATCTCGATCATCTTCCTGTTCGCGGTGCTCGCCATCGTCGCGCTGTTCTCGATGCTCGGGCGGCGTGCCCGCGGCTATGGAGAGGCGCGATGAGCAGGCGGCGAAAAAACTGGGAAGCGCTGAGCTTCCAGATCGTGATGACGGTCATTGCCATCATGGCGCTGATCCTGATCGTCTCGCCGTCGCTGGTCGTGGTCATCGTCTCCTTCACGTCCGGCTTCTCGCTGAAATTCCCGCCGCCCGGTTATTCGACGCGCTGGTACGTCGAATTGTGGAACGCCTGGCAACTGCAATTCGCCGCGCGCAACAGCGTCGTCGTCGCGCTGTGGTCGACGGGGCTCTCGATCGTGCTCGGGGTCGCCGCGGCGCTGGCGATCTCGCGCTCCAGGACGCTGACCGCAAAGCTCCTGGACTCCTTGTTCATGTCGCCGCTGGTGCTGCCCGCGCTCGCCTTCGGGCTTGCGGCGCTGATGTTCTTCTCGCTGGTCGGCCTGCCGGTGTCGCTGCTGACACTCGTCATCGGCCACACCATCGTCTGCGTGCCCTACGTCGTCCGCAACACCGTCGCCGCCCTGGCCCAGCTCGAGCCGACCTTGCTGGAAAGCTCGGCGATCCTCGGTGCCAGCAGGCTCTACACGTTCCGCCGCATCGTGCTGCCGCTGATCCGCCCCGGCATCATCTCCGGCGCGTTCATCGCCTTCATGTCGTCGTTCGACAACGTGCCGGTGTCGCTGTTCCTGCGCGATGCCGCCACCGACATGCTGCCGATCCGGATGTGGCAGGACCTCGAAGGCAAGCTCGACGTCACCATCGCTGCACTGTCGAGCGTGCTGATCATCGCCACGATCGCGCTGATGGCGATCATGGAGAGGACGACGGGACTGTCGAAGCGGCTGACGGGTTAGTGGCGCGAGGTCGGGGGCCTCATGGATCGAGACGCGCCGCGAGGCGGCGCTCCTTACCATGAGGGTCAAGCGGCGGAGCGGCCGCTACACAGAGGACCATGAACATGCTGTCAGCGTGTTCATGGAGAGCAACCTCATGGAGAAGCGAGAAACCGATCGACCTTGCCGCGGGCGGGACGGCCGTGACTGCGCCCTCGCCCCTTATGGGAGAGGGCATGTACAATAGCGCAACGATCTCGGTCGGGTGAGGGGTCTGTCTCAACGAGTTGCGCTCGCGGAGAGGACCCCTCACCCGACCGAGCCTGAGGATCAGCCGGCGATGCCCTCTCCCACAAGGGGCGAGGGCACTGCATCGCGCAGCGTTGCGGAGGTTGCATCAAAAGACCAGAGATCGGGAAGCGAGAAGAGAGTCCGGCGCCGAAGCTGGAGCTACACGTGAACTATGAGCCGTGTGTTCATGGAGAGGGTGAATATCTCGCCGCGAAATCAGCCCTCATCCTGAGGAGCCCGCCGCAGGCGGGCGTCTCGAAGGACGGCCGCGCGCGACGCACTAGGCCCCACGAAAGATCGAATAGCCCCAGGGCGTGAATTTCAGCGGCAGGTGAAAATGCTCCTCGACCTTGTCGATCGCGAAGCGAAACGGCACAGTGGTGAGGAATTTCGTTTGAGCGTTTGCCCCGAAGAACTCGCCGACATGGAACAGCACCTCATACTCGCCAGCCGTGACGCCCTCGCCCTTGACGACAGGCGCCTGCAGCGTGCCGTCGGCGCCGAGCTGTCCCTCCGCGAGCAGCGTGCGATCCGGCGTCAGGCGCCAAATCGCGACGCGCAGGCCACGCGCGGGGCGCCCGTTCGCCACGTCAACCGCATGAACCGAGATCCCGCCGGCCATCACCCACCTCATCCTGTCTTTGCTGCGATGATAGACGCGAAATCGGTCGTCGCGCCAGCCACGCAATGGAATGAGACATCATGTCCGTGACGGCATCCCAGATCGCAAGCGCTGTCCTGGAACGGCAGGCGTCGGCCAGAGAGACGGCCGAGCAGGCGCTTGCGCGCATTGCCGCGGCGCGCGACCTCAACGCCGTCGTCACGATCGATCCCGAACGTACGTACGCTGAGGCCGATGCCGTCGACGCGCGTGTTGCAGTCGGAGAGCAGCTCCCGCTGGCTGGCGTGCCGATCGTGGTCAAGGACAACATCTGGGTCGAGGGTTGGCGCATCACGCAGGGCTCGCGGCTGTTCACCGATTTCATTGCGCCAGAGGATGCGATCGCCATCGCGCGGGTGCGGCGCGCTGGCGCCGTCATTGTCGGCATCGGCGCGACCTCCGAATTCGCTTGCAAGGGCGTGACGACCTCGCTCCTGTACGGGCCGACCCGCCATCCGCTGGATCAGCAGCTCACGCCCGGCGGCTCGTCCGGCGGGCCGGCTGCGGCGGTGGCAGCCGGGCTCGTGCCGCTCGCGATCGGCACCGATGCCGGCGGCTCGAGCCGCCGGCCGCCGGCCCATGTCGGCGTGGTCGGATTCAAGCCGTCCTACGGCGCGATCCCCTATGGGCCTGGCTTTGCCGAGCCGTTCTGGCGCATCTCGGTGATCGCGCCGATCGCCGCCGATGTCGCCGATGCCAGGCTTGCGTTCGAGGTCATGGCCGGTGCCGATCCGCGCGATCCCGATGCGTTCGATGTGGCCGTGGCCGATCAGGAGAAGCCGCTTCGCGTGACATTCTCGCCGCGGCTCGGCTTGGATGTCGCCGTCGATCACGAGGTGAGTGCCGGCTTGCAGCAGGCCGTCGCCCGGCTCCGCGCCAGTGGCATGACAATCGAGGACAAGAATCCGATCTGGCCGGCAGGGCTTGCCGAAGATGCGGTGATGCCGCTGCAGCACGCCGGGCTGGCCGCACTCTACGGCGAAGGCTTTCGCAGCGATCCCACGCAGTTCGACCCGGACATCGCCAAACAGATCGAGCGCGGCCTCGGCCTGAGCGGCGCAGACGTGGCGCGCGCGATGGAAGCGAGCACGCAGATCGCGCGCGCGTTTGCGGCGTTCTTCACCGAGGTCGACGTGCTGCTCGCGCCGACCGTGCCCTGCGTCGCCTGGCCGTTCACGCAGCTCGGCCCAGCGGAGATTGGTGGCAAACCCGCCATGCCGCGGGCGCACGCGGTGTTCACGCCTTACGCCAACCACGCCGGCGTGCCGGCGATCTCGATTCCGTGCGGGACCAATTCGCAGGGCCTGCCCTTCGGCCTGCAACTGATCGCCGCACGCGGGCGCGATCGGATGCTGCTGGACGTGGCGGCGCGGGCGGAGAGAGTGTTGCTTGGTTCGTTTGAATGAGCTCACGGCGGTCTTAACCTCGCCCCGCTTGCGGGGAGAGGTCGGATTGCATCGCCAGATGCAATCGGGGTGAGGGGGTACAGGTCCAACAACGAACACCACTCGTGCGGCTGCCCCCATTGGCGCTAACTTACCATTTTGCTGCCGGAAATGGATGATTCCTCGGTCGAGTGACTGACGAATCGCTTTC
>NZ_JBNPUM010000010.1:0-252458 GCF_051168175.1 Bradyrhizobium sp. HKCCYLRH2047
CTGCCGCCTGCATTTTTTTCGCAGGCGGGCCATGGGTGAGGCCTTCACCCGGCATTCCCTGCGCCCTCTGCATGATTGCGAGGGACGACCAAGTGCAGACCTCGGGCGAGTCTCGCCGCGAGATCACGTCCTCATGTCTTCAACTCGATGGCTGTTTGAATTGTGAATCCGCCAAACCCACCGCTGTCGTCCCGGACAAGCCGTGACGCGCGCCAGCGCGTCGCGGCTCCGATCCGGGACCCATACGCCGCAGCAGACGTGATGGGCAAAAAGCCAATTGCCAGCCTGCCTCAAACCGCTCCCTGGGGGTATGGGTCCCGGCTCAAGGCCGGGACGACAGCGGAATGTGTGGACACGACTGGGCCCAAGCGCAGTGATGGTGAGATAGTCCGCGAGAACGCGCCCGCCTCAATATCCCAGCGCGCAGCCGTCCTTGCGCGGGTCGGAGCCGCCGGTGAGCGTGCCCTTGTCCCAGTCGATCCAGATCGCCTGGCCGCCGCCGAGCGGCGACACCACCTTGGTGGTCTTGTGGCCGATCTTCTGCAAGCCTTCGACGACATCGGCCGGCACGCCGTCCTCGAGCTGATAGACGCCCTCGTAATGCAGGCCGCGCGCCATATCGATCGCTTCCTGCACGTCGCAGCCATAATCGAGGATGTTGGTCAGCACGTGGGTCTGGCCGACCGGCTGATACTGGCCGCCCATCACGCCGAACGACATCTGGGCGCGGCCGGCCTTGGTGGCGAGCGCCGGGATGATGGTGTGCAGCGGACGCTTGCCCGGACCGATGCAGTTCGGATGACCGGGCTGGATGCGGAAGCCGCCGGCGCGGTTCTGCAGCAGCACGCCGGTCTCGTTGGAGACGATGGCCGAGCCGAACGAATGCGCGATCGAGTTGATGAAGGAGCAGACGTTGCGGTCGCGGTCGACGACGGTGATGTAGACCGTCTCCGGATTCATCGGCGGCGCGACGTTCGGCAGATCGAGCAGCTTGTCGAGGCTGATCTGCGAGATGTACTCGTCGGCGAACTCCTTGGCGAGGATGCTCGCGACCTCGGTGGTCATGTGCGCGGGGTCGCCGATATGCTGCTCGCGCATCATGTAGGCGATGCGCGCGGCCTCGGCCTCGAGGTGGAAGCGCTCGACGCTGAGCGGATCGATCCGCGTGAGGTCGAAGCGGGAAAGAATGTTGAGCATCACCAGCATGGTGATGCCCGGGCCGTTCGGCGGGCACTGCCAGACGTCGTGATCCTTGTAGGTGGTGCCGATCGGCGAGGTCACCTCGGTCTGGTGATTGGCGAAGTCCTCCAGGGTGTGCAGGCCGCCGATGCCGCGCAGCGTCTGCACCATGTCCTCGGCGACCGCGCCGGTGTAGAAGCCCTTCGCCCCCTCCTTGGCGATCACGCGCAGCGTCTGCGCCAGCTCCGGCTGGCGGATCACGTCGCCGACCGCCGCCGCCTTGCCGCGCGGCAGGAAGTAGCGCGCGGTGTTGGTGCCGTTCTTGAGCTTCTCGAACTGGTTGTTCCAGTCGAAGGCCACCCGCGGCGCCACCACATAGCCGTCCTCGGCGGCGCGGATCGCCGGCTGCAGCAGCCGGTCGAGGCCGAGCCGGCCATGGTCGTGCAGGATGCGCGCCCAGGCATCGATGGCACCGGGCACGGAGACGGCGTGGGCGGAGGTCAGCGGCACCGAATGGATCTTGCGCTCGAGGTACCAGTCCACGGTCGCGGCGGCAGGCGCCCGGCCCGAGCCGTTATAGGCCATGATCCGGCCCTCGCCCCTGGGCTGGACCAGGGCGAAGCAGTCGCCGCCGATACCGGTCGATTGCGGCTCGATCACTCCGAGCAGGGCGCAGGCTGCCACCGCCGCATCGGCCGCGGTGCCGCCGGCCCGCAGCACCTCGATCCCGGCCAGCGCCGCCTGCGGGTGCGATGTCGCGATCATTCCGTTCTGGGCGTGGACCGTCGACCTGCCGGGGAAATGGAAGCTTCTCATCGTTGCTCGCTGCGTGATCGTGTGGTGGTTGGAATACCAGTGCTGGCCGGCTACATCGCACATTCCTTCCGGGCTCGGCAATGCCCGGGGATACCAGCTTTTCTATGGTCAGCTCTGCTGGTAAACGGCCGCATGCCCCTCGCCGTCGCCGCCTTCTATCAGTTCGTCGCCCTGCCGGATTTTCGCGACCTGCGTGCGCCGCTCCACGCCTTTTGCGCCGAACGCGGCATCAAGGGCAGCGTCCTGCTGGCCGAGGAGGGCATCAACGGCACCGTGGCCGGGACCGAGCCGGCAATTGCCGCCCTCGTCGGCGAGTTTCGCGACGGAATGCTGTTCGCCGGCCGGCTGGACAATCTGGAGCTGAAATACTCGCGCGCCACCGCCATGCCGTTCCGGCGCCTCAAGGTGCGGCTGAAGCGGGAGATCGTGACGCTCGGCGATCCCGCCGCCGATCCGACCCGCCAGGTCGGGACCTATGTCAGTCCCGCCGATTGGAACGCGCTGATCGCAGCGCCCGATACCGTCGTGCTCGACACCCGCAATGCGTTCGAGGTGGCGATGGGCACGTTCGAGGGCGCAATCGATCCGGGCCTGCAGAGCTTCGGGCAGTTCAAGGATTTTGCCGCACGCGCGCTCGATCCTGCCAGGCACAAGCGGATCGCGATGTTCTGCACCGGCGGCATCCGCTGCGAGAAGGCGAGCGCGCTGCTGCTGGCGCGCGGCTTTTCCGAGGTCTACCACCTCAAGGGGGGCATCCTGAAATATCTCGAGGAGACCCCGGAATCCGAGAGCCGCTGGCGCGGCGGCTGTTTCGTGTTCGACGAACGGGTGGCGCTCGGTCACGGGCTGCGGGAGCACAGCGAGGCCACGATCAAGGCCGTTCCGGAGGGCGCACGCGATGAACAGCTCTGAGCAATCCAACGCGCAGCTCGGCGAGCGGATCGACACGCTGGAGATGCGCCTGACGTTTCAGGACGACACGATCGAGACGCTGAACCAGACCATCACCGCGCAGTGGCGCGAGATCGATGCGCTGAAGCGACAGGTCGCCCTGCTGGTGGAGCGGCTCGAGGAGGCGCAAGGCAATACCGAGGGGCCGCGCAATGAGCCGCCGCCGCACTACTGAGCAGGCGGCGATCTCACGCCGGGACGGTCGCCGGCGCCTTGCCGGCGGGCAGGTCGACCACCTCGCCGGCCATGATCAGGCGGTCGCGGCCGGCGTCCTTCGCGGCATAGAGCGCGCGGTCCGCCGCCTCGATCAGCGAGGCCGGGCCGGCGGAGCGTTCGAAGCCCGGCCGGCACACCGCACCGCCGATGCTCGCGGTGACGATTCCCGCCGGGTTGTGATCGTGGACGATGCGGGCCTCGTGCAGTGCCCGCCTGATCCGCTCGCCGAGCCTGGCGCAGCCCCCGGCATCGGTGTTCGGCAGCAGGATGGCGAACTCCTCGCCGCCGTAGCGGGCGGCCAGATCCGAGCTGCGCTGCGCCTCGTCGGCGAGAATGCCGGCCACGGTGTGCAGGCACTCGTCGCCGGCCGGATGGCCATAGGCGTCGTTGAAGGCCTTGAAGTGGTCGATGTCGATCATCAGCAGCGCCAGCGAGGTCTTGTCGCGGTAGGCCCTGCCCCACTCCTCCAGCAGCCGCTCGTCGAACCGGCGGCGGTTGGCGAGCCCGGTGAGGCCGTCCTCGATGGCCAGTGTCTCGAGCCGGCCCTGCAGCGTCTTCTGCTGGGTCACGTCGCGGGTGACCGCGACGAAGCCGTCGAGCGCACCATCCGGCTGACGGGTGGCGCGGATCGTGGCCTCGACCCAGATCTCAGACTTGTCGCGGCGGCGCATGCGATAGGTGGCGCGGGCTTCGTCGACGGCCCCTCGCCTGAGCTGATCGAGGATCTCCTGCAACTGCGGGCGATCGAGCGGATGCACGCCGGAGAGCGCGCGCTTGCCCAGGAGCTGCGACGGATGCCAGCCCAGCACGCGCATGGTCGAGGGCGAAACGTAGCCGATGCATTCGTCCAGCTCGATCCGCGTCACGATGTCGCTGGAGCCTTCGGCGAGCAGCCGGAAGTTTTCTTCCTTGGCGGCCAGCGCCGCGGCGAGCTGCTGGCGCTGCAGCAACTGCTTCGCGAGGAAGATGCCGATCGCAATGACGAGCGCGACCAGACAGACCAGCACCGTGAGCCGAATGAGCGCATCACGTTTCCATTCGGCCAGCACCTCCGCCTCCGTGCGCGTCACCAGAATGAGGAACGGATAGCGCTGCGCGTGCTGATAGAACCCGATGCGGTCGGACGTTTCGCCGAGCCGCCGGAAATGCAGCGTCCCCGACGCAGGATGATAGGGAATCGCTTCGAGGATGGGGCGCCCAACCGTCTGAGCGTCGGGCTCCGCATTGTCGGCGAGGACGGCCCCATCGCGGCTCATCAGGCTGATCGTGCCCTGACGACCGACGGCAAACTGACGGTAGAACTGAGCAAAATAGGCAACGTCGATGGTTGCCAGCACGACGCCGCCGAACCGGCCATCCGCGTGATTCCAGCGCCGCGACAGGGTGATGACCCACTGGCCGCCAGCCCTGCTCTGCACCGGGCGACCGATCAGCAGCGAACGATCGGCGGAAACCCTGTGGTGCGCGAAGTAGTCGCGATCGGCATTGTTGTAGTTGGCGAGCGTGACGTCCTCGGTGGTCGCGAGCCAGTCGCCGTTTTCGCCATACGCGAAGATGCCGCGGATGCGCCCGAGATTGGGCTTCCTCGCCTTCAGGATCGTCTGCAGTCGGGTGATCGCGCCGGGCTTGCCGTCATCGGTTTCGAGGGCGGCGACGACGCCGCGCAACAGCGAATCCGCAAGCTCGAATGTGTCCTCGACGTGCTGGGTGAGCGAATGAGCGAGATTGCTGAGATCGGTTTCGGCATTTCGCACCTCCGCCTGACGGGAGGTCCATTCGCCCCAGATGCTGAAAGCGAGAATGGCGACCGACACGAGCGCCAGCACGCCAGCCGCCCACATGGGCAGGCGGCCTCGATCAACTCTGGTCGCACCAACGTCCATTCCGCGGGACTCTCCGGACGCGCCGAGGTTCCCATGGACATCTTATTTAACTCTGAAATGCGGCTGCTCCGAAGGTGTCCGCAGCGGCCCGTAAGACTACGGCTGCTCCCGTACAAATACGGAGCCACACCGAGAAATCCGCGGTCGCAAGCGGCGTCCCGCTTGTTAGTTCAACGGGCGAACACCGATCGCACCTTGTCCCACAACGATGACGCATGCGCCGGATCGTGGTCGACGTCGTCGTCCTTCGCTCGGGTCGTCGAGGGCTGTTGCAGGCTCACCGGATCCGATGCCGGGAACGTATCCATCAGTCCCTTGTCGAGTTGCGTGACCGTCTCACGATCGAGACGCGCGGCCTCGCGCGGATCGACCGCGTGCTTGTCGTGGGGTGCAGGATTGAATTTCTCAGCCATGGTCAATCTCCCTGTGGAACGACAACGCAGTGGCGAAAGACGTGTTCCGCGAGATGTGGCGGCCGGCGACCGCAATGGCGCTCGTATCTCCCGCCGCTTCCGCGTCGATATCACCTTGGCCGGAACCGCGTGGGCATGTATCACGGACGGTAAACTGTTCCCGAAAGTTGCGGAGCCCCAGCGTGAGTGAGACTGCCGTGAACAAGCCCTTCATCGACGTGCTGGCCGGACGGCGGCAGAGCGTGCCCCCGATCTGGATGATGCGGCAGGCCGGCCGCTATTTGCCGGAGTACCGCGAGGTCCGCGCCAAGGCCGGCGGCTTTCTCGACCTCTGCTTCAATCCCGAACTCGCGGCCGAAGTCACGCTGCAGCCGATCCGGCGCTTCGGCTTCGATGCGGCGATCATCTTTTCCGACATTCTGGTGATCCCGCACGCGCTCGGCCGCAGCGTCCGCTTCGAAATCGGCGAAGGCCCGCGGCTGGACCCGCTCGATACGCCGGACAAGATCGCGACGCTGTCGGCGAAGGCCGATTTGTCGAAGCTGGAAGCGGTGTTCGAGGCGCTGCGCAAGGTGCGGGCCGAGCTGCCGCGGAGCACCGCGCTGATCGGCTTCTGCGGCGCTCCATGGACGGTCGCGACCTACATGGTCGCAGGCCAAGGCACGCCTGATCAGGCGCCAGCGCGGCTGCTCGCCTATCGGCATCCCGATGCGTTCGGCAGAATCATCGATGCGCTGGTCGACAGCTCGATCGCCTATCTCCTGAAGCAGCTGGAGGCCGGCGCCGACGCGCTGCAGATCTTCGACACCTGGGCAGGCGTGCTGTCGCCGCGCGAGTTCGCGCGCTGGTCCGTCGCGCCGACACGGCGCATCGTCGAGGGCGTCCGCAAGGTACGTCCGGATGCGAAGATCATCGGTTTTCCGCGCGGGGCCGGTGCATTGCTGCCCGGCTATGTCGCCGAAACCGGCATCGATGCCGTCAGCATCGACTGGACCGCGGAGCCGGGCCTCGTGCGCGAGAAGGTGCAGAGCAAGGTCGCGGTGCAGGGCAATCTCGATCCGCTGGCACTGATCACCGGCGGCGCGGCGCTCGACCAGGCGGTCGACGACGTGCTGGCGAGCTATTCCGGCGGCCGCCACATCTTCAACCTCGGCCACGGCATCCTGCCGGAAACCCCGATCGCCCATGTGGAGCAGATGCTGGCGCGGGTCCGCGCCTACAAGGGATGACTTGCTAGCGCGGCCGGCTGCGCTCGATCAGCTCCGCCGCGCCGTTGGCAAGCAGATCGAGCCCGACCGCCCGGCCGAGCTCGCGCGGACGATCCGCCGGCGCCGAGCGCTGCGCCTCGATGAAGTGGCCGCCATCCTCGTCGAGCACCGAGGCGGTCAGCGTCAGCTGACCGCCGTCGATGGTCGAAAAGCCAGCGATCGGCGAGTTGCAGTGACCGTTGAGCACCCACAGCACCTCGCGCTCGGCGTCGGCGCAGGTCCGCGCCGCCGCATCGTCGATGGTCGCCAGGATGCGCCGCGTGTCCCAGTCGGAGGCCGGGCATTCGACGGCGACGATGCCCTGCCCGACCGCCGGCAGCATGTCGGCGACCGGGAAGTCATAGGAGGCGCGGTCGGACAGGCCGACCCGCTCCAGCCCGGAGCGCGCCATGATCAACGCATCAGCCGGCCCCACGGCGCCGCCGTCCGGCAGCTTCTGCAGCTCGCCATTGTCGAGCTTGCGGATGCGGGTATCGGCCGCGCCGCGAAAATGGATCAGCTCGGCCTGCGGAAACAGTCGTCGCGCATAGGCGGCGCGGCGCACGGCATTGGTGCCGATCTTGAAGCCCCGGCCGCCATCGTTGCGGAATTCGTCCAGCGACAGCCCCCGCCGCAGCACCAGCACGTCGCCCGGCGGATCGCGCGACAGCAGCGCCGCAACCACCAGCCCCGGCGTTTCCTCGTTGCCCGGCATGTCCTTCAGCGAGTGCATTGCTGCATGCAGCCTGCCATCCAGCATGGCGCGGCGGATCTCGGCCACGAACGCCCCGCCCTTGCCGCCATGGGTGAGCAGCTTGCTGGTCTGGTCGGAATCGCCCGTCGTCTCGAACTTGACGATCTCGATGTCGAGCGACGGAATCGCGGCCTGCAGCCGGCGGGCGATCTCCTCCGTCTGCGCCAAGGCCATCGTGCTCTTGCGGGTGCCGATCCGGAAACGTGTCACGAACTCATTCCTGCGTCAGCGCGCGTCCTGCAAGATCATGTCGGAGGCCTTCTCCGCGATCATGATGACCGGCGCGTTGGTGTTGCCCGAAACCAGGTCCGGCATGATCGAGGCATCGACCACGCGCAGGCCGTCGACGCCGCGCACCCGCAGGCGCTGATCGACCACGGCGACAGCATCGGTCCCCATCCGGCAGGTCGAGGTCGGATGGTAGATCGTGCTGCCGGTCTGCCGGCAATAGGCCAGGATGTCGTCATCGCTCACGATCTTGGACCCCGGATAGGCTTCACCCGAGACATACGGCTTCAGCGCCGGTGCCGCCAGGATTTTCCGCAGGATCCGGAGGCCATCGACGTTGGCCCGCCGGTCGGTTTCACTGGCGAGATAATTGATGCGGATTTCCGGCGGCACCGTCGGATCCGCGCTCCTGATCCGCAGCGAACCGCGGCTTTCGGGCCTGAGCTGGCAGACCGAGGCGGTGAAGCCGGAGAAGGTGTGCAGCTTCTCGCCCATCTTGTCGGTCGAGAACGGGATGAAGTGGATCTGGATGTCCGGGCTCGCAAGCCGCGGATCGGTCTTGAAGAATGCGCCGGCCGTCCCCGCCGCGATCGTCAGCGGACCGTTGCGGAAGGCCGCATAGCGTGCGCCAGCCAGCACCTTGCGCACGGGATTGTTGACGATGTCGTTGAGCGTGATGCGCCGGCTGCAGCGCATCACGATACGCACCTGCAGATGGTCCTGCAGGTCACTCCCGACACCGGGCGCATCGAGGACCACGTCGAGACCATGCTGCTTCAACAGCTCGGCCGGACCGACCCCGGACAGCTGCAGCAGTTGCGGCGAGTTGTAGGCGCCGCTCGACACCAGGATCTCCCTGCGGGCGCGGGCCGTCCGCATCCGGCCGCGCTGGCTGAACGTGACGCCGCCGGCCCGGCGTCCCTCGAACACGATCCGCTGGGCCAGCGCGTCGGTCTCGACGTGCAGGTTGCTGCGACCGAGCGCCGGCCGCAGGTAGGAGGCCGCGGTGCTGGCGCGACGGCCGCGCCGGGTCGTCGTCTGGAAGAACCCCGCGCCCTCCTGGCTCGCACCATTGAAGTCGCCATTGAAGGGCAACCCGGCCTCGACCGCCGCCTTCACGAAGGCTTCAGACAAGGGGTCCTCGTGCCGCCAGTCGGACACCGGCAGCGGGCCGTCGATGCCATGATAGTCGTCGGCGCCGCGGGACTGATTTTCCGCCCGCTTGAAATAGGGCAGCACGTCGTCATAGCCCCAGCCGACATTGCCGCGCTGCCGCCAGCGGTCGTAGTCCTCGTGCTGACCGCGCACATAGAGCAGGCCGTTGATCGAGCTGGAGCCGCCGAGCACCTTGCCGCGCGGCTGAAACACCGAGCGGCCGTCGAGCCCCGGCTCCGGCTCGGTCTGGTACATCCAGTTGACGGTCTTTTCCTTGAACAGCTTGCCGTAGCCGAGCGGAACGTGGATCCAGATGTTGGTGTCCTTCGGACCGGCCTCGAGCAGCAGCACCGTGTGCTTGCCGTCACTGCTGAGCCTGTTGGCGAGAACGCACCCGGCCGAGCCGGCACCGACCACGATATAGTCGAACTCCAGGTCCGTCTCACGCAACGCTGCGCTGCCTTCCATCGCTTCCCCACCGGCCTTGTTGTTGTTTCATCCTCGATGATACCAAAAGCCGGCGCATGCAAGCGGCAAATCAGCAGGTCTGGTCGGCCATCTCAGTCATGACTGCTTCAGCAGCCGCGCGGCGTGCCGTGCGATCATCATCTCTTCATCGGTATTGACCACCCGCACACGCACCCGCGACTGGTCCGAAGAGATCAAGGAATGGCTCGCGCGGTTGCGGCTTTCGTCCAACGCGATCCCGAGCCACTCGAATCCCTGGCAGACGCGCTCGCGAATGCGCCATGCATGCTCGCCGATCCCGCCGCAGAACACCACCGCGTCGATGCCAGAGAGGATCGCGGCCATAGCGCCGAGCTCGCGCCTGATGCGGTCGACGAAGTAGTCGATCGCCTGCCGCGCCTCCGTCGTGCCGGCGGCCTCCAGTTCGCGCATGTCCTGCGACAACCCCGACAATCCCTTGAGGCCCGAGTGATTGTAGAGGAGATCGGTGACCGCCTCGGCCGTCATGCGCTTCTCCTCAAGCAGATAGAGAACGACGCCAGGGTCGAGCTGACCGCAGCGCGTGCCCATCGGCAGACCGTCGAGTGCCGTGAAGCCCATCGACGAACCGATGCTCTGCCCATCCCGGATCGCACACATCGAGGCGCCGTTGCCGAGATGCATCACGACCACCCGGCCCTTCTCGTCGAGCGGAGCGATCTCCTTCAATCGCGACACGACGTATTCATAGGACAGGCCGTGAAAGCCGTAGCGGCGGACGCCCTGATCGTAGAGCTCGCGCGGCAAGGCGTAGGTGTCGTTAACCCAGGGGTGCGAGCGATGGAACGCGGTATCGAAACATGCGACCTGCATGGCGCCAGGAAAGGCGCGATGGGCGGCGCGGACACCAGAGAGATTGTGAGGCTGGTGCAGCGGCGCCAGCGGAATGAGCTTTTGCAGATCATTCAGAACATCGTCATTGACGACGATCGGCCGCGTGAATGCGAGCCCGCCATGAACGACGCGGTGACCGACGGCGTCGACTTCGGTGCGGCCGATGGCGCGCTGCAGGACCTCGAGCACGACGCCGAGAGCCGCTTCGTGATCGGCGGCGCTCGCTGCATCCAGGCGTTCATCGGCCAGCGGAGCGCCCCTCAGCTTTGCTTCGAGATGCGGCGCGTTGCGGCCAAGCCCCTCGATCTGGCCATGCACGGTCTCGACAAGGACGGCATCTTCCTCGAACAAGGCGAATTTGATCGAGGATGAGCCGGAGTTGAGGGTCAGGATGTGTTGCATCGGTGATGCCGCCTCGTGACGAATGTTGAACTGATAAACTGCAGAAAATACGAATTATTTCCATGACGATCCGAAGACGAACAAAACGCTAGGTTGCATTCTGACACCGAATTATCGTCTGCCATCGTACCCAAGGTTGAGTCGGACCCGCGGGAGGGCCATTGCGTGAATATGCGTCGACATCTCCTCCCGACCACCGTGGTCGGAAGCTACCCGCAGCCGGATTGGCTGGTCGATCGCGCAATGCTCTCGAAATCCGTTCCTCGCATTCGCATGCAGGGCATGTGGCGCATTCCCCGGCCGCTGCTCGACGACGCCCAGGACGACGCGACCATCGTCGCGATCCACGACATGGAACAGGCGGGGATCGACATCGTGTCGGATGGCGAGATCCGGCGCGAAAGCTACTCCAACCGGTTCGCGACCGCGCTCGACGGCGTCGATGCCGACAATCCCGCCATCATCATCTCGCCGTCCGGGATCAAGACGCCAGTGCCGCGCGTCGTCGGTCCGATCCGGCGGACGCAGCCGGTCGAGCTGCGCGACATGGAGTTCCTCCGCCGTAACACCCGGCGTGCCGCCAAGATCACCCTGCCCGGGCCGTTCACATTGAGCCAGCAGGCCCAGGACGACTTCTACGGCGACGACGAGGCGCTCGCGATGGCTTTCGCCGAGGTCGTCAATGCCGAGGCCCGCGACCTGCAACGCGCCGGCGCCGACGTCATCCAGCTCGACGAGCCCTGGGTCCGCAACAATCCGCAGGCGGCGCGGCGCTATGCCGTCAAGGCGATCAACCGGGCTCTGGATCATATTACGGTGCCCACCATCGTTCACGTCTGCTTCGGTTATGCCGCCATCGTGCCGGGCTCCAGCAAGCCGAGCGGATATGCGTTCCTGGCCGAGCTTGCCGATTGCCACGCTGCGCAGATCGCGATCGAGGCGGCGCAGCCGCGGCTCGACCTCGGCGTTCTCAGAGATCTCTCGACCAAGACCATCGTGCTCGGCGTCCTCGATCTCGGCGATCCCGAGATCGAGCCGATCGCTGTCGTGGCCGAGCGCATCCGCAACGGCCTGAAAGTGGTGGCGCCGGAGCGGCTGGTCGTGGCGCCCGACTGTGGCATGAAATATCTGCCGCGCGCGACCGCCTTCGGGAAATTGAAGGCGATGTGCGCGGCGGCGGCGCGGGTGCGCGAGGAACTCGCCTGACAGCCCAATGTGGCAGATGCGGCGCACGTCGGGCGCGGCGCTCCACGATGGCGCCACCCTGCAAACCCATTTCCGGAATAAGGCAGGCGGTGAGCGCCGGGGGTCGGCTGGCCCGATTTCGTCGCGAGGGAGGCTCCGATGGCCGTCTGCATCACGACGAGGAACGTCGCCGCCGCGATCGGCATGCTTGCCGGCGCAGCGGTGAGCGGGACCGCGATGGCCGACCCGCTCGACGATATCATGGGCGGCCTGATGCGCGACGCGCGCAGCTCGTTTGCGCGGATGGTGCCGATCGGGCTCGTGCCGACCATGCCATCGCTCCAGCCGCCTCCCATCCAGCAGCCAACGGCACTGCCACCACCCTCTCGGCCCGCGTTCCCGCCGCAGGCCCAGGCCGTCAAGCCGCAGGCGGCAGCGAAACCATTGCGCCCCCGGCCGCCGCTCAGTCCGGCCGCGGCGACGCTGGCGGCTGCCGATGCGGCCGAGACGGTCGCCGACGCCAATCTCGATGCCGCGCTGGCGGCCAACGAGAAGGCCATTTCCGACCGCGACGCGGCGGAGGCGCTGGCGAAGGCCAATCCCACCGCAGCCAACATCGCGGCGGCCAAGGCCGCGGCCGAGGCGGCGTACACCGCCGAAGCGAACCTCACCGACGCGCTATTGGCCGACAAGGAGACCGATGCACGCCTGAAGGCCGCACGCGCCGCCGTCGCAGCCGAGCAGAGCGGCCGGAAGTCCTCAGGCAAGCCGCCGTCGGCGACGCCGGTCAACCTGCTCGCCGACAAATAGCCGGCAGTGCGCTCACAGCGCGTCGGCCCGCTCCAGCGTATCGATCGTGACCACGCCGTGGGCGCGGGAAACGCAGGCGCAAAGCTTGCGGCTCTCGTGCTTCTGCTCGGCGCTGAAGAACACGTCGCGATGATCGATCTCGCCCTCGACTTCGACGACGTCAACCGCGCAGACGCCGCACTCGCCGCGCCGGCAATCCGCCATGACCTCGTGGCCGGCGGCATTGAGCACGTCGAGCATCGAGCGGTCGCGCGGCACCACGATCTCCTCGCCGCTGTCGCGCAGCCGGACCTTGAATGGCTCGGTCGACAGCCGGCCGCTCGATCCGAACGTCTCATAGCTGAGATCGGCCGGCGCGCGGCCGCACGCCGCCCACGCGCTGCGCGCGGCATCCAGCATCCGCATCGGTCCGCAGAACAGCACGGCTGCTCCGGACGGCAGACTCGAAAAAAGATCGGTCAGGTCGAGCCGCTGCGACTGGTCCGCGGCATACACCGCGAGACGGTCGCCGAGCAGCGCCGAGAGCTCATCGAGGTAGGCCGCATCACCGCGGGATCGCACCGCGTAATGCAGCGAGACGCTCGGCGTCTTGCGCAGCAGCGCATGCGCCGCCCCGACCAGCGGCGTGATGCCGATGCCGCCGGCGACCAGACAATAATGCTGATACTGCCAATCGACCTGCAGCAGCGAGGTCGGGCTCGCCACGTCCAGCCGCGCGCCGGGCTGCAGCGACCACAGATAGCGCGATCCGCCGCGGGAATCCTCGGCGAAGCGCACGGCGATCCGGTAGCCCCGCGGGTCCGCCTCGCCGACCAGCGAATAGGAGCGGACATCGGGCTGGCCGCCGGCGAGGACGCCGACCTTGATGTGGCTGCCGACCGCATAGGGCGCGCAGACATAGCCGTCGGGCCGCAGGATGAATTCGCGGATGCCCGGCGCAAGGTCGCGTGTCGAGACCAGGGTCGCAGGCGACCAATTGTCCTGGAAACGCATGATCGCCTCCTCAGCCGTTGATCTGCGTCTTGATCAGCACCGCCGCCGGCACCAGGTCCATCGGACCACGCGCCTTCACGGCCAGCCGCAGGTTGCGGGCGGCCAGCCGGGCATGCTCACGCATGATGCTCTCGGCGCGGGCGCCCTCGCGGTTCTCGATCGCATCGATGACGATGCGGTGATGCTCCTGCGCGACCACCAGGATGTGGCGCGCCTCCGGCAGCGCCGATTGCGCCATCACGAATCCGCTCGGCGAGGCGAACGGCAGCGCGCTGGCGCGGTCGACCTGGCGGATCACCGGCGGACTGCGCGACAACTCGGCCAGCAAGGCATGAAAGCGCGCATTCAGCGCCACATAGGCCGAGAAGCCGTCGAAGGAGAGCTCGGCGGGCGCGATCAGTTCGTCGATCTGGGCGAGGCATTCGCGCATCGGCTCGGTGTCGCGCACGGACACGCCGCGCTCGGCGGCGAGCCGCGCCGCCAGTCCTTCCATCGTGCCGCGCACCTCGATGGAGTCGAGCACGTCGCGCTCGGAGAACGATTTCACCATGAAGCCGCCGGACGGAATCGCCTCCAGCAGCCCCTCCTCCTCGAGCCGGACCAGCGCCATGCGCACCGGCGTGCGGGAGACGCCGGCGGCCTCGACCGCCTGCAGCTCGGATATGCGCTCACCGGGGCGCAAGCCGCCGGTGAGGATCAGGTCGCGCAAGGTGAGCTGCGCTCGGACGGTCTGCGAGATCGAACGCTCGCTGTCACGCTCGGCCATTCCATTCTACTCCGCGGCTTCACGCAGCGGCGTTTCGCGCGCGATCATCCGATCGATGATCCGCCGTGCCCACATTGCGCCTGCATCGATGTTGAGATTGTAGAACACGCGCCCCGGATTCTCGTCCATCGCGCGCTGCTGCGCTTCCAGGATCAGTTCGTCCTCGCGGAAGATGCCCGACACACCCTCGCGGATCTCGGTCGTCAGCCGCTGCTCGGTGAGCTGGTAGTTGCGGGCGAACGCCCAGAAATAATGGCAGGTCGTGTCGGTCTCCGGCGTGATGGTGTTGAGCACCATGCCGTTGACGCCCTGCGAGCGGTCACCCTCCGGCGCGCCCGTCCCGGTCGGCGCGACGCCGACGTCGATCGTCACCGTGCACGGCGCCTCGAAGCGGATGATCTGCCAGCGGTCCACCAGGCCCGGCTTGCCGAGCTGCTTCGCCCAGAATGGGGGCGGCTCGATGCCGCGCATCCAGCGCGTCACGGTGGCGGTGCGCTCGCCATGGGTGACGTCGAACGGCGCTTCGGCCACCGCGTCGTTGCCGATCGACGAGCCGTGCACGAAGGTCTCGTGCGTGAGATCCATCAGATTGTCGACCACCAGCCGGTAGTCGCATTTGACGTGGATAGTCTTGCCGTCGCCGGCCCAGGCCGGATCGTGATTCCAGTGCATGTCGGGAATAATAGCGGGATCGGCCAGCGCCGGATCGCCCATCCACAGCCAGATGAACCGATGCCGTTCGACAGCCGGATAGGCACGTACGCAGGCCGAGGGATTGATGGTCTCCTGCGACGGCATGAAGGTGCAGCGGCCCTGCGGGCTGAATTTCAGGCCATGATAGCCGCAAACGACGGTGTCGCCTTCCAGCCGGCCCTTGGACAGCGGCACCAGCCGGTGCCAGCAGGCATCTTCCAGCGCGGCGATGGTGCCATCGGCCTTGCGGTACATCACGACGTGCTTGCCGCAGATCGTCCGCGGCAGCAGGGCCTGCTTGACCTCGGCGTCCCAGGCCGCGGCGTACCATGCATTCATCGGAAAAGAAGCGGCCATGGCGTGTCCTCGTGTCGGTATACTTCCAACTGAGCATTGTATACAGCAAGCAAAGGATGAGACGCAAGTTCCGCCTTCTTTCGGCAAAAACTGCCGATCCTGTATACAGCACCCGCGCGACGGTTCCGCTCCAAGGAACAAGGCTGACAGACAATCCTTTCTGATTCAGGTACTTGCGCTGATTCCTCGCTACGCACTCCGAGCCACAGTCACCCGCTCTGTAACGGCACCAGAGATCCGCCGGATCAGCCCCTCACGGCGAGAGCTGGTCCCGTTCGGAGCGCGGCTCCGGCGAGGCAGGGGTCGACGATCACAGCCCCTCGCCCCGAAGCCACGCGGCGCCGCGCGCATAGAGCGCTTCGACCTCCGGCCCCTTCAGCCCGGGCATGTCGCGCTTCACCGTGTAGCCGATGCGCGTCTGCAGATAAGCGAGATGCCGATACCCCACGGGAAACTGCTCCAGCAGCGCACGGTCCAGCGCCGGCACCGCGCCGGGCGTCACCGGGTCCATGCGGTCCTTCTCGTAGATCGGCTGGCGCAGCACGATGCCCCATTTGCCCGCGCGCTTCTCGAGGAAGTCGTAGAAGCGGCCGGTGCACAGCACGTCGCAGACGACGCCCTCGACCTCGGCCCGCTGCGAGATCGTCATCTTGGTCTGGGAGATCGCGCGATGACCGGCGAGATCGACCGAGATGCCGCCGAGGAAGTGCAGGATGTTGACACCCTTGGCCCAGGCCGCCTTGCTGATCTCGATGAACTCGTCGCCGGTGCCCTGCGTCCACGTCGCCATCATCCGCCCATCCGGATGCCACACCGTGCGGAAGCGCTCCCAATCGCCCGCATCGCGCCAGATCGCCCAATTCTGCAACAGCTCGCGAATCTGGCGGTCGTCCTCGATCTCGGCGGCGGTCTTGGTCATGGTGGTTTCCTCTTTGCGTTGTTGCTGCTGGATACGGGATCGGGAGTGCGCTGCAAAGGCACGGCTGATCATGGCTGCCCGGTGCGTGCGACAAATTCGGTGTCGTCCCGGCCTTGAGACACCGAAGGACGGAGTTGGCCCTGCCGGCTACAGAGACACGGCCCCACATTCCCGCGGCGCGCAGCGCCCAGGTCATGCGGCAATCATGTCCCTCCTGAAATACGAGAGGGCGCGAGGAAGGCCGGACCTCGGCTGAGGCCCGTGGCCCGCCTGCTCAAAAGAATGCAGGCGGCAGGTACCACAGGTACAGCCGGACAGACCCGGCCTTCCCCGCGCGATAGTTTTACGGTGTCCTTCGTGCTCTCCCTGGGGATCGGCTTTCTTGCCCCCATCGCCCGCGCGTGCCCATAAGCAACGACCGCGAACTTGACCTCAGCGTCGAGAGGCCAGGACCACACGACTTCGCCGTCCGTCACGGCTGCGCTCGTCTGGCACAGCCGTCACGTCCATCGCAGCCCGCCTCCACGTTCGTGACGACGCGTACGTCCCTCTGCTCGAGGCGGGTTGCAGAGATATAAGCATGTTTTCTGAAAACCAGCAATCATTATTTTCGCCGATGGTCGCGGCCGGTGGGTAACCTTGCATCCTCGTTCTGACGAAAGGTCCGGCCGGCCATGACGGAGCGCAAGCCACTGACGACGAGTTGGGAGTCCTGGATCGAAGCCCGCTGGCAACGATCCCGCGGCGCGTGACGCCCAGCGGGATCGCAGCCGATGATCTATTCCGGAATCCGCGCGATCAGCTGGTGATGGGCATTGACGCCGATGTCGCCGCGCTTCGCGCCATGCGTCATGCCGTCGCTGTGATAGACCAGCAGCACGGCGTTGTCGTGGGTCAGCGGCTGCGGCGCGATGATCGTCAGCTTCGCCCTGCCGTCCGGCCCGGCCACGAAATCATTGGCCGTCGCAGTGCCATCGAGCGGCGTGAAGCCGACCGGCTTTTGATCGAAGTGATTCTCGAACAGGCTGTAGTGACCGCCCGGCTTCAGATGGTCGAAGCTCATGGCGATCTCGACCTTGCCGCCGGCCGAAGGAGTGAGCGTCACGCTGCCGCTCGCCGCGAGCCAGTCGCCGAGCGTGAAGCCGATCGGCTCGCCATTCGCATTGGCGACCGCGGCGGTCTTCGCATCCTGCTCGATGAAGGCCGGACGGAAACCCGCGACGTGGGAGATGTTCTGCGGCCCGACGGCGGCCAACGCCGCGGCGTCCGCGACGAAGGCATGGGGATCGAGCGGCTTCGGCTGCTTCGTCTCCGCCGAGAAGAATGCCGCGTGGGTGACGAACGACAGATGGGTCGCATCGGCAGCCCGGCTGGCGCCGGACGGCACGAGCGCCGCCAGCATCAGCGCCACGCTGGCCAACCCGGCAAGGCTTTTCGATCGTTGCATTGTCTCATTCTCCTCGCGCCTGTGAACATCGACGCGCGATGCGCGTCCCGAGGGGCTGTCTGCGCCTGAGCCCGGAGACTGTTCGCTCCAAGCACGACGAAGGTTACGGTCCCCGTCAGTCCACCGACCACGAGTTCAGTCCTGCGCAAAGACGCGCGGCGCGACCCAGCCGAACATCCGACGGCCGAACAGGCCACCCGCGCCGATCAGCAGGACAGCCGTTCCGACGTTCCACATCAGGATCATCACCGAGGCGTCGATCGTATGAAACAGCGCGAGCGCCGTCGACGTGATCGCGGACACGGCGAGGCCGCCGGTCAAGGCGACGATGGTCGGCCGCAGACGCGCCGCGTAGCGCAGCATCACCAGCAGGGCCAGCGACAACGGCAGGCTCGTCACAGCAAGCGTCGTGAAGCAGCGGGCCGCCTCGCCAGGGCTCATGCCGTCGGGACCAACCGCAACCCAGTCGGTGAGGCACTGATAGCCGATGTTGGACAGCCATAGCGCCAGCGCCGGCATCGGCAGCAGCATCCACCACCGCGAGCGGTCGGGAAGACTGACCAGGAATGCCGCGATCGCGGCCAGCACGCCGGTCAGGATCGAGCCGACGAGACTGGTCACGAATGGCGCATCGTGCAGACGCTGCGCCAGATCCGGACGGATCCCCTGGTTGACGGCGAGCAGCGCCACTACGGCGCCTGCCCCGATCAGCCAGCCGCAGGCACGCAGCAGCGGCGGCCGCAGCCGCTTGACCGGCCGCATGTCGTTCGCAAGAGAGTCGATCAGATCGCCGGTCTGGATCATGGCTCGTTCCGCGGAATGAGCAGCTTCTGAAGACTCTTCAGAGCGCGATGCATGTTCACCTTCAATGAGGTCGTGGACATTCCGGTTGCCGCCGAGGCCTCCTTGAGCGACAGCTCCCTGAGCTTCAACAGGCGCACGGCTTGTTGCTGTGCGGGCGGGAGGTTGTCGATCGCCAGCTCCAATTCGCGGCGGTCGGGCGCCGCCTCCACGCCGGTCTCGGGCTCGGCTGCGATCTCGTGCTCGGGAGACAACACAGTCTCACGCCGCCATTGGCGCGACTGCCGCCGTACTCGGTCGATCAGGCGACGGTTGGTGATGGTCACCAGCCACGGCGCGAACGGGCGCGTCGGATCGTAGGTGTGGCGGACCGAGTGAATGGTCAATAGCACGTCCTGCACCGCGTCCTCGATGTCGCTGCGCTGCTTGCAGCGCCGTGCCGCGAGAGAGCGAAGGTAGGGCGTGATCTCCTGCAGCAGCCGCTGATAGGCGACACGATCACCCTCCTGGGCATGCGCCATCAGAATCGCCCAATCGAGCGCGCGCCGTCCCGGCTTGAGGTCCGCCCCGCTCGGCGCGTCCACCGGGACGAGCCTCAGCCGAGGTGCAGGACCGCTCTGGTCACTGCCCATCGGCGCCCTCCAGCTTTCGACCGAGCGACAGGACGAGATGATCGAGGCTGATGAGCCCGGGCCCGAGCGCGCTGATCCGGGTCGCCAGCCCGGCCACCAGGAGAACCGGCAGCAGCATCTCGGCCACGCCATCGAGATGAGCGAACACCGCAGGCCAGGGAAAATCATAGGCCTGACCGAACAGATGCAGCTTGAACTCGTCCTCGAACAGATACGCCGCGGCCGGTGACAGCGACAGGAAGCCATCCCATTTGGTGAGCCCGGATCTGAAGAACGGCACCGCAAGCGCGATGCGCAGCATCGGCGGCGCGACGATCAGAGCCAGCCGCACGAGCCGATCGATCGCATCCGACATGGGCAACGCGAGAGCCCGGCTGTCCGCGCTCATGACGCCTCCGCCATCGTCACGTGGTCGGAGCCGATCACGGCTCCGCCATGGATCAGATCGTGCAGGGTGCCGGCAAGGTCGAAGCCGGCGTCCTCGCGCAGCGCGTCTTCGACCGCCATCAGTATCGACCGACCGGCCAACAAGGCCTGAACGAACGCAAGGCTGCCCGACGGGATCGCGCGAACCACGACATCGGCTTCGGGACGGACGATCAGAACCGCCTCACCACCGCCCGCGTCGAGATCGACCGGGCCAGCAATTCCCTCCGCGACATTCATCTGCCAGACCGTAAGCACGGGAAACGCCGAGCACACCAGCCGCAGGGATGGATGCAAGTGCAGGCGGAGGGCCGGCAGATCGGCCGGCGCTACGGCGGCGAAAGCCGCAGGCGTGACCGGCTCGGCTTCCGCCGCATGATACGACTCGGTCCAGGCGCGCTCCATCGCTGCGACGTCGGCGAGATACGGCAGCACCGACGCCGGCGCGAAGCCGCGAATGAACGCCGCGAAGCCGCTGCCATAGTCGAGCAGGATCGGCGAGCTCGGTAGCTCGGACGACAGATAGCAGCGCGCCATGGCATGGAAGAACTCCGCTCCGACGATGCGATACACCGCCGGGTAGGCGTCCTTCAGCGTTGCCGTCAAGCCGGCGACGACATTGTTGCGATAAACTCCGAACCGGCGGTCGCTCGGCCTCCCGTCCGGCCCGACCAGACCTGGAGGCACCGGCTGCGCGGGATCGAGCAGTGCGCGCGCAAAGCCGCCGAGACGTTCAGCAAGCGGCGGCATTACAGACCACCTCCATCGACGGCGAGAGCATGACGGCCTCTGCGCGGCGGGCCTCCGCCGCAAGCACCTGCCATGGCGGCACCTCAGCGTCCCACTCGATCAATGTCGGCACCGGGCCGGTCGCGCGGATCGCATGCGCATACAGCGACCAGACGACGTCGTCGACCGGTCGGTCGTGGGTGTCGATCAGCAGCGGCCTGCCATGTTCGTCGACTTCGCGGGCGTGGCCGGCAAGATGGACCTGCAGCACCTGCGCGAGCGGCAAGGCGGCGAGATAGCCATGCGGGTCCCACTGCTGATTGGTCGCGGCGACATGGACGTTGTTGACGTCGAGCAGCAGCCCGCAGCCGGTGCGGCGGGCGACCTCGGCGATGAAGTCGGGCTCGGACCAGTTGCTCTCGGTGAACGCGACGTAGGTCGATGGATTTTCCAGCAGCATCCGCCGGCCGAGCACGCTCTGCACCTTGTCGACGTGATCGCAGACGCGGATAAGGGTCTCGCTCGTATAGGGAACCGGAAGCAGATCGTTGAGAAAGCCGCTACCGTGCGACGACCAGGCGAGGTGCTCGGAAAACAACCCTGGTTCGTAGCGGTCGACCAGATGCTTGAGACGGCCGAGATGGGCCTGGTCGAGCGGCCGATCGGCCCCGATCGACAATCCGACTCCATGCAGCGACACCGGATAGCGCTCGCGAACGGCCGTGAGATAGCGATGCGGCGGCCCGCCCGCGCCCATGTAGTTCTCGGCATGGACTTCGAAGAAGCCGATATCGGGCCACGTTTCGACGATACCGCGATAGTGCTCGGCCTTGAGGCCGACGCCGCCCCGCGCGGGGATCCGGCCGGCCGTCGAGAATTGCGCGCGTGCCACGTGCAGACTCCGATCGAGAGAAATGGCGGGCCGCAAGCAGCCTGCCGACGATGTCTCAGGCCTTCGGCGTCAGGCTACCCGGACCCTTGGGGGTCTGCATTGTCGTGCAAGTCCCCTTCGGCTCCAGCTTGAACGAATTGCCCTGATAATCGATCGTGCTGGTACCCGCGCAGGTCGTGCCGGCGCCAGCAAAGCAGTCGTTCTGGCCCTTCAGCGCGACGCCAAAACACTTCTCCATCTTGCCGTCCTTCATGGCCTTCATGGTCTCGGCCTGCTTGGCCTTCATCATCTTTTCCATGTCGCCCTTGGCCATCGTCTCCGCCGAGGCGGACGTGACGGCGAGCGCGCCGGCAGCGACCGCAAATGCGCCGACGATCATTGCGGACAGCGTGCGATTGGACATGCGAATTCCTCCATTCTCCGGGTTTCAGCCTGCGGACATTGCAGGTGTCTGGCGGCCATCGGCGCGCCTGTCCATCGGTTCGCTCCAATGCATCGGAAGGTTACGCTGACTGCTTCGCGATTCATCGCTCAGTTGCGCCCGAGATATTCGAGCAGATCTGCCGCCGCCGACGACGACCAGTCGGCCGCACCCGGGAGGTATCCGACGATCAGACCTGAAGCCGAGATCAGATAGGTGATCGGCATGCCATACAGCGTAAACGGCGCAGGCCTGCCACCGTCGTCTCCGGATTGCGCCACGTATCCGTTCGGATCGAGGCAGATGGACAGCGACGTCAGCCTCAGCGCGCGCACGAAGCGACCGACACTGTCGCGATCGCTGCGGTCTTCGGATACCGCGAGGACGTGCAGGCGCTGGCGCGCGACACTGCGTGCAAGCCGATCGAGCTCCGGCAGCTCGATGCGGCAGGCCGCGCACCACGAGGCCCAGAAATTCAGTACGATTGGCGCGCCGCGTAGCGCGGCGAGATCGAGCGTACCGCCGTCGAGGCGAAACAGCCGTATCGCCGGCAGGCTCTGCTGCGGCCGCAACAGCGTGAGTTGGTGACGGCCGGTTGTGAAGGCAGGCACGTCGTCGTCGGCGGATGCAGCCGAAGCGGATCCCGCGCGCGCCATGAGCGCCGTCAGCAGCCCGCCGATCACCTCGCGCCGGCTCGCAACGCTCACCGCGCCAGTTCCTCGATGGCAAGCGCTGGCGAAAACTGCGGAACGGCGGGCCGGAACGCGACGAAGGCGAACAGCGGATTGGGCAGCCAGTACAGCCATCCGATCGACGGCTCGCGCCGGCCGTCCGGGAGCTCCAGGTCGAGCCACACATACAGGAATTTGTAGATGCACAGTCCGGGAATCCAGTTCGGACGCAGATGGCGTGTTCTCAGGCAGCGCCACCGAATGTAGAAGTTTCCCTCGAACGGCGTGATGTCCCAGAGTCCGACAGGCCCCTCGGCGATGACCTCGCCGCTGGGACGGTGCGTGATGCGCACGATGCGCGGCTGCCTCTTGTGCAATTGAATACCTCCCACCCGCGTGTCCGGATGCTGCCATTCGACGATACGATCTCGGACCGGGAAAGGTTACCAGGCGGCTCGTCACGGCCGCGCAAATCACAGTCGTGCGACGGGTAGTTCCGGTCCGACGACCCGAAAGGAGCCGCGCTCCGACGCACGGTCTTGCGAGCGGACGAAGATCGCCGGGATGTCGTGGACCGTGACGCCCTCATTACCACGACGGCCAAGTGCCAGGCCACGCGCAGCCGTCGAAGTCATGCGCATCGGCGCGGATCGCGGTCGGCGCAGCACGTGCGTTCGACTTGCCCGCTCACATCCAATTGACCGGTCGTGATCGATCCAGGGCGGCTGCCCCCGCTTGATTCATCTGCTCGCGTTCGATTAGTTAGCCGCAACCAACAGAACGGCGGGAAACAAACGCTTCACGACCTCCCAAGGTGTTGCACAAGGCTTCGTCGCACGATGTGCTCTTCCGGATGATGACTCCCCCCATCGCATAGGCCGGGCCGCTCTGAACCGCTGCGCTCGGCGCGCCGATCTCTCAGCTTCCATGCCGACGACCACCGGTTCGGTCGGCCCGATCCTCTCAGCTGCATCCGACGCGCGTGCCGCCGGTGATCGATCCTGCATGTCGATCAGGATCCGGCGCCGCGACGGCCAACTCAGGAGCGACACGTCACATGATCTCCGCCGAACACCTGACCCGCCAATACGGGTCATTCACCGCCGTCGACGACGTCTCCTTTGAGGTCGGCGACGGCGAGATCGTCGGCCTGCTCGGGCACAATGGCGCCGGCAAGACCACCATCATGAAAATGCTGACGGGCTATCTCGAGCCGACCGCCGGCACGGCGACCATTCATGGCCACGACATCGGCAGGCAGCGCCGGCAGGCGCAGGCACTGATCGGCTACCTGCCCGAGAATTGTCCGCTGTATCCCGAGATGACAGTGATCGAATTTCTCGACTACGCGGCGGAGCTGAGAGGAATCCCGCCGGGCGCCCGGGCGCAGGCGCTGCGCGATGCCATCGCCGCGACCGGCCTTGCGGAAAAGGCCACCGCGCCGATCGCGAGCCTGTCGCGCGGCTACCGGCAGCGCACCGGCGTCGCGCAGGCGATCCTGCACAAGCCGAAGATCGTGATCCTCGACGAGCCGACCAACGGCCTCGATCCGTCGCAGATCGCGCAGATGCGGGGATTGATCCGGGATCTCGCGAAGACAGCCACCGTGATCCTGTCGACCCATATCCTGCAGGAGGTGCGCGCCGTATGCGAGCGCGTGCTGGTGATCAACCGCGGCCGGCTGGCGCTCGACACAAGGATGAGCGATCTCGGCGGGCCCGGCCGGTTGCGTCTCGTCACCAGCGGGCCGCCAGAACTGGTCGAGCGGCTGGTCACGGGGCTTGGCCTCGTGACCAGCGTGGAGCGGCTGACCGCCGCCGAGCCCGGCCATGCCTATGCTCTCAACCTCAATGGCCACGCGGCGAGCGCCGTGGCGCCGGCGGTCGCCCGCGTCATCACCGACAACAAGCTCGATCTGTTCGCCCTGCATCCCGAACAGCGCGATCTCGAAACCCTGTTTGCCGACATCACCGGCGCCGGCGCGCCGACCCCGGAGGCCCTGCATGCATAACGTTCTTCGTATCGCTCGCAAGGAACTGGCCGTCTTCTTCGCCTCGCCTGCGGCCTTCATCTTCATGGCCGCGTTCCTCGCCGTCACCCTGTTCCTGTTCTTCTGGGTCGACCGCTTCTTCGCCCGCAACATCGCCGACGTCCGGCCGCTGTTCGAATGGATGCCGGTGCTGATGATCTTCATCGTGTCGGCCATCACGATGCGGATGTGGAGCGAGGAACGGCGCGCCGGCACGCTGGAGTTTCTGCTGACCTCGCCGGTCGCGCCGCTGCAGCTGGTGCTCGGCAAGTTCCTCGCCTGCCTCGCTTTGGTTGCGATCGCGCTGGCGCTGACGCTGCCGCTCCCGATCACGGTCTCCATGATCGGCCGGCTCGACTGGGGACCGGTGGCCGGCGGCTATCTCGCCGCGCTGGCCCTCGCCTCCGCCTACATCTCGATTGGCCTGTTCGTCAGCGCCCGCTCAGACAACCAGGTCATCAGCCTGATCGTCTCCACCCTGATCTGCGGCGCGTTCTATCTGCTCGGCTCCAACACGCTGACCTCGCTGACCGGCAACGAAGGCGGCGAGCTGCTGCGCCAGCTCGGGGCCGGGTCGCGCTTCGAGTCGATCGCCCGCGGCATCATCGACCTGCGCGACCTCTATTACTATCTCAGCATCTTCGGCGTCTTCCTGGTGCTCAATCTCTATGTGCTGGAGAGCCTGCGCTGGTCGTCGCAGGGCCGCGCGCCGCAGCACCGGCGCTGGCGCATGGTGGCCGCGCTCACGGTGGCCAATCTCGTCGCGGTCAACCTGTGGCTCGGCCAGCTCCCGGCCGCACGGGCCGATCTCACCGCGGGACACATCTACTCGATCTCGGACGAGACAAGGAGCTATCTCGGCCAGCTGCAGGAGCCGCTGCTGATCCGGGGCTATTTCAGCGCCCAGACCCACCCGCTGCTGGCGCCGCTGGTGCCGCGGCTGCGCGATCTCCTGAAGGAGTACGAGATCGCAGGACAAGGCAAGGTCCGGGTCGAGTTCGTCGACCCGATGCAGAACGCCGCGCTCGAGGCGGAAGCCAACAAGCAGTACGGCATCCAGCCGGTGCCGTTCCAGACCTCGAGCAAGTATCAGGCGTCGGTGACTAACTCCTACTTCAACATCCTCGTCAAATATGGCGATGAATACACGACGCTCGGTTTCCGCGATCTCATCGAGGTCAAGGAGCGCGGTGACGGCGACAGCGAGCTCGACGTCAATCTGCGCAATCCCGAGTATACGATCACGCGCGCGATCAAGAAGGTGTTGAACGGCTATCGCGGCTCCGGCGACGTGCTGGCCGGCCTGCCGCAGCCGGTGACGCTCGAGGCCTATATCTCGGCCAAGAACCTGCCCGAGCCGCTCGCCAAGCTGAAGACCGCGCTGCAGGAGCTGATCAAGGACTACCAGAGCAAGACGCCGGGCAAGCTCGACGCGAAGATCGTCGATCCCGACGCCGATGGCGGACAGATCGCCAAGACCCTGCAGGACGAATACGGCCTCGAGCCGCTTTCGGTCGGCCTGCTCAACCCGAAACGCTTCTGGTTCCATTTGATCCTGAAGAGCGGCGACAAGACCGAGCAGATCCAGCTGCCGGAGCAGCTCGACAAGGACGGCTTGAAGCGCAACATCGACGCCGAGCTGAAGCGCTTCACGCCCGGCGCGCTGCGCACCGTCGCGCTGTACACCCCGCCGGCGCAGCAGCCGATGCCGCAGCTCGGCATCCCCGGCAGCAGTGGGCCGTCGTTCGATCTGCTGCAGCAGAAGCTGCAGGAGAACACGCTCGTCGACGCCACCCAGCTGAAGGATGGACGCGTTCCCGAACGCGCCGACATCCTGTTCGTCGCCTCGCCGCAGCAGCTCGATCAGAAGCAGCTGTTCGCCGTCGATCAGTTCCTGATGAAGGGGGGCACGGTGATCGTCGCCACCTCGCCCTATCAGCCATCGCTGCGCGGCAATCTCGACGTGACCAAGACGCCGTCCGGCCTGGAGGACTGGCTGGCGTTCCAGGGCGTGAAGGTCGGCGACAGCATGGTGCTCGACCGCCAGAACGCCTCGTTCCCGATCCCGAGCGAGCGCGACGTCGGCGGCGGCATCAAGGTGCGGCAGATCCGGCTGATGGACTACCCGTTCTTCGCCGACATCCGCAGCGACGGGCTGGCGCAGGGCGCGGCACCCTCGGCCGGCACCCAGCAGCTGACGCTGTCCTGGGCCTCGCCATTGACGATCGACGCCGACAAGGTCGGCAAGAAGCGAAAGATCGTCGATCTGATCCAGAGCTCGCCGCATTCATGGACCGCCAAGACGACCAACGTCGTGCCGGACTTCAAGGCGCATCCCGACACCGGCTTCCCTCCTGCCGACAAGCAGGGGCGCCAGCTGCTCGGGGCCATGATGGAGGGCGAGTTCACGTCGTTCTTCGCCGGCAAGCCATCGCCTCTCGCCAAGGACGCTGCTGAGCCCAAACCCGACGCAAAGGCTGATGCAAAGCCCGATGACGCGGCGAAGACGGCGGCTGCCGACGCCAAGCCCAGCATCACCGGCGTGATCTCCCGCTCGCCCGAAAGCGCGCGGCTGATCGTGATCGGCTCGGGCACTTTCCTGTCGGACGACGTGCTGCAACTCGCCTCCAGCGTCGACCGCACGCAGTATCTGGCGCCGCTCGACTTCGCACAGAACCTGGTCGACTGGTCGCTGGAGGACCGCGGGCTGCTGGCGCTGCGCAGCCGCGGCGGCCAGTTCTCGCGCACGCTCGCCCCGATGCAGAGCGGCGGCCAGATGTTCTGGGAATACCTGAACTATGCGCTCGCGCTCGCAGGGCTCGCCCTCGTCTACATCGTGCGCCGCGCGCTGCGGCTCGGCGCCCAACGGAGATATCTCAACATGCTCGGCATCGCGGAGGCGCGGACATGAAAGGGCTTCCCATCCTGCTCACGGCGCTGCTGGGTGGCCAGCTCGCGCTGGCTGTCACCTTCGCGGTCAACCGCTCCGATCATGCCGCGTTCGACGCCAAGGAGCCCCTGGTCGCGTTCGCGCCGGCCAAGGTCGATCAGGTCGCGATCGACGACGACGCCGGCCACACCGTCACGCTCGCGCGCAAGGACGGCAAATGGGTGATCCCCGCCTTGGCCGACTTTCCCGCCGACACGACGAAGGTCAATGGCCTGCTCGACCGCATCGCCGGCCTGAAGAAGGGCTGGCCGATCGCGAAGACCGAGGCCGCAGCCGAGCGCTTCAAGGTCACCGAAAAGGTTCATGAGCGCCGCGTGGTGCTGACGAGCGGCGGCAGCCGGGTCGGTGAGCTCCTGGTCGGGACCTCGCCGGCGTATCGCCAGGTGCATGTGCGGGCCGGCGATGCCTCTCCGGTCTTTGCCGTCGAGCTGGCGACCTACGACATCGGCGCGGAGCCCAGCGCCTGGATGCAGCACGACATTTTGGACACGCCGCGCGACAAGATCGCCAGCGTCAATGTCGGTGACGTCACCATCGAGGGCAAGGACGGCAAGTTCACGCTGGCGGGGCTCGGCAAGGACGAGAAGCCGCGGCCCGACAAGATCGACGCCCTGGTCAGCGCGATGGCGCATCCCCCCTTCGATAACGTGCGCGGCAAGGGCAAGGCGGCGCTGGCGCAGACGGATGCGCCCGACGTCACCGTCACGCTGAAGCGGACCGATGGAAGCGCGCTGACCTATCGCTACAAGAAGGACGCCGGTGGGGGCTATCTGTTCACGCGGTCGGCGGAGGACTATCTCTTCCATGTCAACGCCGACGCCACCGCGCCGGTCGTGCAGGCCACGCGCGCGGCATTGATCGAGCCGCCGAAACCGGACAAGGCGCCGGACGCCAAGAGCTCGAACGACAACAGCTCGAACAATAAGAGTTCGGACAACAAGGGCGCAGACGCCAAGAACCCTGATGACAACGTTAAGAAGGCCGAGACCTCAGGCGCCAAGACGGATCAGGCGCCGGCAGCGTCAGAGGCTGTTCCGCCGTCATCCCATGGCGCCGAGCAGGCCGCTCACGGCGGCGCGGAACCGCCAAAGTCGCCCGGCGGCTAGCGCACCGCGATGCGCAAATCCGGCTTCGCTGCGCAATCAGTGGAGCCGGATCACGACTTCCCAACACGGATCGACATCACCCGTCCGCCCTTGAGCTCGAAGGAGAACGCATGCGGCGGATAGGTCCAGAGCTCGACGCCCTTCAATTCGCTCGGCTCGAAATGGTTGGGCTGGCCGAACACCTTCACCAGATCGTCGGTGGGGGCGCCGAGACCGACGCTGCTGAGCTCGTAGCCCGGAGCCGTCGTGGTGCCGTCGCCGGTGACCTGCAGCGCGACGATCTTATCGGCGGCCACGGTGACCACGAAATAAGGATAGTGCTCGCGCTGGCCGACGAAGTAGATCCAGGCGACCTTGTCCTGCGCCTGCTTCAAGGTGCGGTGGGGCTGCCCGAGCGCAGCGGTCGCCGTGTCAGCACCGTCGCCGACCACCAGCGGGCCCAGCCGCATGCAGGCGCGCGCCATGACTGCGAGCAACAGCTCCTGTGACAGCTCGCGCGGCGGGGTCACGACGCAGCCGAAGCCGGCGCCGGCGCGCTTCCATTCGCCGCGCAAGTCCTTCAGATCGGCAGGAACGGCTGGCGCCGGTGGTGAGGGCGCCGGACGTGCCGGCGGCGGCGACGCCGGTCGCGGCGCCGATTGTGCATGCGCCGATGGCGAGAGCCACCCGGTCAGCATCGCCGCGGCGATCCCCACAAGCACCGCTTGAATGCGGCCCCCAGTCTTCACCATGTCGACGCCTACTTCCCACGCTTGCCCAGACCGCCAAAGGCGTCGGGATCGAACTTCCTCGGATCCACCGGCTCGTAGCGTGACCACTCCATGTCAGCAATCCCGTCGTATTGCTTAGTCCACCCGGAATCCACCGTCGCGTTGCCTTGCGCAACGGGCCGCAACTCGAAATGCATGATCTTGCCGGGGCCGGCCTCGGCGATCTTCTCGCCGCGCTTGAAGCGCGCGCCGACGGCCGGCATCTCGCCTTTGCCATCGACCAGACGACCGAGATGGGCATAACGGGTGAAGAGGACGGCGCCGTTCGGATAGCTGTGCTTGAGCACGACGTAGCGCCCGCAGCCGCCGACAAGCGGCAGGTCAGCGGGCGCCTGATCGGCCGCCTCCACCTTGACCACGACGCCATCCTCCATCACCCCGATCGGTGCCCCCTCCGTCCCGGCGTCGACATCGATACCGGGATGATCGCGCAGCGACCAGCAGCCGCACGAGGCCATTCCGGCTTCGGACGGCTGCTGCTGAGCCGGCGCGGCTGGCTGCACCGTCTGGAATTCGTTGACCAGCAGTCCGGGTCCCTCGGCGGAGGTGTAGATGTGGACGGCATAGAGCGTCAGCTTGCCGCCGACCTTCACCTCGCGCGGCAGGAAGCCATAGACGATGTCCTGCACGAAAACCTTGAGCTCCCGCCCCTTGGATGAACGCACCGTGATGCAATTCGAGACGCCGAGCTTCTCGACCTGGTCGAAGCCCGACATCGCCATCGACTTCTTCAAGAACCCCGTCTGACATGGACCCCCGGCACTCGCGAGGATGACCTCGAGCTTGAACGGCGCACCCGTCTTGATGTCGACACCCTTGGCCGGGCGCGGCAGCGCCAGAAGGTCGTCGAGACCGGCCTCCTTGTAGCGGGCGTAGTCGAACGCGGCTTCGGCGCGGTGACCGCTGAGGACCACCAATGCCAGCAGGGTGAACACACCCCGGCGCGCGGCACGCGTGACGCTCATCTCACCACCCCCACTCCCCGGTCGATCCCCCCGCGAGCCTACACGACAGGGCCGCACCCCGGCTACAACTGCTGCGTGATGAAGAATCCGCCGCGCAGGCCGGCCACAAAAAGTTCGTCCAAGGCAGATCATGGTGTCGGATCGCGGCCGGCGGCTGCGTCCTTGGATCAAGCCGGATCGCGACGAGCCGGCGCGATCACAACCCCGAGCGCCGCGTCGTGAACCAGCGCGCGGCCTGCACTGAAATGGAAGGAAGCCCTGCCATGGCAAAGCCCAAGAACACGATCTGTCTGTGGTTCGACAAGGACGCAGAGGCCGCCGCGCGCTTCTACGCCGAGCTGTTTCCGGACAGCAAAGTGACGGCAGTCCATCGCGCGCCGGGTGACTACCCTTCCGGCAAGGCTGGCGACGTGCTCACGGTGGAATTCACCGTCTGCGGCATCCCCTGTCTCGGCCTCAATGGCGGACCTGCGTTCACCCACAACGAATCCTTCTCGTTCCAGATCGCCACCGATGATCAGGCGGAAACGGACCGCTATTGGAGTGCCATCGTCGGCAATGGCGGCCAGGAAAGCCAGTGCGGCTGGTGCAAGGACAAATGGGGCATCTCCTGGCAGATCACGCCGCGCGCGCTCACCGATGCGATGACAGAAGGCGGCGCCGCCGCCAAGCGCGTCTTCGGCGCGATGATGACGATGAAGAAGATCGACGTTGCAGCAATCGAGGCGGCCCGGCGCGGGTGACGCCCGCGCGAAGCCGGAGCGCGTCGCGGCGTTCCGGCCCTACGGGCGCAGGCAGCGCAGATGGAGGAACAGCGGCACGCGCAGCCAGCGCCGGCTGCTGTCGCGGGTGATCGCCGCTTCGGGGATCGACGGCTCGCGCAGCGCCTCGATCAGGAAGCCCGCCTCCTCCAACGCCGCAAAATAGCGCTGCAGAGGACGATGCGCGCTGTGAAAGATGATGCTGAAGCCGTCGCGCTCCATCGGATCGCTGTAGTTGAAGGAGTCCAGGTAGCTCCCCTGGATCACGAACGGCGCGTCCGGCGCCAGGCTGGCGAAGCGGCCGGCCGAATTGAGCGGATGGACGATCGCCATGCACAGCCGGCCGCCGGGCCTCAGCACTCGCGCCGCCTCGCGCACTGCGGCCGGCATCGCATCGACGTCCTGCAGCGACATGAAGGCGATCGCGAGATCGGCGCAGGCATCGGCCAGCGGCAGCGATGCCGCATCGGCGCGCACGACGGAGATGGCGGGATCGGCGGCGCGCGCCGCCGCGATAAGCGAGGGCGAAGCGTCGATGCCGATCACCCTGTGCCCCGAGGCGTTGAGATGACGCGACAACCGGCCCTCGCCGCAGCCGATGTCGAGCGTCAGCGCACCCGGCCCCGGCAGCAGGCTGGTGAACTGCTCGCGATGATGGCGCCAGAAGCTGTCATGGCCCGGCGCCCTCGCCCAGGCGAGCCACTGGGCGGCCTGATCTTCCCATTGCTGGCGCAGATTCATGGCGGCTCTCGTAAGGGGTCAACTCAAGAGCCGCGCGTCTTAGACCTCTTTCCGGGGCCTGTCATGTGACGTTTTGGCAGCAGCCCGCTCAACCGCGCGCGGACGGGCTGCAGATCTCCTCGAGAAAATCGAGGAAGGCGCGGGCGCGCGAGGAGATCAGCTTGCGGCTCGGAAAGATCGCGGTGAGCTGCGCGGCGCGGGTGTCGAACACGACCCCCCTGCCGATCTCGACCAGCCGGCCCTCGCCGAGCAGCTCGACGCAATAGTGCTCCGGCAGAAAGGAAATGCCGGCGCCGTGGGCGACGGCGCGGCGCACCGCCAGCGGATTGTTGATGCGGGCGACATGCGCCCCGACGTCGAAGCGGACGAGATGACCATGCTGCTTGATCACCAGGGTGCGGTCGCCGTAGCGGCGCTCGCAGATCATGAGATGGCGCTCAAGCGCGCGGACGTCCTCGCCGATGTCGTGCGCGGCGAGATAAGCGGGGCTGGTCACCCAGATCAGGCGGCCGCCGATCAGCACCTTTTGCGCCAGCTCGGAATTCTCCTGCACGCCGACCACGACCGCGATGTCGAAGCGGTCGGCCAGCATGTCGATCGCGCGCGTCGTCGCCTCGACGTCGAGCTCGATCCGGGGATAGCGGCGGTGGAATTCGGCGAGTTGCGGCGCCAGGATCTCCTCGCAGAACGCCGGCGGCAGCGCCACCGAGAGCCGGCCGCTGGGGACGCCGGAGAGCCCGGTCATGACCGCGTCGGCCTCCGAGACCTGGTCCAGGATCTTCTGACATTGCTGGAAGAACAGCTCGCCCTCGCGGGTCACCCGGACGCGCCGCGAGTTGCGGTCGAACAGCCGGATGCCGAGATCCTGCTCGAGTCGGGCGACCGATTTGCTGACCGAGGATTTCGGCATGCCCAGCGACCGCGCGGCACCGGTCATGCCGCCGGTCGCCACCACCGCATGGAACACCGGAATGTCCTCGATCCGCCATTTCATCCTAGGGCTCTCGTTCATCGAGAGAAACGATCCGTGCACGTTAGCATGATTGTCTAGCATGGGAAACTTCGTAAGGTCGGCCCCGGCGCGGCCGCGGGTGACAGTCAGCCGCGGCCCATTTCGCGGAGGGACACATGGCCCGGATCATCGGCGGCATCGGCGCATCGCACTCGCCCACCATCGGCTTCGCACTCGACACCAACAAGCAGAGCGACCCGGCCTGGAAGCCGATCTTCGACGGCTTCGCGGCGGTGCGCGACTGGGTGAAGCGCAAGGACATCGACGTCCTGTTCATGATCTACAATGATCACATCACCTCGTTCTTCTTCGATCACTACTCGGCGTTCGCGCTCGGCATAGACGACCGCTATGTCGCGGCCGACGAGGGCGGCGGACCGCGCGACGTGCCGCCGGCGAAGGGGCATCTCGGCCTGTCACAGCACATTGCGATGGCGATGGTCGCCGACGAGTTCGACATGTCGTTCTTCCAGGGCAAGCCGGTCGATCACGGCCTGCTGTCGCCGCTGTCGATGATGGGCGATGCCAGCGGCCCGTGGCCGGGCCGCGTGGTGCCGCTTCAGGTCGGCGTGCTGCAGCTGCCGATCCCCAATGCGAAGCGGATGTGGAAGCTGGGCAAGACGCTGCGCAAGGCGATCGAGAGCTATCCGGAGGATCTGAAAGTCGCCATCTTCGCCACCGGCGGGCTGTCGCACCAGGTGCATGGCGAGCGTGCCGGCTTTCTCAACGAGGACTGGGACAACGAATTCCTCGATCTGCTGGAAAAGGACCCGGAGCGGCTCACGGCGATGCGGATCGCCGATTATGCGGTCAAGGGGGGCATGGAAGGCGCCGAGGTGATCATGTGGCTGATCATGCGTGGTGCGCTGTCGGACGAGGTGAGGCTCGTGCACAGGCAGACCTACGCGCCGTCGGTGACCAACATCGCGACCCTGGTGTTCGAGGATCTCGGCGGCGCGCCGGATCCGCGGGAGGTCGCGACCTATCGCGCGCATATCGGACACGAGCTCGCGGGCGCCGAGACGCTGGCTGGCACCTATCCGTTCACGCATCGCCGCAGCCAGGCCAATTTCCGCATCAACGACTTCCTGCACCGGCTCGTGATCCCCGCGCATCGCAAGAGATTTGTTGAGGAATTCGACGCGCTCGCGGACGAGTACGAGCTCACGGGCGAGGAGCGCGAGCTCATCAAGAACCGCCGCTGGATCGAGATGATCAGGCGGGGCGTCAGCTTCTTCGTGCTGGAGAAGATGGCCGCGGTGATCGGCGTCTCCAACCCGGAGGTCTACGCAGCCTTCCGCGGCGAGACCCTGGAGGCGTTCCTCAAGACCCGCAAGGTGCCGATGCGCTATTCCGTCGCCGGCGGCGCCAAGGCGGATGCGATCGACGCGCATTGACTGGCGCGCACGACCTGCGCCGCCCGGAACGGGCGACGCAGATCATGTCTCCGGCAGGTCGATGCCGCGCGCCTTGGCCCAGCGCTCCAGCACCTTGCGCTCACCGGCGTGAGCCACGCGGTTGGCGAAGCCACGCACCTGCACCGCGCGACGCTGCCGATCGAGCTCGATCGTCAGCAGCCGCTGCGCCGCGCCGCCATGGCGATGCCGCAGCGACCAGATCGAGGAATGGCCGGCGATGCACCTCGTCGCGTAGCTCGACACGCAGTGACGCATGGCCCTGGACTCAGCGACGAGGTCCTCCGCGGTCCGCAGCTGCGTGATCACATATTCGTCACGCTTGGCGAAGGCCTTGGCCGACGGACTCCACGACCAGTCCGCGAGTTGCGCGCCCGGCCAATGCGCCGCAAGCTCCGCCGCCTGCGCTGCCGAACGGTGACGCGCCATCTCGGCACGCCGGCGCGCCGCCTCGATGCGGGCGATCACCGCGAGATCGCGGTGCCATTCCCGCGCCAGCCGGCGCAGCGCCGCGAGCGAGCGGCCCTTGAGGCTGAACGTCCGCTCGCGCCGGCGACGGTCGGCGATGTAGTCGCAGAGATCGTCGATCTCCTCCACGGTGGTCGGCTGCGCGCAGAAGAACTGCGCCGCCTCGCGCCAGAACGCGTGCTCGCCGCGCGGCGTCCGCGCGATCCGGGACCGGGTGATCCGCGACACGATCGCCGGATCGCCGGTGTAGGATCGCGCGACCGCCTGCCAGATCGCCTCGTCGAAGCCGACCTGCCCGAACGGATGGAGGAAGGCGTGCACCTCCTTGCGCGACAGCAACGCCGACGCGCCCGCCTTGTACAGCGAGCCGCCACCGGCCGCCGCGATGTACCAGCGCTTGCGGCGGACGATCTCGTCCTGGCCCAACCCCGACGCCTCGATCCAGATCTGCTCCAGATGCGAAGGCACGGGATAGCGCGCGAACAGATGCCGTGCAGCCGCCAGCCGCAGGCGTGCGGCATCGCGCGTCTTGAGCTGCGGCTTCCAGTTCTCGGGATCCCGGATGAAGTCGGCTTCGAAGCCACGCCCCGCCTCGCGGATCGCGTTGTGCAGATCCGGCGGCGGCCGCGTCGGCCGTGCCGCGCGGCGCAGCGTCAGCTCATAGGCTTCAATCCGCGCGCGCTCGGCCTCCTGCCGTCGTGCAATCGATGACTTTGCCATTGTCGTTCAACATGATCGAGAAACTATCAGCCGGACGCACTGCGGGCGTCGGCACGGATCGTGTCGCGCACAGTGGATTCGACATGGCTGATGGCCTCTCGCGTTGAACACCGTCGGGGTTGAAACGGGCGACGCTGATACATCCAATCTGCAGCGAGCACAAGCGGAAAAGCCGTCTCGCTCCGCGGCGAACGCCGTTTGGCCTCACCCTTGCATCGGCTTCTCATGAGCCGGCTCGCAAGATGGAGTTGTCAGATGTCCGACAGCCTGCACACGGTCGTCGTGGCCAAGAAGGCCATCGAGGCGCACAACATGGCCTCGTTCGAGCTCGTTCCGGCGGACGATCAGCAACTACCGGGCTTCACCCCCGGCAGCCATATCGACGTCACATTGCCGAATGGACTGACGCGGCAATATTCACTGCTGAACAGCGCCTCAGAGCGCAACCGCTACTGCATCGGCGTGTGGAAGGACGGCAACAGCCGCGGCGGCTCCAAGGCGCTGCATCTCGACATCAACGAGGGCGACCGGCTGCAGGTCAGCCGCCCGCGCAACCGCTTCAAGATCCCCAAGGACACCAAGCGCGCCTTGCTCGTGGCGCGCGGCATCGGCGTGACGCCGATCCTGTCGATCGCCGACACGCTGAAGGCCAAGACCATCCCGTTCGAGCTGCACTACGTGTTCGCGCTGATGTCGCCGGACTCGTTCCGCGGCACCATCGAGGCGTCGCGTTTCGCCGAAGACACCAGATACTACAAGGAATCCAGCGAGGACAATCAGTTGCTGAAGGCCGCCGAGCTGCTGGCCGACCGACCCGACGACACGCAACTGTTCATCTGCGGCGTCGACTGGTGGATGGATCCGATCATCGCGCTCGCCAGGCAGAAGGGCTTTGCCGAGGAGCGCATCCATGTCGAGCGGTTCACCGCCAAGGCGGCGGCCGCGCTGCTCGACAAGGTGTTCGACGTCACCATCAAGAGCACCGGCGCGACCTTCAATATCCCCGGCGACAAGACCGTCACCGCCTTTCTCGAGGAGAACGGCGTCAAGATCGCGACCTCCTGCGAGCAAGGGATGTGCGGCACCTGCAAGACACGGGTGATCGACGGCGAGATCGATCATCGCGACAAGCGCCTCTCCGCGGCCCAGCGCGCCGAGGGCTATTTCCTGCCGTGCGTGTCGCGCGCCAAGGGCGACCGGCTGGTGCTCGATCTCTAGCAGGCATCCGCCGTGACCAGCGAGACCGATCTGTGGCAGACCGCGTGGATCATCGCCCAACAGCACGGGACCGAGGGGCCGGCGTTCGCGGCCCGCATGGCCGACAGCTTCAAGCTCGGCCACAAGCTCGCCGCGCATCGGGCGTGGCTGTCGATCGCGGCCAAGGTCACCGTGCTGATCGACGCCAGCGCATCGGCCGGCGCGCACCGGCATTGATGTCGAGAATCGGACAGCGCTGAAAGCGTTGTCTGGAATCGCACGCGATCAGCGCGCAGCGATGCCTTCACGCAGCATTCAATTTGGCGCGCCCGCTATTTCCCACCGTCATTCCGGGGGCGACGCACAGCGGCAAGCCCGGAATCCCGACCCTCTGGCCGTGGTTATGGATTCCGGGCCTGCGCCCAAATGGGCACATCCCGGAATGACGACGGGAAGGCCGTCGCAGCTATCCGGAACGGAATTTGCTCAGCTGCATCCGGTCGCGAGCGACCACCCAACATGCGCGGCAACTCACCTGTCGCGCCTTGTGAGGAGCCATGTCCTTGTCACCGTCCAGCGCGGCTGAGGTCCCTGCCGCCGCCGACATCGCGTTGGCCTATCACGCCCGCACCAAGCATAGTCTCAAGCGCTATGCCGCGGGGCCGGAGACGTTGGACTGGGATGCGCAGCCCAATCCGTTCCGCGAATTCGCCGGCAGCCCGCGCATCAATCTGCCGCTGACCTCCGATCGTCTCGCCGCGAGCTTCGCCGACGCCTGCAGCGGGACGGCGCCGATCCATCCGTTCACGATCGACGGCATCGCGCTCCTGCTGGAGCTGTCGTTCGGGCTGGCCGCATGGAAGGAGCTTGGCCCGGATCGCTGGGCGCTGCGCTGCAATCCCTCCAGCGGCAATCTGCATCCGACCGAGGCCTATGTCATCGCGGAGAACGTGCCGGGGCTCAGCGACGGTCTTCATCACTATGTCAGCCGCGATCACGCGCTCGATCAACGTTGCCGTCGCGGCACGACATCACCCGGCGAGCCGCGACTGTGGCTCGCGCTGTCCTCGATCCATTGGCGCGAGGCGTGGAAATATGGCGAGCGTGCGTTCCGCTACTGCCAGCTCGACCTCGGACATGCGATCGGCGCCGTCAGCTACGCCGCCGCTGCGCTGGGCTGGAGCGCGCACGTGATCGACGGCATCGACAGCGCGCAACTCGCAGCACTGATGGGACTCGATCGCGCGGATGATTTCGCCGGCGTCGAGACCGAGGACGCCGATGTGCTGCTCGCGATCGTGCCGCGCGATGCGCGCTCTCGGCCGCCGACCGCCCTGCCATCGCCGGCCAAGATCGACGACAGTTGGAAGGGCCAGGCGAACCGGCTCGATCGCCATCCGCTCTATCGCTGGCCCGTCATTCCCGAGGTGAGCACGGCCACGGCCGGTGCGGCGCAGGATGCGGTCTCCGTTCCGTCGCAGTGCCCGCCGCTGCCGCGGCGGTCAGGCGCGCGCGCGGCCGAGCTCATTCTCAGCCGGCGCAGCGCGCAGCGCTTCGACGCCAGATTCACGATGGACCTCGCAGCGTTCCTTCACCTTCTCGACGCGCTGCTGCCGCGCGCCGCGCCGCCATGGACCGCCTGGCCATTCGCGCCACGGCTGCATCCGCTGCTGTTCGTCCACCGCGTCGACGGCCTCACGCCCGGGCTCTATGCGCTACCGCGCAACGGCGAGGCGGAGAGCAGCCTGCGGCGCGCGCTGCGTCCCGACTTCGACTGGCAGCACGTCGAGCGCGCAGCCGACCATCTGCCGTTGTTCCGGCTGCTGCCGACCGACAGCCGCGGCGTGATCCGCACCGCGAGCTGTCACCAGGCGATCGCGGGCGATAGCTGCTTTGCGATGGCGATGCTCGCCGAGTTCACGCCTGCCGTGAGCGACCATCCGTGGCGCTATCGGCAACTGCATTGGGAGGCCGGCCTGATCGGCCACGTACTCTACCTTGAAGCCGAAGCGGCGGGCCTGCGCGGCACCGGCATCGGCTGCTTCTTCGACGACTCCGTGCACGAGATGCTCGGCGTCGTCGCAGCCGATTTCCAGACGCTCTACCACTTCACCGTCGGCCGTGCCCTGACCGATGACCGCATCACGACACTGGCCGCCTATCCGGGCCGCACACGCAACGAAGCGGGAGACCTGCGATGAGACCGCGCATTCCGTTCCAGCGCATCGACGTCGACCACGCGGCCGAGCTGCTGCAGCGCGACGACGTGCTGCGCTTCGACGTCCGCGACCCCGCCTCGTTCGACACTGCGCATTTGCCCGGCGCGCGGCATCTCACCCAGCGCAATCTCTCCGAAATCATCGCCGGCACGACCAAGCGCACGCCGATCCTGATCTACTGCTATCACGGCAATGCCAGCCAGGAGTATGCGCAGACCTTCTCCGATTTCGGCTTCGCGGAGGTCTATAGCCTCGACGGCGGCTATGAGGCGTGGCGCCAGCGTTATCCCGCGCGGAGCGGCGCGGCGAACGTCGGTCCGGCCCTGGCGGCGTGGCTCGCCGCCGAGGGCTTTCCCGCCGACGACGTCGACGCCATCATCGCCAATCGCACCACGCCGCTGATGAAGGCGGCACATCTCGGCAACGTCGCCGTCATCCGCGAGCTGCTCGCTGCCGGCGCCGACGTCACCGCCAGGAACGCCGACGGCAACAACGCAGTGTGGCTCGCCTGCGTCGGCCGGCATCTCGCCGCCATCGACGCGCTGGTCGAGGCCGGCATCGATCTCGACAACAGCAACGACAATGGTGCCACCGCGCTGATGTATGCGTCGTCCTCCGGCAAGGCCGAAATGGTCGCGCATCTGCTGGCCAAGGGCGCGGACATCAGCACCGAGACGCTGGACGGCTTTTCCGCGCTCGACATGGCCGCCTCGCTCGAATGCCTCACCTTGCTGCGCCGCGCCGCCAAAGCGGCGGCGTCGAAGGCGGCCGCGCCCGAGGCCCGGCCATGAGCGTCATCGAGCACGATTTCGGCATGCAGCAGCGCCAGGTCGAACGCCGGTTTCGCACGCTGCTCAGCCTCGATGCGCTGCACGAGGCCAATGTCCGCGCCAATCCCATTCCCTATCTGGAGCGCGCCAGCGAGCGCATCTATCAGCTCGAGAAGGCCCTGTTCGATGCGCTGCAGGCGGCGACGACCGCAGCCGACTCCGGCGATGAGACGATAAGCATCGGCAAGGCCGAGCATCAGCGCCTGCTGCAATGCCGGGCGATCGTGGAGCGCGCCTATGCGCAACTGGTCGCCGATCAACCCGAAACCTGAATCAACGACGAGATGGAGTTCGAGATGTCGAGTGACGGCTTCTTCGTGGACTGGGACGGCAATCTGCGCAGCGCCGCCGATCCCGGCGGCGGCTATCTGTGCGACATCGACACGGTCGCGCGCTACGTCGCGGTGACGACGAAGAACGGCACGCTGGTGCACGAGGCGACGTTCTTCAAGACCAAGGCCGATGTCGAGAAAGCCGGCATCAAGGCGCCGCTGGTGCCCGGAAGTCATCCGTGGGGCGCGAAGGCGGATGGGTTCTGAGCCCCCATCACCGTGACGACGTCGTTGCGAGCGCAGCGAAGCAATCCACGACCACGCGCGCGGCCCTGGATTGCTTCGTCACCCCCGCTCCACGCAATGACGGGCGGATGGAAGAATGCCTCACTCGGGATGGATCATGATCTCCATGGTCTCGTCGAGATCATCGAACGGATCGGGAAAGCTCGTATCCTCCACCAGCGCGACGCCGCACAGGCAGACCTCGCCGTCGATGACCGCGAGCGCGATCGGCTCCAGGCTCTGGCCCTCGCAATCACCGCTGGTACACAATCCGGTGTCGATCTCGAAGATCGCGCCATGGCGGCCACAGCGCAGCATCGTGCGCTCCGCGTTGAAGAATTGGCCGCTGCCGATGTTCAGCCATTTGCCTTCGTGCGGGCAGCTGTTGACATAGCCGACGAAGCCGCCGGACACGGTATGGATGATCACGATCGGAAACGGCCGCGCCTCGCCATTGTCGCCGATCCGCGACAGGCTGAACGCCCTGGCTTCACCCGGCGCGATGCTCGTCGTCGGACAGATGACGAAGACTTCCGGCTCACGTTCCGTCATGCGCGACGCTCCCTCAACGAGGCGACGGAGCTGCGGGACCGTGAAGAGTCTCCTGTCGCAAACCTGACGGCAGCGGCCCGAACTGGCGGGCCTCGGCGCGTCACTCTCGATCTGTCCCGATCCTTGCATGAAGCATGCCGCCTGCGCGCGCGATGTCGGCTTGGAGACAATGATGGCCACGATGAAGTTGTATATGACGCCGGGATCGTGCTCGACCGGCATCCACATCATCCTCGAAGAGCTCGAGGAGGTGTTCGAGGCCCATATCGTCAATCTCCCGGCCGGAGACAATTTCAAACCCGATTATGTGGCCATCAACCCGAAATCGACGATTCCGGCGCTGGTGCGCAGCGACGGCAGTGTGCTGACGGAAGTGCCGGCGATCGCCTATTGGCTCGGCCGCTCGCGGCCACGCGCCGGATTATGGCCTTCGGATATCGAGACCGAAACGCGGCTGCTCGAAGCCATGAGCTACATTGCCGGTACCGTGCATGGCCACGGCTTCGCGCGCATTTTTGCGACGCCGACCTTCAGCCGCAACGAGGCCGACCAGGAGTCCGTGCGCGCGCTCGGCCGCAACATCGTCGTGAAAGGCTTCGCAGTGCTCGACAAGATGCTCGGCACGCGGCCCTATCTCGGCGGCGAATTCTCCGTGGCGGATCCGATCCTGTTCTACGTCGCGTTCTGGGCCGACAAGACCGGCATTGCGCTGCCGGCCAACCTGCTCGCGCACTACCGGCGGATGCTGGCGCGGCCGGTCGTGCAGCGGGTGCTGCGCGAGGAAGGCTACAATCCGGCGACGCTGGGGAAGACGACGACGCCGTGACTACTCCGCGGCTTCCGGCAGCAGCGCGTGGTCTCCGAGATCGATGCCGCGGAAGATGGCGCAGCGGCGGAAGACCTCGATGGTCGGACGGACGCCCTTGTGGTGGCAGTATTTGGCGACCAGCTTGGCCAGCCCCTTGATGTCGCGGCCCGAGGCACCCGGGAACGTCTCCACCAGCGGCTCCACCAGGCCGGCATCGATCTTCAAGCCGAACTGCTCGCACATCACCCGCCAGATCCGGCCGCGCGCTGCGGCGTCCGGCGCCTGGAACTTGATCAACGCAATGCAGCGCGACACGATGGCTTCGTCGATGTCGTCGATGCGGTTCGTCGTGAGGAACAACAGCCCATTGAAATATTCCAGCACGCGCAGGAACACGCCGACGACGGCATTCATCGTCATGTCGTCCTCGCGCCGCTTGATGTAGACGTCGGCCTCGTCGATCAGCATGACCGCGCCCCAGCGCTGCGCCCGGGTCAGCGCATCCTTCAGCGCGCCCTCCATTGCCGCGACGTTCAGCCCGAGCTGGCCGGAATGCACGCGATAGAGCGGCCGGCCGATGATCTCGGCGTAGACCTCCGCCGTCAGCGTCTTGCCGACCCCGGGCGGGCCTGCGCACAGCACCGTAGTGCCGCCCGACTTGCCGGCGACGATGTCGTCCATCAGCAGGTCCATCTCGGCCGTGAGAATGTCGATCAGGTCGGTCTGCTCCTCCGGCAGCACCAGCTTCTGCTTGAGCTCGGGCTGATAGGCGTAAGGCACCATGTCGTCGGCGTGCACCCAGAGATAATGGTGCAGGTCGAGATGGAACATCAGCATGTAGGGATGGACGGGGATCTTGCAGAAGAGGCCCTTCGGGATCGCCGCCCTGGAGTCCGCGACCTCCTGCTCGGCATCATAGAGATTGCTCTTGGCGGCCTTGCGCAGGTACTGCCCGAGAATGTCGCCGGTGACCTCGAGCGTCAGCGCCCGCTCGGTGAGAACGCCCTCGTCGTTGACGAGGCGCGCGCTGCCGCCGCCCGACGACAGCACGATCACGTCCTTGCGCGACCAGTCCATGTCGCGATGCGAGGAGTTCGGATCATCGGCGAAGAAGCCGATGCCGCGGCCGGAGAACTGCGCGCCATAGCGGCCGCGCCAGGCGAAGTACCGCTCGGCCGTCTCATCGTAGGCGGATATCAGCTCGGGCGTCTCCTTGAGGAAGCCCTTGGCGGCGAAGATCTCGGCGACCGTCCTGCCGACGATGTCGCCGGCGGAGATGCGCAAGGTGGACGTGGTGATCGCGCCCTTGGCATTGGCCTTGAGCTCGATGAAGACACGGCCGGCCTCGTCGTTCGACGGCGCCGTGTAGTCGAGCCGCGTCACGACATAGGGCAACGGACGGCTGGCGACGTTGGCGGTGAACATCCAGCCGCGGATGGCGCCCGAGATCAGGTAGCGCGCAATCGCCGGCAGCACCGATTCCAGCTCGTGCTCGGCGAAGCGGGCGCCGGAATCGGCAAAGGCGCGCTGCAGGGTCGCGATCTGCGCCGCACGGGCGTGCCATTCGGGACCGGCCTTCTGGTAGCTGTCGCGCAGGAAGTCGAGCTCGGCGGTCGCGAGCTGCGCCACGTCGACCTCGACCCTGTCGCCGAAGCGCAACTGCTCCTTCAGCGAGGCGAGGTGCGGAAAGGCCGCCGCCATCGCCTCGATGGTCGGACGTTCGATCTGCAGCTTCATGGTTCGCATCTCGATGCCGCCCCACTCACGACGGCACTCTCGTTGGCGGGCGCATCGCCGCGTCCGCCTTCGCCAGCAGCAGACGGTTCGCGGCGAGCGAGAATTCCTGCCAGGCGGCGGCGATGTCGCGCAGGATCGTCTGCACATAATCCTTCGACGGCTTGTGCTCGAACGGAAAGTTCGACAGCGCGCAGGAGGTGCGGTTGAAGGCTATGGCATCGTCGAGCAGCGACTGCATGACATCGCGAAACGGCTTCTGGATCTCCGGCATCAGGACGGAGCGTCCGCGCTCGACGGCAACGTCGCGCATGTCGAAGGTCAGTGCGTCCAGCACCTGCAGCGCCGCAGCGAACACCTGCTCGGTGGCTCCGAGAAGAGCGAGCTGGGTCAGTTGCTCGCGCTGCTGCGCGGCGAGGCCGCGATTGAGCCGCTGCCGATAGTCGTCGAACGCGGCGTCACGCTGCGCGGCGACCCAGGCGCCGAACCAGGCGAGGCTCGCGGCGTTGCCCGACAGCCCGTCGCCGGTCGCGGCGACCGCGCGCGGCGCGGCGGTCTCGCCGATGCCCCGGGCGATCGCGCGCTCGATGCGCCTGGCGGCGTTCAGCGCGCCTTCGAGATAGCCGGCCGCGTGGCTTGCGGTTTCAGCGCCGCCAAGATACAGCCGCCCGTCCCACAGCGCCCGCCGCAGCATCGGATTGGCGATCTCGCTGTGCTCGCCGCGTGGCGTGGTGCGATCCAGTGCGCTGCAGGTGAAGCGCTCGGCCGCCCAGTCCTGGTAGTGCTGCTCGCCGCCTTCCAGCGCGGAGCCGAACAACTGCACCATCTGGCTGTCCATCAGCAACGGCAGCCCGACGCTGAAGGCCGCGCGCAGATCGGGCGAGAATGCGAGGAAGCCGCCGAGCGCAGCGCGGTCGCCGCCCGCATCGCAGGCATCGAAGATCTCGCCGATCACGGCCTGCTCGTGGCTGACGAACGCATTGCCGGACCGGCCCTGGTCGCGCCAATGCGCCTGGTCGTAGGCGATCACGACCTTGGCCTGCGCCGCCATCCAGGTCTCGGCGCCACGCATCGCCTCGAAGGTCGCGTCGTCCAGCTCGGGAAAGAAGCCGACGTGATCGATCAGCAGCCGCGGCGGCAGCGCGAGCACGGCGCGCCTGGCCTCGATCGCGACCGATTCCGTTGCTGTGGCGAAGATCAGCCGCACATGCGTGCCGCAGTCGACGATGCGCATCAGCTCATGGCCGAGATGGATAAAGGGCTGCGGCAGATCGCGTGCCAGCGCCTCGATCAATTTCGCCATGCCGCCGGAGAGCCGGCGCGCGCCCTGGTGGACCGGCGGCCCGCCGATCTGCTCGGCCGGCTTGTCCGCCTCTCTCAGATGAAGATGCGTGCCATCATCGTGCTGGGCAAAGTCAGACAGGCCGAGCTCCGCGACCAGGCCGGCGAGCAGCGGCTGGGTGTCCGGCCAGAACCAGGTCGGGCCGAGGTCCAGCGCAAGCCCGCCCTTGCTCCTGGCCGACAGCACCCGCCCGCCCAGGCGATGTCGGGCTTCGAACAAAGCGAACGTGCTGCCGCGCTGCTGCAGGCTGCGCGCGAGTGCCATTCCGCACAATCCACCTCCGACAATGGCCGTTTCGAGCATGGCAGGACCTCGGCTGATGCGTTGCGATCGCGTCTCGACCGGGTCCTGCAAAAAGCTTGCAAGTTTTTGCAGGCGCGCGCGTGTGCGTTTCCAAACATTGCTTGATTTTCGCAACGGCTTGGCTCACCTCATCACAATGAGCGACGAGCGCGAGATCCTGGCCGCCAATGCGGCCTTCTATGCTGCCTTCACGGACGGTGATTTCGCGGCGCTCGTCGCCCTCTGGGCCGATCGCGACGGTATCTCCTGCATTCATCCCGGCTGGCCGGCGATCGTCGGCCGCGCCGCCGTGATCGGCAGCTGGCGCGATATCCTCGCCAACCCGGGCCGGCCGAACATCGTCTGTGCGGATCCGCACGCGATCGTCAGCGGCGATCATGGTCACGTGCTCTGCATCGAGCTGGTGGATGGCGCGGCGCTCGCCGCGGCCAATCACTTTGCGCGCATCGACGGCGCCTGGCGGATGATCCACCACCAATCCAGCCCGATCGCGCAGCTCGCGACACCGGAAGACGACGCCGACGGCCATCGCCTCCACTGATCGTCGCATCTGGCACGAAACTTGATGTGTCCTCCCTGACCGGCAGCAATGTCGGAGATTGTTGATTTTCGTCGCGTCGGATTCGGACCGGATGTCCGTCTCCACGCAAGGCGATCTGCGAAGGCTGCGACCAGCAGTGTGCAGATGCCGACGGGAGACACGGGATGGCACGCGTTCTGACCGCCTATCTGAAGCGCAGCGATGTGCCGACGCGCACAGCGTTGCAGCACGCCATCGACCTCACGTTCGGCCAGGCGCGGGGAGCACTGGGATGAACATCACGGCTCCGCTACAGCCGACCGCGATCCACGCCGTTCCCGCCGAGCTCTGCGACTGCGGCTTCCGCTTGCTGATGATCAGGCAGTTCAACGTCGGTGCCGTGCCGCCGGCGTTCGCCATCATCGATCAGCGCGTCATGCGGATGCCGCAACGGCTCGGACGCCACGGCGTGTCGTTTGCCGCGACGTTCCTGCCCGAGGTGATGGCGTGGCTGATCGATCACCTCGGCCGTCCCTCGCTGCATGATAAGACCGGCCGCTCCTATCGCAATCCGCGCTGGCCGGTGGTGTGCTGGCATGACCAGGAACGCTACTGGCCGAGCGGCGCAGTCACGGTCGAGTGGTTCGCCGAGGTCGCGTTCCAGGATCACGCCTCTTGGATGGCGTTCCGTACCCATTGGCATGACGACCTGATGGGACGGAATGGCGACGTTCACGCCTCCGGTGGAGAAGCAGAGCTGTGCGACGAACGCGCAGCGGGAAAGGAATTTGCCGGCGAGGCGTTACAGCGAGCATGATTTGTCAAAGTCGGGGCGACGGCTTCAACGGCCCTTGTCCAGGCAGTCCTGCCGCGTGATAGTCGAGTGGCCACAGCAGTTGCGGAGGATCTCGTGCGCTACGTCTCGTGGTTTGAAGGCTGGCTCGGCACCTTCCGTTCCGAGCGCATGTCGGAGCAGAGAACGACCGGACGAAACGCCGCCGTTCTTCCGCGGCGGTCCGCCGGGCTCTCGAGCGAGGACCTGTTCTACATCGCCATGCTGGGACCGCACGTCTGACCGGCGCTGCTGCCGAGCGCAATCAGGGGCGGCGGGCTGGACAAACGGCCGCCATGCCGCCACACAGGTGCGACATCCCATGCGCCCCGGCCCGGGCTGCGCACCGTGATTGCCGCTCCATGCCGCAGGTTTGCTCCACGGACGCATGAACGGTTCCGGAAGCCGCGGCGGAGCTCACCTGCGGACTCCCGAATGACATCGCCGACGCCTTCTCGCCTGTTCCCGAATGCATCTGATCAGCCGCGCCTGATGGCTCCGACCGAGTTGCGGCGGCGCTGGCGCGCCGGCGAGGAGGTGGCGCTGCTCGACGTCCGCGAGGAAGGCCCCTATTCGCTGTCGCACCCGTTCTTCGCGGTGTCGCTGCCGCTGTCGCAGATCGAGCTGCGCATCCTCGATCTCGTGCCGCGGCTAAACGTGCCTGTCGTCGTCTATGACGATGACGAAGGCTATGCCGCGCGCGCGGTGCCGCGCATCCGGGCGCTGGGCTACACCGACGTGTCGGTCCTCGATGGCGGACTGTCCGGCTATGCGCGCCATGGCGAGGTGTTCCGCGACGTCAACGTGCCGAGCAAGGCGTTCGGCGAACTGGTCGAGGCGATCAGGCACACGCCGTCGCTGTCGGCCGACGAAGCCAAGGCCCTGATCGAGCGCGAGTCGAACCTGGTCGTGCTCGATGCCCGCCGCTTCGAGGAATACCGCACCATGAGCATTCCGCGCGGGGTCAGCGTCCCCGGCGGCGAGCTGGCGTTCCGGGCGCGCGAGATCGCGCCCTCACCCGACACCACGATCATCGTCAACTGCGCCGGACGCACGCGCTCGATCATCGGCACGCAGTCGCTGATCAATGCCGGGCTGCCGAACAGGATCTATGCGCTGCGCAACGGCACGATCGGCTGGACGCTGGCCGGCCATCAGGTCGAACGCGGCAGGACCGCGCGCATGCTGGAGCGGCCAGCGGCGAGCTACGCGACCGCGCTGGCTGATGCCAAGGCCTGGGCCGAGCGCGTCGGCGTCGGCGTGCTGGATGCCGCGACTTTCGCGCGCCATCAGGCCGAGGCCGGAACGCGCACGCTGTATTGCCTCGACGTTCGCACGCCCGAGGAATATGCCACCTCGCATCCGGCTGGCTTCGCGTCGGCGCCGGGCGGCCAGCTGGTGCAAGCGACCGACGAATGGGTCGGCGTGCGTGGCGCCCGCCTGGTGCTGTTCGACGACGACGGCGTGCGCGCGCGCATGACGGCGTCGTGGCTGAAGCAGATGGGCTGGGACGTGTCGGTCGTGGGACCGGATGTCGTTGCAGCGACCGAAACCGAAATCCGCGCCGCGCGCCGGCCGCCGCTGCCGCAACTTGGCGAAGCGACCATCAGCGCCGAGCAACTCGCGGCCGATGCCGCGGCGTGGACCGTCGTCGATCTCACACGCAGTCCGAGCTACAAGGCCGGACACATTCCGGGCGCGCATTTCGTGCTGGCGTCGCGCTTTGCCGATGATCTCGCCAAGCTGCCCGGCAGTAGCGCAGTCGTGCTGACCAGCGATGACGGCGCCGAGGCGGCTTTCGCGCTGGCCGATGCACGGGCTGCGACGCCGCGCGAGGTCCGCGTGCTTTCAGGTGGCACGCGCGCATGGACGGCCGCGGGTCACGCATTGGAGACGGAGCGGCAGTCCCGGATCTCGCTTGCCGACGACGTCTACAAGCGGCCCTATGAGGGCACCGACAACGCGGCCGAAGCGATGCAGGCCTATATCGACTGGGAGCTGCAGCTCGTCGCCCAGCTCGCCAACGATAGCGTGTCGAATTTCCACGTGGTGTAGGTCGATCGAACCGTATGGTGGGCACGCGCCGCCTTGCGGCGGCGCTTTGCCCACCCTACCGCGCAGCGTCGCCGGACGCTGCGCGCCGAACTCAGCGGCGCTGGTTGTAGACGTCGATGCAGACGGCGCCGAGCAGCACCAGGCCCTTGATGACCTGCTGATAGTCGATGCCGATGCCGAGGATGGACATGCCGTTGTTCATCACGCCCATGATCATGGCGCCGATGACAGCGCCGCCGACCCGCCCCACGCCGCCATAGGCCGAGGCGCCACCGATGAAGCACGCCGCGATGACGTCGAGCTCAAAGCCGAGACCGGCCTTCGGCGTCGCCGTGTTGAGACGCGCGGCAAAGATCAGGCCGGCCAGTGCCGCCAGCACACCCATGTTGACGAAGGTCATGAACACCAGCCGCTCGGTCTTGATGCCGGACAGCTTGGCGGCCTTGGCGTTGCCGCCGACCGCATAGATCTGCCGGCCGACCACGGTGCGGCGGGTCATGAAGCCGTAGAGCGCGATCAGCGCGGTCATGATGACCAGCACGTTGGGCAGGCCGCGATGCGAGGCGATCAGGTAGGTGAAATACATCAGGGCGCCGGCCAGCACGACGTTCTTGGCAGCGAAGAATCCGAACGGCTCGACCTCGATGCCGTGCTCCACCTCGCGCGCGCGGCCCTTGACGCTGGCATAGACCAGGATGAGCGTCAGCACCGCCCCGATCGCGAGCGAGGTGGGATAAAGGTGCGCCGCGCTCGGCATGAACTCAGGGATGAAGCCGGACGACAGCTTCTGGAACGTGCCAGGGAACGGCCCGACCGACTGCCCCTGCAGCAGCGCCAGCGCCAGCCCCTTGAACACCAGCATGCCCGCCAGGGTCACGATGAAGGAGGGAATGCCGAAATAGGCCACCCAATAGCCCTGCGCGGCGCCGATCGCGGCGCCGACGATCAGGCAGGCAATGATCGCGAGCGGGAAGTCGACGTGATAGCGCACCATCAGCACGGCGGCGACCGCGCCGACGAAGCCCGCGACCGAGCCGACCGACAGGTCGATGTGCCCGGTGACGATCACCAGCAGCATGCCCAGCGCCATGATGACGATGTAGCTGTTCTGCAGCACCAGGTTGGTGAGGTTGAGCGGCTGCAGCAGGGTGCCGTCCGTCATGAACTGGAAGAACAGCATGATCACGAACAGCGACAGCAGCATGCCGTAGCTGCGCAGATTGTTCTTCAGGAAGCCGCTGTGCGACTTCTCCTCCGGGAGCGAAACCGTCTTGTCGGTCATTGCTGGCGTCCTCCCGGCCGCTTACGCGGCCGTCTCCTGGTTCTTGATGGTTTCGTTGCGCATGATGGCGCGCATGATCTTTTCCTGCGTCGCCTCCGGCCCGGCGAACTCGCCGACGAAGGCGCCGTCATTCATCACGCAGATGCGGTCGCAGATCCCGAGCAGCTCCGGCATCTCCGAGGAGATCACCACCACACCTCGGCCGGCATCAGCGAGCTCCTGGATGATACAGTAAATCTCGTACTTTGCGCCAACGTCGATGCCGCGCGTCGGCTCGTCCAGGATCAAGACCTTGGGATCTGTCATCAGCCATTTCGACAGCACGACCTTCTGCTGGTTGCCGCCGGAGAGCTGGCCGGCCTCCTGGTAGACGTCCGAGCAGCGGATCCGCATCCGGCCGCGGTAACCGGACGCCGCCTTGAGCTCGGCGATGTCGTCGATCACGCCCTTCGGCGCGACCTGGGAGAGAGACGCCAGGGTGATGTTCTTGCGGACGTCGTCGGCCAGGATCAGGCCGAGCTGCTTGCGGTCTTCGGTGACATAGGCGAGGCCGGCATCGATCGCCGCCGGGACGCTGGTGAGATGGACGTCGTGGCCTTCGAGCCGGGCGCGGCCGGTGATGTTGATGCCCCAGGAGCGGCCGAACAGGCTCATGGCGAATTCGGTGCGCCCCGCCCCCATCAGGCCGGCGATGCCGACGATCTCGCCGCGGCGGACCTGGAAGTCGACGTTCTTGATCACCTGCCGATCGGTATGCTGCGGGTGGTAGACCGACCAGTTCTCGACCGTGAACACGGGCTCGCCGATCTTGGGTTGCCGCTCCGGGAAGCGGTGCGCCATGTCGCGATTGACCATGCTCTTGATGATGCGGTCCTCCAGGACCGGCTCGGCGCGGCAGTCGATGCTGTCGACGCTGCGCCCGTCGCGCAGCACCGTGATGCGGTCGGCGACGCGGGCGACCTCGTTGAGCTTGTGCGTGATCAGGATCGAGGAGATGCCCTGCTCGCGGAAGGCGACGAGGCGGTCGAGCAGCGCCTGGCTGTCGGCCTCGTTCAGGCTCGCCGTCGGCTCGTCCAGGATCAGCAGCTTGACGCGCTTGGACAGCGCCTTGGCGATCTCCACGAGCTGCTGCTTGCCGACACCGAGATCAGTGATCAGTGTATCCGGCGATTCCTTCAGGCCGACCTGGGCCAGCAATTGCTGGGTGCGCCGGTAGACCTCGTCGCGGTCGATGACGCCGAAGCGCTGCGGCGCATGCGACAGGAAGATGTTCTCGGCGATCGACATCAGCGGGATCAGCGCGAGCTCCTGGTGGATGATGATGATGCCGAGCGCCTCGGAATCGTTGATGTCGCGGAAGCGCCGCTCCTCGCCCTCGAAGATGATCTGGCCCTCGTAACGGCCATACGGATAGACGCCGCTCAGCACCTTCATCAGGGTCGACTTGCCGGCGCCGTTCTCGCCGACCAAAGCGTGGATCTCGCCCGCCTCGACCGTGAAGCTGACGTCGCGGAGCGCCTGCACGCCCACGAAGCTCTTGCTGACGCCGCGCATTTCGAGGATTGCCGTCATCGCTCTGTATCCCGCAACTTGAGCCGTCTTGGAGGTGGCCGGCGAGCGCATGACCGCGCTCGCCGGCCACCGGTGATCACTCGACCTGCGACTTCTTGTAGTAGCCGCCCTCGATCAGGACCTTCTCCCAATTGCTCTTGTCGACCACGACCGGCTTGAGCAGATAAGCGGGAACGACCTTGACGCCGTTGTTGTAGGTCTTGGTGTCGTTGACCTGCACCTGCTTGCCGTTGAGCACGGCATCGACCATATCGGCGGTCACCTTGGCGAGGTCGCGGGTGTCCTTGAAGATCGTCGAGTACTGGTCGCCGCGCAGGATCGCCTTGACCGACGGCACCTCGGCGTCCTGGCCTGAGATGATCGGCATCGGCTGGTTGCCGCTGCCATAGCCGACGCCCTTCAGCGACGAGATGATGCCGATCGAGAGGCCGTCATAGGGCGACAGCACCGCGTCGACACGCTTGTTGCCGTAATAGGCACTGAGCAGGTTGTCCATGCGGGCCTGGGCGGTGGCGCCGTCCCAGCGCAGGGTCGCGACCTTGTCCATGCCCATCTGGCCGGACGCAACCTTGAGCTTGCCCGAATCGATGTACGGCTGCAGCACCGACATCGAGCCGTTGTAGAAGAAGTAGGCGTTGTTGTCGTCCGGCGAGCCGCCGAACAGCTCGATGTTGAACGGGCCCTTGCCGTCCTTCAGGCCGAGCTTGTCGACGATCGACTGCGCCTGCAGCACGCCGACCTGGAAATTGTCGAAGGTCGCGTAGTAGTCGACATTCGGCGTGTCGCGGATCAGGCGGTCATAGGCGATGACGGTGACGCCCTTCTCCTTGGCCTGCTTCAGCGCGTCGGACAGCGTGGTGCCGTCGATCGCGGCGATGACCAGCACCTTGGCGCCCTTGGTGACCATGTTCTCGACCTGCGAGAGCTGGTTCGGGATGTCGTCCTCGGCATATTGCAGGTCGGTGTTGTAGCCGCGCTCCTTCAGCACCTTCACGATGTTGTTGCCGTCGTCGATCCAGCGCGCCGAGGACTTGGTCGGCATCGCGATGCCGACGGTTGCCTTGCCCTGCGCCATTGCGGCGCTGGACAGCGCCACGGCGCCGAGGCCGGCCAGCGCGGCGGCCATGATGGTCTTGAAATTCAGCATGCTTCACTCCCTCTAAGATTTTCAGATTTGAACTAGGAATACGCGATTGCGTATCTTGATACCAGATAGCTGTTAGGCTGAACGACGCTCGACTCGATTGTTCCTCCTCTCAGATCGAAAGCTTCACGTCAGGCTCGGCGCGACCGCGGGCGCCGACCTCAAGCAGGAAAGTCTGGCCGTGGCCGGGGTCGGCCGCCTTGGCCGCCGCGTCCATGTCCTGCCAGGCCGACGTGACCAGCAGGCGCGCCAGACCGGGACCGACGAAGGCCGGGCAGCTCGCCTGGCTGGCCGGAACCGCGATGCAGCGCAGATGCTCGCCCTGCGGGCTGTAGACATCGACACAACCGCCGCCCCAGCGCGCATTCCAGATCCTCCCCTCGGCATCGACGACGGCGCCGTCGAGCCCGCCGACGCCGGCATGGCGCAGCAGCACCTCCGGTTCGCCGCGCGGGAGGCCGGTCTCCCGATCGAGCGCAACGCGGTAGAGCACGTTCTCGTCGGTGTCGGCGAAATAACCGATCGCGCCATCCGGCGAGAAGCAGATCGCGTTGGGAATGGTGACGTTGGGGAACAGGCGGATGATCTCGCCGCGATGCAGCGCATAGATCGAGCCCAGGCCGCACTCGGCGTTGCGGCCCATGGTGCCGATCCAGAACGTCCCGGAGGGATGAACCCGCGAGTCGTTCGACCGCGTCGCCGGATCGTCGGCTTCGAGCGGCAGGAACAGCGACAGCGCGCCATCGGCGATGGTGCGGATATAGAGCCCGTCCTCGGCGACGATCAGTTGCCTCGAGGCATCGATGCGACCGAGCGCGCTCGCCATCCTGCCGAGCTCGTGGCGTCGGACGTCGCCGCTGCCGATGTTGGCCTCGAACAGCAGGCCCTCACGAATGTCGAACCACCAGGCGGTGTCCGTCGCCGGATCATAGGTCGGCCCCTCGCCGAGATGGCAATGCTCGGCGCAGAGCACGCTGGTCGGCACCTGCTCCATGATCATGGGGACGCTCCGGCGATCGAGAAGCGATACACCGTCTCGTGCTTGTAGACCTCGTTGGGCACGAGACGCGCGCTGGGAAAATCCGGACGGTTCGGACTGTCCGGCCAGACCTGCGGCTCGAGGCAGAGCGCGTCGGATTGGCGATAGACGCGGCCCTTGCCGCTCACGGTCGCGTCAATATAGTTGCCGGAATAGACCTGCAGGCCCGGCTGATCGGTGAGCAACTCCATGATCCGTCCCGACCGCCGCGACTCGATCCGTGCCGCGAAGCGCACGCCGTCGCCGGCGCGCAGACAGAAATTGTGGTCATAGCCGCGGCCGCATCTGATCTGCGCATCGTCGGCACGAATGCGCGCGCCGATCGCATGCGCGTCGCGGAAATCGAACGGCGTACCAACAACGGTGTGCGGCGGCCCCTCCAGCGGGATCGCCGTTTCGTCGATCGCCAGGTAGTGGTCCGCAGCGAGCGTCAGACGGTGATCGAGAATATCGGTGCCGGCGGCCAGGCCGTCGAGATTGAAGAAGCTGTGATTGGTCAGGTTGACCACCGTCGTCCGGGTGGTCCGGGCGCTGAAGCTGACAGCCAGCTCCATCGGCCCGGTCAACTGATAGGTGACACGGACGTCGAGCCGCCCCGGATAGTTGGCCTCGCCGTCGGGGCTGACATAGAGCATCGTGACCGACGGCTGGGCACCGTCCTCGGTGGCGACAATCTGCCAGAGCTTGCGGTCGAAGCCGTCCGGGCCGCCATGCAAGGCATGCGCGCCATTATTCGCTTCCAAACGGATGTCCTGACCATCGAGCACGAAACGTGCCCGGGCGATGCGGTTGGCGTAGCGCCCGACCGTCGCGCCGAAAAATTTCCGGAGCAGCAAGTAGCTCAGCAGGTCGTCATGTCCGAGCACCACATCATCAACGCGGCCTTGCGCATCCGGTACCAGCAGCGCCTGCAGCGCCGCGCCGTAAGTGATGATCCGCGCCTCGAAGCCGTCGGCGCCACGCAAGGTGACGCGCTCGACCTCGCGGCCGTCCGGCAGGCTGCCAAACACATCCCTGGTGATATCAGCCTCTGCCATCGCTCTAGTCCTCGAACGGCTCGACGAAGTGGCGGCGGCCGAGCAGGAACGCGTCGGCCACCAGCCGCAGCGGCGCGAGATCGACGTCACCAGCGCCGGTCTTCGTCAGCTCGACGAAGCGGCGATAGAGGCCGGGATATTCGCGCTCCTTCTCGTCGATCATCACTTGGTCATCCGCGGTCATCCGCGCGCCGCCGAGCGACAGCTTGAGTTGCCCGGCGTCGGTCTCGATCCGGATGTCCCAGCTCTGCGGCCCGGTCTGGCGGAAGTCGAACTCGGCCGCGATCGGCAGCTCGCTGGCTGTCGACAACGACAGGTTGGCCGCGATCGGCGCCTGGCGGTTGGACGGAAACGACAGCTCGGCCTCGGTCAGGAACACCGGCTCGGGCAGGATGCGGGTCAGGATCGACAGTGCGTTGATGCCGGGATCGAACACGCCGAGACCGCCCGGCTCCCAGATCCAGGCCTGGCCGGGATGCCAGACACGCACGTCCTCCTTCCAGTCGATCCGCACGCTGCGGATCCGACGCTGTGACAGCCATTGCCGCGCCGGCTCGACGGCCGGGGCGTAGCGCGAATGCCAGGTCGCGAACAGCGTGCGCCCCTTTGCGGCGGCGAGTGCAATCAGCGGATCGAGCTCGCTGACGGCAGCACCGGGCGGCTTTTCCAGCATCACATGCTTGCCGGCCTCGAGCGCCGCCAGCGCCTGCGCACGGCGCACCTGCGGCGGCGTGCACAACGCAACCGCGTCGATCTCGGGACCATCGCGCAGCAGTTCCTCGATGGTGCCGAAATGCGGCAGGCCGGGCAGCGAGGCGTTACGGCTTGCGACGGCCGTCAAGGTCACGCCCGCGGTGGCGGCGATGGCCGGCACGTGCTGATCCCTGGCGATCTTGCCGAAGCCGACGATGGCGACACGAAGCTCGCTCATCTCTAGCGTCCCCAGCGCAGCACCACCGGGTCGAGCCGGCGCGCGATCTCGACCAGACCCTTCTGTGTCGCCGGATGGATCGGCGGCTGCGGCGCGCGCAGCGTGTCGTGCTTGATCACGCCGCCCGCCTTCATCAGGATCTTGCAGGTCGCAAGGCCGCACTGCCGGTTCTCGTAGTTGATCAGCGGCAACCAGCGCTCATAGGCGGCGGCCGCGGCCTCGCGGTCGCCCGCGAAATACGGATCGATGATCTTGCGGATGCCGTCGGGATAGCCGCCGCCGGTCATCGCGCCGGTGGCGCCGGCATCGAGGTCGGCCATCAGGGTGATCGCCTCCTCGCCGTCCCACGGGCCTTCAATCGCCACGCCGCCGGCCTCGATCAGCGCCCGCAGCTTGTCGGCGGCGCGCGGCACCTCGATCTTGAAATAAGCGAGGTTCTCGATCTCCTTGGCCATGCGCGCCAAGAACGGCACCGACAGCGGCGTGCCGGCGACCGGCGCATCCTGCACCATGATCGGGATCGAGATCGCGTCGGAGACGCCGCGATAGAACTCGTAGATCGAGCTATCCGGCACGCGGAAGGTCGCGCCGTGGTAGGGCGGCATCACCATGACCATGGCAGCGCCCTTCTCCTGCGCCCGGCGCGAGCGCTCGGCGCAGACAAAGGTCGAGAAATGCGTCGTCGTGACGATGATCGGCACGCGGCCGGCGACATGCTCCAGCACGGTCGTCATGACCAGATCGCGCTCGTCGTCGGTCAGCACGAACTGCTCGGAGAAGTTGGCGAGGATGCAGATGCCGTGCGAGCCGGCATCGATCATGAAGTCGATCGCGCGCTTCTGGCCCTCGAGGTCGAGACGGCCGTCGGCGTCGAACACGGTCGGCGCCACCGGGAAGACGCCCTTGTAGAGCTTTTTGGCGGAAGCGGTCATGGGCACCTCTTTAGTGATTGTCGCGCGGCACGGGCGAGCCGGTGCGGCCGACCAGGAAGTCGAAATCGACGCCGCGATCGGCCTGCAGCACGTGATCGATGTAGAGCTTCTGATAGCCGCGGGCCGCATGCGGCTTCGGCGGCGTCCAGGCGGCGCGGCGCGCGGCGAGCTCCTCGTCGCTGACATGCAGATGCAGCCGGCGGCCAGCGACGTCCAGCGTGATCATGTCGCCATTCTTGACCAGCGCCAGCGGTCCGCCGACGGTGGCCTCCGGCGCGACATGCAGCACCACCGTGCCATAGGCCGTGCCGGACATGCGCGCGTCGGAGATGCGGATCATGTCGCGCACGCCCTGGCGCAGCACTTTCGCCGGCAGCGGCATGTTGCCGACCTCGGCCATGCCCGGATAGCCCTTCGGGCCGCAGTTCTTCAGCACCATGATGCAGGACGCATCGATGTCGAGATTGTCGTCGTCGACGGCGTCATGCATCTCCTCGACGCTCTCGAACACGACCGCGCGTCCGGTGTGGTTCATCAGCTCCGGCGAGGCCGCCGACGGCTTGATGACGGCGCCGTTGGGCGCGAGGTTGCCGGTGAGGATCGCGATGCCGGCTTCGGTCTTGAACGGGGTCTCGAACGGCGTGATGACCTCGGCATTGTAGTTCGGCGCCTCGGCGACATTGTCCCACAGCGTCCTGCCGTTGACGGTGCGGGCGTCCTTGTGCAGCAGGCCGCGCTCGCCGAGTGCGCGCAGCACCGCCGGCAGGCCGCCTGCGTAGTAGAAGTCCTCCATCAGGAAGCGGCCCGACGGCATCAGGTCGACCAGGCAGTGCACGTCGCGACACAGACGGTCGAAATCGTCGAGCGTGAGCTCAACGCCGACACGTCCGGCGATCGCAAGCAGATGCACCACAGCGTTGGTCGAGCCGCCGATCGCCGCGAGCGTGCGGATCGCATTCTCGAACGCCTGACGGGTCAGAATGTCCGATGGCTTGAGGTCTTCGCCGACCATCTCGACGATGCGCCGTCCCGCCATGCGCGCGAGCAGGTTGCGGCGCGCGTCGGCCGCCGGAATCGCGGCATTCTCGGGCAGGCCGATGCCGAGTGCCTCGACCATCGAGGCCATCGTCGAGGCCGTGCCCATGGTCATGCAGCTGCCGGCGGAGCGGTTCATGCCGGCCTCGGCCTCGTGGAATTCCTTCAAGGTGATCTCGCCGGCACGCAGTTGCTCGCTCATCGAGATGATGTTGGTGCCGGAGCCGATGATCTGGCCGCGATAGACGCCGCGCAATTGCGGACCGCCGGAGACGCCGATCGCAGGCAGGTCGGCGGAGGCCGCGCCCATCAAGAGCGCCGGCGTGGTCTTGTCGCAGCCCATCAAGAGCACGACACCGTCGAGCGGATGCGCACGGATCGCCTCCTCCACATCCATCGAGGCGAGATTGCGGAACAGCATCGCAGTGGGACGCATCGTCACCTCGCCGAGCGAGGAGACCGGAAACTCCAGCGGATAGCCGCCGGCATCGAGCACGCCCTGGCGGACATGCTCGGCGATGACGCGGAAATGCGCATTGCAGGGCGTCAGCTCCGACCAGGTGTTGCAGATGCCGATGACCGGACGGCCCTCGAAGCGATCCTGCGGCGTGCCGCTGTTCTTCAGGAACGAGCGATAATAGAAGCCCATCTTGTCCTGGCGGCCGAACCACGCCTGGCTCCGCAGCTGCTTGTCTGACTTGTCGTTGCTCATTCCTGGTCCGTTCGTGCAGCCGATTGCGCATGACGCCGCCGGCCGTTGTAGATGACTTCGATCATGGCCTCCGAGGCGCCCTCGGGATTGCCATCTGCGATCGCATCGATGATGCGCTGGTGCCAGACCAGCACGGTGTCCCGGTCGGCGGTTTCGATCGGCGCGCTCAGGACGAACGACGCGCGCAATGCCGCCTCGATGACCGCGCCGATCGAGCGCATGAAGGGATTGCCCGAGGCATTGGCGATCGCGATGTGCAGAGCGAGGTCGGCTTCGGCAAAGGCGATCGAGGTCGACGGCTCGCGCTCCATCTGCGCCATCGCCTGGTTCATCGCGGCGAGATCGTCGTCGCTGCGGCGCTCTGCCGCGAGCGCCGCGGCGCGCGGCTCGATCGCCAACCGGATCTCGGCGAGGTCGGCAAGAAAGCGCTTGTCGATCCCCGCGTCGAGGTGCCAGGCGAGCACGTCGGGATCGAACATGTTCCAGTCCGAGCGTCCGCGCACCACGGTGCCGACGCGGGCCTTGGTCGACAGCAGACCTTTTGCAACGAGGGTCTTCACGCTCTCGCGCAGCACCGGCCGTGAAACGCCGAAAGTCGCGGTCAGCTCGGCGTCACCCGGCAACCGCGCGCCCTCGGCCAGACGGCCCGAGATGATGTCGATGCCGATGCTGCGGGCGACCTCGGCATGGTTGGAATGCGCGCGCCGGGTCGGAATCGAGACGATGTGCGACGTCGTCATGTCGGCGCCCCCACCGGCTTGGCCGCGGCGGGCTTGACGGATGAGCGGCGCGCGAGCGCCATCAGACCTTGCTGCAGCGCAATGAAAACGAACAACAGAACCCCCGTGGCGATCTTGGTCCACCAGCTCGACAACGTGCCGTCGAAATTGATGTAGGTCTGGATCATGCCCTGTATCAGGACGCCAAGGAAGGTGCCGATGACCGAGCCCTGTCCGCCGGTCAACAAGGTTCCGCCGATCACCACGGCAGCGATGGTATCGAGTTCGACACCGACGGCCGAAAGCGAATAGCCGGCCGCGGTGTAGAACGAGAAGACGATGCCGGCGAGGCCCGCAAGCATGCTCGACAGCATATAAATGCGGATGGTCATCGGCCCGACCGGAATGCCCATCAGGGCTGTCGCCACACGGCTGCCACCGAGCGCGTAGACGTTGACGCCGAACCGGGTCAAATGCAGCAGCAACGCGCAGAGCACCAGGATCACCAGCATCGCAATCGCGATCGCGGTGAGCCGTCCGCCGCCTGGCAGGCGGATCGCGAAGTCGGAGACGGCACTGTAGATCGGGGCGGTGATCGGAATCGATTCGGTCGACAGCAGGAAGCTGACGCCGCGCGCCAGGAACATGCCGGCGAGGGTCACGATGAAGGGCGGCAGCTCGAACACGTGGATCACCGCGCCCATCGCGGCACCGAACAGCGCGCACAGCACCAGCAACATTGCGAAGGCGGCGAAGGGCGGGATGCCCCAGCGCTCGACCGCGAGCGCCACGAATACCGTGGTGAAGCCGATCACCGAGCCGACCGAGAGATCGATGCCGCCGGAGATGATGACGAAGGTCATGCCCGCGGCGACGATGCCGAGGAAGGCATTGTCGGTGAGCAGATTGGCGACGACGCGGGTCGAGGCGATGTTCGGGAATTGCAGCGCACACAATGCGAAGCCGGCGACCAGCACAAACGCCGTGATCGCAACCGAGGTCGATGCTCTCATGGCTTGATCCTCCGCCAGCGCGCGGTGAAGCGCGAGAGATCGCCGAGCCGCGGCGATTGCGCCAGCAGCACGGCAAGCACGACAACGGCCTTGACCAGCAGATTGAGCTCCGGCGGATAGCCCGACAACAGGATGCCGGTGTTCACGGCCTGGATGATCAGCGCGCCGGCCACCGCCAGCACCAGGCTGAAGCGGCCGCCGAACAGCGAGGTGCCGCCGATCACGACGGCGAGGATCGCATCGAGCTCGAGCCACAGCCCGGCATTGTTGGCGTCCGCCCCCATGATGTCGGCTGCGGCGATGACGCCAGCGAGCGCCGCGCACAGGCCGCACCAGACATAGACCGACAGGATCATGGCGCGGGTGCCGACGCCGGAGAGCTCGCTGGCGCGGGCGTTGCCGCCGGTCGCCTCGATCAACAGCCCGAGCGCGGTGCCGCGCACGACCGCCCCCGTCAACAGCAGCATGCCGATCGCGATCACGACCGGGGTCGGCAGGCCCAACACGGCGCCGTTGCCCATCCACACCAGATCCGGCGAGGTGAAGGTGACGATGCGCCCTTCGGTGATGAGCTGCGCGATGCCGCGCCCCGCCACCATCAGGATCAACGTGGCGACGATCGGCTGGATGCGCAGGACAGCGACGAGAATGCCGTTCCACAGCCCGCACACCAAACCGACAGCGAGCGCGGAGCCGATGACCACCGGCAGCGAATGCGTGTCGGCGAGGCTCGCCGCGGTGGCGCCCGCGATCGCCATCACGGCGCCGACCGAAAGGTCGATCCCTCCCGTCGCGATGACGAGCACCATGCCGAGCGACAGCAGCGCCACCGGCGTGCCGCGGTTGAGCACGTCGATGACGCTGCCGAACAGCCGGCCGTCCTGCAGATGGAGATTGAAGAACTGCGGCGAGACTGCGCGATCGATGATCAGGATCACGATCAGCGCGAATGCCTGCGCAAGACCGCGGCGCGGAATGCGGAGCGTCATGATGCGGCCTCATGCACGGGCTCGCCATCCGCGGCGATCGCCGCGAGGATGCTGGAGACTTCGACCGCCTCGCCCTTCAGCTCCTCGACATGGGCGCGGTCGCGCAGCACGACGACGCGGTTGGAATAGGTCACGATCTCGTCGAGCTCCGAGGAGATCACGAGCAGCGCCAGCCCCTGCTCGCACAGCTCACGCACCAGACGGATGATCTCGGCATGGGCGCCGACGTCGATGCCGCGCGTCGGCTCGTCGAGGACGAGGAGCTTCGGCGACGTCGCGAGCCAGCGCGCCAGTAGCGCCTTCTGCTGGTTGCCGCCCGACAGCAGCCCAATGGGACGTTCCGGATCCGGCGGCCGGATGTCGAGCATGCGGATGTAACGCAGCGCGATCTCGTCCTGCTCGCGCCGCGACAGCGGCCGATGCAGCCCGCGCCGCGCCTGCAGCGCCAGCACAATGTTCTCGCGCACGGTGAGGTCGGCGACGATGCCCTCGGTCTTGCGCTCCTCGGGGCAATAGCCGAAGCCGAGCCCGGCACCATCGCGCGGCGAATTCAGCCTGATGGCCTTGCCGTCGATCGTGACCTCGCCGCTGTCGGCGCGCTCGGCGCCGAACACCAGCCGCGCCGTCTCGGTGCGGCCGGAGCCGAGCAGGCCCGCGAGCCCGACGACCTCGCCACGGCGCAGCTCGAGATCGAACGGCGCGAGATAGCCGCGCTTGCCGTAGCCCTTGAAGCTGACGCAGACCTCCCGCGCCGTGTCGGGCTGGCTCGCCGCGCGCTCGTGCGTGGTCTCGGCGAGCTCGCGCCCCAGCATCATTCTGATAAGGTCGAGCCGCGGCAGATCGGCGATCTCGCGCGTGCCGATCAGCCGGCCGTTGCGCAGCACCGTGACGCGATCGCAGATCTCGTAGACCTGATCGAGGAAGTGGCTGACGAACACGATGCCGATGCCATCAGCCGCGAGCTTTCGCATCACCTTGAACAGGATCTCGACCTCGTGGCGGTCGAGGCTGGCCGTGGGCTCGTCGAGAATGAGGACGCGCGCCGACAGATCGACGGCGCGCGCGATCGCGGTGATGTGCTGGACCGCGACCGAGTAGCTCGAAAGCGGCGCGCCGACGTCGATGTCCAGCCCATAATCAAGCAGCAGCGCGTGCGCGCGCCGGCGCATCTCGGCCTCGCGTACGACGCCGAACCGCGTCGGCTGCCGGCCAAGGTAGAGATTTTGTGCCACCGAGAGGTTCGGCAGCAGATTCACTTCCTGATAGACCGTGGCGATGCCGGCATCGACCGCGTCCTTGGCCGAGCGTGGCACAATCTCGCGATCGGCGAGCCGCACGGTGCCGGCGTCACGCGCAAACACGCCGGTGACCACCTTGATCAGGGTCGACTTGCCGGCGCCGTTCTCGCCGAGCAGCGCATGGATCTCGCCCTCACCCAGAGTGAAGTCGACGTCATCAAGCGCCTTCAGCGCCCCGAAGCTCTTGGTCAGGCCGCGGATCTCCAGCAGGGCTGGACGCGTTGCCGGCGGAGCTGAAGGATCAGACATGACGAACTACTTGGCGCGACGATTGGACATCAGCCAGGAAGCTGACGCCCGCCGAATGAGCGGACGCCAGCACCTGATTTCGTCGTCCCGGCGAACGCCGGGACCCATACCGCGGAATAGTCGATTGAGGCACTGGGCCAATACCGCAGACCTCACAAAGATCGGTGGCTATGGGTCCTGGCGTTCGCCAGGACGACGGCAACAACATAGGCTTCAGCTCAGTAGCCCAAGCCCTTCTTGCTGTCGTAGACCTTCTGCGGATCGTCAGTCGCGGTGTAGAGCTTGGATTCCGTCTGGATCCACTTCGGCGGAACGGTGCCCTTCTCCTTGAAGGCCACGATCGCGTCGAACGCCGGCCCCGCCATGTTCGGCGTCAGCTCGACGGTCGCATTGGCCTCGCCCGCGGCGATCGCCTTGAAGATGTCCGGCACCGCGTCGATCGAGACGGTCAGGATGTCCTTGCCCGGCTTGAGGCCGGCTTCCTTCATCGCCTGGATCGCGCCGACCATCATGTCGTCGTTGTGGGCATAGACCGCGCAGATCGACTTGCCGCCGTTCTCGGCCTTGATGAAGCTCTCCATCACCTCCTTGCCCTTGGCACGGGTGAAGTCGCCGGTCTGGCTGCGCACGACCTTCAGGTTGGCGTTCTTGGCGACGACGGCGTCAAAGCCCTTCTTGCGGTTGGTGGCGACGCTGGCGCCGACCGTGCCCTGCAGCTCGACGACGTTGCAGGCCTTGCCGCCGACCGTCTTGGCGAGCCACTCGCCGGCGACCTCGCCCTCATGCACGCTGTCCGAGGTGACGGCGGTCAGATAGAGGTCCTTGCCGGAGGGATCGATGTCGCGGTCGAGCAGTACGACCGGGATCTTGGCTTCCTTGGCTTCCTTCAGCACGGCGTCCCAACCCGAAGCCACGACCGGCGCGAGGAAGATCGCGTCCACGCCCTGGGCGATGAAGGAGCGGATCGCCTTGATCTGGTTTTCCTGCTTCTGCTGGGCGTCGGCGATCTTCAGGTTGATCTTGCGCTTGGTGGCTTCCGATTTCGAGACCGAGGTCTCGGCGGCGCGCCAGCCGGACTCCGATCCGATCTGCGAGAAGCCGACGGTCAGCTCCGCGGCGCCAGCGGACGTGGCAAGCAACAAGGCGGCCGTGGCCGAGGCCGCAAAGAGGGCTTTCAGGGTCATCAGACGTTCTCTCCCACAAAGGTACTGTTTTTTGATGCGCCGCCGCGACAGCGGTGTTGACGCACCTATTCACCCGCCTCGACGGCCGGTGACGTCCGTTATTTCACGGAACCTAGGGGATGACTAGTCATATTATTTGACTGTAATACTTTTTGAGGATGACGGGCGCGAGCGCAGCCTCACGCTGCCGAAGATGAGCGTTGGGCACAAACAAAATTCGAAGTTGTGGATAGGCCAGATCAGCGCAGCTTCGTCGCCTCGCGGGCGCGCTGCTCGATCGCGGCCCAGGCACCGGCCTTGATATCGGCTGCGGGTGCCACCCAGGAGCCGCCGATGGCAACGACCTTCTTGTGCGCCAGCCATTGCGCAGCGTTGCCGGCATTGATGCCGCCGGTCGGGCAGAAGCGGACGTTGGGGAACGGCCCCGCCAGTGCATCCAGTGCGGCGAGCCCGCCGGCCGGCACCGCGGGAAAGAACTTCACCAGCTCATAGCCCCGCGTCACGCAGGCGATGAGATCAGAGGCGGTCTGAATGCCCGGCGCGAACGGCATCTCGCCGGCATTCGCGGCGTCGAGCAGGCCGAGCGAGAGGCCCGGACTGATCGCGAAGGCGGCGCCGAGCCTGGCGGCGCGCTCGTAGTCCGCCGGCGTCAGCACCGTGCCGATACCGACGACGGCGTCCGGCACCTCATCGATGATCGCGCGCGCGGCATCGAGCCCCGCCTGCGTCCGCAAAGTGATTTCGATGACGCGGAGGCCGCCGGCGACGAGCGCACGCGCAAGCGGCACGGCATGCGCCGCGTCCTCGATCGTGATCACCGGGATCACCGGCGCCAGCGCGAAGACCGCATCGAGCTTCGCGCGCTTGTCCAAATTGTTCATCACGCCTCGCTCATCGTCAGAATGTCCCGCGGCATCGCGGTGGCCGGGATCACCGCCCCCGGCGCCATGATCACGGCACCGGCGAGCCGGTGGCCGGCCAAAGCCGCCTTGCGGGGCGGCGCGCCCTTGATGCGCGCGGCGAGATACCCCGCATTGAAGGAATCGCCGGCCGCCGTGGTGTCGATCGGCTTGAGCACCGCAGGTGGCGCGATGTCGACCAGCACGCCATCGGCATGGATCAGGCAGCCGCGCGCACCGCGCTTGACCACGACCTCGTTGACCCCGGCGTCCTTGAAGCGGCGCAGGCTGACGGAGGCGTCGGCATCGCCGAACAGCATCTGCTCGTCCTCCAAGGTCGGCAGCGCAACGTCGACCAGCGGCAGGATCGCACGGAACGCGCGCTGGGCGACCTCGCGGCTGGCCCAGCCGCGCGGCCGGTAGTTGCCGTCGAACACCACGCGCGCGCCGCGCTTGCGTGCGACCGTCAAGAGCTCGCGCAGCTTGGCCTTGCCGGTCTCGCCATAGAGCGAGAGGCTGATGCCGGAGAGATAGATCCAGTCGAAGCGCGAGAGCCTGTCGAGCATATCGCGATCGGCGCGATCGAACAGCTCGCGCGCCGGCGCGCGGTCGCGCCAATACAGGAAGCTGCGCTCGCCCTTGGCATCGCGCTCGATCATGTACAGGCCGGGCACGCGGCCCTCGACCTGCAGCACCTCCGAGGTGTCGATGCCCTCGGCCTGCCAGGCCGCAAGCATCATGGCACTCAGGGGATCATCGCCGAGCGCCGTCACGTAGGAGGTGGGCACGCCGAGCCGCGCCAGATAGAGCGCGGTGTTGAGCGTGTCGCCGCCGAAGCCGCGCCGGAACAGCGAGCCGTCCTCCTGCGCAAACTCCACCATGCACTCTCCGATGCAGGCGACTTTCATCGGCGTCAATCCATCCATCAAAACGTCAAATGAACCTTCATCGACCGGCTGCGATCGCTGGCGAGCTCGAAGGCGGCGACCGCCTGCTCGAATGGCAGCGCAGCCGAGATCAGCGGCTTGACGTCCAGCAGCCCCTCGCCCATCAGCCGCAGCGCCAGCTCGAATTCGCGGTCGAACCGGAACGTGCCGCGCAATTGCAGCTCCTTCGTGACCAGCGTGTTGAGCGGCAAGGTCATCTCGCCGCCGAGCCCGAGCTGGACGATGACGCCGCCGGGCCTCATGACGTCGAGCGCGGCCCGCAAGGCGGCCTGGTTGCCGGAGGCCTCGAACAGCACGTCGAACGTGCCCTTCCCGCTCCGCCACGGATCGAGCGCCGACGGCTCCGCCCCGACATTGAACGCATGGCTGGCGCCAAGCTTGCGCGCCACCGCCAGCGGCGCATCGGCAATGTCGGTGACCACGATCTCGGCCGCACCGCCGTAGCGCGCCACCAGGATCGACAGCGCGCCGATCGGGCCGCAGCCGGTCACCAGCACGCGCTTGCCGAGCAGCGAGCCGGCCTGATGCGCCGCATGCAGGCAGACCGACAGCGGCTCGGCCATCGCGGCCTCACCGAGCGACAGCGACGGCGCGATCGGCACTGCCTGCGAGGCATCGACAGTGACGAACTCGCGGAAGCCGCCCTGCACGTGGGGATCACGCATCGCGCTGCCCATGAAGCGCATGTCGAGGCATTGGTTGCGCAGCCCCTCGCGGCAATAGCTGCAGCGGCCGCAGGGCAGGCTCGGATTGACGGCGACGCGCGTGCCCTCGGCGAGGCCGGTCACGCTCGCGCCGACCGCGGCGACGACGCCTGCGATCTCGTGCCCCAGCGCCATCGGCTGCCTGATGCGCACGGTGCCGAAGCCGCCGTGATGATAGTAATGCAGGTCCGAGCCGCAGATCCCGCCGGCCTCGATCTTGACCCGCACCTCGCCGGGTCCCGGCGCCGGATCGGGAAAGCTGTCGATGCGCAGATCTTTCGGCGCGTGAATGACGACCGCACGCATGGCCGGCCTCCCTGTCTATTGTCTTCCGCGATCCTACATCGCCGCCAGCATGCCGCCATCGACATAGATGGTCTGGCCGTTGACATAGGTCGACGCCTCCGAGGCCAGGAAGATCGCAGTGCCGACCAGCTCGTCCGGCCGGCCCCAGCGCTTCGACGGGACGCGCGACATCAGCCAGTTATTGAAGTCGGGGTTGCTCATCAGCGCCTGGTTCATGTCGGTGAGCATGTAGCCCGGTCCGATTGCATTGGCCTGGATGCCGTGCGCCGCCCATTCGACCGCCATCGCGCGGGTCAGGTTGCGGATGCCGCCCTTCGCCGTGGTGTAGGGCCCGATGGTCGGCCGTGCCAGCTCGCTGCCGAGCGAGCCGATATTGATGATCTTGCCGCTCTTGCGCGGGATCATGCGTTTGGCCGCCTCGCGCCCGATCACGAAGGCGCTGGTGAGGTTGGTCTCGATGACGCGGCGCCACTCATCCGTGGTGAACTCGACCAGCGGCTTGCGGTGCTGGATGCCGGCATTGTTGACGAGGATGTCGATCGCGATCCCCTCGGCGTCGAAGCGCGTGAAGGCGCCGACGACGGCGTCCTCATCGGTCACGTCGAACGGACAGGCCTCGGCCTGATGGCCCGCGGCGCGGAATTCTTCCACGGCAGCCAGGGTACGCGCGGGGTCGGTTCCGTTAATGACGAGCCGCGCCCCCGCCTTGGCAAAACCCTCCGCGATGGCGCGGCCGAGGCCGCGCGAGGAGCCGGTCACCAGTGCGGTCTTGCCGGAGAGATCGAAGAGCGAGGTCGACATTTGTTCAACTCGAATGGGCAAATGCGGGCCGGCATCCTCGGCCACGGGACGCGCGCTGACAAGCGGGTTGTCCGGCACCGGCGGGATCAGACCGGCAAGCGGTTAATGGCCGCCACCGCGGTCATGACCCCGCGGATCTCGGCGAGGCCCTTGAGGCGGCCGACCAGCGGATAGCCCGGATGGGTGCCGCGGCCGATGTCGTCGGCGAGCTCATGGCCGTGGTCGGGCCGGAACGGGATCCGCCAGTCCGGCTCGCCTTCCGCCTTGCGCCGGGCCTGCTCCTTCAGCAAGGTCGTCACGACCGCGACCATGTCGACGTCGCCGCGCAGATGCTCCGCCTCCATGAACGAGCCGTCGAGCATCTTGGTGACGTTGCGCAGGTGCACGAAGCGGATGTGCGGCGCGAACCGCTCGGCGAGCGCCGGGACGTTGTTGTGGCCGCCGGCGCCGAGCGCGCCGGTGCAGAAGGTGAGGCCGTTGGCCTTCGACGGGGCGGCATCGACGATGAACTGCAGATCCTCGGCTGAGGACACCACGCGCGGCAGACCGAACAGGTCACGCGGCGGATCATCGGGATGGACACAGAGGCTGACGCCGCATTCCTCGGCCGTAGGCACCACCTCGCGCAGGAAGCGCGCGTAGTTGGCGCGCAGCTCGGCATGGCCGATGCCGCGATATTTCTCCAGCATGCGGCGCAGACCGGGCACGTCATAGCGGTCATAGGCGCCGGGCAGCCCGGCCATGATGGTCGCGAGCAGCCGGTCCTTGTCGGATTCGGACGCCTGCGCCACCCAAGCCTTGGCGCGGTCGAGCACGTCGGCGGAGAACTCCGCCTCGGCGCCGGGCCGCTGCAGGATGTAGCAGTCGAACGCAGCCAGACGATCCATATCGAAGCGCAGCGCCGTGGCGCCGCCCGGCAGACGGAAGGCGAGCTCGGTGCGGGTCCAGTCCAGCACCGCCATGAAATTGTAGCAGACGGTGGTGACGCCGCAGGCGGCGAGGTTGCGCAGCGACTGGCGGTAGTTGTCGAACAAGGACGTCAGATCGCCCTCGCCCAGCTTGATGGCCTCGGAGACCGGCAGGCTCTCGACCACGCTCCAGCGCAGCCGCAGCGATGAATCGCCTTCAATCACGCCGATGCGCTTGATGATCTCATCGGTGCTCCACACCACGCCGTAGGGGATGTGATGCAGCGCCGTCACGATGCCGGTCGCGCCGGTCTGGCGAACCTGCGGCAAAGTGATGGGATCATCGGGTCCGAACCAGCGCCACGTCTGTTCCATGTCGTCACCTTCCAAAATGAATCACGCGCGCGATCAGCGCCGCCGCCGTGCCCGCGTCCGCGACTCGGCCTGCGCCATCTCCTCCTGCCGGGCAAAGATGCCGTCGGCGCGGCGAAACACCTCGCGCAGATGCCGGCGCATCGCCGCGACCGCCTGGGCCTCGTTGCAGGCGGCCAGCCCGTCCAGGATCTCCTGATGCTGCGCGATCAGGAGCGGAATATGGCCGGCGTCCTCGATCAGGGTGAGATGGCGGACGCGGTCGAAATGGATCTTGGTCTGGCGGATCACCTGCCAGACATGCGGATGCCGGCTGGTGCGGGCGATGGTCTGATGAAACGCCTCGTCATGGGCGTAGAACTCCGCCGGCGTCGCCGCCGCCTTCTGCTTGTCGATCAGCTCGGTCAGCTCGCGCAGCGCCGTCGCATCGATGTAGCGGACGGCCTCGGCAACCAGCGCGCATTCGAGATGCTCGCGGATGAACTGCGCCTCGCCGAACGCCTCGCGCGACACCGGCGCCACCACGCTGCCGCTCTGCGGATAGATGCGCACGAGGTCGACATCGGCGAGCTTGATCAGCGCCTCGCGCACCGGCGTGCGGCTGACGCCGAGCCGCTCGCACAGGTCGAGCTCGGCCATCGGCGTGCCCGGTGGCAGCGCGCCGGACACGATGTCCTCGAGCAGCCGCTCATAGACCTGGTCGGCGAGCCGCCGGCCGGCCTTGCCCTCCAGGCGCGTCAATGGTGTCAGATCGTCATCCATGACGGCAGTCTACCCGATTCACAGGAAGCCGATCGAGATCCACGGCAGGAACACGATTAAGAGCAGCGCAACGACGAGTGCGGCGAGATGCGGCCAGACGTGGCGGATGACCTCATCCGGCGAGGCGCGGCCGATGGCGCAGGCGAGATAGAAGCCGACCCCGAAGGGCGGCGTGAACAGGCCGAGGCCCATCGCGAACACTGCGATGATGGCATAGTGCACCTCGTGCACGCCCATCATGCGCGCGATCGGGAACAGCAGCGGCCCGAACAGCACCACCGCCGGCACGCCTTCGAGCACGCTGCCGAGCACGACGAAGGCGAGCGCCGAGATCAGCAGAAAACCCCAGCGGCCGCCCGGCACGGCGACCATGAGGTCGACGAGCTGCTGCGAGAAGCCGGACTGCGTCAGCGCCCAGGCCATGCCGGTCGCAGCCCCCACCACCAGCAGAATCGCGCCGGACAGCGAGGCCGTATCGACCAGGATGGGATACACCCGCTTCCAGTCGAACTGGCGATAGACGAAGATGCCGACCAGCACCGTGTAGATGACGCCGATCGCCGCGACCTCGGTCGCGGTGGCGACGCCCTCGACCACAGCCGAGCGGATCACGATCGGCAGGCCCAGGCCGGGGATGGCGATCGCGAACAGCCGCAATCGCGTCCTGGCATCGAAGCGCTGCGCGCCGCTCATGTCCTCCTTGCGGGTCTGCATATAGACCACGACGGAGAGCGCGATCAGGCCGACCACCGCCGGCAGCAGCCCGCCGGTGAACAGCGCGGCGATCGACACGCCGGTCACCGAGCCCACCGTGATCAGCACGATCGACGGCGGGATCGTCTCCGACATCACGGCCGAGGCGGAGAGCAGCGATACCAGGTCGCCTTCCGAGCTGCCACGCTGCTTCATCTCCGGAAACAGCGCCGGCGCCACCGCCGCCATGTCGGCCGCCTTGGCACCGGAGATGCCGGAGACGAGGTACATCGCGCCGAGCAGCACATATTGCAGGCCGCCGCGCAGATGGCCGATGAGCGAAACCAGGAACAGGATCATCGCCCGCGCGAGTCCGGCGATCTCGATCAGCGCGCCGAGCAGCACGAACATCGGGACCGCCAGCAGCACCATGTGCGACATGCCCTCGCTGACCCGGCCGGGAACGATCAGGACCGGCACGGTGGTGCTGAAATGCAGATAGGCCACGGTGGCGAGCAGGAAGGTGAAGGCGATCGGCGTGCCGATCACCATGGCGCTGGCGACGAGCACAAAGAAGAAGATGAACAGATTGTAGTTGCCGAGCTCCTCCAGCACAGGCGCGGCGGCATAGAGCGCCCCTGCACCGGCGAGCACGAGGGCCAGAGCGCCGACGATCTGCATGAGGCTCGCCTGCTGGATCAGCCGGTCGACCGCGGTCAGCAGCATCAGCAGCACGCCGACCAGCATCGCGGCCTCGCGATAGCCTTCGCTGATCTCGAGCACGGGCATCTGGCTGATCAGGTGGCTTTCGAGGTGGTGCCAGGACGGCATCACCAGCGCCACCAGGACGGTGCAGACCAGCATCAGGCCGAGCGCATCGGTGCGCGCCCGCCACGCCGGCGACAGATTGCGGACGAAGGCGGTGAGCCGCATGTGCTCGGCGCGTCGCAATGCGACGACGGCGCCGAGCATCGCCAGCCACATGAACAGCACGGTGGCGAGCTCGTCCGACCAGATCAGCGGCGCATTGAAAACGTAGCGCGCGGCGGTCGCCGCGCCGAGCAGAACGAGTTCGGCGATGACGATCGCCGCAGCCAGCGCCTCGACGGCGCGGCCAAGCAGATGATCGAAGCGCGCGAACGCGCCATGCGACGGCACCGAGGTCGTCGCTGTCATGTCAACGGCCATTGCATCCTCCCCGGCTCACACAGGCCGACCGTATTTTCCACCGATCGCAGCTGAAGTCGAAACTACTCTGGCCTCATGGTTCTCAAGGCGATGCAATTGCATCGCCTGAACGCGTCGCAAGGCCGACGCTCCTCACCATGAGGGGCAGGATCTCACCGCAAAATCAGCCCTCGTCCTGAGGAGCCTGCCGGAGGCAGGCGTCTCGAAGGACGGTGGCAGGCACGCTGTCGACTACGCGGTCTCTCACGCAAGTCTCACAGCTGACCGACGGATTTCTCCAGCAGCCCCCACGCCTCGGTACCGAACTTGGTCTTCCATTCGGTGTAGAAGCCGGCGGTGCGCAGCGCATCGCGGAACGGCTTGGTGTCGACCTTGTTGAAGGTCACGCCAGCGGCCTGCATTTCCGCCTGCGCCTTGTCGTTGAAGCTCTGGATGTCCTGGCGCTCCTTGACGGCGGCCTCCGACAGCGCCGCGGTGACGGCGTCGCGGACGTCGGCAGGCATGACATTCCAGCGCGCTGCATTGGCGAAGATGTAGTGGCCGTCCCAGATATGGCCTGATAGCGCGATGTACTTCTGCACCTCGTAGAGCTTGGCGCTCTGGATCAGCGCCAGCGGATTCTCCTGGCCGTCGACGATGCGGGTCTGCAGGGCCGCATAGAGCTCGCCGAAATTGATCGGCGTCGGCGCCGCGCCGAGCTTCTTGAACAGCGTCACCCACAACGGATTGCCGGGCACGCGGATCTTGAAGCCCTTGAGGTCGTCGGGCGAGGCGATCGGCTTCGCACCGGACGTGATGTTGCGATAGCCGTTGTCGAGGCATTTCGGCAGCACGTGCAGGCCGACCTTGGCGAACTCGCCGCGCACATGGTTGCCGAGATCGCCGTCCATCGCCGACCACACCTGGTCGTAGCTCTCGAACGCGAAGGCCACCGCATTGATGCCGCCGATCGGCACCACCGTCTGGTTCACGCCTGACGTCGACATGAAGTCGAGCGCGCCGCTGCGCACCTGCGAGAACATGTCGGGCTCGCTGCCGAGCTGGCTGTTCGGATAGACCTGCAGGTCGACCAGACCATTGCTCTGCTTCTTGATGACCTCCGACGCCTCGATGATGCGGACGACGCCGGGATGGGTGGCGGGGAACGCCGTGCCGTAACGCAGGCGATACTTCGCCGATTGCGCCCGGGCGGGTGCGAACGCCAAGGCCGAGGCTCCCGCGAGCGCGGTGCCGACGAAGCTGCGACGAGACATGGATGTGGGCAAAGACACTGGCAAACCTCCCCTGCCGGCCCGCTGCGGGGCCTTTGTATGTCATTCCTGTATCTCAAGCCTATAAGGGATACCAAATAGACTTTCAACAGGAAACTTGTATCCAAGTTTTTGGGTTGCTATACGATGGCAGCCTGCGGTCGAGATTGGCGAGAAGGATGGAGGAACGCGTGAAGAGCCTCGTGGTGGAGCGGCCCGGCCGCCTGTCGATCGAAACGCGCCCCGTTCCCGAGCCTTCGACGGGCGAGGTCCGCATCAAGGTCGAGCGCGCCGGCATCTGCGGCTCCGACATCCACATCCTCCACGGCAGCAACCCGTTCGCGCGCTATCCGCGCGTGATCGGCCATGAATTCTTCGGCAGCATCGACAAGCTCGGCGACGGTGTCAGCGCACGGCTCGGCGCCCGCGTGGTGGTCGATCCCGTCGTTGCCTGCGGCCACTGCTACCCCTGCTCGGTCGGCCGCCCCAATGTCTGCGCCCATCTCGCCGTGCTCGGCGTCCACCGCGACGGCGGCTTTTCCGAATATGCCTGCGTGCCGGCGGCCAACGCGCATCTGCTGCCGGACAGCGTCGACGACGACAAGGCGCCGCTGGTCGAGCCGTTCTCGATCGCCGCCAACATTACCGACCACACCCGCGTGTTCGCCTCAGACGTCGCGCTGGTCTACGGCGCCGGGCCGATCGGGCTGACCGTGATCCAGGTGCTCAAGCACGTCTACGGCGTGAAGCAGCTGATCGTCACCGACCGCATCGATGCCCGGCTCGAAGCGGCGCGGCACAACGGCGCCGACCGCGTCATCAACACCGCCAGGACCGCCCTGCCCGAGGCCCTCGCCGCGGCCGATGTGACGCCGACCTTGATTATCGATGCCGCCTGCCATCCCGCCATTCTCGCCGAGGCCATCGAGATCGCCTCGCCTGCCGCACGCATCGGCCTGCTCGGCTTCTCGGCCGAGCCGTCGACGATCGTGCAGCAGAAGGTCACCGCGAAGGAGCTCGCGATCCACGCTTCCAGGCTCAACAGCGGCAAGTTCGCCAAGGTCATCGACTGGTTCGCCAGTGGCGCGCTGCAGCCGGAGCGGCTGATCACCCACCGCTTCGGGCTCGGCGCCTACGCGACCGCGTTCGACACCTTCGAGCACAACCAGACCGAATGCTGCAAAGTGCAGCTGATCTTCTGAAGTCCCGGCATGGATCGTCTCAGCCCCGCAACGCTTCCACGCCTGCCCGCCGGCATCATCAAGCCGGATTACGACCGCGCAGCAATCACAACCGGTATCGTCCATCTCGGCCTCGGCGCGTTCCATCGCGGGCATCAGGCGGTCTACACCGATGCGCTGCTCAAGCACGATCCGCGCTGGGGCATCCTCGGCGTCTCCCTGCGCTCGCCGGACACCCGCGATGCGCTGGCACCGCAAGGCGGGCTCTACAGCGTGACGGCGAGCGACGGCGCCGGCCGGCAGCGCCGCATCATTGGCGCACTCACCGGCCTTGCGGTTGCGCCCGAGGATCCGGCGGCCCTTCTGGCACGCCTCGCCGATCCCGCCATACGCATCCTCTCGACCACCGTCACCGAGAAGGGCTACAGCCACGATCCGGCGACCGGCGCGTTGCGCGTCGACGATCCCGACATCTTGCACGACAGTCTCAACCTCGGCCATCCTCGCAGCACGCTCGCCTTCATCGTCGGCGGCCTGCAACTGCGGCGACAGCGCGGCCTGCAGCCCTACACGGTGCTCGCCTGCGACAACCTTCCGGCCAATGGCCACACCTTGCGCGGTCTGGTGATCGCCTTCGCCGGGCTGGTCGATCGCGATCTCGCCGCGTGGATCACGGACAACATCCGCTTTCCCTCGACGATGGTCGATCGCATCGTGCCCGCCACCACCGATGCCGACCGCGCCGATGCCGGCGCCGCGCTCGGCCTCGATGATGCATGGCCCATCGTCACCGAGCCGTTCAGCCAATGGGTGATCGAGGATGATTTCGCCGGCGCGCGCCCCGCCTGGGACGTCAGCGGCGCACAGTTCGTGCGCGACGTCGCCCCATTCGAGCTGATGAAGCTGCGGCTGCTCAACGGCGCGCACTCGACAATCGCCTATCTAGGCTATCTCATGGGCTGCGAGACCGTCGCCGCGGCCATGGCCGAGCCCGAGCTGGCCGGCCTCGTCGAGGACATGATGCGCGAGGAGGTGACGCCGACGCTGCCCGCGCTCGGAGGCTTCGACGTCGCAGCCTGTCGCGCCGCGCTGCTGCAGCGCTTCCGCAATCCCGCGCTCAAGCACAAGACCGCGCAGATCGCGATGGATGGTTCGCAGAAGCTGCCGCAGCGTCTGCTCGGCACCATCGGCGACCGCCTCGCCCGCGGCCTTCCCATCACCCGGCTTGCGCTCGCCGTCGCCGGGTGGATCCGCTACGTCAGCGGCACGGACGAGCGCGGCCAGCCGATCGCGCTGCGCGATCCGCTGGCAGCGCAGTTGCGCGCGCTCGCCGACGAGGCCGGCCCGGTCGCCAGCCGGCTCACGCCGGCGCTGCTGTCGCTCACCTCGGTGTTCGGCAGCGAGCTGCCACGAGACCCGCGCTTCGAGTTCGCAATCGAAACGGCCCTGGACGATCTGTTCCAGAAGGGTACCCGTGCCACGGTGGCGGAGACGCGACGGGCCGCCCGCTGAACATCGGCTTGGACGCAGCTCCGGCTCCGGCGACCGCCGACATCAGCCGCCTGGCAGCAGCTTGCCGGGATTCATCAGGCCGTGCGGATCGAGCGTGCGCTTCAGTTGCCGCATCAGCTCCAGCTCGAGCGGCGGCTTGCACAGCGGCATCTCTGCCGTGCGGAGCTGGCCGATGCCGTGCTCGGCGCTGATCGAGCCGCGGCGGCGGGTGATTTCGTCATGGACCAGGCGGGTGATGCGCGGACCGTACCGATAGAACTCGTCTTCGCTCATGTCGAGCGGGCGCATCAGATTGTAGTGCAGGTTGCCGTCGCCGAGATGGCCGAACACCATCGGACGGATGCCGGTCAGCGCCGCGCCGACCGCAGCGTCCATGACCGTGACGAAATCGGCGATCTCGGCGACGGGCACCGAGATGTCGTGCTTGAGCGCCCTGCCCTCCCGGACCAGAGCCTCGGAGACGCTCTCGCGCACCCGCCAGAACGCCTTGGCCTGGGTGCAGTCCTGGGCGACGACGGCGTCGGAGGCGAGCCCTTCCGTCATCGCGGCGGCCAGCGTGGTTTCGAGCCGTGCGGTCAGCGCGGCTTCCTCGCCGATATCGCTCAGCTCGATCAGGACAGCAGCCTCAGGAAGTGCAGCGAACGGCAGCCGTATATCCGGCATCTGGCGCAGGATCATCTCGAGCGTTGCCGAGGTCAGGAACTCGAATGCGGTGAGGCGATCGCCACAACGCGCGCGCGATAGCCGCAGCAGGTTCAGCGCGGCGGCCGCATCGGCGACCGCGACGAACGCGGTGGCCCGTGCGGTCGGCTGCGGAAACAGCTTCAACACGGCGCCGGTGATGACCCCCAGCGTGCCTTCAGAGCCGATGAAGAGATCGCGCAGCGCATAACCGGTGTTGTCCTTGCGCAAGGCGCGCAGGCCGTCCCAGATGCGGCCATCCGGCAGCACCACTTCGAGCCCCAGCGTCAGCTCGCGCATCACGCCATAGCGCAGCACGGCGACGCCGCCGGCATTCGCGGCGAGATTGCCGCCGACGGTGCAACTGCCCTCCGAGCCGAGGCTGAGCGGAAAGAACAGGCCGGCCTCGCGCGCCGCGTCCTGCACCCTCGCCAGCACGATGCCGGCGTCGACGACGATGGTCTGGCCGACGGGATCCACCGCTCGGATGCGGTTCATCCGCGACAGGGACAGCACGATCGCCCGGCCGCTCGCATCCGGAGTCGCGCCGCCCGACAGGCTGGTGTGTCCGCCCTGCGGCACGACGGCCACGCGGGCGGCGGCGCAGGCCTCCATCACCGCCGCGACCTCGTCCGTCGATCCCGGCCGAACCACCGCCAGCGTGGCCCCGTGATACTTGCCGAGCCAGTCGTGCAGATAAGGCGCCTGATCCTCGGCTGCGACGAGAACATGCGCGACACCGACGAGGCGTTGCAGGCGTTCGATCAGTTCGGTCATGACGCGCGCTTCGATGACTCCGGAGGCTGCACTTGCGATGCGCACAAACTAACAGGACAGTGCCTCTCGTCCCCAATACCGAGTTGTCCGCCACCCATAATCGAATGTTATGGGCGGCTCAGGCGGACGCGAAAGCCGCCGGCGGGGCGATATGCGGGACGGCGTCGACCAGCTCGCGCGTGTAGTCGGTCTGCGGATTGGCGAACAGCGCCCGGCTCTCGCCCTGCTCGATGATGAGACCTGTGCGCAGCACGATGGTGCGGTCGCACATCATGCGCACGACGTTGAGATCGTGGCTCACGAACAGGAAGGCGAGGTTGTCCTCGCACCGAAGCCGGTTCAGGAGCTGCAGCACCACAGCCTGCACGGAGACGTCGAGCGCCGCGGTCGGCTCGTCCAGCACCAGCAGCCGCGGCTTGCAGGCAATCGCGCGAGCAATGCCGACGCGCGCCTTCTGCCCGCCGGAGAGCTGATGCGGAAAGCGCGACAACAGCTCGCGCGGCAGGCCGACGCGATCGGCGCATTCCTCGACGCGCTGGCGCAGTCTGTCGCCCGAGCGCATGTTCATCAGCCGCAGCAGCGGATGGGCGATGCAGTCGAACGCCGTGTAGCGCGGATTGAGGCTGTCGTTCGGATCCTGGAAGACGATCTGGATGTCCTTGCGCAGCTCGGAACGGTGGAAGTCCCGCGCCGGGATCTGGCCGATCGACTGGCCGTCGAACAGGATCTCGCCGGCGCTGGGGTCGATCAGGCGGCAGATCATGCGCGAGGTCGTGCTCTTGCCGGAACCGCTCTCGCCGACCAGGCCGACGCTCTCGCCGCCGCGCATGGTCATCGAGAAGTCGGCCACGCCGACCGTACCGTCGTCGAAGCGCTTGCTGACGCCCTTGACGTCGAGCAGGAGCGGCGTGCCGTGCGGCAGCGGCGGCAGCTCCGTCACAGCGACCAGGGGAATTTTTTCGCCGTCCGGCACCAGATCCTCGACACGCGAGGTTGCCGTCGGCGAGGCCGCAACGAGGCGCTTGGTGTAGGGATGCTGCGGCCGGCGGAACAGTGTCAGCGGCGCGGCCTCCTCGACCAGCCTGCCCTGCTCCATCACGACCACGCGCGCGCAATAGCGCGCGGCAAGCCCGAGATCATGCGTGATCAGGATCGTCGCCATGCCGCGATCGCCAGCGATCTTCGCAAGAAGATCCATGACCACCTTCTGCGTGGTGACGTCGAGGCCGGTGGTCGGCTCGTCCGCGATCAGCAGCTGCGGGCTGCAGGAGATCGCGATTGCGATCATCACCCGCTGGCACATGCCGCCGGAGAGTTCGTGCGGATAGGCGCCCATGCGGCGCCCGGGATCGCGGATCTGCACGGCCTTCAGCAGCGACAAGGCCTCCGCATGCGCCTCCTGCCGCGACAGCCGGCGATGGGCGAGGATCGCATCCGCGATCTGCTGGCCGACGGTGCGGATCGGGTTGAGCGCGGCACGCGGATTCTGGAAGATCATCGCCATGGCCGCGCCGTGCAGGCTGCGCAGATCGGCACCGCCGGCGCGGGTGACGTCCTGGCCCTTGAAGCGGATGCAGCCATCGGTGATGCGGCCGGCCTTGTCGAGCAGATGGGTGATGGCAAAGCCGGTCACCGATTTGCCGGAGCCGCTCTCGCCGACGAGACCCAGCATCTCGCCCGGCTGGAGCGACAGCGACACGCCGCGCACCGCCTCGACGAGCCCACGACGGGTCGAGAAGGTCACTTTGAGATTCTCGACCTCGAGCAGCGGCTTGGAAATATCAGGCGCTGTCACGTCCGCATCCTCGGATGCGCCCCAGCTATTTGTGTTCTGACGAGACATCATGTGCGCATCCGGGGATCCAGGATGTCGCGCAGGCCGTCGCCGAGCAGATTGAAGCACAGCACCGCTGTCATCAGCGCGAAGCCGGGAAACGCCACCAGCCACCAGCGCCCGGTGGAGATGAAGCGCGCGCCCTCGGCGACCATGATGCCCCATTCCGGCGTCGGCGGCTTGACGCCGAGGCCGATGAAGGAGAGGCCCGCGGCATTGAGGATCGCCCAGCCGAGATTGAGCGACATCTGCACCGCCATCGCCGGCAGCACGTTCGGCAACAGGAAGCGCAGCACGACAGCAACATGGCTCTCGCCACAGGCACGCGCGGCCTCGACCCAGCCGAGATTGCGGCGGATGTTCACCTCGGCGCGGGCGAAGCGGATGTAGAACGGCAGGTTGATGATCGCGGTCGCGATCACGATGTTCTCGACGCGGTTGCCGAGCGCCGCGACCATCGCCATCGCCAGCACGAACAGCGGAAACGCCATCAGCACGTCGACGAAGCGGCCGACCGCCTTGTCGAGCCGGCCGCCGGCATAGCCGCACAGCGCACCGATGACGGAGCCGAGCGCAAAGGACACCGCGACCGCCGTCACAGCGATCGTGAGGTCGAGCCGGCTCGCGACGATCAGGCGGCTGAGCACGTCGCGGCCGAGCTGGTCGGTGCCGAACCAGTGCGCGGAGCTCGGCGGCTGTAACGCGGCAGAGACCTCGGACGCAACGGGATCGTAAGGCGCCAGCCACGGCGCAAAGACCGCGATCAGCGCCAGCAGCAGCGCGCCGCCAGCCGCGACGGCGGTGACCGGATTGCCGCGCAGCACGAAGGCCGTGTGGCGCAGGGTCGAGGAGGTCTCTATCGTGCTCATGCTCACGCCACCGTCGCCCTGGGATCGGCGATGCCATAGAGCACATCGACCAGGAGATTGACGATCACGAAGATCGTCGCCATCAGCAGCACGAAGCCCTGTACCGGCGCGTAGTCGGAGACCAGCAGCGCATCGAGCGCGTAGGAAGCGACGCCGGGCCAGGAGAACACCTTCTCCACCAGCACGTTCGCGCCCAGCATGGTCGAGAACACGATGCCGGCGATGGTGATGACGGGAAGGATCGCGTTCCTCAAGGCATAGGTGACGACGATGCGCCACCACGACAGCCCGACCGAGCGCGCGGTGCGGACGAAATCGCTGCCGAGCGAGACCAGCATCGAGGCCCGCGTGATGCGCGCCAGCGGCGCGATCACGAACAACGCCATGGTCAGCGCCGGCAGCATCAGCTGCCGCGCCGCCGCCCACCAGCCCTCGACATCGCCTGCGAGCAGGAAGTCGATGATCAGGAAGCCGGTGCGCGATGGCGGCATCGTGGTGAAGATATCGATCCGCCCTGTCGGATCCGGCGCGAAACCGAGCAGATAATAGAACACGTAGATCAGCAGGAGCCCGGAGACGAAGGTCGGCACGCAGACGCCGAACGAACAAAATAGCCGGACGCCGTGATCGACCAGTGAGCCCGGCCGCAGCGCGGCCAGCACGCCGAGCGGCACCGCCGAGACCAGCGCGATCAGCAGCGCCGTCAAGGTCAGCTCCAGCGAGGCCGGCAGTCGCTCCTTGAGATCCTTCGCGACCGGCTGCCCGGTCATCATCGAGCGGCCGAGATTGCCGCGACCGACATCATAGAGGTAGATCGCGAGCTGATTCGGCAGCGGCTTGTCGAGCCCGAGCTGCCGGCGGATGACCTCGATCTCCTCCTGGCCGGCATTGGGGCCGGAGGCAAAGAACACGGCCGGATCCCCCGGCAGCACGCGCATCAAGAGGAAAGTGAAGACCAGGACACCGAACAGTGCCGGCAGCGACGAGACGAAACGCCGTCCCGCCCGCAGCAATGTTGCGCCGATCGTGCCCATGGTCCTCAGCCGTCCCGGTTACTTGCGGCTCAGGTTACGATAATCGACCTGTCGCGTGAACTGGTAGACGTAGCCGTCCACCGTCGGCTGCATCACCGCATCCTGCGCCGCCTGCCAGATCGGGATCTGGAACATCTGGTCGAAATGGATCGCGTTGAGCGCCTTGCCCTGCTCCTCGTATTTCGCCTTGTCGGCCTCGAAGCGCGCCTCCTGCGCGATCTTCTCCAATTCGGCATTGTCGGTCGAGGAATAGTTCCAGCGCTGCTTGCCGGTGTAGAAGTTGCGGTAGAAATAGTCCGTCGAGGGCAGCCAGGCGACGATGCCCTCGGTGAAGAACGGCAGCTTCTTCTCGTTGATCGCGGTCGACATCTGCGCGTCCGGCAGCTTCTGGATGTCGACCTTGATGCCGATCTTGGCGAGCTGCTCCTTCACCAGCGCCGCCATCGGCTCGGCGGTCGCGGCCTGGCCGACATTGAAGCTGAAGGTGGTCGAGAAGCCGTCGGGCATGCCGGCGTCCTTCAGATAGGCCTTGGCCTTCTCCAGGTCGAGCTTGATCGGCTGCGGGATCGGATAGCCGCCGCTCGGCGGCTTGCCGTCGGCCCAGGTCGCGCCATAGAGCGGCGCGCCGCGGCCGAACAGCGCGGCCTTGAACATGTCGTCATAAGGCAGCGCATAGGCGATCGCGCGGCGCACATTGACGTTGTCGAACGGCGGAATGGTGTTGTTCATCGAGATGAAGGTCACCGCATTATACTGCGGCGTCGAGATCACCTTCAGCTTGCCCTTGCCCTCCAACGACTGCACGTCGCTGGCCTGCAGGTCGATCACGAGATCGGCGTCTCCGCGCTCGACGAGGTTGGCGCGCGTCGCCGGCTCCGGCACCGACTGGATGATCAGCCGCTTGAACGCCGCCGGCTTGTCCGGGGTTCCGCGGTTCCAGGCCTCGTTGCGCTTGGCGATCACCTGCTCGCCGGGCTTGAAGGTCTCGACGATGTAGGCGCCGCTGCCGGCCGCATTCTCCTTGGTCCAGTTCAGCGCCCACGGATCTTCGGCCGTCGCATGCGCCTTGGCGAGCTTGGAGTTGATGATGATCGGATAGACGGTGGCGAGGTTCGGCAGCGCCAGCTTGTCCGGCTTCGGCAAGGTCACTTCGAACGTCAGGGGATCGATGACCTTGAACTGATCGGCCGACGTCAGCGACCCCGTCAGCAATTGCGCCTTGCCGAGGATCGGCGCGGTGACGCAGCGGTCGAGCGACCATTTGACGTCCTCGGCGGTGACCGGCGAGCCGTCCTGGAACTTCGCATCAGGGCGCAGCTTGAAGGTGATCTTCAGACCGTCAGCGCTGACAGAATAGGATTCGGCGAGCTCGCCGGTGATCGTGTCGAGATCGAACACCCACTTACCATTGAGCTGCTTGCGGCCGAACGACACCAGCCGGTCGTAGCTCGACATCGACAGCGCGAAGGCCTCGCGCGTCGAGCCCGGAATGTTCGGATCGAGCGTGTTGACGGTGGCGCCGGTGACGTAGCGCAGAGTCTCGGCGCGGCTCTGCGCATGCACCGACGGCGCAGCCAGCATCACCGCGAGCAACGCGGTCGCCGCGAACAACGAACGTTTGGACATCTCGAAACTCATCGCCCCTGTTCCCTCATTGGTCTCAAAATCCGGCACTGAAATCGCGCGTCGGCGGAGATCCGCGACGCGCTACCATGAGATCGACGCACAAGATCGACGCTCAGCATCGACGCTCAACAGCAAATCACGTGCCACGGCGCACCGTCGCCTGCTTCACATCATAGGCCCGGAAGTTCGCCCAATGCTTGTCGATATCAGCCGTGAACAGCCCACGCGTCAAACCATGCACGAGCTTCGGCACTGCGGTCGTCATTGCGTTGATCGACGATCCCGACGCGCCGAAGCTCATCGTCGAGGCGATGGCGAACACGTGAATGTTGCCGATCCACGGCGTCTCTCCCGCGTTGCGCTCGCACAGCGCATAGTCGTCTGCAAGATAAGGGAAGGCGCCGAGCCGATCGTTGCGTTCGCTCGCATCGGGCGTGTAGCGGTCAGACCAGCGCGCGATGTTGGCCGCGAAGCGCCGCAGCTCCGGCCGCTTTGCGAAGTCCATCGAGATGCCGGTTGCGCTGATCACGAAGTCCGCCGTGATCTCGCCCTTCGCTGTCTGCAGCACGACGCCGTCGGCCGTCTCGCGCGCGCCCGTGACCGGCGCGCCTTCTTGCAGGCGGAACGCTGCGTGGCGGGCGCAGCGATCATAAGTGTGCTGCGGAAAACCTTCGCGCAGTTCCAGGACTGCGCGCATGAAGCGCCAGCGCCAGGCATCGTCGAGCTCGGAGAAGTGCCTGAGAAAGCCGCGGAACGTCAGCCAGCGATAGGGCTGGATCAGCTGGATTTCCGCGCGGCGGCATAGCAGATCGACGCGCGCCGCACCGGCTTCGAGTGCAGCCGCCGCATTGTCGAACGCCGAGGCACCGGCGCCGATCACGGCGACGCGGCGGCCGCGCAGGCTGTCGAAATCGATCTCGGCGCCGGAATGGGCGCCGCGCGTGGCGGGCAGATGGCGCAGCGGCTCCGGAATGCTCCAGTCGCCCATCCCCTCCTGCCCGGTCGCCAGCACGATCTTGCGGGCATGGATCGTCGTCTCACCATCCTTGCTGCGCACGGTCGCCTGCAGCAGTCCGTCAGCGGCGGGTGCGATATCGACGACGTCGCAGCCGTTGCGCACGGGAAGGTCGAGCACCTCGCGATACCAGGCGAGATAGTCTGCCCAATATTCGCGCGGAATCAGATCAAGATTGCGCCAGCTCTCGCCGCCGAACTTCGCCTCGTGCCACGCCTGATAGGTCAGACAAGGTATGTCGAGATCGGGTCCGGTGAAGTCTTTCGGGCTGCGCAGGGTCGGCATGCGCGCATAGCTGAGCCACGGTCCTTCGCGGCCTGCCTCAGCCTTGTCGAGCACGAGAATGTTGCCGACGCGGGAGCGCAGCAGCGCGAAGGCGGTCGCGAGACCCGATTGCCCGCCCCCGACGATCAGCACATCGAACGCAGGTCCGCCATCGGGACCGGTGACAGGCGTCAGCCATGGCATGCTGGGATGCGCGATCCTGGCAAGATCGCTGCGAACCTGGGCCGTCAGCGCGGCAAGACCGTCGCTCATGCCGGCCACCGGATGAAACACGCGCAATCGCGATCGGAACGCTCGCTGTCGCTCACGCTCTCTCCATCAGTCATGTCACCCGGCACGCGAAGCTTAGCAAAGCAGGTCTGGCACCGACCATACCGATTTGTCCGCCGCCCATAACAGCTTGTTATGGGGCGGCAGCCGCGGCTAGAGTCGACAGCCATCCACAGCGAGACAAGAGGTCGCATGCCGCTCAATCTGCGCCAGATCGAGGTGTTCCGCGCGATCATGATGACAGGCTCGATCAGCGGCGCCGCGCGCCTGCTCTCGGTATCGCAGCCCGCGATCAGCCGGCTGCTGGCCTATACCGAGGATGGCCTCAAGCTCAAGCTGTTCGAGCGCATCAGCGGCCGGGTGCAGCCGACGCCGGAGGCCAAACGGTTGTTCGCCGAGGTCGAGCACGTCCATCGCGGCGTCGCGCGCATCAACGACCTCGCCGACGAACTGCGCGCCGGCGGCACCGGCACCATCCGCGTGGTGGCGAGCCCGAGCGCGGGCCACGGCATGGTGCCGGAGGCACTGTCGCGGCTGCGCGGCCGCTTTCCAGATCTGCGCGTCGAGTTCGAATCGTTGACCCTGCTGGAGATCGTCGGCCGCGTCGGCACAGCCCGCGCCGATCTCGGCATCACTGTGCTGCCGGTCGACGAGCCGACAGTCGCGGTAGAGACGATCGCGGAGGGCGCGCTACACGTGATCATGCCGGCCGACCATGCCCTGACGAGGCTGCGCAGCATCAGGCCGAAGGACATGCTGCCCTATCCGCTGGTCGGCTTCGGCCCACAGACGCCTTATGGTCACATCGTCACGTCGGCCCTGGCCGGCGGCCCGGAGCCAGCCACGATCGTGCGCTACACGCCCGACGCCTGCGCCATGGTGCGCGCCGGCGCCGGCCTCGCCGTCGTCGACGAGTTCGTGCTGCGCGGCCACGCCTGGCCCGACCTCGCGGCACGTCCCCTGGCGCCGAAGACGCCGATGCGCGCTTATCTGCTGACGCCGCGCTTCGAGCCGCTGTCACGGAATGCGGCGGCACTCGCGGATATCTTGCGGGGGCGTGATCGGAAGGGAGCGGCGACGAAGCGGTGAGTTACGGAAACGGCGTGACAGAGATGACAACCGGATTCCGTCATTTTTGTCACGAGCCGCTGCGTCGCAGATGGTGAGAGCCGAGCTATGGCGCCGACAGCAGTGCGCTCCCTCTTCCCGTCCTTACGTCCTTACGGGGAGAGGGAGCATACCGGTTCTTGCGGCGATGGTTCCGCTCAAACGATGAGAGACAAGTTGGCTCTATTTCTACGCCGCTAACCACCCGCCATCGACCGGCAGCACGATGCCGGTCGTGAACGACGCCTCGTCGCTGGCCAGGAACAGCGCGGCCGCCGCGACCTCGTCGGCCGCGCCGAACCGCTTCATGGCATGGCGCTGGCGCGAGGCCTCGCGCACCGGCTCGGGATCGGCGTGGCGCGCGAAGCTCCGACGCAGCAGCGGCGTGTCGATCGCGCCGGGGACCAGTGCGTTGACGCGGATGCCATCGGTGGCGAAGTCCACCGCCATGGTGCGGGTCAGGCTGATGATCGCGCCCTTCGCGGCGATATAGGCGCTGTTGCCCTTGCCGCCGGCGACCGCAAGCTGCGACGCGACGGTGATGATCGAGCCGGCCTTCTGCTTCTGCATGATCGGCACGGCGACTTTCGCCCACAGCCAGGTGCCGCCGACATTGGCGCGGAACACCGCATCCCAATCCGCCGGATCGGTCGTGACGACGGTGCCGCCACAGGAGAAACCGGCCGCGGTCATCAGCACGTCCAGCCGGCGGCGCGCGGCGGCCACGCTCTCGATGGTTGCCTTGGCAAAGTCGGCGTCGCCGACATCGCCGACATGGACGCTGCCGTCGCCGCCCGCATTGCGCACCAGCGCCAGTGTCTCCTCGGCGCCTGCAGCATCGCGATCGACCAACGCGAGGAACGCACCTTCGCGCGCGAACATCACAGCACTGGCGCGTCCGATGCCGGAGCCGCCGCCGGTGATGACGGCGACCTTGGCTTTGAGCCTCATCTCAGTCTCTCCCGTACTGATCGAACCAGCGGCCGAAATGCTCGGCGGAAGCCGCGCAGTCGAAGCGCGCGCGCCAGCCGAACTCCTCGGCCAGCCGCGTCGTCGACAGCCGGCCGCGATTGGGCGCGAACACCGGCACCGTCGGCGTTTCCCCCTGCTCCTTGAGCCGGCAGGTGAATCCAGCTCGACCGGTCGCGAAGGCGCGGCCCCAGGTTTCGGCTGTGAACGTCGCCGCGTTGGAGATGTTGTAGAGCGCGTGCTGCGGCTTCTCAGCCTCCAACAGCAGACAGACAGCATCCGCGACGTCGACCGCGTAAACCCAGTCCTTGTCGCCCGGCTCGCTCAGCAGCGCAGGCTCGTTGCGCGCGCAGCAGGCGGCGATGAGCGCCTGCGGCGAGGGCGTGTCGCGCACGCCGCCGCCGCGCTCGAACGGGCCGAACACGGCGGACAGGCGCACGCTGATGACATCCGTCTTCCACAGATCGCTCAGCCGCGCGGCGACGCGCTCGGAGGCGAACTTGCTGATCGCATAGAGCGACACCGGCTCGCACGGCGTCGTCTCCTCCAGCACGGCAAAGCGCTGACCGCTCGCGCCATAGGACGCCGCCGAGGACAGGTTGATGACCCGGCGGATGCCGCTGCCGCGCGCCGCCCGCAGGATCGGCACCTGCGCCAGCAGATTGACCGCGAGGATGCGCTCGGGGTCGGCTGCATCGCGCTCGGCGCCCGCGGTGATCGCGGCGCCCATCACGACGGCATCGCAGCCTTTGCCGATCGCGGCCGCCACAGCGCTCGCATCGGTGACGTCGCCCTGCACCTGGTGCAGACGCTCGCGATAGGGTTCAAACGCACGCTGCGCCGCCGCGGGCAGACCTGTTGCGTCGAAGATCGTCACGGCATGGCCGCGCTCCAGCAGGCCTTGCGCGATGTTGAGGCCGACGAAGCCGGCCCCGCCGAAGATCAGGACATGCATGCGAAAGACGCCTCCCCGAGGGCCTCATGGTTCGAGACGGCTGCTGACGCAGCCTCCTCACCATGAGGGGACACGGCTCGCGCGCCGCGAACCTCGCCCTCGCTCCTCATGCTGAGGAGGGCGCGTAGCGCCCGTCTCGAAGCACGAGGCCACCGGCCGACGTGTGCTCGCGCCCTCACAACAGCGTCGCCCCGAAATTCTGCTCGGGGTCCATGTCCGCTACCAGCCGCCCCGTCGGCTTCGCCGCCTCGCCGCCGCTGCGGGCGAGGAACTGGCCCGAGCCCGGCTGCACCGACAGCTTGCCGTCATCGACGATGACGCGGCCGCGCGACAGCACGGTCACCGGCCAGCCCTGCACGCTGCGGCCGGCGAACGGCGTGTAGCCGGCAAGGTCGTGCATCGCGGCATCGGTGATCGTGACGCGCTTGTCGGGATCCCACAGCGCGATGTCGGCATCGGCGCCGATCGCGATCGCGCCCTTCCGCGGATGCAGATTGTAGATCTTCGCCGGCGCCGTCGCCGTCAGCTCGACGAACTTGTTGAGGCCGAGCCGGCCCTTCGACACCATCGCGTCGAACAGCAGCGGCAGCCGCAGCTCGAGGCCCGGCAGCCCGTTGGCGATCTGCTTGAAGTTCGGGCTCGGACCGGCGCGCAGCTTGCCGGTTTCGTCGAAGCGATACGGCGCGTGGTCCGACGAGATCGTCTGCAAATCTCCGAGCGCCAGCGCCTGCCACAGCGCCTCATGGTCGGGCGCACGGCGCGGCGGCGGGCTGCACATCCACTTGGCGCCATCGATGCCGGGCTTGTCGAGATCATCAGCCGTCATGAACAGATATTGCGGACAGGTTTCCGCGAACACCTTCAGCCCCTGCCCGCGCGCGTCGCGGATCACCTTGGCGCCTTCCGCGGTCGAGACGTGGAAGATCATGATCGGCTGATCGACCAGCGCCGCCATGCCGATCAGGCGGTTGAACGCCTCGGCCTCGGAAAAGCGCGCATGGCTGATGGCGTGATATTTCGGCGCGGTGTAGCCGCGTGCCAGCAGCCGCTTCACCATCCACGAAATGATGCCGTGATTCTCGGCGTGCGCGCACAGCATCGCGCCGCCCTCGCGCGCGGCGACGAGAATGTCGAGCAGCGGCTCGTCGTCGATCTTGAGCCGGTCATAGGTCATGAAGATCTTGATCGAACCGTGCCCCTGCCGGATCAGCGCCGGCAGGTCGCGCTCCAAGGTCTCCTTGGTCGGATCGGCAATGATCATGTGGAACGCGTAGTCGATCACCGCACCCTTGCGCGCCAGCGCGTGGTAGTCCTCGAGCACCTGCGGCAGCTGCATACCGACATGCTGCGCGGCGAACGAGATCACGCTGGTGGTGCCGCCGAACGCGGCGGAGGTCGTCGCGCTCTCGAACGTGTCGGCATTGACGATGCCGGCAGCCGAGAGCTGCTCGATGTGGCAATGGCTATCGACGCCGCCGGGAAGAACGTATTTGCCGCGCGCGTCGATCTCGCGCCTGGCGGGCCCGAGCGCGCGGCCGATCGCCGCGATGGTCTCGCCTGAAATAGCGACGTCGGCCTCGAACGTATCGGTGGTGGTGGCGACGCGCCCGCCCCGGATGATCAGGTCGTAGGCCGGCTCGGTCATCGCGATCTCCTAGTTCTGTCAAATGGAACGCCGTCGACGCGAGATGGCCGCATCGGCCCCATTGCGTCAGCCGTGGCATAGTGATTGCCTGTCACGCGCCGTCAACACTGAAGAAGCAGGTAGCTCCCATGTCCCGCCCGCGCATCACCGTGATCAACCCGAACTCCAACCAGGTGGTCACCGACGGTCTCGCGGCGGCGCTCAAGCCGCTGATGTTCGCGGAGGGGCCCGAGATCGTCTGCGAGACACTGAAGGAAGGCCCCTACGGCATCGAGAGCCAGAAGGACGCGGACAGCGTCACCCTGCCGCTGCGACGCTTCGTCGAGGGCGACAACGCCTCCAGCGCCTTCGTGATCGCCTGCTACAGCGACCCTGGGCTGCATGTCTGCCGCGAGGCCACGGCACGGCCGGTGCTCGGCATCGCCGAATGCGGCGTGCTCACCGCGCTGACCCGCGCCGATACGTTCGGCGTGCTCGCCATCGCGCAGCGCTCGATCCGCCGCCACATCCGCTATCTCCGCCAGATGGGGCTGATGGACCGCCTCGCCGCCGAGCGTCCGCTCGACATGACGGTGGCCGAGACGGCATCTGGTGAAGGCACCTTGGCGAAGATGATCGCGGTCGGCCGCGCGCTGAAGGAGGAGGACGGCGCCGGCGCCATCGTGATGGGCTGCGCCGGCATGGCGCGGCATCGCAAGAACCTGGAGGACGCGCTGGGGATTCCGGTGATCGATCCGACCCAGGCTGCGGTGACCATGGCTCTGGGCGCGGTGGCGTTTGCCAGCTGAGCGCATTGTTTGGTGGCAACACTCGCGCGGCGACCTCGGTGCACCTCGCCCCGCTTGCGGGGAGAGGTCGGATTGCATCGTCAGATGCAATCCGGGTGAGGGGGACTCTCCGCACGGTCAGTGCGCGTGGCTGCCTCTCACCCCAACCCTCTCCCCGTAAGAACGGGGAGAGGGAGCGCACCGAGATCCGCGCGAGGATTTCGCCTACAAACTACAACATTGGGTCACTCCGGCGGCACTGCGCCGGTGCGGCTGGTGATGAGCCCGTAATGCTCGACCCGGCGATGCCGCCCGAAGTCGAAGATCGTCTCCTTGCCGAACCGTGTCGCATCGAGATCGCAAGGTACGACCAGCACCTCGTCGCCCTCCGTCAGCGCTTCCGCGACGATCTCGCCGTCGGGATTGACGATCAGGCTGCCGCCGATCAGGTGATGACCGTCCTCGACGCCAGCCTTCGCGACCGCCACGACCCAGCACGAGTTCTGATAGGCGCCGGCTTGCGCGGACAGCCGGTTGTGGAACAGGCGCTGCTGCAGTCCCTCCGCTGACTTCAGCGAATTCACCGACGGCGTGTTGTAGCCGATCAGCACCAGTTCGACGTCCTGCAGGCCCATGACCCGATAAGTCTCCGGCCAGCGGCGGTCGTTGCAGATCGCCATACCGATGATGCCGCCGAGATTGCGCCAGACGGGAAAGCCGAGATCGCCCGGCTCGAAATAGCGCTTCTCCAGATGCTGGTGGCTGCGCTCCGGTTCAAACTCCTCGTGGCCGGGCAGATGTACCTTGCGATACTTGCCGACGATGTTGCCGGCGCGGTCGGTGAGAACTGCCGTGTTGTAGTGATGCCCATCCGGCGTCAGCTCGGCATAGCCGAGATACATCGCGATGCCGTGCTGCGCTGCGCGGTCGAACAGCGGCTGCACCGCGGCGTTGGGCATCTCGCGCTCGAACCAGGCATCGACATCGGCCTGATCCTCCATGTACCAGCGCGGAAAGAACGTGGTGAGCGCCAGCTCCGGATAGACGATGAGATCAGCGCCCCTGCGCTTGGCCTCGTCCAGCAGCGCGATCATGCGCGTGACGACGGCCTCGCGGCTGTCAGCGCGCTGGATCGGCCCCATCTGGGCCGCGGCAACGTTGATGATGCGCATGATGGAACTCCACAATCAGTTCGTATATGCGCCCTCTCCCCTTGTGGGAGAGGGCATGTATGACGTCTCGGCAAGCTCGGTTGGGTGAGGGGTCTTTCTCCACGAGCGGCACTCGTCGAACGAGACCCCTCACCCGACCGCGTACGCGGATGGCCGTACATGCCCTCTCCCACAAGGGGAGAGGGCGCTGCATCGGACAGCGCTGAGATGACCGGCGGCACCGAACCGATATCGAGAGAGCGGCGTGTGCCACTATGCCGAAAGTACCTGGTGCCGCCATCATCCCGGCCGATGCAGCACCGGGCGCGTGCGCGAGAACGACGGCCGCCCCCGCTTCAGGCCCCACAGCGGTTGCGCCAGCGTTGCGACCGCCTCGGTCGGATCGGCGGCATCGATGCAGACGAGATCGGCCGGCGCGCCGACGGTGATGCCGTAGTTGCCGAGCCGCATCAGCTTCGCCGCATCATGGGTCACCATGTCGAGGCAGCCGGCGAGATGGTCAGGGCGCGAGACGTGGCAGACATTGGCGTAGAGGTTGGCCATCCGGATCAGCGAGCCGTCGCCATAGGGCGTGAACGGGTTGAGCACGTTGTTGGTCGAGAGCGAGCAGGTCACGCCCCTCTCGCGCAACGGCTCCAGCGGGACCACGCCGCGCGGGATCGCATGATCCTGCCGCCGTCCCATCAGATGCAGGTCGGTCGAGGGCAGCACGGTCACGGCGACACCGGCATTGGCGAGCTGCGCGGCGATCGCGTTGAAGCGTTCCGGCGGCAGCAGCGACAGCTGCGTGACATGGCCGACAGCGACGCGCCCGCCCCACTTGTACTCCTCGGTCTTGCGGCAGACATATTCGATCTGCATGTGGTCGAGCGTCTCGGCGAGATCGAGATGCATGTCGATGTCGACGTCGTGTTCGCGCGCGATCGCGAAGATGCGGTCGATCTGCGCCGGCGGGTTGGTGTCGAAATACGGGGCGGCGCCGATGGTGCGCGCGCCACGACGCAGTCCTTCGATCAGCAGCTCCTCGGTGCCCGGATAGTTCGTCAGGCCTTCCTGCGGGAACACGCAGATCTCGAGATCGAGCGCCCAGGCGTAGTCGCGCGCGAGCTGTTGGATGGCTTCGAACGCGATGAAGCCGATGCCGGGATCGAGCTCGACATGGGTGCGCATCCGCATCGTGCCATGGCTGACGCAGCGCTCAACGGTCTGCTTCGCCCTGGCATAGACATCCTCCGGCGTGAAGTTGCGCTTGGCCGCCGCGGTCTCCCGCACCGCCTCGGCGACTGTCCCCTCCCGGATGCTGCAGCGGTCGAGGATGCAGGTCTTGTCGAGGTGGATATGGGTCTCGATGAAGCCGGGCACGACGAGACAATGTTCGGCGTCGCGCTCCTCCACCTCGGCCGGCAGCGCGGACTCGATGGCGGCGATGCGGCCTTTGGAAATTCCGATATCGGCGCGGCGCAGCTCGCCCTGCTGCGCCAGCACCGCGTTGCGAATGATCAGGTCCATGCCGCCTTTGCCGCCGAAGACTCCCTACGCGCGCCAAGCTGGCGGCGTCGCGTCCAAAAGGCAAGCGCCATGCCAGCGGGCGAGGCCGCGCTGCATTGCAAGCCGGCCGTCGTCACCATTCGTTTACAAATAGATGCCGCCCGGGATACCCTTGTTTGCTGCAGAAAAACTGCTATATTGATGCATGGAAAACGTGAACGCGTTCTGCTCAGGCCCGTCGTCAAGGCGGGCCGTTGCCGTTTTGGGGGTGGCTGTCCGATGACTCGCTCCAACCGCACGGATCATATCCGCCTGACCTCGCACCCGGTGCCAGGCGCCAAGCATAATTTCCCGCTCCACTGGGGCGCCGAGACCGCGCGCGAGCGCGGGCCGATCATCGGCACCGTGTCGCGGCCGCAGGACCGCAACGTGATCGGCAGCCATGGTGGCTCCTACACGGTCTACCGCGCGCTCGCGGTATCATCCGGTGCGCTCGATCCGATCCGCCGCCCCGATCTCACCAACACCCATCCCGCCGCCACGATCGGCCCGTTCGCGCAGTGGCGCGATCCGGCGAAGATCGTCGCGCTCGATCCCTGGGGCCATCTGGTGGCCGAGAATTTCGGCGGCGAGATCGCGGAAGGAATCGATATCCGGCCGACCATCGCCGTGACCAAGGCGCGGATCGAGCTCCCCGAGCTGCATGCGGCGCTCGCAGCCAAGCGCCTCGTCCATGACGGCGAGGTCGTGCATGCCAATGGCAGCGTGTCGGTGGTGAAGGTCGCAATCGACCCGGTGTGGTATCTGCCCGGCGTCGCCGCGCGCTTCGGCACCAGCGAGACCAATCTGCGCCGCGGCCTGTTCGAGCAGACCGGCGGCATGTATCCGGAGCTGGTGACGCGGCCCGACCTGCAGGTCTTCCTGCCGCCGATCGGCGGCACCACGGTCTATCTGTTCGGCGACGTCACCAAGCTGAACGACGGCCGAACGAAGATCACGTGCCGCGTACACGACGAGTGCAACGGCTCCGACGTGTTCGGCTCCGACATCTGCACCTGCCGCCCCTATCTGATCCACGGTATCGAGGAATGCGTTGCGGCCGGGCAGAACGGCGGGCTCGGCATCATCGTCTACAACCGCAAGGAAGGCCGCGCGCTCGGCGAGGTGACGAAATTCCTAGTCTACAATGCGCGCAAGCGCCAGGAGGACGGCGACGCCGCAGCGGCCTATTTCGAGCGCACCGAATGCGTCGCCGGCGTGCAGGACGCCCGGTTCCAGCAGTTGATGCCCGACGTCATCCACTGGCTCGGCATCAAACGCATCGACCGCTTCATCTCGATGAGCGACATGAAGCACGACGCGCTGGTGGGCCAAGGCGTCGACATCGTCGAGCGCGTGCCGATCCCGGACGAGCTGATTCCCGCCGACGCCCATGTCGAGATCGCGGCCAAGAAGGCGGCCGGCTATTTCTCGCTGGAGCCGCAGAAACCCGAGGCGCTCGGCGACACCGTCGGCCGCCCGCTCGAGAAGTACTGAGCGCAGCAGCAGATCATGGACGACGTCTCATATCTCCTGTCGGCCCGCGCCGTGCGCGAGCGGTCGCATCAGCTGCTTGCGCTCGGCCTCGCCGACAAGCTGCCGCATTTCCGCATCGACATCGCCCGGCTCGACGCGATCGCCGACGTCGTGCTCGATGTGACCCGCAAGGCCTATCCCGACGGCGAGGTGCCGTTCCACTCGCGCTGGCGGCATTTCGTGGTCGGTGGTGTCGATCGCTGGGCCGCGATCGCCGACAAAGTGAATTGGCCGAATGCGGCGTCGCGGGCGCGCGCCGAGTTCGATCTCGCCATCGCGAGCGTGCTGCTCGACGCCGGCGCCGGCGCGGCGTGGCGCTATCATGACGAAGCCAGCGGCTTCAGCGTCGGCCGCTCCGAGGGGCTGGCGCTGGCCAGCCTCGAGATGTTCGCAAGCGGCGCGTTCTCGTCCAATGCGAGCGATCCGCTGCGGGCCGATGCGGCGAGGCTCAGGCAGCTCACGGTCGCGGATCTCGAACGCGGTTTTCAGGTCGGTGCCGACAATCCGCTGGTCGGGCTCGAGGGGCGCGTGGAGTTGCTGCGGCGGCTAGGCGCCGTCGTGGCGGCAAGTCCCGAGGTCTTCGGTGCGAAGGACGGTCCGCGGCCGGGTGGCCTGTTCGATCGGTTGGCTGCTGGCGGCCGCATCGAGGCCCCTTCGATTTTGCAGCAGGTGCTGCGTCAGCTCGGCCCGATCTGGCCGTCACGCCTGACGCTGCACGGCACAGCGCTCGGCGATTGCTGGCGGCATCCATCATTGATCACCGATGACGCGACCACCGGTCTCGTCCCGCTGCACAAGCTGTCGCAATGGCTGAGCTATTCGCTGATCGAACCGCTGCAGCGCGCCGGCCTTGTGGTGGACAACATCGACGGCCTCACCGGCCTCGCCGAATACCGCAATGGCGGCCTGTTCGTCGACGGCGGTGTGCTGAGCTTGCGCGATCCCGCCGATGCCGCGCGCGTGCATGAGGTCGATTCTCCGCTGGTGGTGGAATGGCGCGCGTTGACCGTCGCCCTGCTCGACCGGCTGGCCGAACTGATCCGCCGGCGCACCGGCCAGACCGCGGAGCAGCTACCGCTGGCGCGCATCCTCGAAGGCGGCAGCTGGGCCGCCGGCCGCAAGCTCGCCTTCGCCCGCCGCCCGGACGGTTCGCCGCCGCTGACCATCCTCACCGACGGCACGGTGTTTTAAGGGGTTTGGGCCTGAGGTCGCCGACCTCGCGGTTCCGTCATTGCGAGCAAAGCGGGAAGGACGTCTGGATTGCTTCGTCGCTTCGCTCCTCGCCATGACGAAACTGATCAGTTGCGCGTAGGGGGGGCAAAGCGCAGCGTGCCCACCATTCCAAGCTGAGCTAAGATCGCGGTGGACACGGCGCGTCGCGCCTTTGCCCACCCACCGCTTTGGAGATGAAAGCCATGGAAGGCGTCACGGTCGTCGATCATCCGCTGGTGCAGCACAAGCTGACCCTGATCCGCGACAAGTCGATCTCGACCAAGTCGTTCCGCGAGCTCTTGAAGGAGATCGGCATGCTCCTCTGCTACGAGGTCACGCGCGACCTGCCGCTGACCGAGGTCGAGGTCGAGACGCCGCTGGCGCGGATGCAGTCGGCCAAGATCGCCGGCAAGAAGCTGGTGTTCGTGCCCGTGCTGCGCGCCGGCGTCACCTTCGTCGACGGCATGCTCGATCTGGTGCCGACCGCGCGCGTCGCCCATATCGGCCTGTACCGCGAGCCGCAGACGTTCACCGCAGTCGAGTACTTCTTCAAGGCGCCGTCCGATCTGCACGAGCGGCTCGCCGTGGTGGTCACGCCGGTGCTGGCGACCGGCAACAGCGCGGTCGCCGCCGTCGACCGCCTCAAGGAGCGCGGCGCCAAGGACATCCGCATGGTCTGCATGATCGCCGCCCCCGAAGGCGTCGAGCGCGTCCGCGGCCTGCACCCGGACGTCGCGCTATGGACGGCTGCGATCGACGAGGGCCTCGACGACGACGCCTTCATCGTCCCCGGCCTCGGCGACGCCGGCGACCGCGCCTACGGCACGCGGTAGCGGCGGTCAGCCGGCGAATGCCGCCTGCGCCTCGGGCAGCGCCCAGATCTTTGCGATGGCGGCGCTGCCTGCCGCTGTGATCGCAGCCTCGTCGCCGTGGAGATAGCGGCCGTCGTGGATCAGCAGCCGGCCGTCGATCATCACCTGGTCGATGTTGGCGCGGTTGGCGAGCGCGATCAGGCCGCGGCGCGGGTCGTGTAGCGGTCGAAGATGTGGATGCGTCATGTCGACGACGGTGAGGTCGGCGGTCGCCCCCGCCGCGATGACGCCGAGATCGTCGCGCTTGATCATGGCGGCGGCCGTCGTGGTGACGGCGTCGATCAATTCCGGCGCGCTTGTCGTCTCGGCGCTTCCCAGCGCGATCTTCGAGATCATCGACGCCGCATTGAGCTCGCCGAGCAGGTCCATGTTGTAGCCGTCGGTGCCGACCGCGGTGCGTACGCCGTGCGCGGCGAAGCGGCCGAAGGCGGCGGTGACTCCGGCGCGCGCGAACACGCGCGGGCAGTTCAGCACGCCGGCACCGCGCGCCGCCATCAGCGCAAGGTCCGCATCGGTCGACGCGTGGCAATGCGCGGCCAGCAGATCGGGTCCGAGCAGCCCGAGCCAATCGAGATATCCGGCCGGGGTGCGGCCGCCATGGCGCTGCGCGATCGTCGCGACCTCGCCTGCGCTCTGCGCCATGTGTGTCGTGATGGGAACGTCGAGCTCGCGCGCCCGGCTCGCAGCCGCGCGCAGCAAATCCGGCCCGCAGGTGTCGGTGGCATGCGGGCTCATCGCGAGCCGAATGCGCCCGTCACCCTGGCCGTGCCAGCGCTGATGGAGCGCGTTCCAGATCGCCAGGTCGGCCTCGCCGTCATTGCCCGCATAAGTCACGACGCCGGAGGCATCCGCCCTGGCATCACCGGTCGAGAACAGATAGGGCGCGCCGTAGAAGCGCAGCCCCATCTCGAGCGCCGCATCGAACATCTCCGGGATCGTGTTGCGGAACGGCTCCATCACCGTGGTGGCGCCGCCCTTCAGGAGCTGCAGCACGCCCATGCGGCCGATCGCAAGCCGCTCCTCCGCCGAGAGGATGTCGGCGCCGCGCTTGGACAGCGGCAGCAGCACCGTGTAGACGATGCTCTTGTTGTTGCGGCGGCCGTTGCCGTCCTCGGTCAGCGTGCGTGCGATCGCCTCGCTGAAGACGTGGTTGTGCAGGTTCAACAGCCCCGGCAGCACGAATCGGCCCGGACGATCGAACACCTCGTCCGCCGCCGGCCTGTCGCGCGTCACGGCCGCGATGCGCCTGCCCTCGACCAGCACCCAGTGATCGCGCAGCACGTCCTGCGCGCCGTCCCTGCGCGTCAGCACATAGCTGCCGAAGATCGCGGTCGTGCTCATGCGCTCTTCGCTTCCGCCGCCTCGTGACGCTGGTAGTTCGCGGCGATCTCGGCGCCGGTCGTGATCCAGACGTCCTGGCACGATTTGGCGTAGGTCAGGAACTCGCGCAGCAGGCGGAAGCGCATCGGCCGGCCCGAGACCTGCGGATGCAGCACGGTCGTCACCATCGCGCCCCAGTCGCGGACTTCGTCCAGCTCATCCTTCCACATCGACAGCACGTGCTCCTTCGGAAAGATCGAGCGCGGCGAGAACCGCGCCGACAGGCCGTGCATCCAGTCGTCATAGCTCGCGGTCACCGGGATCTCGATCGTGCCCGGCCTGCCGTCGGCGAGGCAATGGCGATAGGGCCTGACGTCGTCGCGGAACGACGAGGTGTAGACGATTCCCTGGCGCACCAGCGCTATCCGCAGCTCCTCGCAGAACTCGCCGAACGGCGCGCGGTAGCCGATCGGCCGGATGCCGAGCCGGCGCTGGATCGCCTCGAAGCCGCGCTCGATCTCCTCGACGATGAAGGGATCGCCCGGATCGGGCAGCAGATGGTGATAGCCGTGATGGCCGATCTCGTGGCCCGCCTTCAGCACGGCCTCCGCCATCGCCGGATGCGCATCGACCGCCCATCCCGTGATGAAGAACGTCGCCTTGAGATCGAGCTCGGCGAGCAGCTCGAGCAGCTTCGGCGTGCCGACGCGCGCCTCGTAGCCGCCGAAGCTCATCGTGACCAGGCGCGCGGCGTGCGCCGGATCCTTCGACGTCCAGGCGCTCTCGGCGTCGATGTCGAACGACAGGAACATCGCCGCTCTGTACGGCGCAGGCCATGGATAGTCCGGCGCCGGCGGCGCAGTGTTGGCGGGAACGACCGGGATCCCCGCGAGCGCCTTACTGTCCAGCATTGATCAGCACCTTCTCGATTCCGTTGTCGCTGAGCTTCCACTTCGCCAGCAGCGCCTTGTAGCTGCCGTCGGCGATCAGGCCCTCCAGCGCAGCGTGCAGCGCGCCACGGAGCTCGTCCGCCTTCACCGGCGTCGCAAGCCCGGTATATTGCAGCGCGATCATCTCGCCGACCGGCGCGTAGGCGTTCGGCTCGAGGTCCATGATGTAGGGCAAGGTCTCGTTGCCCTGCACGGCGGCATCGATGCGGCCCTGCTTCAATTGCGTCCGCGCGTCGGCCGAGCCTTCAGTGCCGACGAACTGGATCGGGCTTGATCCGCAGTTCTTCTCGCTCCAGGCCGCGATCTGGTCCGGAAACTTGGTGCGCCTGGAGGCGCCGACCTTCCTGCCGCACAGCGCGGTCGGCTCCTTGAGCTCGGCCGCGCGCGACGCCTGCACAAAGAAGCGCGGGCCGCTGCGCAGATAATCGATGAAGGTCGCGGTGTCCTGCCGGCTCTTGTAGTCGGTCATGCCGGTCAGGATGATGTCGAAACGCTGCGTGGCGAGGCCCGGCATCAACTGGTCGAAGCTCGTCTCCTGCCAGACAGCCTTGACGCCGAGCTTCTTGGCCAGCGCCTCGCCGAGCTCGACATCGAAGCCGGTCAGGGTGGATGTGGCCGGATCCTTGAACTCCATCGGCGGATAGTTCGGCACCACCGCGATGCGCAGGCCATTCTGCCTGATCTCGGCCGGCAGTTCGGCGGCGAGAGCCGTGCCCGCCACGGCGGCGCTCATGAGTCCAGCCAACACGATCCACTTCAAATCCATCACCTCACCCCACTTCCGCTGCCAGAAACGCTCTTGTTCTCGCCTCGCGCGGCGCGCGCAGCACCTCGCGGGCCGGGCCGCTCTCCACGATCACGCCCTGGTCCATGTAGACCACCCGGTCGGCGACCTCGCGCGCAAAGCCGAGCTCATGCGTCACCACCAGCATGGTCATGCCGGATGTCGCGAGCTCCTTCATCACGGCGAGCACCTCGCTGACCAGCTCCGGGTCGAGCGCCGAGGTCGGCTCGTCGAACAGCACCAGCCGCGGCTTCATGGCGAGCGCGCGTGCGATCGCGACGCGCTGCTGCTGGCCGCCGGACAATTGCGATGGATAGGAGCCCGCCTTGTCGGCGAGGCCGACCCGGCGCAGCAGCGCCAATGCCTCGTCCCTCGCCTCGGCAAGCCTGCGCCTCTGCACCTGCACCGGCCCCTCGATGACGTTCTCCAGCGCCGTCATGTGCGGAAACAGGTTGAAGCGCTGGAACACCATGCCGCAGGCGAGCCGCTGCCGCGCGATCTCGCGCTCCGACAGCCGGTGCAGCCGGCCGTCCTGCTCGCGGAAGCCGAGCAGCGCGCCGTCGAGCCAGATGCCGCCGCTGTCGGCCGTGGTCAACTGGTTGACGCAGCGGAGCAAGGTGGTCTTGCCGGAACCGGATTGCCCGATCAGGCAAACCACCTCGCCCTCGAAGACGTCGAGCGAGACCTGCTTCAGCGCCTGAAATTCACCGAAGCGCTTGCTCAGTTGGCGGATGGCGACCAGCGGCCTCATCAGCGGCCGCCTCGCGCGATGCCGCGGGCAAAGCGGCGTTCGAGCAGCATCTGCAGCGGCGTGAGGATCGAGACCACGAGCAGATACCACAGGCCGGCGACGATCAGGAGCTCGATGACGCGCGAATTGGCGTAGTAGATGTTCTCGGCCGAGTGCAGCACCTCCGGATACTGGATCACGCTGGCGAGCGAGGTCGCCTTGACCAGGCCGATGAACTCGTTGCCGAGCGGCGGGATCACCACGCGCATCGCCTGCGGCAGAATGATCCGGCGCAGCGCCTGCAATCGTCCCATGCCGATCGCCTGCGCCGCCTCGTATTGCCCGATATCGACCGACAGCAGGCCCGCGCGCATCACCTCGGACGTGTAGGCGCCCTGGTTGATGCCGAGCCCGAGCAGCGCGGCCAGGAACGGCGTCATCACATCGACCGCGCGCGCGCTCCACAGGCCGGGAATGCCGATGGTTGGAAACACCAGCGCCAGATTGAACCACAACAACAACTGGAGGATCAGCGGCGTGCCGCGGAACAGCCAGGTGTAGCCGGCGGCGACCGACCGCAGCACCGGATTGGGCGACAGCCGCATGATCGCAACGACGACGCCGAGCGCGATTCCGAGCATCATCGCCAGGACCGCCATGACCATCGTGTTGACGATGCCGCGCAGGATCACCGGCGCCGTCAGGAAGCGTTCGACGAACACCCACTCGATCTGCCCCTTGGCGAAGGCCCGCCCGATCGCGACGAGGACGACGACGATGACCGCGGCCGCGAGCCAGCGGCCCCAATGCGCCTGCCGCGCAATCCCGTGTCCGGACAGATCCGGGAAGCCGTCGGCCAGGGCCTCGCTGCGGCTCATTGCGGCGCCGCGTTGAGCATGGGCTCGCGGACCGCATTGGCCCCGAGCCCCCATGTGTCCAGGATGGCCTTGTAGCTGCCGTCGGCGATCATCGCCTTGAGCTGCTCGGTCACCACTTCACGCAGCGCGGCATCATCCTTGCGGAACATGATGCCCTGGTAGCCGAAGGCGATGGGCTCGCCGACGATGCGATACTTGCCGGCCTCCTGCGACTGCGCATAGGGCAAAGTCTCGCTGCCCTGCACGGCAGCATCGATGCGGCCCTGCTTGAGCTGATTGCGGACATCGATCGAGTTCTCCCCCGGCGCATATTGCGCGGCGGGCTTCCCTGCGGCCTCGCAACTGGCCTTGCTCCATTTCTCGATCTCCTGCGGGAAGCTGGTCGAGCGCGTGGTGCCGATCTTCCGGCCGCACAGATCGGTCGCGGCCTTGGCATCGCTGTCCGCCAGCACGAAGAACTGCGGACCGGTGACGAGATAGTCGACGAAATCGGCGGTCTCGCGCCGCGACGCACGATCCGAGATGCCGGAGATGATGAAGTCGGCGCGCTTCGTCTGCAGCGACGGAATGAGCTCGGCGAACGGCGTCTCGCTCCAGACGATCTTGACGCCGAGGCGCTTCGCCAGCGCGTTGGCGAGGTCGATGTCGAGACCCTTCAGCTCGTTGGTGGCGGGGTCGTGATATTCCATCGGCGCGTAGGTCGAGTTGACCGTGAGCTTGAGCACGCCAGCCTGCTTGATCTCAGCGGGCAGCTCCGCCGCCCCCGCCGCAGCAAGCGAGACGAGGATGACGAGACCTGCAAACAACGAATGGCGCATCCTGCAACACTCCCCCACGTGAACGGCTAATCGACCACGACCGGCTCGACGACGCCGGCGCGCTCGGTGATGAGCCTGTACTGATCCGGCCGGCGATGGGCCGCGAAGTTGAACATCTTGTCCTTGCCCTGGCGGCACAGATCGAGGTCGATGTCGGCGACGACGACCTCGTCAGCGAGCGTCCTCGCCTGCGCCACGATGCAGCCATTGGGATCGACGATGCAGGACCCGCCGATCAGCCCGCTGCCATCCTCGTCGCCCGCCTTGGCGACCGCGATCGCCCACGTCGCATTCATGTAGGCGTTGGCCTGCGCCACCAGTGTGGAATGGAAGGTGCGCAGCGCGGCATCCTCGGTGTTGCCGCCGTTCGGATCGTAGGCCGCGGAATTGTAACCGACGCAGACCAGCTCGACGCCCTGCAGTCCGAGCACGCGCCACGATTCCGGCCAGCGCCGGTCGTTGCAGATCATCATGCCCATGATGGCGCCGCCCCACTCGCGGCCGGCGCGCACGGCCGGAAAGCCGAGATCGCCATAGCCGAAATAGCGCTTCTCCAGCTGCTGATACTTGGCACCCGGGCGCGGCTCGACGGAGCCGGGCAGATGCACCTTGCGATATTTGCTGATGATCTCACCGTCGGGATCGACCAGGATGGAGCTGTTGAAGCGGCGTCCGTCCGGTGTCAGCTCGGCATAGCCGACATAGAAGCCGACGCGAAGCGCCCGCGCCCGGTCGAACAGCGCGGCAACGGACGGATTCGGCATCGAACGCTCGAAGTGGCCGTCGAGCGCCTCGCCTTCGAGGATCCAGCGCGGGAAGAAGGTCGTGAATGCGAGTTCGGGGAAGACCACCAGCTTCGCGCCCTGGGCGGCCGCCTGTTCCAGGAGCCCGATCATGCGCGACAGCGTGTGCCCGCGGCTGTCGGCGCGCTGGGTCGGCCCCATCTGGGCGGCGGCGGCGCGGAAGATACGGCTCAAAATTCTGCCTCCGATCTGTGCGTCATGCCTTTCCAGCAGGCGGCAGCACCGCCCTCTGCGACGCGCAAGAGAAGCATCAATGAAGCGAAACCGGCGCAGGAATTGCAACCAGTCGGGACGACCTCGGTCTATGATATTTTGGCCGAGACCATCACCCGGGCTAATAGGGCGACCATGCCATGAACCTGCGCCAGTTGGAGATCCTGCGGGCGGTCATCCGCCACCACACCACGGTCGCTGCCGCCGAGGAGCTCGCGCTGTCGCAGCCTGCGATCAGCAATGCGCTGAAGGCGATGGAGGCGCAGGCCGGCTTCACGCTGTTCGAGCGCGTCAACAACCGGCTGTTCCCGACGCCCGAGGCGATGACGCTCTATGAGGAGAGCGAGGCGATCTTCACCCTGCACGCCCGGCTCGAAAACCGCGTGCGTGACCTGCGCGAGCAGAAGACGGGTCATCTGTCGATCGTCGCCACGCCGCCGCTCGCCTACAGCATCATCCCGCCGACCTTGTCAGGCTTCCTGCGGCGCCGGCCGCAGACGCGGATGTTCTTCGACGTGCGCCGCTACGAGGGCATCATCGAGGGCGTGCTCGGCAACGTCGCCGAGCTCGGCTTCGCGCTCGGACTGTCTGACCATCCCGGGATCGCCCATGAGGTCGTGCACACCGGCGAGATGGTGTGCGTGATGCCGGCCCGGCATCCGCTTGCGGAATGCGACGTGATTTCAGCGCGGGATCTCGCCGGGTTCCCGCTGATCGGTCTCGAACGCGGCACGCGCCTCGGCGAAGCCGTGCGCGAGAGCTTTCGGCAAGCCGATGCCGACTTCCAGCCGACCGTCGAAGTGCGTTACTGCAACACGGCCTGCGTGCTGGCTTCGACCGGCGTCGGCGTCGCCGTGGTCGATCCATTCTCGCCGCGCCAGGGCGGGCATGATCTCGTGGTACGGCCGTTCACGCCGAGCACCAAAGTCTCGGCCTATGTGCTGTGGTCGGAGGCGCGGCCGCTGTCGAACCTGGCGAAGACGTTTCGCAGCGAGGTGCGAAACGCGAGCCGCAGTCTTGCGGGCGGCCTCGACGCGATCGGGGCTCCGTGTCTCGCCGCTTCCACACAACGCGGCTGAGCTTGCCGATCGGAATGCGTCCATTAAACCCGTGGACGCATCGTTTGCGGCCCATCATCCAGAAACGCCCGCCTGCGACGGGCTTCTCGGGATGATGCGCCGCGTCACTGTCGTCTTGCGGCTGGCGGCGGAATTGTTGCAGTCGACCATGGCTCGCCCGACCGCAATCGCGCCGCCAGCGCCGCCGCGCAGCCGGCGAGCAGCTTCTCGCCCTTTGCAGCAGATGCCTTGCGCGCATCGCCTGCGACGCCGGAGGTGGTGATGTCGCCGAACGATCTGAACATTTTCAGCGACGGCACCAGCGAGCCCATGATGTCGAAGCTCGGCCCAAAGGCCGCGTCGAGCCTCGCCGCGTCGACGAGGCCGGGATGAGCCGCCATCATCATCGAGGTCTCGGCTTCGCAGGCATGCATCACGCCGTCCTGATCCTCGAGGACCTTGGCCATGGTCTCCCGCCCTTCCATGAAATAGGTCGTCGTCGCGATCGACGCATTGAGCTCGCGCGTCAGTTCGCCGGTGAGGGTGGCCAGCGCCTGGATGTTGCCGCCATGGCCGTTGACGATCACGATGCGGCGGAAGCCGGCATTCAGAATCGAGCGGCACAGGTCCCTGAGCACGGCGTGGTAGGTGGAGAGGCTGAGGGTGAAGGTGCCACCGAACGGAACGTGATGGTCGGCCAGCCCGCACCAAACGGTCGGCGCGACCACGATGGGATAGTCTGGAGTCAGCTCCAGCGCGGTGCGACGGCAGACCTCGCTGCACAGGAAGTCATCAACTCCCGTCGGCAGATGCGGACCATGCTGCTCGGTCGAGGCCACCGGCAACAGCACGATCGCGTCTCGGGCCGCGAGCGCGCGAAGCGCTGCGGCGGAAAGTCTGTTCCAGGCGGTTTCGGTCATGATGGCTGCTCGCATGGTCGGAGATGAGGCAGATTGGCTCAGATCACGCAGCGACCGCAACAGCCCATCTCGGCGTCTCTTGCACGCAGGCCAACAGTCGCCTGCGTGCAGCCAGGCCCGCACGCCACCGCGCGATACAGCGGCCTCTCCCACAAGGGTGACGGCGCGGCAACCCGGACCGCACCCTCGGCTACATCAGGAGCATGCTACGCTCAAACATCGGCAGCGATTTCGACCTCGACAAGGTGCAACGGCCCTGCGTCCTCACAACACCACGGCCCGCGCGGCGGGCCAGTCTCACGCCCGCGTCAATTCGATGTCGTGGGTCTGCTTCGTCTCCGCGTCGTACACCCTGATCTGCAACATCGGAAACCGGCGCTTGAGGTCATGCGCGCCGTTGTGTGCACCATCCTTGGTCTTGAATTCGGTCTTGATCTGACCATCGACCACGACGGCATAGCCGGTCAGCGGAAGGTCTTTGCCGGATTTGTCTTGAGCAGGCTTGTTGTGAACAGACTTCTCTTGGGCAGACTTGAGCATTGCGAGCCGACGTCGATTCGTGAGTTGAAGGGGTGCCGAGCGCGCGATCTCTCCGCCTCGGACGACTCCGATGTAAGGTGAGTCTGTCGCGACGAGCAAGCGAAGACGTGTTCTTCACAAGCAGGACAACTACGGTTCAACCTGACGGCGCAGCGCCGGCCCGCGATGATCTCGGGATGTTCAGCGCGAACGAGTCGCGCAAGTTCCAGACTTGCGACGCGAACGTTCCGGTGGCTCGGCATCATGCTCGCCACCGCGAACGAGGAGCGCTGTGGTCGCGCGTCTCTCAGCGCCCGCAGCGCCCACCTCGCACCACCCCCAAGGCAGCAGCCCGATGCCAACTTGAGATGCGCTCTCCGACTGAGCACGGGTAGACGCAAAATCCCGCCACCATCGAACGAACGAATCAGCATGGCCGCCATGCGCGAATTGCCCGTCGTGTTAGTTCGTCGCACGTTTGGCGCTTGCGCCGTCGGGCAAATCACCTGCACATTTCCGCGCATCCCGCCTCATGAAGAGGGGCGTGTCGCGAACGTCACGAGACGTGGAGTGCGGGATGCGATGGACGCGACGTGTCGCAGCGGGTGTCATGCCTGCGGACGAACGGCACGGTGCGGACGGCGAAATCGCATGGTCCTGGCGCCGCGACGCTGGCGTCAAGCTCGCGACGAGGTTTCAGCCTCGCGCGGGTGACGGTGGCAAGACAGCCCGTTCACCGGGGAGAGTGCGTATAAGCCGTAACACCGTCGCGCAGGGAAGGCCGGGATGTCTCGGCCGAACCTGTGGTTCCTGCCCCGTGCATTCTTTCCGCACGGGGGCCATGGGGGCGGCGAGCTCCCGGCCTTCCCTGCGCCCTCTCCCTTGAAGAGGGTTCCGTCAAGCAAGACTCGGGCGCGATCCGCGCCGCGAGATCGCGACGTGCTGATTTGTAGACGTTCTGTTTGTCGATGGCTGTTTGTCAGAGTGAACTGCTGACCAATGTTGCGTGCCGTGCACGGGGGCACGACGATCTCCGTAAGATGACGGATGGGCTTGCCGACCGCCGGTGCCGCTCCGGCAGCCAGGGATCGTAAACGGCTGGGCAGACCGTTGACCCGCCATTTACCTCACGGTCCGACCACGACATCGTGATTTGATGCAGGTCAACATGCCCGGCCCGGACGCACCACCTACTGACAAGGCGTTCAAGCGAATCAGGCCTTGCCGTTACCTCGTTCGGCGTCCCTCGAACGGTCCTGTGCACTTGTCATCATGGAGAACCACATGAGCGAGACCGGCGTGACCGCCCTGGATCACACCGTCCAGGAAACCAACATCTGGCTGAAGGCCATCGAGCAGCGCCTCGCGCTGGCGAGCCGGCAGCAGGCCTACAATGCACTGCGTGCCGTGCTTCATGTGCTGCGCGACCGCATGCCCCTGGCCGTCGCCGTGAATTTCGGCGTCCAGTTGCCGATGCTCATTCGCGGGATCTACTACGAGGGCTGGCACCACGCGGCAACCCCGACCAAGGACCGCCATCTCGAATATTTCGTCGATGACATCTTCCGCCAACTGCCGCCGCAATTCCCGGTCGATCCGCTCACGGCGGCGCGCGGCATCTTCGAGATTCTCTGGGAGAAGCTCGATCCCGGCGAGTTCGACAAGCTGATGGCTCACCTGCCCGTGTCGCTGCGCAATCTGCGCGAGCCGGCGACGTAAGCGTCAGTGCGCCAACTGCCGGTACAGCGCCGGCAGTGCGGCCGGTAGTCGCCGGATGTTGCCGACGATGGCGTAGCCGCCGCGACCGAACAGGGTTGGAAAATACGACTGCGCCGACGCATCGATGGTCACGCCGAACACCGCGACGCCGCCGCGTCGCGCTTCCCGCACCGCCTTGCGCGTGTCCTCGATCGCGAACCGTCCCTCATAGTGATCGACGTCGTTCGGCTTGCCGTCGGTCAGCACCAGCAGCAGGCGCTTGCGCTCGGATCGCTCGGCGAGCTCGCCGGCGGCGTGACGCACCGCCGTGCCGATACGCGTGTAGTAGCCGGGCCTGAGCGCGCCGATGCGGCGCTCGACCCGCCCGCTCATCGGCTCGCCGAATGCCTTCACGGTCTCCAGGCGGACCCACGAGTTGCGCCGCGAGGTGAAGGTGAGAATGCTGTGGCTGTCGCCGCAGGCCGACAGCCCATGCGCCAGCACCAGCAGCGCCTCCTTCTCGACGTCGAGGACGCGCACGCCATCGATCCATGCATCGGTCGACAGCGACACGTCGACCAGGAGAGTCACCGCGAGATCATGCGCCAGCGGGCGCATCGCGAGGTGCACGCGGTCGATGCCGCCATGGCCGGCATTGAGATCGCTGCGCGCGCGCACCAGCGCGTCGATGTCGAGGTCGTGGCCGTCGGCCTGCGCGCGCATGATCTCGTGGCGCGGCCGCAAGGTCTCGAACCTGCGCCGGACGCTGCGGATCCGCCGGCGCATCGCATCGTCCGGAGCCCACGCCTCGCCCGCTTCGGCGGCGTCGCCGGTCACGACGCGGCAATGATCCGGCAGATAGGCGCCGCTGCGATAATTCCATTCGGGATACAGCCGGCCGCTGTCGAGCCTCGCGGTGTCGACCGCCTCGGGCGGCAGATCGAGGTCGAACTTCAGCTTGCTCGCCGGCCGCCCCTTGCGCCTGGCGATCGCAAGCTCGTCGAGATCGTCGGCGGCCTTGCGGGCGTCGTCATCGTCGGTATCGTCGGACGGACGATCGACATTGACCATCTCCGCCATCGCGAGGATCTTCTCGAAGCGGTTGAGAATGAATGGATCGCGCTTGGCCGTGTCGTCGCGCTCGCGCCGCGCGAATCGCTTGCGGGTGTCGGGTGCCCCCTCCTGCTCTGCGGGCGTCTGCGTCTCGTCGTCGTCGCGCGCCGCGGCAACGGCATCGCGACCCCAGCAATCGCCCCACAGCGGACACGGCAGCATCGGCCGATAGCCGGGCGGGGCGGCCTGCGGCAACGGGCCGCCGGCGATGACCGCATTCCACAGCGCGCCTTTGGGCGGCGCGCCCGCGCCGAGCAGCGCCATGACGATGTGCTCGACCTGCTGCTCGAGCCGAGGCAGCGGCCGCCGCGGCCGCGCCGCAGCCAGCGCTTCAGCGAGTTGCGCATGCGGACGCGCCAGCCCCGGGAAGCGCGCCAGCACCAGCGAGGTCGTCTCACAGGCCCGGCGCAGCGCCAGCAGATCACGCCGCAGCGGATCGCGCTCCGCGATCGGCTCGACTGCCATGGTCGCGAACCACGCCGCGAGCCAGTGATAGAGCTGCGCATTGAGCGCGCGATCCGGCAGCAGCGCGATGGTCTCCGGCAGGAACACGGTGGCGCCGTCGCGCCCGGCCTGGTCGAGGCATTCGTCGCCGAGGCCAATGCGCTGGCGCCAGCCGAGCCGATGGCCCGATTTGCGCGCCTTGGCTCCGGCGATCTGCACGCCGCTCTCGCCGCCCAGCGCGCGGAACATGACGGCGATGCGGCCGCTGATCTCGTTCAGGGCGACGGCCTGGTCCGGATGGACCGGATAGCTCGAGGTCGTGCCGACCATGCGATGCCAGGCACGGCCGACGGTCTCCTCCAGTTCGAGGAAGTCGAGCATGGCTCACCCGATCACGGCATGCGCGACCTCGCGCAGCGCGGCCTTGACGTCGGCGTCGTCGGTGAGCGGCTCGATCATCGCAGCGAGCACGGCGTCCGCGATGGATGCTCCGGCGGCGACGAGCGTCGCACAATAGACCAGCAAGCGCGTCGAGACGCCCTCCTCCAGGTCATGGCCCTGCAGCGCGCGCAGCCGATGCGCGAGCGCCACCAGCGGCCGAACGCGCTCCGGCGCCAGCCCGCTCTCGGCGGCAACCACCACGATCTCCTGCTCGGCCGGCAGGAAGCCGAATTCGATGGCGATGAAGCGCTGCCGTGTCGACGGCTTGAGCGCCTTGTGCAGCGACTGGTAGCCGGGATTGTAGGAGACCACGAGCATGAAGCCGTCGGGCGCGATCAGCTCCTCGCCGGTGCGCTCCAAGGGCAGGATCCGGCGGTCGTCGGTGAGGGGATGCAGCACGACGGTGACGTCCTTGCGGGCCTCGACGACCTCGTCCAGATAGCAGATTCCGCCCTCGCGCACCGCGCGGGTCAGCGGGCCGTCGGTCCACACGGTGTCGCCGCCCTTGAGCAGATAGCGCCCGGTGAGGTCGGCGGCGGTGAGGTCGTCGTGACAGGCGACCGTGTGCAGCGGCAGGCCCAGTCGCGCCGCCATGTGCGCGACGAAGCGGGTCTTGCCGCAGCCGGTCGGCCCCTTCAGCAGCACCGGCAGGCGATGTCGGAACGCATGCTCGAACAGCGCGCATTCATGGCCGGTCGGCGTGTACGAGGGGAACGACGGGGCGGTATGGATCGCGTGCAGCGCGGGCTTCATGACAACTCTCCGTATCAGGGGGATACAGGCGGCGGCATCGAGGCCGCCGCCTACGGGATTTCACTCCGCCGGCTGCAGCGCGCCGGGCAGCGCAGCCTCCTTGGTGCGGCCGGGCACCAGCACGGCCCAGACGAACATCAGCGCCGCGATCGCCACGAACACGCCGGAGCCGAGCCGCACCCAGTAGAACATCGCGAGCTGGTCCTGCACGTCCATGTAGCTCTGGCCGAGCACGCGCTGCAGATGCACCTGGATGATACCGGCGAAGGTCAGTGCAAAGGTCATCGTCATCATCGCCGTGCACATGATCCAGAAGCTCGCCATCGAGAGCCACTGGTTATACGGCGCACGCTGGCGCAGCTGCGGCACCGCATAGGCCATGACGGCGAGGTTGAGCATCACATAGGCGCCGAAGAAGGCGAGATGGCCGTGTGCCGCCGTGACCTGGGTGCCGTGGGTGTAGTAGTTCACGCTGGACAGCGTGTGCAGGAAGCCCCACACGCCGGCGCCGAGGAACGCCATGACGGAGCAGCCGACCGACCACAGCAGCGCGGCGCGGTTCGGATGCTTGCGGCCGGCCTTGAGCGTCATCTGCACCGTGAAGATCACCATGGTGAAGAACGGCGCGACCTCGAGGGTCGAGAACAGCGAGCCGATCCACTGCCAGTAGCCGGGGGCGCCGATCCAGTAGAAATGATGGCCGGTGCCGAGGATGCCGGAGAACAGCGCAAGGCCAATGATGACGTAGAGCCACTTCTCGACCACCTCGCGATCGATGCCGTTGAGCTTGATCATCAGGAAGGCCAGGATCGAGGCCATGATCAGCTCCCAGACGCCTTCGACCCAGAGATGGACGATGTACCACCAGTACATCTTGTCGACGGCGAGATTGGCCGGATTGTAGAAGGCGAACAGGAAGAAGATCGCCACGCCCCACAGCCCGAACAGCAGGATGTTGGTCACCGTGGTCTTGCGACCCTTGAGCGCCGTCATCGTGACGTTGAACAGGAACATCAGGCAGACGACGACGATGCCGACCTTGATGATGAAGGGCTGCTCGAGGAACTCGCGGCCCTCATGGTAGTGGAAGAGATAGCCGACCACGGCCGCTCCCGCGGCGCCAAAGAACATCCAGAACTGGATCTTGGCGAGCAGCGGGCTGTAGAGCTCGGTCTCGGTCTCCTCGGGCAGCAGGAAGTAGGTGGCGCCCATGAAGCCGATCAGCGACCACACGATCAGCGCGTTGGTGTGGATCATGCGGACGATGTTGAAGGGCAGCAGTACCGACAGCGTGTTCGGCAGCACATAGATCGTGCCGGCGAGCAGGCCGAAGATGACCTGGGCGAGGAAGAGCGTCAGCGCGCCGTAGAAATACAGCATCGCGACCTTCTGGGTCTCATATCTCATCGCGGATCTCTCTCATGACGGGGGGCGGGATGCCGGCTCAGCCGGCCTTGTTCGGCGGCCAGTCCTGGCGCTTGATCGTGTCGGTCCATTGCAGGAAGTCCGCGAGATCGTTGAGCTCCTGGTCGGACAGGTTGAACTGCGGCATCTGCCGGCGGCCGGGCGCGCCGGAGGGTTGCGACTGCATCCAGGACTTCAGCATCTCGCGCGCGGCGGCCGGGTCCTGCCTGCCGCCCCAGCGGTCCCAGACATTGCCGACCTCTGGCGCGAAATAGGCGCCCTCGCCCAGCAGCGTGTGGCAGTTGATGCAGGAGTTTTTCTCCCAGACGTGCTTGCCGCGAGCGACGCCGTCGGACAGCGTCGACGCACTGGTCGAGGTCGTGACCATGTAGTAGTGGCTGTGCGCTGTGAGCCCGAGGAAGATCGCAAAGAAGAAGGCCGAACCGCCGTAGAAGACGTTCCGTGCGGCAGACTTGGTCAGGCGTTCCGCCATGACACGTCCTTTCCGTTTGGTGAAGGTCGATGGTGAAGGCAATCTACCGGCACTGCCGGGAGTCTCTTTGTCGCCGCGCAAGCAGCATGGCGATGGCGCGTCAGACCAGAGCGCGGATAGCCACCGCGAGCCCGGCGAGCGCGACCAGGCCTAGGAGCCACGATGTGAGCAGGCCCCGCCACAGCGCGGGCGCATGGCGCAGGCCGAGAAAATCCAGCACGATCACCCTGCCCTTGGCCAATGCGAGCACGAGCACGAGAGCATCGGCGAGCCAGCGATTCGGCAGCAGCAGCGAGGCCGCGAGCGTGGCGGTGGCGAGGCTCAGCAATTGAAGCCAGGCGAGCGTGAGGCGATCGCGGACCATGACTCATCCCACCAGATAGAGGATCGGGAACATCACGATCCAGACCAGGTCGACCATGTGCCAGAACGCCGTCCCGGTCTCGACGCTGTCGGGCGCGGCATGACGACCGACGCCTCCCAGGATGACCATCCCGAGCACGACGTGGAGCAGATGGAAGCCCGTGAGCAGAAAATAGAGCGTGAAGAACGGCGACGTCTCGAAGCCTGCGCCGGCGGCAATCTCCCTGCCATACTCGGTCAGCTTGACGGCAATGAAGGCCGCGCCGAGCAGGATCGCCAGCATGATCCAACGCCGTGCGGTGGGCGGCGATGCGCCTCTCGCCGCGGCCGCCGCGCGCGCCGCAGCCCACCCGCTCGTCACAAGCACGATTGTGTTCAATGCGGCGAGAGGTCCGTCCAGCATGGCCTGCCCGGCCGCGAACACGACTGGATTGACTGCGCGCGCCACGACGAAAGCGCCGAGCAGCAGGCCGAAAGCGACGAGCTCGCTGAGGATCAGGACCCACATCATGGGGTCGCCCAGCAACCCGTCGAGCACGCCCCAGCGCTCCGTTGGTTCCGGTTCGTATGTGAGTGCCGACACCGCCACCTCCGATCAGATGTCGGCAAAGCTAGTCGGGGCGGCAGACATGCTCTTTGTCGGCGCACAAACAGCACGGCGCCTGGATGCGCTACGGGATCGGCATCAGGAGCATGTCCATGACCGAAGCGCAGCTCGGCCTCGTCACCGCCACCCCGATCATCATCGTGTTTGCAGCGGCGCTGCGGCGCATGGGCGTGCTGTCGACCACCGGGACGGTGTCCGCGATCGCGCTCTCCGTTGCGATTGCGGTTGTCCTGTTCACCACGCAGTAACCGGGCCTGGAACCTTTGCCGCTCTCGGGCGTCAGATCGTCCGGAGGTGCCGCATGGACGACAACCGGTTCGCAGAGCTGCTCGGAAGCGCCGCCATCGGCGTCTGGGGCGACATGCCGCGCGACATCCAGGAGGCGCTGTTCGAGACGGCGATGCGCGGTCACGACGATCTGAGGCACGAACTCGCCAAGCTGCTTCACGACCGGCATCCGCGGACACAGCATCCGCCGCGCCCGGCGTGAGCGGTCTCAGTCGCGATGATCATCAGCCCCGAACTGTGATGGTTCGTCGTAGCCCTTGCGGCTGCTGTAGAACAACAGCACCATCAGCCCGATCCCCACGATGAGCGAAAACACCACGCCGAGCGTGAGCGCGATCCAGCCCCCGGCCGGCATCGGATCACCAGGCAGGGTCATGCCCTGATAGGCGAAGATGACGGCGGCTGCGAGAATCAGCAGCAATGCAACGATGATGGTGATCGGTCCTGCACGCATGGTGGTCGCACTCCAGACACGAGAACAGGACGCGACCACGATCGTTCCAGGATGGGCGCGGTAACGGCGCACGGCGGCAGTTCCGAAATTCGAGGACGGAGTCCGCACCGTTCTCGCTGCGCCGCCGAAAGCATCGCGCTGCATCCAACCGCAGCATCATCTGCTCAAAGGATGACGCGCGCGCCTCCGCGCCTTGCCGCGGGCCGCATGGCTGCTCTCGCGGCGGATCGCTAGGCGTCGGGGAACTTAGCTGATAACCATACCGGCTTCCTATCGGCAGCAGAGGACAAGACCGGAGATGGACAACCGCAGCGAGATCTGGCGCGGCGTCGACGCGATCAAGACCCGTTTCATCGAGCTCAGCGACCGGGTGTGGAGCATGCCCGAGGTCTGCTACACCGAAGCCCGCTCCTCCGCCGAACACCTCACCGAGTTGAAGCACCAGGGTTTTCGGATCATCGAAAAGGTGGCGGGCATCCCGACCGCGCTGATGGGCGAATGGGGCGAAGGCGGTCCGGTCATCGCCTTCATGGGCGAATACGACGCCCTGCCCGGCCTCAGCCAGGAGGCCGGCGTCGCCGAGCATCGTCCGATCGAGACCGGCGGCCACGGCCATGGCTGCGGCCACAATCTCCTGGGCTCGGCCGCGCTGCTCGCGGCCACCGCCGTGAAGGACTGGCTCGCCGCCAACAAGGTCCCGGGACGCGTGCGCTACTACGGCTGCCCTGCCGAGGAGGGCGGCGCCGCAAAGGCCTTCATGGTGCGCTCGGGCGCGTTCGAGGATGCCGACATCGCGATCACCTGGCATCCGTCGAGCTTCTGGGAAGTGGTGATGACGCCCTCGCTCGCCAACACGCGCGCGGACTTCATCTTCACCGGACGCACCTCGCATGCGGCCGCCTCGCCGCATCTCGGCCGCAGCGCGCTCGACGCGGTGGAATTGATGAATGTCGGCGTCAACTACATGCGCGAGCACATGCCGAGCGACGCCCGCGTGCATTACGCACTGCTCGACACCGGCGGCATCGCACCCAACGTCGTGCAGGCGCATGCGCGCGTGCGCTACTCCATCCGCGCGCGCGACCTGCCCGGCATGAACGAGCTGGTCGGGCGCGTGCACAAGATCGCGCTAGGTGCCGCGATGATGACCGAGACCAAGGTCGAGATGAAGATCATCTCGGCGGTCTCCAACATCCTGCCCAACACGCCGCTCGAAGAGGCGCTGCACGGGATCATGGAAGAGCTCGGGCCGCCGCATTTCGATACGACCGACAAGGATTTCGCCGGGCAGATCCAGGCGACCCTGACCGACAAGGACATCGAATCCGTCTACTACAGCATCGGCATGGACCCGACCGACAAGCCGCTGGCCGACTTCCTGGTGCCGCTGAACGCCAAGCGCAATCCGCAGATCGGCTCGACCGATGTCGGAGACGTCAGCTGGGTGGTGCCAACGGTGCAGGTGCACGCGCCGACGGTGGCGATCGGCACGCCGTTCCATACCTGGCAGGTCGTCGCGCAAGGCAAGACGCCGGCCGCGCACAAGGCGATGGTGCAGGCCGCGAAGGCCATGGCCGGTCTCGGCATCAAGGCGTTCAATGAGCCGGCGCTGATCGCAGCCGCCAAGGCCGACCTGAAGAAGCGGACACAGCGCACGCCCTATGTCAGCCCGCTGCCCGCCGAGGTCGAGCCGCCGCTGACCATGTCGGTCGTTTGAGAGAGAAACTGGGGGGACACGATGGCGAAGACAGCGACAAAGAAGAAGCCGGCGGCGAAGACCGCCAAGCCGGCTCCGAAGCGCGCGGCCGCGCGCGCCACGGCCAACAGGAAGCCCGCAAAGGCGAAGCCGCAGGCCAGACCACAGGCGAAGGCAGCCGAGCCAAAGCCGCGGCTGCCGAAAGGACCAGTCTGGCAGTGGTCGGCGCTCGACACCGCCGCTGCGATCCGCTCCGGCGCGGTCTCCTCGGTCGAGGTGACCGAGGCCCATCTCGCGCGCATGCATGAGGTCAATCCGAAGCTGAATGCGGTCGTCGTCGATCTGTCCGAAGAAGCCTTGAAAGCTGCGCGCGCCGCGGACAAGGCGCGCAACAAGGACGGCCTGCTGCATGGCGTGCCCGTCACGATCAAGGAGAACGTCGACTACGAGGGACGGCCAAACCCCAACGGCGTTCCGGCGCAGACGGGGATCATCGCGCCGTCGGACGCGCCCGTCGTGCGCAACCTCAAGAAGGCGGGCGCGATCGTGCTCGGCCTCACCAACACGCCGGAATTCTCATTCCGCGGCTTCACGGACAACCCGCTGCACGGGCTGACCTTGAACCCGTGGGATCCCGAGATCACCTGTGGCGGCTCGTCGGGCGGCGCCGGAGCCGCGGTCGCCGCCGGCATCGGCACCATCGCGCATGGCAACGACATCGGCGGCTCGCTGCGCTGGCCGGCGCATTGCAACGGCGTGGTCACGATCAAGCCGACACAGGGGCGCATCCCGGCCTACAATGAAAGCGCCGCGGCCGAGCGGCCGATGCTGGCGCATCTGATGTCGTCGCAGGGGCCGCTGGCGCGCAGCGTCGCCGACGTCAGGCTGGCGCTGGAGGTGATGAGCCGGCGCGATCCGCGCGATCCCTGGTGGGTGCCGGCCCCGCTCGAGGGCGAGACGCCCAAGCGGCCGATCAAGGTCGCGCTCGCCAAGATTCCTGATGACATGGACGTCGATCCCTCGGTGCAGGCCGCGCTCCGGCAGGCCGCGGATCATCTGGAGCGCTCCGGCTACCGGGTCAGCGAGGTCGAGGTCCCCGACATCTCCGGCGTCTGGCAGACCTGGTGCGACGTCATCACCACCGAGGTGGTCGTGATGCAGGAAGCCAAGATGCTCGCCGTCACCTCCGAAGACTTCCACAAGGCGTGGGGAGGGATGCGGGCCAAGGCCGAGATCCTCGACCTCGCAGGCTGGATGAACGCGACGGCGCAGCGCTCCACCCATATCCGCGCCTGGCAGATGTTCTTCGAGGAGTATCCGGTGGTGCTGGCGCCAACGACGGTCAAGCCGACGCCGGGCCCGCGCGAGGACACGGTAAGCCCGGAGCGCGTGCGTGATATCTTCTTCAACGAGATCCGCTTCATCTCGGCCATCAACGTGCTCGGGCTGCCCGGCGCGGTGGTGCCGGTGGCGGTTCACAATGGCCAGCCGATCGGCGTGCAGCTGATCGCCGGCCGCTATCGCGAGGACCTCGCGCTCGATGCCGCCGCGGCGATCGAGAAGCGCGCGGGCATGCTGGTGCGGCAGCTCTGGGAGCGGATGGCTTAGTCTCGCGCCGGCCCGAAGACCCCTGGTTCTCGGGCCGTCACGTTTCCGACATCGCTTCAGCCTCGATTGTCGAAAGTCGAACACTGACGCCCATCGCGTTTGCCCGAGGGAGCCCCTCGGGTTGACGGGACGTCGCCGACCTGTCTATTTTGATGTATACGAATGAATATAGCACGGCATCGGTACGGGCCGCTGCGCCGGAACGGGACTTGCAATTCACCGAAGCGAACCCGTCTCTGTCGATATGAACGAGGACAATTGTGATGAGATCGATGCGCTTCGTCGCCGCTGCTCTGTGCGCGGCTGCCGCTCTCCTGACTGGGGCAAACGCGTTTGCCGGCAGCGCCAACATCGCCGTGGCCGCCAACTTCACCGAGCCGGCGAAGGAGATCGCCGGCCTGTTCAAGGCCAAGACGGGACACGAATTGGTGCTGAGCTTCGGCGCGTCCGGACAGTTCTACACCCAGATCAAGGAGAACGCGCCGTTCGCGATCCTGCTCTCCGCCGACGACGAACGGCCTAAGAAGCTGGTCGACGAGGGCCTCGGCGTCGCCGAGAGCCGCTTCACCTACGCCATCGGCAAGCTCGTGCTGTGGAGCAAGGACCCGAAGGCGGTGAAGGGCGAGGAAACGCTGAAGGCGAACGCGTTCAACAAGCTGTCGATCGCCAATCCCACCGCCGCGCCCTATGGCGCGGCCGCAGTGGAGACGCTGAAGGCGCTCAAGCTCTATGAAGCGATCCAGCCCAAGATCGTGCAGGGCAACACGATCTCGCAGGCGTTCCAGTTCGTCGATACCGGCAATGCCGAGGTGGGCTTCGTCGCGCTGTCGCAGCTGATGCCGAATGCCGGCGGGTCGCGCTGGCTGGTGCCGCAGACCCTCTACACCGAGATCCGCCAGGATGCCGTGCTGCTGAAGGCATCCGCCGGCAACGAGGCGGCGACTGCGTTCCTGACCTTCCTCAAGACTCCGGAAGCCCGTGCGGTCATCGAGAAGTTCGGCTATGCTCTGGACCCGAAGTCCGGCAGCTGAGCGCTCACGTCGATGAACTTCCAGGGATGAACTTGCACGTCTCGGCCGATATCTGGCAACCGGTCAGCCTGACCCTCGAATTGGCAGCGATCACGACCGTCATTCTGATGATTGTGGGAACACCGATCGCATGGTGGCTGGCGCGGTCGCAGGCGTGGTGGAAAGAGGCGGTCGCAGCCCTGGTGGCGATTCCACTGGTGCTGCCGCCGACCGTGCTCGGCTTCTATCTGCTGGTCGCGCTCGGCCCGAGCGGTCCGGGCGGGGCACTGGCTTCCTTGTGGGGCGCACGCACCCTCGCCTTCACTTTCCCGGGCCTCGTGATCGGCTCGGTGCTGTTCTCGATGCCGTTCGTGGTGCAGCCGATCCGCAACGCCTTCGAGGCCATGGGCGAGAAGCCCCTGGAAGCAGCCGCCACGCTGCGGGCCTCGCCCTGGCGCGCGTTCTGGACGATCGCCGTGCCGCTGGCGAGCCCCGGCTTCCTCACCGGCGCGATCCTCGGCTTTGCCCACACTGTCGGCGAGTTCGGCGTCGTGCTGATGATCGGCGGCAACATTCCCGGCAGGACGAAGGTGCTGTCGGTCGCGATCTACGACTACGTCGAGACCTCGCAATGGACCGAAGCCTCCGTGCTGGCGCTCGGCATGGTCGTGTTCTCGTTCGGCGTCATTCTGACGATGATGCTGATCGAGAAGAAGATGACGCGACGGGCGTCATGAGCACCGTCAAGGTCGATTTCCGCGGTACGCTCGGGCGCTTTGAGCTGAACGCGCGGTTCGAGGTTCCGGCGCGCGGCGTCACCGCGATCTTCGGCCCGTCCGGCTGTGGCAAGACCGCCGTCATGCGCAGCATCGCCGGCCTCAACCGCCTGGACGGACGATGCTCCGTCGCCGGCGACGTCTGGCAGGACGAGAAGACCTTCCGCCCGGTGCACCGGCGCCCGATCGGCTACGTGTTCCAGGAAGCCAATCTGTTTCCGCATCTCTCCGTCCGCCGCAACCTCATGTACGGCCATCCCGGCCCGTCCGGCCCCACCGCCATCGGCTTCGATGAGGTCGTGTCGCTGCTCGGCATCGCCAAGCTGCTGGAGCGCTCGCCGCGCCATCTGTCCGGCGGCGAGCGGCAGCGCGTGGCGATCGGCCGCGCTCTGCTCAGCCAGCCGAAGCTGCTGCTGATGGACGAGCCGCTGTCGGCGCTCGACCAGATGACCAAGGACGAGATCCTGCCCTATCTGGAGCGCCTGCATGCCGCGCTCGACCTGCCGATCCTCTACATCAGCCACGATATCGCGGAGGTCGAGCGGCTCGCCGATCAGCTGGTGCTGATGCGCAATGGCAGCGTCCTGGCTTCAGGCCCGCTGTCCGTGCTCCAAGCCGACCTGACACTGCCGCTCGCGCTCTCCCGCGATGCTGCGGTGAGTCTCGACGCCACCGTTCTGAAGCACGACGCCATCGACGGCATGGTGACGCTTGCGGTGCCCGGCGGGCATTTCGTGCTGCCGGCCGAGCCGCTTGCGTCCGGAACACGCCGCCGCCTGCGCGTGCTGGCCGATGACGTCAGCCTCGCCGTGGAAATGCCGAGCCGCAGCACCATCGTCAACGTGCTGCGCGCGAAGATCCTGGAAATCCGCAGCCAATCGGACCACCGCGTCACCGCCCTGCTCGGCCTCGGCGAGGACGGTGAGGGCGCGCGATTGCTGTCGCGGGTCACCCAACGCTCGTGGAACGAGCTCGGCCTGCAGGCGGGGCTTGCCGTCTACGCCCAGGTCAAGGGCGTCGCGCTGGTTCGGCGCGAAGAGCCCATCGTCTGATCGGCACGCGCCGACCCTCCCCCCACCATCGCAACACATGTTGTATAAGCGACAATATAGCGTCCGATGTTATATCTTAAACAATATAGCTTTGGATCGCAAAACCGAAGCCTGCCTGCTTTTCCTCAATGCAATGAACAAGTTGGTCGGCGCCCAACGATCTGGCCCGCGGCTTGCTCATTCGATCTCGCAACACGAGGTCATCAGCATGAAAGCCGCCGCCGTCACCTGGCATCCGAACGCGCCCAAGCCGCTCGCGCTGGTGCTGGGCACCAACGAGATCGCCTCCGCGATCGCGGCCAAGCTCAACCAGGCGTGCTTCGCGCTCGTCCTTTGTCACGACGCCTTTCCGCCGGTGATCCGACGCGGCATGGCCTTTCACGACGTCCTGTATGGTGAGACGTGCGACATCGACGGCGTGATCGGCTGCCGGGCCGAGGGCATCGCGGACGTCGTGCGCATTCATCGCGAGCCAGGCCGGGTCGCGGTCACCGGGATGCATCTCACCGACATCATCGCGTTCCGCTATCCCGCGGTCATCGTCGACGCACGGATGCAGAAGCATCTGGCGACGCCGGATCTGCGCGGCGTCGCCGGCATCGCCGTCGGCATTGGGCCGCGCTTTGCGGTCGGGCACAATTGCGACATCGCGGTCGAGACACATCCTTGCGAGACCGGCGCGATCGTGGCGCACGGCACGACGCGCGATGCGGACGGCAAGGCACGCGATCTCGGCGGCGCAGGCCGCGAGCGCTTCGTCTATTCCGATCAGGATGCCGTCTGGCATACGCCGCTCGACATCGGCACCCGCGTCTACAAAGGACTGCAGCTCGGATCGCTCGGCGGCACGCCGGTGCTGGCGCCGCTCGATGGCGCACTGCGCGGCATCGCGCGCGACGGTCTGCGCGTGCCGGCCAACGTCAAGCTGCTGGAGATCGATCCGCGCGGCCGCCACGCCGCATGGACCGGCATGGACGACCGCGGGCGATCGATCGCCGCGAGCGTCGTCTCGGCTGTCCAAGAGATCATGCGAACCGGTCGGAAGGCGGGCCGCGTCTCCGCCAATGCGTGAGGAGGACTGCCATGGGTGTCGCTGAGGTCGGGACATGTCAGATCGTGGCGCTGCAGGGCGCTGCGTCCACCGTCATCCAGGAGTTACTCGATGAGTTCGCCACGCGGCTCGCAGGCATGGGGCTGCGCGTCTCCGGCGTGATCGAGAGCAGCGTCGACAAGACCAGGCCGTGCAAGGCCATGATGCTGCGCAGCCTCGACGACAACCGCATGTTCTCGATCTCGCAGGATCTCGGCCCGGGATCGCAGGCCTGCAATCTCGATCCCGAAGGATTGGTGCTGGCCTGCGCCGCCGTGCAGCAGTCGATCGCGCGTGGCACGGATGTCGTGATCCTCAGCAAGTTCGGCAAGCAGGAGGCGGCGGGAGGTGGCCTCGCCGACGCCTTCGGCTCGGCGATGTCAGCCGGGCTTCCGATCATCACGGCGGTATCGCCTGCGATGATGGAGGCGTGGACGCGCTTCGCCGGCGTGTTCGCCGAATGCGTCCCGGTCGAAGTCGCGCGCCGTGCCGGCTGGATCGAAGCGTGGTCCGGCCGCATGGTGACAGCGCAGAGCCCGCGTGACATGATCGGCTCACAACGCGAGCGGATCGGAATAGGATGAAGCGCGAAGCTCAGATCGCATTGACCATCACTTTCGGCAACGGCGGAAGTCTGTCGCCCGAGGATCTGCTGCTGATCGACTTCATCCGCCGGGAGCGCTCGATCCTGGGCGCCGCGCGCGCGAGCGGCACCTCCTACCGCAAATGCTGGCTGATGGTCGATGCGCTCAACCGCACCTTCGAGACGCCGGTGTTCGAGACCCATCCCGGCCGCCGCGGCGGCGGCGCCGAGATCACGCCGTTCGGCGAGCGGCTGATCGCGCTGTATCGCTCGATGGAGCGGCGCACCCGCACGGCCACCGCTGCGGCGCTCGTCGAGCTGCAGAAGGCTACCGATCCGCGCTATCAGAAGCGGGCCAGCGGCGCGGCCGAGGCAGCTCCGAAGGCCGAACCGCGCCGGGTCCGATCGCGACGCTCTTGATCATCGCCCAGGCCGATAGATCCGGCTCCAACGCCAGCCGCTCGACCGATTCCAAGGTCACGAGCGCGTGGAGCCTGGTCGCACCGAGATCGAACGTCACGCGCACATAGGGCGGATCGAGCGGCAGGATCTCCTCGATCCGGCCCGGCAGCCGGTTGGTGATCGACACATCCATCGGCCGCGACAGCGCGATCGAGACGTCGCGGGCCTCGATGGTCACGGAGACGCCGGCGTCAACAGCCGCATCGACCATCGGCACGCGCAGCTCGCCGTCGGCGAAGAACAATGTCGACATGCCGTATTGCGGATCATGGCGCAGCACGCGCGCCGGCACCGTCGTGCTGAGAACGACGGACGAGGCTGAAGACGATGCAGACGAGCCGGTCATCGCGCGGCAGCCTCCACAGCCTCAGGGCCGGTCGTGATCGTACAGGACGCGCACGCGGATCGTGCCCTCCACCGCGCGCAGCTCCGACAGCAGCGCCTCGCCCTCACCGCCGACCACGTCGGTCTCGAGCACGACATAGCCGACCTCGGGATCGGTCTGCAGATATTGCGCAAGGATGTTGATGTTGTGCCGCGACACCGCATCGTTGACCTGGCGCAGCACGCCCGGCACGTTCCGGTGGACATGGATGAAGCGCGTGCCGGTCGGGCGCGCCGGCAACTGCACCTGCGGGAAGTTCACGGCGCCGAAGGTCGAGCCGACATCGGAATAGTCGATCAGCTTGCGCGCAACCTCGCCGCCGATGCGGTCCTGCGCCTCCTCGGTGGAGCCGCCGACATGCGGGGTCAGGATCACGTTGGGCAGGCCCTGCAGCGGCGAGACGAACGGATCGGCGTTCGAGGCCGGCTCGACCGGAAACACGTCGACGGCGGCGCCTGAGAGCTTGCCCTCGCGCAACGCGCTCGCCAGCGCCTCGATGTCGACTACCGTGCCGCGCGAATTGTTGATCAGATAGGCGCCGTCCTTCATGTGACGGATCTGGCGCTCGCCGATCATGTTGGCGGTCGCCGGCGTCTCCGGGACATGCAGCGACACGACGTCGCTGATCGCCAGGAGCTCGTCGAGGCTCTCGACCGGCTCGGTGTTGCCGTGGCGGAGCTTGTCGGTGAGATCGAAGAAGATCACCCGCATGCCCATGGCCTCGGCGAGGTTCGACAGCTGCGAGCCGATGTTGCCGTAGCCGACAATGCCGAGCGTCTTTCCGCGCACCTCTCGGCTGCCATTGGCGGACTTGTCCCAGCCGCCCGCATGCGCCGACACCGAGCGCGGGAAGATGCGGCGCATCAGCATCACGACCTCGGCGATCGTCAGCTCGGCGACGCTGCGGGTGTTCGAATAGGGCGCATTGAACACGGGGATGCCGAGCCGCTTCGCGGCATCGAGATCAACCTGGTTGGTGCCGACGGAGAAACAGCCGACCACCATCAGCCGATCGGCGGCCTGCAGCACTTCCTCGGTCAGATGCGTGCGCGAGCGAATGCCAAGCATGTGCACGCCCGACAGCATACGTTTCAACTCCGCCGAACCGAGCGCCTTCGGCAGCCGTTCGATTTCCGTATAGCCGTTGGCCTCGAACATGCGGACGGCCGAGTCGTTCACGCCCTCGAGGAGCAGAACGCGGATCTTTTGCTTGGGCAGCGATAGCGGCATGGGCCTGGCCTGATTCAGTCGTGGAGGTGGCGTAGTGTAGCGGTTGTTACAGTCGCGATGCGTTGAAACTTGGTGAATGCGACGCGGCAGGGTGGCTTTCTGTCGCTTTCTCAGGGTCTTGTCCACTCCGTCGCGGCCTTTTGACCGGCGATGCAAAATCACGCCTGGCATACCCGCCGCGCTGCACGGTCCGCACTGCAACAACCGCAGATCGTTGTTTTGGCTGCTGACAAACCATGCGAGCAGAGCTAGCCTTTCCTCCAATCACAAAATCATCGGGAGGTCAGCATGTCAGACGGGATTGTCGAGACACGCGCGTCGGAGGCGTCGGGCGGTGAAACGCAGACGGTCGATGTCGCCGTCGTGGGGGCCGGATTTGCAGGGCTTTACCTGCTGCACCGTCTGCGCAAGGCGGGCTTCTCGACCGTCGCTCTGGATACGGCCAACGACGTCGGCGGCACCTGGTACTGGAACCGCTATCCCGGCGCGCGCTGCGACATCCAGACCGTCGACTACAGCTACACCTTCGATCCTGAGCTCGAAAAGGCCTGGCAGTGGTCGGAGAAATACGCCACCCAGCCGGAGATCCTGCGCTATCTCGGCTTCGTCGCCGATCGCTACGATCTGCGCCGCGACATCCGCTTCGGCACCCGCGTGCTCGGCGCCGCCTGGGATGAGGCCAGGGAGCGCTGGCTGCTGACGACCGACCACGGCCCTGCCGTGTCCTGCCGCCACTACATCATGGCGACCGGCTGCCTGTCGCAGCCGAAGCCGCCGGAGATCGACGGCGTGCACGACTTCAAGGGCGAGATCTACTTCACCAGCCGCTGGCCGCATGATGGCGTCGACCTCCGCGGCAAGCGCGTGGCCGTGATCGGCACCGGCTCGTCCGGCATCCAGTCGATCCCGATCATCGCCGAGCAGGCCGCGCAGCTCACGGTGTTCCAGCGCACCCCGAACTTCGCGCTGCCGGCGCATAACGGTCCGCTCCCGGCCGATCGCGCCGCGCAGCTCGCGGAGGATCGCAAGGGGCTGCGCGAGCAGGCACGCTGGTCGATGACCGGCGTGCCGATCCCGCCGGCCACCGAATTCAGCTGGGCGCTGAGCGAGGCCGAGCGCCGCGAGCGCTTCGAGAAGATGTGGGCCTCCGGCGATCTCGTCGGCATGCTGACGCAGCTCTGGGCCGACCAGGGCGTCGATGCCGACGGCAACGCGCTGCTCGCCGATCTCATCCGCGAGAAGATCCGCGAGATCGTCAAGGATCCCGAGACGGCCGAGGCGCTCACGCCGCACGATCACCCGTTCGGCGCCAAGCGGCCGTGCCTGGACACGAACTACTACGCGACGTTCAACCGTCCGAACGTGACGCTGGTGAACCTGCGCAAGGAGCCGATCGCATCCATCACATCCAATGGCATCAAGACCGACAAGCGCAGCTTCGACATCGACGTCATCGTGTTCGCGACCGGCTTCGATGCCATGACCGGCGCGATCCGCGCGGTGCATCCGATCAAGGGCCGTGGCGGCAAGTCGCTCGACGACAGCTGGGCTGATGGCCCGGAGAGCTATCTTGGATTGACGGTCGCCGGCTTCCCCAACCTGTTCCTGATCACCGGTCCCGGTAGTCCATCGGTGCTGTCGAACATGGCGGTGTCGATCGAGCAGCACGTCGACTTCGTGGTCGATCGTCTCGCCGCGATGCGCGACGCCGGCTTCACCACCATCGAGCCGACCGAGACCGCGCAGGCCGGCTGGATGCGCCACATGGCGGACTGCTCGACGGTCACGCTGCACCGGCTCGCCAACACCTGGTACACAGGCGCCAACGTGCCGGGCAAGCCGCAGACGCTGATGCCATACACCGGCGGCGTCGGGCCCTATCGCGGCATCTGCAACGAGGTCGTCAGCCGCGGCATGCTCGGCTTCAAGCTCACGGGCCCGAACGGTGCGAGCCAGTGCAACGACGGCGAGATCGTGAAGCTGCAGCCGGATGTGCGGCTGGTGCTGAACATGCTCACCGAGATGAACCTGCCGCCGATCGAATCGATGGGCGCGCAAGGCGCACGCGACTTCGTCGCCGAATTCAACAAGGCCCGACCGCCGGGCCGCCCCGTGGGCGAGGTCAAGGACGGCACTCTGCAAGGCGCCGAGGGCCCTCTTGCCTACCGCCTCTACCGTCCGGCCACGCCCGGGCCGCATCCGATCGTCGTGTATTTCCATGGCGGCGGCTGGGTGCTCGGCGACGAGCAGTCGGACGATCCGTTCTGCCGCGACATGTGCCGCCGCTCCAACATGATCTTCGTCAGCGTGAACTACCGTCACGCGCCCGAGCATCGTTTCCCTGCAGCGGCCGAGGACGGCTATGCAGCGGCGAAGTGGGTGTCCGAGCACGCCGCCGAGCTCGGCGGACGCGACGGGCCGGTGCTGGTCGCCGGCTGGAGCGCCGGCGGCAACATCGCAGCCGTAACCTGCCAGCTCGCACGGGATCGCGGTGGACCTGCGATCGGCGGGCAGCTGCTGGTCTGCCCGGTGACCGATTGCAGCTTCGATCGGCCGTCCTACGCCGAGAATGCCGCCGGCTACTTCCTGACGCGCGGGCTGATGTTCTGGTTCTGGGACATCTATTGCTCGCCGGCGGATCGTACCGATCCACGGGTGTCGCCGCTGCGTGGTCAGCTCAACGGCCTGCCGCCGGCCTACATCGTCACCTGCGAGTTCGACCCGCTGCGCGACGAGGGTGTCGCCTATGCGGAAGCGCTCGCCGCCGCCGGCGTGCCGGTCGGGCAGCTCAAGGCCCACGGCCACTTCCACTCGTCGTTCACGATGGTCGACGTCGTGATCACCGGCATCGGCGGCCGCATGCAGATGGCCGACGCGCTGCAGGCGTTCACCCAGTCTGCGGAGGAAGGCGAATCGCCGGAGATCAACGCCGCCGCCAGCTGACGCGCGGAGCCTGCGGCCGAGCCATATCGCAATGGCCCGCAACTTTGCGGGCCGTTGCCACGACGCGCAGCTTGCGCCGGATCGTCCACGCCGTCACCGAGACAACCAGCCGGCCGTTACGGTGACGAAGGCGGTCGCGACGCTCGCCGGACAGCAGCACGAGACCATCACGGAGCGTGGACCAACTCAGCTCGCCGCTGCGATGGCCTCGTCATAGGCACGAACCGAAGCGGCCGCGGTCTGCCGTACATCACTCGCGCTCATGCCCGGCTTGTACAGGCTCGAGCCCAGTCCGAAGGCCCGCACGCCGACTGCAGCATAGGAGGCGAGATTGCTGTCCGATACGCCGCCGACGGCGCCGACCACGACGCCCTTCGGCAGGACGGCAAGCTGCGCGGCAATTCCCGACGGACCGAGCACTGAGGCAGGAAAAAATTTCAGGGCCGAGGCGCCGCAGCGCAGCGCGAGAAACGCTTCGCTCGGCGTGAACACCCCGGGCATGGTCACCATGTCATAGGCCTGCGCGGTCGCCAGCACTTCGACGTCGACGTTGGGGCTGACCATCAGACGCCCGCCGGCCTCCGCGACCCGCACGCAATCTGCGGCATTGACGACGGTCCCTGCACCGATCAGGCAGTGCTTGCCGAACCGGGCGGCGAGACGCTCGATCGAGGCGAACGGTTCCGGCGAGTTGAGCGGAACCTCGATCAGCTCGAAGCCGGCTTCGATCAGGACATCGACGACGGCCTCGGACTCGTCGGGTTTGATGCCGCGCAGGATCGCGACGAGCGACCGCTTGACGTGCGGCCAGGCAACGGACTTTGTCATGGTCGGAAACGCGCTCCCCAGATCTGCCGCGCGGCCTTGACCAGGCCGCGCCGGGACGCCTGCTCGGCATCACATTCGTTCACGTCGAAATCAGCAGCCGCCAGCGCCGCGCAGTAGAGACGGCCGAGCCGGCCCGCTCCGATCAACCGCAACGGAAGCTCGGCGCCGAACCGCACCCGCGCGTCGGCGATCTCGCTGCCGATCAGAAGCCCGGAGAGCCTCGCAGCCCCGTCGGACCGCTGCTCGAAATTGAGGAGCTGGGCTGCGCGGAGCCGGAATAGCGCATTGGTCAGTGACGTCGGCGCGGCAAGCGCCGCCGCAAGGCTCTCGCGGAATGCCGCGTCGTGCGCGACGGTCGAGGCTTCCGGTTCGACGGCGTGCATCAAAATGCTATGCTGAGAGACGACAGCGAACAGCTCGCCAGTCATGTAGGTGGCAAAATCGATCACAGCGCCGGCATCGATCCGGATCCATTTGCTGTGCGTGCCCGGAATACAGACGATCCCGGTGAAGTCAGGCTCGGTGACGCCGAGCAGCTGGGTTTCCTCGCCGCGCATCACGTCCGGCTGATCTGCACGGGCCTGCGCCAGCCCCGGCAGAATCCTGACGTCGCCCTCGGTGTCGACGCCGATCGCGCCGGCGTGCAACGCCTCCAGCCGGGTCGGCGTGTGCAGATACGGCGCCTCGACCCAGCCTTGCCGGGCGCCGGCCATGCCGCAGATCAGCACCGGAACATCGGCCGGCGCGCCGAGTTGCGCCAGATGATCGCGCAGCACCGGTGCAAAGCCCGATGTCGCGCAATGCAGCATGCCCTCGCCACCACGGCTCTCCGCCTGCTCCGTGCCGTCTCCTGCCATTAGCCAGGCACGGAAACTGGAGGTGCCCCAGTCGACGGCGACAAAGGCCGGCGTTGCTGACGAATCGACGGCGGTCACGTCCTGCTCCCGAACAGTTCGACATCTGGCAATGACATGCCCGGCCGGCCGCGCAAACAACAAATTGCATCGTGCACGATTATGCACGTTGTTATTCTTGTTCCTGCCTGATATGAGGAGGCATGTCAGACCTTCCACTGGCGCGTCGCGACCAGATCGCCGGCCGCCTCGCTACAGGGCACGCGGTCATCGCGGCCGCCCTGGCCCATGAATTCGGCGTCTCCGAGGATGCGATCCGGCGCGATCTTCGCGCGCTTGCCGCCGAAGGACGCTGCCGCCGGGTGTACGGCGGCGCATTGCCGATCGCCGGCGGCATGACCCCGATGGCGGCGCGGATCGGGCAGGATCGCGAACGCAAGCTGGCGCTCGCCCGGACGGCCGCCCGCGGCATCGCGCGTGGCGAATTTCTTTTCCTCGATAGTGGCAGCACCAACCTCGCGCTCGCTGAGGTCCTGCCCGATGATTTCGATCTCACCGTCGCAACCAACGCCATCGACATTGCCGCAACCGTGCTGCATCGGCAGGACCTGCAACTGATCATGATCGGCGGCTCCGTTCACCCCGGAGTCGGCGGCTGTGTCGACGCCGACGCCCTCATGCAGATGCAGCGCTTGAACATCGACCGCTGCTTCATCGGCGCCTGCGCCGTGTCGGCGCAAGGCGGCATCAGCGCGATTGATCCGACCGACGCAGCGTTCAAGCGGACGCTGCTGTCGCTGAGCCGCGTCAGCGTCGCAATGGTCACCAACGAGAAGCTCGAGACCCGAGCGCCTCACCGTGTCGCCGGCGCCAAGACGATCAGCCAGCTCACCGTCGAGCATGATGCGCCGGCGGCTCGACTTGCCCTGCTCAAACGGGCGGGAGCGACCATCGTGACGGCCGCTCCGCCGGTGTGACAGCGCCTTTCAGAAAGTCAGGAATCTTCCAAATGAGTTCTGATCACAGCGCGGCGCGGCTCGCGACCCGCTTGGCCTTTTTCGTCGCCGGCTTCGGCATCGCCTGCTGGGCACCGCTGGTGCCGTTTGCCAAGCAGCGGCTCGGCGTCGACGATGCGACGCTCGGCCTGCTGCTGCTCTCGCTCGGCGTGGGCTCGGTCGCATCGATGCTGGCCGCCGGACTGCTGAGCGCCCGCTATGGCAGCAAGCCGGTCGTCGTCGTCAGCGGCATCGCTCTCGCGCTGTTCCTGCCGCTGCTGGCGATCGCCGCAACGCCAGCGACGCTTGCGCTCGCATTGTTCGCCTTCGGAGCGGCGCTGGGCTCGCTCGACGTCGCCGTGAACATCCAGGCGATCGACGTCGAGCGGCTGAGCGAGCGTCCGCTGATGTCGGGTTTCCATGCCCAGTTCAGCATCGGCGGCTTCGCGGGCTCCGGCGTCATGACCGCGCTGCTCGCGTTCGACGTCGCGCCGCTGCTCGGCACGCTGGCCTGCTGCGCGCTCGCTTTGGCCGCGATGATCGTCGCTGCCCCACGACTGATGGCGAGCAAGCCCGCGCAAACGGGGCCTCTGCTCGTGCTTCCCCATGGCGCGGTGCTGCTGCTGGCGGCGCTCGCGGCGATCATGTTCCTGGTCGAAGGCGCGATGCTCGACTGGAGCGCGCTGCTGCTCGTCGGTTCCGGGCGCCTGCCGGCCGCACAGGCCGGACTGGGCTACATCATGTTCTCGATCGCAATGACCGCCGGGCGCCTCGTCGGGGATGCCGTGGTTGCCCGGATCGGTGATCGCGCAACGCTGCTGGGGGGCAGCGCGATCGCCATCGCCGGCTTCGTGCTGCTGCTCACGGCTCCATTGGTTGCTGCTGCCATGGCCGGCTTTGCGCTGATCGGCCTGGGTGCGTCGAACCTGGTCCCGGTGCTGTTCCGTCGGGCCGGCGCGCAGACCGCGATGCCGGTCGGGCTGGCCGTCGCGGCGGTCACCACCGCAGGCTACTCCGGCGTGCTGCTGGGACCCGCGGGCATCGGCTTCGTCGCCGCGGCCACGAGCCTGCCGGCCGCGTTCTGGATGTTGGCTGGGCTGCTGGTCATCGTGCTGCTGAGCGCGCCTTTGGCCGCGAGAACGCCGCCCTAGGCGCGCTGCGCGCCACTCCGGTTGGCGTATCTCATGCCTCGGCCATTCGTCTGCACGAAGCGGCGTCGTCCAACCGCTCAGCCGCCGATCTCACGCCGGAGCCGAACCATCTTGCAGGAGGCTCTCGCGCATTTCCTGATAGCGCGCGCCGGTCTGCGGCTTGACGAACAGCGCCGCGATGATCGGATGCTGCGCCCTCAGCTCGCTCTCGATCGCAACCACGGCGCGCTCGATGTCGTCGGCGCGCTGATCGTCCGCAAACTCGATGCTCAGCGCGACGACGACCTGCTGCGGCGACAGCTGCACCGTGAGCAGGCCGTTGGCCGACTTGACGCCTTTCCTCCTGCGGGCGATGTCGAGGATCGAGGACGCCAGCTCCGGATCCGCGGGCTCGCCGATCAGGAGGCTCTTGCTCTCCCGCGCGAGCACCATCGAGGTCGCCGCAAGCAGCAGGCCGATCAGGATCGATCCGATGCCGTCCCATGCCGGCTCCTCGAAGGCAACCGCCGCAGCCGTCGCGGCAGCGGCGATGACGATGCCGATCAGGGCCGCGCTGTCCTCGAACACGACCATGAAGGCCGGCGGGTCCTTGCTGCGCTTGAACGCCTCGAGATAGGAGAGCCCCGGGGCCGCCGCACGAAAGCGTCGCACCGCCACCCACCAGGAGCCTGCCTCGAACACGAAGGAGAGCCCGAGCACGATATAGTTCACCGTCGGGTCTTCGATCGGCAGCGGATGCATCAGATGCGCGACGCCTTCGTACAGCGAGACGCCGGCGCCGAGCGCGAACAAGAGCAGCGCAACGATGAAGCTCCAGAAGTAGAGCTCACGACCATGCCCGAGCGGATGCCGTCGGTCGGGCGGACGGCTCGCGCGATGAAAGCCGTAGAGCAGCAGGAGCTCGTTCGAGGTGTCGACGACGGAGTGGATCGCCTCGCTCATCATGGCCGAGCTGCCGGTCCAGATCGCCGCGGCGATCTTGGTGCAGGCCACGAGCAGATTGCCGGCAAGCGCCGCATAGACGGCCACCCTGGAATCCGCGTTTGCCGCCATGTCGCCTGCCCGCTCTCCGCACTCGTGCGCCGGGAAACGCGAGCCGCGGGCCATCAGTTCCCGCGGTTGCAGACGTCTCCGCGCCGGCGCAGGATCCCCCGACCCGCAACGGAGCAGAGTGGCGATGGGACCGGCAGATCAGGCAAGAGACGGACAGAGGCAGGCCGACGCACAAGACCGGGACGCACATTTCCTGCGCCACAGCTTCGCCATCGCGCGCCGTGCGACGTCCAACGGCAATCATCCGTTCGGAGCCGTGCTCATCGCGGCCGACGGCCGCGTTCTGATCGAGGCCGAGAACGGCTATATGCCGGCACATGACGCCACGGCGCATGCCGAGCGGCTGGCCGCGACCCAGGCCTGCATTTCGATTGCGCCCGAAATCAGAGCGGCTGCCACCCTGTATTCGTCGGCAGAGCCATGCGCGATGTGCGCGGGCGCGATCTACTGGGCGGGCATCGGACGCGTGGTCTATGGGCTGAGCGAACGGCGGCTGCGCGACCTCACCGGCAATCATCCGGAGAACCCGACCCTCGACCTGCCCTGCCGCGACGTGTTCGCGAGCGGCCAGCGTGCGACCGAAGTCGTCGGCCCCCTGCTGGAGGACGAAGCCGCGACGCTGCATGAGGGAGCCTGGGACAAATGAAGCAGGCGCCGCGACCGGAGGCGCGGCGCCTGCTTGCGTGGCTCGGTCGATATCAGAACTTCACGGTCACGCCTGAATACAGCGACGACTCGGTGCAGGCGCCCGTGGCGACGCGGGTGCCGCCGACGCCGGCGACGGAACAGCCGACCGCGTTGTTGTGGTCGAGGCCGAACTTGTTCTGCCAGTAGCGATAGGCCACCCAGACGTCGATCATGTGGCTCTGCTTCTCGCCCCACATCGCCTTCGACGCGTCGAAGGTCAGGCGGATCGGCTCGGAGTTGAACTCGACCTTCGTCGGATAGACGCCGTTCGCGACGCTCGCCGGGAGCGGCTCGGTGTCGGTGCCCTTCTTGCCGTACCAGCCGGCGCGGCCCGAGATCGAGAAGAACTGCATGCTCTCGGGCAGGAAACCGAGATCCATGTAGTAGTTGGTCTCGACCGCCCAGGTCGGCTTGAACGAGGTATTGCCGTCAGTAATGCAGGGGTTCGACCAGCCGGCGCCGCACTGTGAGAACGAGTTGTGGTTGGCGAACTCCCAATACATCAGGGGAGCGACGTTGAAATAGCCCTTGTAGGGCAGGTTGAACGCGAACTGCAGGCCGGCCACCACGTCGCGCTTGGCGGCGCCGAAATAGCGATTCTCCGTGTTGGCATCCATGCCCACCTCGAACGAGATGTTCTGCAGCGGGCCCATGGTGAAGGCCTTGGTGTTGAAGATCTGATTCCAGCCGAAGGTCGAGCGGAACAGGCCGTAGATCTCGGTCGCGCCGGCACAGCTCGCCGGCGTGAACGCGAAGCCGGCGTTGGGCGAGACGATGCCGCCGGTCTGCGTGCACGGTCCGGCGGGATCGTTGTGGTCCGACTTGAACAGCGAGATCGTGAAGAAGTTGGTGCCGTAGCCCCAGACGTCGAAATGGGTGAACGAGTAGACCTGCTTGGCGGTCTTGGCGTTGAATGTGCCGTTGCCGTTCACGCTCCATGCACCAGGCTGGCTGGCATCGAAGATGTAGGAGTAGCTGACGCGATTGTCGACGACGAGGAAGAACGGCACCTCGGCCGGAGCCTTTTTCGCGACCGCCTTGGCGGGCAGATCAGCGGCCCCAGCGACACCGACTGACGTCAGTGCGACCGCGCCCAGCGCGACGGCCGCCGCAATTATTTGACGAAACGACATTCCGAACACCCCCAGTTGACAAGCGCAGATTCCCGACTTGCATGCACAGTTGCGCCGTTCCACCGGCCGGAGAAGCCTCAACTTTCTCCAGGACTTGCCCGCAGTTTGATCAAGGTTATGCCGTATTACGGCGTCGACGGTGGCGGTCGCGGGCGCAGCCATGGGACGATTGGCCGCGGCCGCGACGCTCCCGGATCACGATCTTGCTGCTTCACATTGCTGAAGTTTTTCCGAAAAGCGTCGCCTGGCCTCTCGCACGATTTCGCGATCACCCGTGAGCGCAAGCGCGCCATTGGACGCGCATTGCATGACGCTGCTCATCCAACGTGCAGCCTGCTGCGACCGGATCGATTTCCCGGCCAGTGTCGCAGAAGTGCCACAGAACTTCATGGGGCGCTGCGCTCGACTCGATTGCGGCCTGCGATGCCTGCAACCGACGGCGCGCTGCATTCGCCGGTCTCCGCGGATGAACCGTTGGACAAGAGTTGGGCAAAGGATGGCGCTTTTCGCCTCTTACGCGCCGCGGCAAATTAGATCACAATTGAGGCAGCTTCATTCCCCCTGCCCCATGACGCAGCAAATGCCTGACCCAGCGCCGGTCGATCCGAAATCTACGCCTCCGCTCCTGCAGACGGTCGGATTGACCAAGCGCTATGGCGACTTCGTTGCCAACGACAAGATCGACATCGAGATCCGGCCACGCGAGATTCACGCCCTGCTCGGCGAGAACGGTGCGGGGAAATCGACCCTGGTGAAGACGATCTATGGACTGGTGCAGCCGAGCGCCGGCGAGTTGCGCTGGCAGGGTGAGCCGGTCCAGCTGTCCGGCCCGGCCGAAGCGCGATCCCTCGGCATCGGCATGGTGTTTCAGCATTTCTCTCTGTTCGACAACCTCACCGTGGCCGAGAACGTGGCGCTCGGGCTCGACGGCAAGGAGCCGTTCAAGGCCATGTCGGCGCGGCTCGCGGATGTCGCGCGCGATTATGGCCTGCCGCTGGATCCGAAGCGCGAGGTATGGCAATTGTCGGTCGGCGAGCGGCAGCGCATCGAGATCGTGCGCGCGCTGATGCAGAATCCGAAATTCCTGATCCTGGACGAGCCCACCGCCGTGCTGACGCCGCAGGAGGCCGACCAACTGTTCGTCGTCCTGGAGCGCCTGAAAGCGGAAGGCCGCGCTGTTCTCTACATCAGCCACAAGCTGGAAGAGGTGAAGCGGCTGTGCGACACCGCCACCATCCTTCGCGGCGGCAGGAAGGTCGCGACCTGCAATCCGAAGCTGGAGACGGCTGCCTCGCTGGCCCGCATGATGGTGGGCACCGAGATCAAGGAGGTGAAGCCGCCGGCCGAGCGGCACACCACCGTGCCGCGTCTGGTCGTCAATGATCTCACCCTCGCCCCGGGCGAGCTTCATGGCGTGGCTCTCAAGAACATTTCCTTCGAGCTGAAGGGCGGAGAGATCCTCGGCATCGCCGGTGTCGCCGGCAACGGCCAGGACGAGCTGTTCGCTGCGCTGTCCGGCGAACGCCTCGTCAAGGAGCCCGGCACGATCATCATCAACGGCCTCGCCTGCGGGAATCTCTCGATCACCCAACGGCGCAAGATGGGCGCGGCGTTCGTGCCGGAGGAGCGGCTGGGGCACGGCACCGCGCCGCGGATGCGGCTGTCCGAGAACGCGCTGCTGACCGGACACGCCGCGAGCGACATGGTCCGGCACGGCTTCATCAACGCGGCCGCGACGTTGCGGACGGTCGATCTGACGACCGAGACATTCGACGTCCGCAAGGCCAAGCGGGATCCGGAAGCGGCGAGCCTGTCCGGCGGCAACCTGCAGAAGTTCGTCGTCGGCCGCGAGATCCTGCGCACGCCGGCGGTGCTGGTCGTCAACCAGCCGACCTGGGGCGTCGACGCCGGCGCCGCCGCGATCATCCGCCAGGCGCTGATCGATCTCGCCAGCGCCGGCGCTGCCGTCCTCGTCACCAGCCAGGACCTCGACGAACTGATCGAGATCGCCGACCGCATCGCGGTGATGTTTCATGGACACTTGTCGGAGGCGCTGCCGCGCGCCGAGGCCACGCGGGAGAGGCTCGGCCTGTTGATGGGCGGCGCCAGTCTCGAGAAGGAGGCGGCGCATGCAGCTCGTGCTTGAGAAGCGCGCCGAGCGTTCGCGCACCATCGCGCTGGTTTCGCCGCTGATCGCGATCGGACTGACACTCGTCACGATGAGCGTGCTGTTCGCCGTGCTCGGCAAGAACCCGATCACCGCGCTCGGCGTCTACTTCGTCGCGCCGCTCACCGACGGCTATTCGCTGCAGGAGATCGCGGTGAAAGCGACGCCATTGGTGATGATCGCGATCGGTCTGTCGCTGTGCTACCTCGCCAACGCCTGGAACATCGGCGCCGAAGGCCAGTTCCTGATCGGCGCCGTTGCCGGCAGCTGGATCGCGGTCAAGACGCAAGGCACCGAGGCCGGACATTGGGTGCTGCCGGCGATGCTGGTCGCAGGCGCCGCAGCCGGCGCCCTCTACGCGCTGATCCCGGCGCTGTGCCGCGTCAAGTTCGGCGCCAGCGAGATCCTCACAAGCCTGATGCTGGTCTATGTCGCCGATCTCCTGCTCGACTATCTCGTCCGCGGCCCCTGGCGCGATCCCGCCGGCTTCAACTTCCCCACCACGGCGGAGTTCGACCCGGTCGCCACCGTGCCGGTGCTGATCGAGGGCGGACGCCTGCATCTCGGCAGCGTCATCGCGCTGCTCGTCGTTGCAGGCGCCTTCGTGCTGCTCGAGCGCACCATCAAGGGGTTCGAGATCCGCGTCGTCGGCGCGGCCCCCCGCGCGGCACGCTTCGGCGGCTTCAACGCCAACCAGCTCATCCTCCTGACATTCGCGGTGTCCGGCGCATTGGCCGGTCTCGCAGGGATCATCGAGGTGGCGGGCCCCATCGGACATCTGCAACCAGGCATCTCGCCGGGCTATGGCTTCACCGCGATCATCGTGGCCTTCCTGGGGCGGCTCAATCCAGTTGGAATATTCATTGCAGGGCTCTTCCTCGCATTGACGTTCATTGGCGGCGAGCAGGCCCAGATCACGATGAAGATTCCACTCGATGTGACCAAGGTGTTCCAGGGCATCCTGCTGTTCTACGTGCTCGCCTGCGATTCCCTAATCCTCTACCGTTTCAAGCTCGTCTTCGCCGCGCGGCAGGTGCAAAGTGGTGCTGGTTGAAGCAATCATCCTGTCGGTGCTCGCCGCATCGACGCCGCTGCTGCTGGCGGCCACCGGTGAGCTGGTCACCGAGCGCTCGGGCGTGCTCAACCTCGGCGTCGAGGGCATGATGATCGTCGGCGCGGCCTGCGGCTTCGGCGGGGCCTGGCTGTCCGGCTCGATCGTCGTCGGCGCATTGTGCGGCATCGTCGCCGGCATGCTGATGTCACTGATCTTCGCCTTCATGACCCTCGGCCTCGCCGTCAATCAGGTGGCCACGGGCCTCGCGCTGACCATCCTCGGCATCGGTCTGTCCGGCCTGATCGGCGCGCGCTTCGTCGGCGAGCGCATCGGCACCGCGCCGCACCTCTCCATTCCCGGTCTCAGCGACATTCCGCTGGTCGGCCGCATCCTGTTCGGCGAGGACGCGTTCGTCTATCTGTCGCTCGCGCTGATCATCGCCGTCTGGTGGTTCCTGTACCGCACCCGTGCCGGCCTGGTGCTGCGCGCCTGCGGCGACAACCATGTCTCCGCCCACGCGCTCGGCTATCCCGTGCTGCGCATCCGTTTGCTCGCGGTGCTGTTCGGCGGCGGCTGCGCCGGGCTCGCCGGCGCCTATCTGCCGCTGGCCTATACGCCTTTCTTCATTCCCGGCATGACCGCGGGACGCGGCTGGATCGCGCTGGCGCTGGTCGTGTTCGCATCCTGGCGACCGGGCCGCCTTGTCATCGGCGCCTATCTGTTCGGCGCGGTGACGATCCTGCAGCTCCATGCGCAGGGCGCAGGGGTCGGCATCCCCTCGCAGTTCATGTCGGCGCTGCCCTATCTCGCCACGGTGATCGTGCTGGTGCTGCTGTCGCGCGCCCGCACCGGCGGCTCCACTGCGCCGGCGGCGCTGGGGACGGTGTTCGTGCCGGATCGCTGAAGCAATCATCCGGAGCGCCAGCGATGGGGCGCGGCGCTCTGGCTCACGAGGTTTCCCCCGATTGTTTGGAGGCATGGACGATGATGAAAAGGCTTCTGGGGGCTGCCGTTGCGCTGGTACTGGCGGGAAGCATCGCCGGCGTGGCGCACGCCGCCGACAAGCTGAAGGTCGGCTTCATCTATCTCGGACCGATCGGCGACCTCGGCTGGACCTATCAGCATGAGCTCGCGCGCCAGGCGCTGGTGAAGGAGCTCGGCGACAAGATCGAGACGACCTATCTGGAGAACGTACCGGAAGGCCCGGACGCCGAGCGCGCCATCGAGCAGTTGGTCCGCGCCGGCAACAAGCTGATCTTCACGACCTCGTTCGGCTACATGGATCCGACCCTGAAGGTCGCCAAGAAGTATCCCAACGTGCATTTCGAGCATGCCACGGGCTACAAGCGCGACAAGAACATGTCGACCTATTCGGCGCGCTGGTATCAGGGCCGCTACATCCAGGGCATCATCGCCGGCAAGATGTCGAAGGCAGGCGTGCTCGGCTATATCGGCTCGTTCCCGATCCCCGAGGTCATCTCCGGCATCAACGCCACCATCATCGGCGCGCAGACCGTGAACCCGAACATCAAGGTCAAGATCATCTGGGCCAACACCTGGTTCGACCCGGGTAAGGAAGCCGACGCCGCCAAGGCGCTGATCGACCAGGGCGCCGACATCATCATGCAGCACACCGACAGCCCGGCTGCCATGCAGATCGCGGCCGAGCGCGGCAAGCTCGCCTTCGGCCAGGACTCCGAGATGATCAAGTTCGGCCCCAAGGCGCAGCTCACCTCGATCCTCGACACCTGGGGCCCCTACTACATCGCGCGCGTCAAGGCCGAGCTCGACGGCACCTGGAAATCGGAGGACACCTGGGGCGGCCTCGATTCCAAGATGTTCGAGATGGCGCCCTATACCAACATGCCTGACGACGTGAAGAAGCTGGCCGAGGAGACGCAGGCCGCGATCACCGCCGGCAAGCTGCACCCGTTCAAGTGCCCCGTGCTCGGCCAGGATGGCAAGGAGATCGAGTGCAAGGGCGGCGACCATCTCGCCGATGGACAGATTCTCGGCATGAACTTCTACGTCAAGGGCGTCGACGACAAGGTGCCGGGCAAGTAGACGCAGTACACCGCTAGAACTCTCCCCCACAAGTCGGGGAGAGTTCTCGAGCGAATATTTTCCAACGCTGCGCGCTTCACCCTCCCCGCATGGCCCTGGCTGCCGCGCTGTGCCGATCGATCAGCCCGCCGACGTCCAGTCCCGGAATTGCGCCGTCGACCACGGTCCAACGGCCGCCGACCATGACGCGATCGGCGCGGTGCGCGCCGCATAGCACCAGCGCCGCGATCGGATCGCCTGCACCCGAGAAGCGCAGCTCGTCGAGCTTGAACAGCGCGAGGTCGGCGGCCTTGCCCAGCGCGATCTCGCCGAGCTCTGGCCGGCCGACGCAGGCGGCCGAGCCCTTGGTCGCCCAGCGCAGCGCATCCTTGTGGCTGATCCGGCCAACGCCATAGCGCGCCCGCTGCAGCAGGAATGCGGCACGAACCTCCTGCATCAGGTTGGAGCCGTCGTTCGACGCCGAGCCGTCGACGCCGAGGCCGATCCCGACGCCCGCCTCCTCCATCTCGCACACCGGACAGCAGCCGGAGGCAAGCAACTGGTTCGAGCAGGCGCAATGGCTGATCGTGGTCCTGGCCTTGCCGAGCCGCTTCATCTCCTCGGCATTGAAGAAGATGCCGTGCGCCAGCCAGGTGCGCGGGCCGAGCCAGCCGTTCTTCTCGAGATAGTCCAGCGGACGGCAGCCGAACATCTGCTCGCAGAAGCGGTTCTCATCCTCCGTCTCGGCGAGATGCGTGTGCAGCCGCACGTCGAGCTTATCGGCAAGCGCAGCGGTCTTCTGCATCAGCGATCCCGTCACCGAGAACGGCGAGCACGGCGCCAGCGCGATCTGCACCATCGCATCGGGTCCGCGCTCGTGATAGGTCGTGACCACGCGCGCGCTGTCGGCGAGGATCGTGTCCTCGTCCTGCACCACGCTGTCCGGTGGCAGTCCGCCGTCGCGCTCCGACAGGTTCATCGAGCCGCGGGTCAGCAGCACACGGATGCCGAGCCGCTTCGCCACCGCGACCTCGATGCCGACGGCATCTTCGAGCCCGGCGGGGAAAACGTAGTGATGATCGGTCGTGGTCGTGCAGCCCGACAGCATCAGTTCGGCCATCGCGACCGTGACCGCCGCATCCAACGCCTCCGGCGTCAGCTTCGCCCAGATCGGATAGAGCGCCTTGAGCCAGGGGAACAGCTCGCGGTCCATCGCAGCCGGCAGCGCGCGCGTCAGCGTCTGGTAGAAGTGATGGTGCGTGTTGATCAGACCAGGGATGACGACATGCGCGCTCGCATCATAGGCCACCGCGCCCGCAGTCGCCGGCTCGGCACCGGCAGGCACCAGCTCGACGATGCGACCGTCCTTGACGACGACACCGCGCGTGGCGCCCTCGGCGAGAATGGCGAGCGGGTCCTTGATCCAGATCGGCGTCGTGCTCATGGCTGCCTCGTCTCGGTGATTGGGCGCTTGCATGTGCCGGTAGCTTGCAAGCGGAAGGCCAGCGTCATCCTATTGCCAGTTGGCGCTGGTCTTGCAAGGATTCCACCCGCGACAGGCTGCGCCCACGAGCTGGCATCACCATGGACCTGAACACCATCACGGAGGTCGTGCGCCCGAGAACGCGGGCCGAACTGCCCGCCTGGCAGGCAGGCGACGCCTGGCTGGCCGGCGGCACGTGGCTGTTCTCGGAACCGCAGGCGCGCCTGTCGCGGCTGATCGATCTCAGCGATCTCGCCTGGACGCCTCTCGGCATCAGCGATCAGGGCCTGTGCATCGCCGCGACCTGCAGCGTCGCCGCGCTGGACGGGCTGTCCTGCCCGGCCGAGTGGGTCGCGGCGCCGTTGATCGATCAATGCTGCCGCGCGTTCCTGGCTTCGTTCAAGATCTGGAAGACGGCGACCGTCGGCGGCAATCTCTGCATGTCGCTGCCGGCCGGGCCGATGATCTCGCTGCTCGCCGCGCTCGAGGGCATTTGCTTGATATGGAAGAATGACGGAGGCGAGCAGCGCGTCCCCGTCGCCGATTTCGTCACCGGCAACAACAGCAACGTGCTCGCGCCCGGAGATCTGCTGCGGCAGATCGACATTCCGCTGGCTGCGCTGAAGCGCCGCGGCGCTTTCCGCCAGATCGCGCTGACGCCGGTCGGGCGCTCCGGCGCACTGCTGATCGGCACGTCGGGCCGCGACGGCGACCTGCTGCTCACCGTGACCGGATCGACCATCAAGCCGCAGCAACTGCGCTTTGCCAGCATGCCCGACGCGACCACGTTGCGCGCCGGCCTGCTCGTCGAAATTCCAGATGCGTCGTACCACGACGATGTTCATGGCAAGCCTGCCTGGCGCAAGGCGATGACCCTGCGCCTCGCTGAGGAGATTCGCGCCGAGCTCGCGGACTTCAGGCCATGAGCGTGATCGTCAATGGCAGGGAAGTCGACACCGCGCCGCGCGCCGGACAATGCCTGCGGACCCTTCTGCGCGACACCGGCCATTTCGGCGTCAAGAAGGGCTGCGACGCAGGCGACTGCGGTGCCTGCACCGTGCTGCTCGACGGCGAACCGGTGCATAGCTGCCTGATCCCCGCCTTTCGCGCCGAGGGCAAGGCGGTCACGACCGTGGAAGGTCTCGCCGCCGATGACGACCTGCATCCGATGCAGCAGGCCTTCCTCGATGCGCAGGCGTTCCAATGCGGCTTCTGCACCGCCGGCATGATCGTCACCTGTGCCTCGCTGAATCAGGCGCAGAAGAAGGATCTCGGCGCGGCGCTGAAGGGCAATCTGTGCCGCTGCACCGGCTATCGCGCCATCGAGGACGCGCTACTCGGCCACGTTCATGTCGAGCAGGTCGCGGCCGGCGAAGCCTTCGGGCGCAGCCTGCCCGCCCCCGCCGGCCCCGACGTGGTGCGCGGCCGGGCGCGCTATACTTTCGATACCACGATCGACGGCCTGCTGCACGTCAAGCTCGCGCGCTCGCCGCACGCGCATGCGCGCATCGTCGGCATCGACAAGAGGGCCGCGCTGGCAGTACCTGGCGTGCATGCCGTGCTGACGCACGAGGATGCGCCGGCGACGCTGTTCTCGACCGCGCGCCATGAGCAGGCCTGGATGGATCCGGCGGACACCCGCGTGCTCGACGACGTCGTCCGCTTCATCGGCCAGAAGGTCGCGGCCGTCGTCGCCGAGACCGAGGCCGCGGCCGAAGAGGCCTGCCGGCGCCTCGTCGTCGACTACGAGATCCTGCCTGCCGTGGTCGATCCCGCTGACGCGATTACGCCCGGTGCGCCGATCATTCACGCCGGCCGCGGCAGCGAACATCGCATCGCCGACGTCGGCCGCAACATCGTCGCCGAGACCCACGGCGAGTTCGGCGACGTCGCCGCCGCGCTGGCGTCGGCCGCCGCGAGCTATGAACGCACCTTCACCACGCAGCGCGTGCAGCACGCCGCGCTGGAAACGCATGGCGGTCTCGCTTGGCTCGACGACGACGGCGTGCTCACCCTGCGTTCCAGCACACAGGTGCCGTTCCTGACGAAGCGGGCGCTGTGCGAGATCTTCGACCTCAAGCCCGACAAGGTGCGCGTGTTCTGCGAGCGCGTCGGCGGCGGCTTCGGCGGCAAGCAGGAGATGTTCGTCGAGGATATCCTAGTGCTGGCGGCGCTGAAGACAAGGCGGCCGGTGAAGCTCGAATTCACCCGGGAGGAGCAGTTCATCGCCACCTCGACGCGGCATCCGATGCGCGTCACCGTCAAGGCCGGGGCCGACAAGGATGGCAAGCTGACGGCGCTGCAGCTCGACGTGCTCTCCAACACCGGCGCCTATGGCAATCACGCCGGGCCCGTGCTGTTCCATGCCTGCGCCGAGTCGATCTCGGTGTACAATTGTCCGAACAAGAAGGTCGACGGGATCGCCGTCTATACCAACACGGTGCCGGCCGGCGCCTATCGCGGCTACGGCCTGCCGCAAACCACCTTCGCGGTCGAAGCCGCGATCGACGAGCTTGCGCGGCAGCTCGGCATCGACGCGTTCGAGATGCGACGCCGCAACATCATCAGGCCCGGAGATCCCATGCTGGCGCCGCCGGCATCCGGGCATAGCGACGTGCTGTACGGCTCCTACGGGCTCGACCAGTGCCTCGATCTGGTCGAGCGCGCCATGGACGAGGCCACGCCGACGCCGGAGCTGTCGGCCGAGTGGCTGAAGGGCGACGGCATCGCGCTGACGATGATCGACACCGTGCCGCCCGACGGCCACTTCGCCGACGCCGTGATCAGCCTGCGCGACGACGGCGGCTTCGTGCTCACCGTCGGCACCGCCGAGTTCGGCAACGGCACCAGCACGGTGCATCGCCAGATCGCCGCGACCGTGCTCGGTACCACCGTCGATCGCATCAGCCTCAGACAGTCCGACACCGCCCATGGCGGCCACGACACGGGCGCCTATGGCTCGACCGGCACCTTCGTCGCGGGACGCGCGACCCAGGCGGCGGCGGAGGCGTTGGCCGAGACGATCAAGCGGTTCGCCTCCGACAGGTGGAACGTCGCTCCCGGCGCCTGCGTGATCGCCGATGATGCAATCACCTGTGGCGCACATCGTCTCGCTTTCGCCGAACTCGCCAAGGCCAGCGGCGCGCCGCTCACCGCGAGCGGTAATTCGCAGGGCACGCCGCGCTCGGTCGCGTTCAACGTCCAGGGTTTTCGTGTCGCCGTGAACAAGGGGACCGGAGAGGTCAGGATCCTCAAGAGCGTCCAGGCCGCGGACGCCGGCCAGGTCGCCAACCCGATGCAGTGCCGCGGCCAGATCGAGGGCGGCGTGGCGCAAGCGCTCGGCGCCGCGCTGTACGAGGAGATCGTGATCGACGGCACCGGCCGCGTGATCAATCCGCGCTTCCGCGACTATCATCTGCCGTCCTATGCCGACGTTCCGCGCACCGAGGTGCTGTTTGCCGATACCCACGACACGATCGGCCCGCTGGGGGCGAAGTCGATGAGCGAGAGCCCGTACAATCCGGTCGCCGCCGCGCTCGGTAACGCGATCCGCGCCGCGACCGGCATCCGCTTCACGGCCGCGCCGTTCAAGCCGGACCGGCTGTTTCCGCAGTTGCAGGAGAAGTTCGGCGAATGAGGCGGTCTGGGGAAACGGCTGCGCTATGGCTTGGGTCGGCGATCATACGACCAGCCGAACAGGCCGCTCCGCTGGGTCTCGGGCTCTGGTTCCGCAGCCGGCTCCGACGGCTGGGCGGCCGCCTGTGGCGGGGCGGCGGGAGCGATCGGCTTCGGGATGCTCTCGCATTTCATCGCATAGACCAGCTTGCCGTCCTCGGTGCGTCCGATCGGCGCGCAAGCATCGGCGCGCTTGGCCGTGCTCTGCTTGGGGGCGGTCTGCGCCATCGCCAGAGGCACACCAGCGAACTGTCCCAGCACCAGCATGATCAGAACCAGTCTCGTCATCCCGCCCCGTCCCGCTTGTCAGACCGCCACATTGAACGCAATCGCGCCGCCGGAGTCCACTGCGTCACGCGCACATGGCAGCTAATCTGTTGTGCACCGACTGCCACAGCGACGTGCTGGAAATCAGATGCGATCGATGCCACAGATGAGACGCAGGCACTCGGCTCTGGGCTTGCCCTGTCGAAGGAGATGAGCGCACGATGTGGGCCTCGATCATATCGGAATGGCTGAGCCTGATCTTCCGCTGGCTGCACGTGATCGCCGCGGTCGCCTGGATCGGCAGCTCGTTCTACTTCATCGCGCTGGACCTGAGCCTGAAGCCGCGTGAAAACCTGCCCAACGGCGTGATGGGCGAGGCCTGGCAGGTGCACGGCGGCGGCTTCTACCACATCGTCAAATATCTGGTGGCGCCGGCGCAGATGCCGAGCGAGCTGACCTGGTTCAAATGGGAGGCCTACACCACCTGGCTATCCGGCTTCGTGCTGATGATCGTGGTGTACTATCTCAACGCCGACCTGTTCCTGGTCGACAAGTCGATCCTCGACCTCACGCCCCTCCAGGCCGGCCTGTTCAGCTTCGGCTCGCTGGCGCTGGCGTGGCTGCTCTACGAGGCCGCCTGCCGCAGCGGCCTCGCCCGGCACGAGCTGCCGTTCGCGATCGGCGGCTACGTCTTTCTCGTCGCGCTCACCTACGCCTTCACCCATGTGCTGAGCGGCCGCGGCGCCTTCAACCAGATCGGCGCGATCATCGGTACCATCATGGTCGCCAACGTGTTTGCCGTGATCATCCCCAACCAGAAGAAGATCGTCGCCGCGCTGCTCGCAGGCCAAGCGCCGGACCCCAGGCTCGGCAAGGCCGGCAAGGAGCGTTCGGTCCACAACAACTATCTGACCCTGCCGGTGGTGGTGCTGATGATCAGCAACCACTATCCGCTCCTGTTCGGCACCCGCTACAACTGGGCGATCGTCGCCATCGTGCTCGCGCTCGGCCCGGTGATACGCCATTTCTTCAACGAGCGTCACAAGGGTCATCCGTCGCCATGGTGGGTGTGGGGCGTCGCAGCCGCGGGCATGATCGGCATCCTGCTGCTGTCCGCAGCGGGCCCTCGCGACGCCAAGGCGGCCACGAGCGCGCCGCCACGCTTCGCGCAGGTCGAGGAGATCGTGACCTCCCGCTGCAGCATGTGCCACGCCGCCGAGCCCGTATGGGACGGCATCGTCACGGCGCCCAGGGGCGTGCGGCTCGACACTGCCGACGACATCCAGCGCAACGCGCGGCTGATCGCACGCAACGCCGCGTGGTCGAGCGCCATGCCGCCCGGCAACATCACCGAGATCACCGGCGAGGAGCGCGCCGTGCTCGCGGCGTGGGCCGGTGCGCAATAGCGGTCGCAGTTGCCGCCGGCATGACGACCGCTGCTTTGCCTCCCCGAGGCAGTCTGTGGGGCGGGCAAAGGCGCGCCAGCGCGGTCCGCGCAATGCGCCGCCATGTCTCGATGGTAGCGCAGTTAATTGCGCTGCGGCCCGCAAGCGCTTCGCTGTGCGGCTGACAGCTCCGCTCATCGCGCGCGCGGCAATGGATGCTCGCTCGGTTCCCCACGACGATTGCGTGAAGCCGGCACAAGGACAACCGGATTTTCGCAACGCGGAGTTGAACTGCGATGCATGCGACGACGATTGAGCTGGAGCACATCCGATTGTCGTCATGAGCTTGCGGCAAAATTTACCACCCGTTGGGACGCGGCTTGGCTGCAGAAAACATGGCGCTAGAGTGGCGCCCACAATCAGCTCTCAGCGAAACGCCCCATCATGTCGATCTCCGTCAAAGGCCGGCTGGCCATTGTCGTGCTCATCGCGCTTGCCTGCTTCGCAAGCTCGGTACTGAAGCTCTATCTGGGGCTGCTGTGCATCTCGCTGCTCTTGAGCTTTGCCGTGGTCGGCGTCGTGGCCCGGCTGGTCGAAGGGATCGTCATCAGGCGCGACCGGACCGGCGAGCGACGGCTGGCACATCGCAGCGATCGCTCCGCTCGCGTCGACGAAACGCAGCCGCTGTCGATGACGACGATGGATCATGTCGACACGCCATCGCCGGCCGAACCCGCGCGATGAGCGGGATTCTCCGTCTGGCGATCGCGCGCTGACGAACAGGGATACCGCACATCGGAGAATGGCAATGGTGCTACGAGTTCGACCGCTGGAACGGCGACGACCAGATCATCCTTCCGAACCAGCCGATTGCGGACGCGACGACGCCGTGCTCGGTGGCGACACATCGGAAGAGCAGCACGTGGCCGTTCAAATCGCCGCGCTGATCGCCTCGATACGCCGGCTGTACCTCATCCCTTCGTCCGCTTCCGCTTCGCCTCGAGAGCGCTCAGATAGGTAGCCATCATCTCGGGCAGCGCTGCGACGACGACATCGCGGCTGCGCGGATCCTGCTCGCGCGTGAACAGCAGTGTCCCGAGCACGACGGCATCGAGCGTCGTGGCCGCCTGCCTGCCGAGTTCGTCGCCGAGCCTGGCGCGCATGACGCGGTCGATGACGACCCTGAACTCGGCGTGCATGGTCTGGTCGTGCAGATCGAGCGTCGCCAGCGCATCGGGGTGGCGAACGAAGTAGCGGATCGCCCAGCCAATCAACTGCTCGATGACCTGCGGCGGCGACATCGCCGCCCATTCCGCATCGCTTCGCTGCACCACGAGGTCGAACGCCGGCTGCAGCTCGGCATCGTGACGCTCGGCGAGCGCGTCGAGCATCTGATCCTTGTCACGGAAGAAGTGATAGACCGAGCCGATCGACGCGCCGGCGCGCTGTGCCGCGGCATGCATGCTGACGGCACCGATCCCGGACTCGGCGATGATGGCGGCGGCTGCGTCGAGCAACTGCTCGCGGCGCTCACGGCCACGCGCCTGCCGCGGCGCACGTGATGTCGTGCGCACGGGGGCATTCAGGTCGGTCGCAGCTTTGCGTCGCACGTTCGCGTCATGCCTTGGCTCGCCGCGGCGGCAGCGCTGGCCGATGTCCCAACGGGAGCGCCCGGGCAACCCGCACAGGGGGAATTCGAAACCGCCACGAGAATGTTACTAGACGAATTATTCTAGATTTGATTGTCTAATTCACGCACTGTCAAGAGGATGGTGTTCAACTTTCGCGTGAACCTGCTTGCCTGCAACGGCGAGCGGGTTTTGCGGGCTGCTGACGACCAACAGGTGCTTTCCGGTCCCTGCGTGCTTGCGCGGCAGGACGGGAATGATCGCCACCACCCAACCGGGCCGAAGATACGACCATGTCTCCATTCACAGGATCCTCTTTCCTTCGGGCACCGGGCTCACGCCTGCTGGCCGCGGCCGGCTGCGCTGCCGTCGGCCTGCTGCTGGCCGGCTGCGAGCAGAAGACGGCCGCAACCGCGCCGCCGTCCCGGATGGTGCGGACCGAGGTGGTCAAGCTGTCGGAGCGCCGGCAATCGATCACGCTGACCGGCGACGTGCAGGCGCGGGTGCTCGCAGACCTGTCGTTCAGGGTCAGCGGCCGCGTCACCGAGCGGCTCGTCGAGGTCGGCGCGCACGTCAAGGCCGGCCAGTTGCTCGCCAGGATCGATCCGGCCGAGCAGCAGGCCGATCTCGATTCCGCGGAGGCCGCCGTGGCGGCCGCGGAGTCGCAGGTAAAGGTCGCAACCTCCAATTTCAACCGCCAGCAGACGCTGATCACGAGCGGCTTCACGACGCGCGCGACCTTCGACCAGGCCCAGGAGACGCTGCGCACGGCGGAGGGATCGCTGGAGGCCGCCAAGGCCCAGCGCGACACCGCCAAGGACGCCCTGACCTACACCGAGCTCCGCGCCGACGCGGACGGCACCATCACCGCGCGCAACATCGAGGTCGGGCAGGTCGCCCAGGCCGCGCAGTCCGTGTTCACGCTCGCGCATGACGGCGACCGCGACGCGGTCATCGACGTCTACGAAGCCGCGCTGTCGCTCAAATTCGACGACAGCAAGGTCGCGCTGGCGCTGCTGTCGGATCCCTCGGTCACGGCCAAGGGCACCGTACGCGAGGTCTCGCCGACCATCGATCCGAAGTCGGGCACCGTCCGCGTCAAGATCGCGATCGAGAATCCGCCGCCGGAGATGATCCTCGGCAGCGCCGTCAGCGCCACCGGCTTCATCAAGCCGGAGCAGCGCATCGTGCTGCCGTGGAGCGCGCTGACCGCCGCCGGCAAGACGCCGGCAGTCTGGCTGGTCGATGGCGGCGACAGGACGGTGTCGCTGAAGCCGATCACGATCGAGGACTATGAGACCGGCGCGATCGTGGTGTCGGCCGGGCTGCGACCGGGAGACCGCGTCGTGACCGACGGCGGCAAGCTGCTCAGCGTCGGCCAACAGATCACGTTCAACGAGGAGAAGCGGTCGTGATGTCGCCGATGCGCTGTGTTCTTCCGCTCGGCGCGCTCGCTCTGCTCGCCGGCTGCAACGAGAAGGCCGCCGCTCCCGATCCGGTCCGGCCGGTGCTGTCGATGAAGGTCGAACGGCAGACGGCCAATGTCTCGACGGTCACCGGCACGATCGAGCCGCGCTACAAGGCCGATCTCAGCTTCCGCGTGCTCGGACGCCTGATCGCGCGGCCCGTCTATGTCGGCGACATGGTCAAACAGGACCAGGTCGTGGCGGCGATCGATCCCGCCGCGCTCGAACTCGCCGTGCGCGCCTCGGCCGCCGAGGTCTCGCGCAGCCAGGCGCAGCTCACCAACGCGACCGGCACCGAGGGCCGGCAGCGCACCCTGCTGGAAACCGACGCCACCACCAAGGCGACGCTGGAGAGCGCCGAGCAGTCGCGTGCGGCCGCCCAGGCCTCCGTGATCAAGGCGCAATCCAACCTCGCCAAGGCGCGCGAGCAACTCGGCTACGCCCAGCTCAAGGCCGATTTCGCCGGCATCGTCACGGCCGTCGGCGCGGAAGTCGGACAGGTCGTCTCGCCCGGCCAAAGCGTGGTCACGGTGGCGCGGCCCGACATTCGCGAGGCGGTCATCGACGTCGGCGACGACATTGCGAGCGCGCTGCAGGTCGGTACGCCGTTCACGGTGCGGCTGCAGGTCGATCCGACCATCAGCACGACCGCGAAGGTCCGCGAGATCGCGCCGCGCGCCGACGCCACGACGCGCACGCGTCGCGTCCGCATCACGCTCGACAACCCGCCCGAAACCATGCGGCTCGGCACCACCGTCACCGCGACCGTGAACACCGAGCAACGGACCGTCATCCGATTGCCGTCGACGGCGATCCTGGAGCAGGACGGCAAGAGCTTCGTCTGGCTGGTGGATGACGCCAACAACTCCGTCAAGCGCCAGGAGATCATGGTCGCCCGCAACGAGGACGGCAGCATCCGCGTCACCGGCGGCCTCGAACCGGGGCAGCGTGTCGTCACCGCCGGCGTGCACAGTCTCAAGGATGGCCAGTCCGTCCGCATCGATCAGGAATCTCAGCCGTGAAGTCCTTCAACCTCTCCGACTGGGCGCTCGAGCACCGCTCGCTCGTCTGGTATTTCATGATCGCCTTCATGGCTGCGGGCCTCTTCTCCTACGTGCATCTCGGCCGCGAGGAGGATCCGTCCTTCACCATCAAGACGATGCTGATCCAGGCCAAATGGCCCGGCGCCTCCGCCGAGGAGATGACGCGGCAGGTCACCGACCGCATCGAGAAGAAGCTCGAGGAGCTGCCGGCGCTCGACTACACCAAGAGCCTGACCGTGCCCGGCCAGACCACGGTGTTCGTCAACCTGCGCGACACGACCAAGGCGCGCGACGTCGTCCCGACCTGGCTGCAGGTGCGCAACCTGATCAACGACATCAAGGGCGACTTTCCGTCCGGCGTCGTCGGGCCAGGATTCAATGACCGCTTCGGTGATGTGTTCGGCAACATCTACGCCTTCACCAGCGATGGCCTCAGCCAGCGCCAGTTGCGCGACCGCGTCGAGGAGGTCCGCGCCAAGGTGCTGACCGTGCCCAATGTCGGCCGCGTCGACATCGTCGGCGCGCAGAACGAGGTGATCTATCTCGAATTCTCGCCACGCAAGGTCGCCGCGCTGGGCATCGACCAGCGCACCATCCTCAACGCGCTGCAGGCGCAGAATGCGGTGTCGCCGTCCGGCGTGCTGCAGGCCGGCCCCGAGCGGGTCGCGGTACGCGTCTCCGGCCAGTTCACCTCCGAGGAGAGCCTCAAGGCGATCAACCTGCGCATCAACGACCGTTTCTTCCCGCTCACCGACGTCGCCACCATCACCCGCGGCTACGAGGATCCGCCAACCTCGCTGTTCCGCTTCAACGGCCAGCCCGCGATCGGGCTTGCCATCGGCATGAAGGCCGGCGCCAACCTGCTCGATTTCGGCGAGGCGCTGAAAGAGGAGATGACCAAGGTCGTGGCCGATCTGCCGGTCGGCGTCGGCGTGCATCTGGTCTCGGACCAGCCCAAGATCGTCGAGGAAGCGGTCGGCGGCTTCACCAAGGCGCTGTACGAAGCCGTCATCATCGTGCTCGCGATCAGCTTCGTCAGCCTCGGCGTCCGCGCCGGCCTCGTGGTCGCGATCTCGATTCCGCTGGTGCTCGCGATCACCTTCCTGTTCATGGCCTACACCGGCATCTCGCTGCAGCGCATCTCGCTGGGCGCGCTGATCATCGCGCTCGGCCTGCTGGTCGACGACGCCATGATCGCGGTCGAGATGATGGTGGCGCGGCTCGAGGTGGGCGACTCCTTGCGCAAGGCCGCGACCTACGTCTACACCTCGACGGCGTTCCCGATGCTGACGGGCACGCTGGTGACGGTCGCCGGCTTCATTCCGATCGGCCTCAACAGCAGCGCCGCCGGCGAGTTCACCTTCACGCTGTTCGTGGTGATCGCCGTGTCGCTCGTCGTGTCCTGGATCGTGGCCGTGCTGTTTGCGCCGCTGCTCGGCGTCACCATCCTGCCCGCGACCTTGCCGAGTCACCATGCCGAAGGCGGCCGGCTGACGCGGATATTTCGCGCCATGCTCAATGCCTGCATGCGCAACCGCTGGACCACGATCGTCGCCACGGTCCTGATCTTCGGCCTGTCGGTGTTCGGCATGCGCTTCGTGCAGCAGCAGTTCTTCCCCTCCTCCGACCGCACCGAGCTGGTGATCGACTTCAACCTGCCGCAGAATTCCTCGATCGCCGAGACCAACGCGCAGATGGCGAAGTTCGAACAGGAGGCGCTGAAGGGCGATCCCGACATCGACCACTGGTCGACCTATGTCGGCTCCGGCGCGCAGCGCTTCGTGCTGTCGTTCGACGTGCAGCCCGCCGACGTCTCGTTCGGCCAGATCATCATCGTCACCAAGAGCCTCGAGGCGCGTGACCGCGCCCGCGCCAAGCTGCAGGCCTATCTCACCAAGACGTTCCCCGGCACCGACGCCTATGTGCACCTGCTCGACATCGGCCCGCCGGTCGGCCGCCCCGTGCAGTACCGTGTCAGCGGGCCTGATGTCGCAAAGGTGCGCGAGACAGCGCAGGAATTCGCCGGCGTCATGCGCGGCAACAGCCATCTCGGCGCCGTCATCTTCGACTGGATGGAGCCGGCGCGCGTCGTGAAGGTCGACGTCCTGCAGGACAAGGCCCGCCAGCTCGGCGTCACGTCCTCCGACATCGCCAACGCGTTGAACGGCGTGCTCGACGGCACCTCGATCACCCAGGTGCGCGACGACATCTATCTGATCGACGTGCGCGGCCGCGCCCAGGCCAAGGAGCGGCAATCGCTGGAGACCCTGCGCGACCTGCAGCTGTCGGGCTCGAACGGCCAGTCGATCCCGCTCGCGGCGCTGGCGACCTTGCGCTACCAGATCGAGCAGCCCGAGATCTGGCGCCGCTCGCGGCAGCCCACGCTGACGCTGAAGGCCAGCGTCATCGATCAGGTACAGCCGAACACGGTGGTCGATCAGCTCAAGCCCGCCCTTGCGGCGTTCAACGCCAGGCTTCCGGCCGGCTATCAGGTCGTCACCGGCGGCAGCGTCGAGGAGAGCGCCAAGAGCCAGGCGCCGATCATCGCGGTCGTTCCGATCATGCTGTTCACCATGGCCACGATCCTGATGCTGCAGTTGCAGAGCTTCCAGCGCCTGTTCCTGGTGTTCGCGGTCGCGCCGCTGGCCTTGATCGGCGTCGTCGCGGCGCTGCTGCCGAGCGGTGCGCCGCTCGGCTTCGTCGCCATCCTCGGCGTGCTCGCGCTGATCGGCATCCTGATCCGCAACTCGGTGATCCTGATCGTGCAGATCGAGCATCTGCGCGACGAAGGCCGCCCGCCATGGGAGGCCGTGATGGAGGCGACCGAGCACCGCATGCGGCCGATCATGCTGACAGCAGCCGCGGCCTCGCTGGCGCTGATCCCGATCGCGCGCGAAGTGTTCTGGGGTCCGATGGCCTATGCGATGATGGGCGGCATCATCGTCGGCACCGTGCTGACCCTGCTGTTCCTGCCGGCGCTCTATGTCGCCTGGTTCCGGATCAAGACGCCGGAGGCGAGCGATTCAGTCGAGCCGGCAGCGCACGGCGCCTGACGCGGGGCCTGCGTGAATCGCGGATAATTGCGTGGGATAAGCCGCCCGCGTGGGTTAAAGCCCGCGCGGCGGCCGGGTAGATTCGGCCTTCATGGAAGGATGCGAATCATGACCGATCCTCAGATCGTCTGCCCCTCCTGCCGCACCGAGATCAAGCTGACCGAGCAGCTCGCAGCGCCACTGATCGCGGAGACGCGCCGGCAGTTCGAGAAGCAGCTCCAGGCGAAAGAAGCCGATTTCGGCCGCCGCGAGGCGCAGCTCACGGCCGCGCAGGCGCAGATCGCGCAGGCCAAGGCCGCGATCGACCAGCAGGTCGCCGCCAAGCTGAAGGCCGAACGCGCCGCGATCGCGCAGACCGAAGCCGAGAAGGCGCGGCAGGCGGTGGCCGATGAGATGGGCAACCGCGATCGCCAGCTTGCCGAGCTGCACGAGGCCATCGTCAGCAAGGACGCCAAGCTCGCCGACGCACAGAAGGCGCAGGCCGAGATGCTGCGCAAGCAGCGCGAGCTCGACGAGGCCCGCCGCGAGCTCGATCTGACCATCGAGACCAAGGTGCAGGAGTCGCTGGTCGCCGTGCGCGACAAGGCGCGGCTAGAGGCCGAAGAGGGCCTGAAGGCCAAGGTCGCCGAGAAGGAGACCCAGATCGCCGGCATGCAGCGGCAGATCGAGGAGCTCCGCCGCAAGGCCGAGCAGGGCTCGCAGCAGCTGCAGGGCGAAGCGCTGGAGATCGAGCTGGAATCGCAACTGCGCGCGCGCTTTCCCCGCGACCTGGTCGAGCCGGTGCCGAAGGGCGAGTTCGGCGGCGACGTGATCCATCGCGTGGTCGGCCCGGGCGGCCAGGCCTGCGGCGCGATCCTGTGGGAATCCAAGCGCACCAAGAACTGGAGCGATGGTTGGCTCGTGAAGCTGCGCGACGACCTGCGCGCCGCCAAGGCCGACATCGCGCTGATCGTCTCGAGCGCGCTGCCCAAGGGGGTCGACGGCTTCGACCTGATCGACGGCGTCTGGGTCGCCGAGCCGCGCTTCGCGCTGCCGCTGTCGCAGGCGCTGCGCCAGTCGCTGATCGACGTCGCCTGCAGCAAGCTCGCGCAGGAGGGCCAGCAGACCAAGATGGAGATGGTCTACGCCTATCTCACCGGCCCCCGCTTCCGCCACCGCATCGACGCCATCGTCGAGCGCTTCACCGAGATGCAGTCGGATCTCGACCGCGAGCGCAAAACCATGATGCGTCTGTGGGCCAAGCGCGAGGAGCAACTGCGCGGCGTGCTGGATTCGACGGCGGGCCTGTATGGCGATCTCCAAGGCATCGCCGGCCGCGCGATGCAGGAGATCGAGAGCCTCGACGTGCTGCTGATCGAGGGCAAGAGCGAGGCGGCGGAGTAGCGCGCGCCGGCCGCGCCCCGAGGCGTGCCAGCATCACGCCGCATCAACGCTTTTTCCGATGCAGCCGCATCGCGCCGCGTCTCGCTTTGCCGTGGCATGCGGATGCAGATGACCGCTACTGCTTCGCCATCTGCGTGCTCGCCTGGGCGTCGCTCGGCACAGCCCCCTTGTCGACCCATTCCGGCGGGGCGCCCAGACGGTTGGCGACCATGCCGATGAGCCCGGGGTCCCTGCCGAACGCCTCGCACGCCGCGTTCTTCGGCTTGCCGCCGAGCGCCGCGCCGATGCGTTCGATCGACGGCAGCTTCGGTGGCTTGCCGAACGGGGTCTCTCCGGTCACGAGCATCTGGCCGAAATCGGCGCTGAACGAACTTGCCAGATCGTAGGCATCGCCGGCCTGCGACAGCACCGGCGAGTTGGTGAACGAGTTGGCGCCGCGCGCCCACACCATGGCGGCCTGCTGCCGGCCCTTGCGGTCGAGCGCTTCGGCCTCGATCGTGAGACTGCCGAGCCCGATCGGCAGCCGCGGCACTGGGACGGGGACGCCCAGCGCGCCAGGCACGGCCGACACGACCTTGGACGCGCCGGCGGCGACCGGATCGGTCGGCGACGCCTGGGTGATGAAGGTGCGCGTCGTCAGATCGGCTCTCTGACTGGGCGCAACGACCGTGAAGCGTTCGCTCAGGTTGAGACACAGCGCGCGGTCGACCGCATTGGCGACGAGCTGCCGCTGCTGGTCCGTCAGCACCGCGCCGGCCTGCCCCGAAAAGGACGTCGGCATGATACGCACGGTCTGGGCCGCGAGCACATTGTCCTTGTCGACGTTGAGCTGCGACTTGGCGAGCAGGCCGTTCGATTCCGCCAGCGCCTGATAGGATGCGAGCGCGCCGCTCTGCGTCATCTGCGCCGTGGCGCAACCCGACAGGCCGAGCGCCGCGCACAGCATCGTCAGGCGGATGGTGGCGGGGGCACAGGATCTCACGAAAGCCGCGACGTCGATCTCGACCATGCTTCTCCCGCCTCACGCCCACAATGATCGCCCTCTCGCGGGCGGCGCATCCTTCTCCGAGATTTCGGACGGCGTGGGGCGGAAGCATGGAGAGATGTTTCGAAACGGCACCAACCAAGGAGAGAGTGCGGCGAGCGTGTGCGTGGCACACGCCGCTGCCGCGGCCTCACACGCCGCTGGTGATGGCGATGACGCCTGCTACGGCCAGCACGGCGCCCAGCCAGGCCGCCGGCGCGGGCCTTCGCCCGGTGCTCCACCACAGCAGCGGCAGGATCATGACGGGCGTCGTCGACGACAGGCTAGAAACGATTCCAACCGGCCGGCTCGTCAGAGCAAACAAGACGAGCGTCATGCCGATGCCCATCCCGAGCACACCGCTGAGCGCCGATCGGATGACGATTGATCTATCCACCGCGGCCGAGTTGCGGAAACCCGGAACGGCGGACAAAGTGAGCAAGGCTGCCAATCCGATCGCGGCACGAATGGACGTGGCCAACGCCGGGTCGAGGCCGGCAGCCATCACGGGACGCGCGATCAGGACAGCCGCCGCTGCGAACAGCGCCGCCGCGAGACCGAACACGAGCCCCACGCGCAGCGAGCCGTGTGTCTCCTGGGCGATGGTGCCAGGCTGCCTGAAGATGATTGCGACGGACACGCCGCCGACGATACACGCTAATGCGATGATCTTGATCGCCGACAGTGCTTCACCAAGCCAAAAATAGCCGAGCACGGCCGCAAATGCAGCCCAGCTGGCATAGACGACGGCCGTCAGGCGTGGCCCCAGTCGCGCCAGTGCAGCATAGAAGCAGGAGTCGGCGACGACGACCCCGAGCAGGCTCGATGCAGCCAGCATCAGCAGCTGATCCCCCGGCGGCGCGGCCCAGCGGCCTTGCAGCGTCACCAGGGCCAGCATGGTGAGGAGCGCCGCTGCGAGACGGATCGCGTTGAACCTGACGGGACCGAGTTGGCGAACGGCCGACGGCGCAATGAGGTTGCTGACGGCGATGCTGAAAGCAGCCGCCAGTGCAGCCAGATCGGAGAGCATGATGAACGGCCACACTGCAGAGCGATCTGTTCTGATCGTCCAGCAATCTGGCCCTGGCAACGGCCGCGGTCAAGCAATCACATCGCCGACGGCACACGCCATCGTTCCGCGGGAAGCCAGTACCCCACGGCATTGGTCACGACAGTGCCGCCGAGCCGGATGCCCGCCAGCGCGGGACACGACAATGGTCGTGACGCACATTCACATAACATGGGTCTCACAGTTGGAGCCGTTCTGGGATCTTCCCCAAGACCCCTGACAGCCGTCGGCTGTCGGGGGCGAGACCGGCTCACCCCACGACCTTGTCCAATGTGATCGGCAAATCCCGAATACGCTTGCCGGTGGCGTGATAGACCGCGTTGGCGATCGCCGCGGCGACGCCGACGATGCCGATCTCGCCGACGCCCTTGATGCCCATCTTGTTGATGGTGCGATCCTCCTCGTCGACGAAGATCACCTTGATATCGTGAACGTCGGCATTCACCGGCATGTGATACTCGGCGATGTTGGCGTTCATGATGCGCCCAAACCGCTGGTCGATCTGGGCTTCCTCGTGCAACGCCATGCCGATGCCCATGACGACCCCGCCCATGATCTGGCTCGAAGCCGTCTTGGTGTTGAGGATGCGCCCGGCGGCGACGGCATTGACGATGCGCGTCACCCTGACGACGCCGAGCTCCTCGTCGATCCTCACCTCGGCGAAAACGGCCGAATGCGTGTTGTGCGCGTGCTTGTCGTCGTCCTCGAACTCCGAGCCGCGCTCCTTTTCGATCCGGTCCATGCCGCCATGGCGCATGACGTCGGCCATGGGCACCGAACGATTGCGATCCGCGATGGCAACGATCGCGCCACCCGCGAGCGTCACCTCGTCGGCCCCAAGCCCCTGCAAAGGCGAGCCCGGGATGGTGTGCGCGATCTTCAAAAGCTCCGCCCGGATATCATCAGCGGCGTTGACGATCGCATGCGAGATCGAGGCTGCGGTCCATGAGCCGCCCTCCACCGGCGACTTCGGCAGCGTGGAGTCGCCGAGCTTCACATTGATGCTGTCGAGCGGCACGCCGAGCATGTCGGCGGTGACCTGTGCCATGATCGTGTAGGTGCCGGTTCCGATATCGGAGGTCGCGCTCGACACCTCGACATGTCCGTTGGCCGTCATCACAATCCGCGCCGCGAACGGCATCTGCAAGGCCTCCCAGGCCCCGCTCGCCATCCCCCAGCCGACGAGTTCTCGGCCGTCACGCATCGACCTCGGCTCCGGATTGCGCTTAGACCAGCCGAAGGCCCCGGCGCCCTGCTGATAGCACTCCTTCAGCCGCTTGCTGGAGAACGGCAGATCCTTGTCCTGATCCCGATCGGAATAGCAGCGCAGGCGCAATTCGAGCGGATCCATCTTGAGCGCGACGGCGAGTTCGTCCATCGCGCATTCGAGACCGTAGACGCCACTGGCGGCGCCGGGCGCGCGCATGTCGCCCGGCGTCGGCACGTCGAGCCTGGCGAGCCGATGCGTCGCGCGCGAAGTGGCGGAGGTGTAGAGCACCTCGCCCCAGCCGATGTCGTTGCGCGAGAACGCCTCGTGCTGCGAGGTCATTGCGATGGCTTCTTGCGTCAGCGCCGCCAGCGTGCCGTTCTCACGGGCGCCGAGCGCCAGCCGCTCGATCGTCGCCGGGCGATAGCACAAGCCATACATCTGCGCACGGCTGAGCACGACGCGCACCGCGCGCTTCAGCTTCAGCGCCGCCATGGCGGCGAGCACCACCTGATATTGCGGCCGCAGGCCGGAGCCGAACGCGCCGCCGACGAACGGCGACATCACCTGGACGTCGTCCTCCTTCAATCGGAAAACGCTGCAGACATAGCGCTGCACATTCTGGACGCCCTGGGTCTTGTCGTAGACCACGAGCTTGCCGCCCTCACGCCAGAGCACCGTCGACGCGTAGAGCTCCATCGGGTTGTGATATTCGATCGGCACGCCATAGTCCGCGTCGTGACGCACGGCTGCGCCGGCGAGCGCCCTTGTCGCGTCGCCGCGTGGCTTGACCGGCTTGTCGACCTTGAACGCCTGCTCGCGCAGCGCATGCAGATCCGTCGCGAATCTCTCGACCTCATAGTCGATCTCGACCAGCGTTGCGGCGAAGCGTGCGGTGTCCTCGTCCTCGGCCACGACCAGCGCGACCGGCTGGTAGTTGAAATGCACTCTGTCATCGTAGAGCGGGCGATAGGGCGAGCCGTCCTCCGGCGCGACCTCGTCGCGATAGTCGTCATCCTTGTCCGCCATCCTGACCCGGTTGGCGTGAGTCAGCACGTCGATGACGCCGTCGACCGCCAGCGCGCGGCTGGTATCGATGCGCACGATCCGCCCCCGCGGAATGGTGGAACTGACCACGACGCCGAAGGCGAGATCGGGCGCGGTGAACTCGGCGGCATATTTGGCGGCACCGGTGACCTTGGCGCGGCCGTCGACGCGGGAGGTGGCAGTGCCGATGTGAGCTGTCATGACGTCACCGGATGGTCTTGATGGCTTGGATCTGCGGGGTTGCGTTCGCGGCCTGGGTCAGCGTGCGGACGATCGCGCGACGCGCGAGCGGGATCTTGAACGCATTGTGCCCGGAGCTTTTGGCTTCCTTGAGCAGGATGTCCGCGGCACGGCCGAACGCCTGGGGATCCGGCGCCTGCCCGCGCAGCGCGTCCTCGGCAGCCTGGTTGCGCCACGGCTTGTGGGCGACGCCACCGAGCGCCAATCGTGCTTCGCGGATCTGGCTGCCGTCGAGATCGAGCGCAGCGGCGACCGAGACCAGTGCGAAGGCATAGGACAGCCGGTCGCGGATCTTCAGATAGCTGTGGTGCGACGCGAAGCCTTGCGGCGGCAGCTCGATCGCGGTGATGATCTCGTCGGCACGCAGCGTGTTGTCGAGATCCGGCCGGTCGCCAGGCAGCCGGTGGAAATCGGCGAAGGCGATGAGGCGCTCACCCGAGGCCCCGGTAACATGCACCGTGGCGCCGAGCGCGGCCAGCGCGACGCACATGTCGGAGGGATGGGTCGCGATGCAGTCGGCGCTGGTGCCGAGGATGGCGTGGCCTCGGTTGAGGCCATCGATGGCCGAGCAGCCGGCGCCGGGTGTGCGCTTGTTGCAGGGCGTGGCGACGTCGTAGAAATAGGCGCAACGTGTCCGCTGCAGCAGGTTGCCGCCGGTCGAGGCCATGTTGCGGAGCTGTGCCGAGGCGCCGGCGAGGATCGCGCTCGCCAGCAGCGGATAGCGGCTCTCGATGACCGGGTGATAGGCCAGCGTGCTGTTCGGCACCAGCGCGCCGATCCTGACGCCGCCGGCGCTCGTCTCCTCCACCTTCGTCAACGGCAGGCGGCTGATGTCGATCAGCTGACGCGGCTGCTCGACGTGATACTTCATCAGGTCGATCAGGTTGGTGCCGCCGGCGATGAACCTGGCTTCCGGTACCGCCGCCTTGAGCTTGACGGCCTCGGCGACATCGCTCGCGCGGGCATAGTCGAAATTGTTCATCGTCCTCCTCCCATCGCCTGTTCGATGGCGCCGACGATGTTCGGATAGGCGCCGCAACGGCAGATGTTGCCGCTCATCAGCTCGCGGATCTCCTCCTTCGTCTTCGCCCTGCCCTCGGCGATCAGGCCGGCCGCCGAGCAGATCTGGCCCGGCGTGCAATAGCCGCATTGGAAGGCGTCGTGATCGATGAAGGCCTGCTGCAGCGGGTGCAGGTCATCGCCCTTGGCGAGTCCCTCGATGGTCGTGATCTCGGCGCCATCCTTCATGACCGCGAGCGTCAGGCAGGAGAGCACGCGGCGGCCGTCGATCAGCACGGTGCAGGCGCCGCACTGGCCGTGATCGCAGCCCTTCTTGGTGCCGGTGAGATCGAGATGGTTGCGCAGGAGATCGAGCAGCGTGGTCCAGGGCGCCACCCGCAAAGTACGCAATTCGCCGTTGATCTGAAGCGTGACGGACAGAGGCGCAGGCCTGGAAAGGGGTAAGGCATTCTCGCGCGACGCGCTCATGCGGGGTCTCCATTGACGGACCCGCATCAACCCGCGATGGCGCCGATGGTTCGCAACAATTTTTCAGCAGCGGCCCGCGGGACTTGCCCAGGCCAGCACGTGCAAAGGGCGGACGGTACAACCGCCTGGTCGGTCGCGTCGCCGTCCGGCTCAAGCGGCGCGGCCGAGCCACGCCCGCATTTTCTCCGCCAGGCTGCGGCGGCGCGGTCCGTCCTGCGCCTCGTCATCGACGGCGGCCGCATCCTCAGGCGGCATGGCCTCAGCGCCGGGATCAAGCCCGTCCTCACTTTGGCGGCTCACATCGGCATCCGGCGCGACCGGGGTGGGCAGCAGCGACTTGATCGCGGCGGCGACCGCTTCGATGCGCTCGAGGTCGGCGGGCTCGCGTTCCATCGCTGCGGGTTCGGCCGGCAGCGGGGCTAGGTCCGCCTCCACCGGCATAGCCGTCGTCTCCAAGACGATCGGTTCGGATTGATCGAGGCCGGGCGCCGCAGCCGCAAGCACGGCTTCGGCGGGCTGCTCGCCCTGCACGTCGATCGCGAGGTCGGCGATCTCCGGCGCCGGGGCGGGCTGCTCTACGATCCGGCTGCGGCGCTTCCTGGCCGTTGCAGGCTTTGCCGCGAGCGCCGCCGTCTCCACCGCGGGCTTCTCGACCGGCTTCTTGTCAGCGGCGGTCTTCGCCGCCACCTCGGGCGCGGACTTCGCTTTGGTCTTGCGGATCAGGCCTGCCAGCGCGTAGGGCCCGACGGTCTCCAGGAAGGTCTTCTCATGGTCGCGCGACAGCCGCCCCACTGCCGCATCGAGCGGCAGCCAGTCGACGGCGCGGACATCGTCCATCAGCGGCTGCGACGGCTCGCCGGCCGCTTCCATGCGCCAGTAGTGCACGACCTTGGAACGCGTGCCCGTGTCGTAGACCAGGGTGCCGAGAAATTCATGCACGGTGACCTTGTGGCCGGTCTCCTCCAGCACCTCGCGCTTGGCGGCGTCGCGGGGCGTCTCGCCATCGTCGAGCTTGCCTTTCGGCAGCACCCATTCGTCACGCTTGCGCAGGCGCACGACCGCGATGCGCGGCGGCTGTTCCCGCCGCAGCACGATGCCACCTGCCGCCATGATCGGCGCTCTCGCCATCGCCTCTCCCGAGCCGCAACGACCGCAACTCCCGCGGTCTGATTCGTCAGTTGAACGCTCCGATATAGGACTGCGCAACGACGAAATCGAGATTGCGCAGGCAGGGACCCGACATTCATCCGGCGGCGACGCGCCTGCGCCACAGTGGCTGGCCGGCGCGAATGCGGGCGCCCTCCGTGACATTGGGACAGAACGTGAAGTCGCCCGGCGCGAGCAGGATGATGGTCGAGCCGTGCTCGAACCAGCCGAGCTCGTCGCCCTTGCGCACATTGTTGTGACAGGGGTAGGCGAGCGGCCGCTCGGTCTGCGCGTTCAATACGCGGTCGAGCGCATGCAGGCGGATGCTCGCGACCAGGATCGCCGCCACCGGCACGATCGTGAACGGCTCGCCCGAGGCGAGATGCGTGCGGATCACGGCGCGCTCGTTCTTGCAGAACAGCCGCTCGACCCGCTTCAGCGCGATCGGATTGACGTTCCAGACGTCGCCATGGATCAGGCTGACATGCTCGAGCGTCATGTCGTAAGGCGCATGGAAGCGGTGATACATGCTCGACGTGAGACGCAAGGTGACGAAGCAGCCGTTGCGGTGGGTCTCGACCACGGCGGGATCGACGACGAGCTCGCGCAATGAATAGGGTGCGCCCTTGATCTGATAGAGCTCGCCGTCGCGGATCAGGCCGTGGGCGCCGATGATACCGTCCGACGGGCTCGTGACGATGGCAGGATCGGGATCGAACGGCCGCAGGCCGGGCTTCAGCTCGCGCGTGAAGCAGGCGTGCAGGCTCTTGAAGCGGTTCTCCTTGGCCTCGGAGAGATCGAGGTCGGAGAACAGCTTCCACAGCGCGATCGAGGCGTCGCGGACCAGCGGATTCTCGATCTTGGAGAACCAGCCCATGAAACGGGTCAGCGCGGCGCGCGGCACGCGGTTGGTGAGCAGGAAGTTGAGGTCTTCCTGTTGGGTGACGGAGGCGATCAGGCTTTTGACTGTCATGAATCTGTCAGCAGGAGTGGTTAGCGCTTTTGGACATGATGGAAAACTCGATTCCTTATGTATCGCTCGCCGTTGGCGCTGCCGTGACGGCCGCCATGGCCCCGAAGGTCAAGGCCCGCATCGAGCTGTCGCGCGCCAAGCACCGCTCGCTGGCCGGCCATTCCAAGATGTCGCGCCGGATCTCCAGGCTGATCCCGCGCTATGAGTTCGAGATCGACGACTTCTTCCGCTCCGACGGCGCGCCGCAGGCGATCGCCACGAAGCGCCAGGACGGCTTCTTCCGACTCGGCGCGTTGTTCCAGGAGAGGTTCGCCAAGAGCCGCGCGCTGACGGCGGAGGCCGCAAGCCGCATCTCCGACCTGCAGTTCACCCAGAGCTACCGGGTCCCCTTCCAGTACAGCCGTCTGGTCAAGGAGCAGCTCGGCGCCGGCTCGTTCATGCAGGCCTCCTCGGGCGTCACCCTGACCGATCTCGACGGCAACCGGTTCTACGACCTCACCGGTTCCTACGGCGTCAACATCTTCGGCTACGACTTCTACAAGGAGTGCATCGCAGCCGCCGAGCGGCGCGCGAGCGCGCTCGGCCCGGTGCTCGGACTCTATCACCCGGTCGTGGCCGACAATGTGAAGCGCCTGACCGAGCTGTCCGGAATGGACGAGGTCTCGTTCCACATGTCTGGCACCGAGGCGGTGATGCAGGCGGTGCGGCTCGCGCGCTACCACACCGGCCGCAGCCATCTGGTGCGCTTCGCCGGCGCCTATCATGGCTGGTGGGGCGACGTGCAGCCCGGCGTCGGCAATCCGATCGCCCCGCACGAGACCTACACCTTGGCCGAGATGTCCGAGCGCACGCTGCATGTCCTGCGCACCCGGCGCGACATCGCCTGCGTGCTGGTCAACCCGTTGCAGGCGCTGCATCCGAACGGCAATGCGCCCGGCGATTCGGCGCTGGTCGATTCCTCGCGCAAAGGGAAGTACGACCGCGAGGCCTACACCGCCTGGCTGAAGCAGCTGCGCGAGGTGTGCACGGAACGGGGCATCGTGCTGCTGTTCGACGAGGTCTTCCTCGGCTTCCGGCTCGCGCCGGGCGGCGCCCAGGAGTATTTCGGCGTCAGGGCCGACATGGTGACCTACGGCAAGAGCCTCGGCGGCGGCCTGCCGATCGGCGTCGTCTGCGGCAAGCGCGAATTGATGCGCCGCTTCCGCGACGACCGCCCGGCCGACATCTGCTTCGCGCGCGGCACCTTCAACTCGCATCCTTACGTGATGGCGGCAATGGACGAGTTCCTGAGCCGGCTCGACAGCCCGAACTTCCGCGCCATCTATGACGGGCTGGACGAGACCTGGAACGGCCGTGCCGCGCAGCTCAACGCGGAGCTCACCGCCAAGGAGCTGCCGGTGCGCGTCTCCAATCTGCAGTCGATCTGGCTGGTCGAGTACACCGTGCCGTCGCGCTACAATTGGATGCTGCAATACTATCTGCGCGCCGAGGGCCTGGCGCTGAGCTGGGTCGGCACCGGCCGCTTCATCTTCAGCCTGAACTACACCGACGCCGATTTCGCCGAGGTGACCAGGCGCTTCGTCTCGGCGGCCGAGAAGATGAAGCAGGACGGCTGGTGGTGGAACGACGGCACGCTCACCAACAAGGCGATCAAGCGCCAGATCCTGAAGGAGATGCTCGGCGCCGCGTTCGGGCGCTGAGGCCAGCGCCTCCCCCGCTTGCGAGGGAGGTCGGCGGGCTCGCAGAGCCCGACGGGTGGGGGCCGCGGCACGACGCGCTCTCACGATCAGCGGAGCAAGCCTGTCCCCTCCCCGCCCCTCCCCCGCAAGCGGGAGAGGGGGCGCACTGCCCTTGCCGCGACAGCCTGCGTTCAACATCGACAGCCCCCACAAACACCGATGCCCGGGACCGGCCCGGGCATCGCGCAACTCCGACGCATCGGTCCGATCAGGCGTGCTGCTCCTCGAGGGTCTCGCCCATCAGATGCAGGCCCGGATCGATCAGCTCGCCGCGCAGCAGCGCCAGCGGCGCCGAGCGGTACTGCATGAAGTCGTTGAACGGGTCGGTGATGATCTTGGTCATCCAGACGAGGCCGGTCTCGACGTCGCGGATGAAGAACAAATGGATGGTGCGGAACAGCAGGCCGCCGATGCCGATCACGAGCCAGAGCTTGGCGGTTTCGCGGACGAACTCCATCGCCGTGGTCCAGGGCGGCAGCAGGCCGAACAGGGTCGGCTGCAGATACAGCACCACGGGGGCCGCGGCCCAGATCGACATCAGCACGACCTTGCGCTGCAGATTGTAGCCGACCTTGATCTCTTCCTTGTGCTCGTGGGTCGCCTGGTTGACGTGGTCGTAGCCCTTCGGCTCGAAGAAGAAGTGGCCCGCCTGGCGCGAGGTCATCGACACCAGCCAGCCGATCAGCGCCGAGACCAGCGGATCGAACACCATCATCACGTAGGCGATCATGAAGCTGAGCGCGCTGACAAAGTGCAGGCTCTGATTGATACGGCTGTGATGATAGTAGCGATGGTCGTCCCAGCGCTGGATCCGCAGCTGCTCCAGGAAATGCTTGATCATGGTTGCTCCGAAGTATGAGTTGCAGGTCGTGTACAGGGATTCGGTGTAGATCGTGTGACATCATCAAGATGTCACACGATCGGACGCAGTGAAACGTTTTGGACTACGGAGAACGCCGCAGCGGCGGTAGACGGTCGCCGCGGCTTCAAGCCGCGGCAGCACGCTCCAGCTTGCGGAAACGGACCAGCGAGAAATGGCCGAGCGGCGGGATCAGCCGGCGCTCGACCAGCTCCATGCGCTGCGCTCCGGCGAGCCAGCGCATGTAGCGCGACCAGCGGAATTCGGCGGTGCGGAAGCCGAGGCGGCGCACGACCGGCTGCAACGCCTGCTCGATCACGCGGCGCATGCCGGCATCGGCGCTGACGCGGGTCAGGATGATCAATTCGCCGCCCGGGCGCAGGACGCGGGCGAACTCATCGAGCGCGACCTCCGGGTTCGGCACCGCGGTGACGACATATTGCGCCATCACGACGTCGAACGAATCGTCGGGGAAATCGAGCTGCTCCGCGTCCATCACCGCAAGCCCCTCGACGTTCTTCAGCCGCTGGTCGGCGACGCGGCGCATCGCCTTGCCGAGCATCGCCTCGGAGATGTCGGTGCCGAACACGCGCACATGCGGCGCATAGAGCGGCAGCGAAATGCCGGTGCCGACACCGACCTCGAGCACGCGGCCGCCGAGCTTGTTGGTGGCCGATATCGCGGCCTGGCGGCCCTTCTCGAACACGCCGCCGAACACGAGGTCGTAGATCGGCGCCCAGCGGTCATAGGCCTGCTCGACCTGCTCGCGATCGAAGTCGAGCTCCCGCGCGCCGTCGAGCTTCATGGTTTCTGCCATCGTTACATCTCACTTGGTTTGGAATTGATCGAGTGACGCAAGATCCGCCGTCAGCTGCGCACCGCGCTCTGGCCGGCCAGCACCGGGGTCGGTCGCACGACGCGGGACGGCTGCAGCACGGCGAGATTGCCGATGAACTGGCGCGCGCTGTTCTCCCAGGAGCGGTCGAGCGCGAACGCCCGGCAGGTCTCGCGCGACATCGTCAGCGCCTTCAGGCACGCCGCGCGCAGATCCCAGTCGATCGCCCCGATCGGATGGTCGGCGATGACGTCGAGCGGACCGGTCACGGGGAAGGCCGCGACCGGCGTGCCGCACGCCAGCGACTCCAGCTGCACCACGCCGAACGTATCGGTCAGGCTGGGAAACACGAAGACATCGGCGGCCGCCATGTGCGCGGTCAGGTCCTTGCCGGTCTTCTCGCCGAGGAAATGCGCGGTGGGGAAGCGACGCTCGAGCTCCGCCTTCTGCGGACCGTTGCCGATCACGACCTTCGAGCCCGGCAGGTCCAGCGACAGGAACGCCTCGAGGTTCTTCTCGACCGCGACACGGCCGACGGTCATGAACACCGGGCGCGGCAAATCGAGCGTGACCGGCTCATCCGGATTGAACAGTTTCGTATCGACGCCGCGGGTCCAGAAACCCAGCTTCTTGAAGCCGCGCGACGCGAGGTCCTGCTTCAGCGAATTGGTCGCCACCATGGTCATCGCGGCCGCATCGTGGAAGCGGCGCATCACCCAGTAGCCGACGGCATCGGGAATGCCGGTGCGCACCGAGACATACTCAGGGAAGCGCGTCGTGTAGGACGTCGTGAACGGCAGGCCGTGGCGCAGGCAGTAGCGGCGCACCGCCCAGCCGATCGTGCCTTCGGTGGCGATATGGATCGCATCGGGTGCTGCGGCCTCGATGCGGCGGGCGATCTCGCGGCCGTTGGTCACGGCGAGGCGCAGGCCCGGATAGGTCGGCACGCCAAACGACGGAAACCCCTCCGGCGTGAGGAATGTGATGTCGGCGCCGAGGCCTGTGGCCGCGCGCGCCAGCGAGGTGAGCGTGCGCACGACGCCGTTGACCTGAGGGTGCCAGGCGTCGGTTGCGATTAAGATCCGCATAAGGCGATCCGGAAAGTTGCAGCGATTCTGAACAGCCGCAAAATCCGACATTGTTATTTCAGGCGTGTGACGTCATCGAACTGTCGAAGGGTCTTTTTGGCCGCCCGCCGCTGTTTTCCCCGCGATCCGTGGCCGTCCCGCGCGGGCGCTGTCGTGAAACCGTCATGAAACAAACGGTTAAGCCGACGAAACCGTTTTGCGTGCAGCGCGCAAACGCAACGAAACTTTTCTCCCCTATGAGTTGCAGCATCGGGCGTTGGTCAATGCGCCGCAAAGAATGATGACAGGCAACTGATTTTGACGACGCCGGCCGAGACAAGCGCGGCGCGCACTAAGCGATCAAACGAGGGGACGTCCATGGTCACGCCGGGCACAGTGTATTCGTCATCCCGCATTCTCTTTGGTGTACTCGTCGCATCCGCAATCGTGGCGGCGACGCCGACGCAGGCGGCACCTCCCGCGCCACTCCCCTTCCCGTTCCTGCTGCCGCCGCCGATTGCGGCCTATGAGCCGCCGGCGACGGCGCCGCAACTGATCACACCGCGCGAGGACGAGGCGACCGCCTATGAGTTGCCGGCGCGGCTGCGCCGCCAGGTCGTGAGCTATTCGACTCGCGAGGCGCCGGGCACGGTCGTGATCGATACGCCTAACAAGTACCTCTACTACGTGCTCGGCAGCGGCCAGGCAATGCGCTACGGCATCGGCGTCGGCCGCGACGGCTTCACCTGGTCGGGCGTGCAGTCGGTGACCAGGAAGGCGGAATGGCCGGACTGGACGCCGCCGCCGGAGATGATCGCACGCCAGCCCTATCTGCCGCGTCACATGGCCGGCGGTCCCGGCAATCCGCTCGGCGCCCGCGCGATGTATCTCGGCGGCACCGTCTACCGCATCCACGGCACCAACGCGCCGGAGACGATCGGCACCCATGTGTCGTCGGGCTGCATCCGCCTGACCAACCAGGACGTGATCGACCTCTATTCCCGCGTCAGCGTCGGCGCCAAGGTGATCGTGCTGCCGATGGAGCGCCGCGCCGATCTCGGCCGCATGACACGCTAGCCCGCGCCGCTCGTTCCTTCCTCCGGATCCTCCCTGACTGGACCGCCGAGGCCCAAAAGCCGCGGCGGTCATTTCTTTGCGCGCATGTCGGCGTTCACCATCACGGCCGATTGATGATGATCCGCGTCACGGGCTGCCCTGGCGCGCCTCCGTCCGGCCCTGTAAGCTCGGCAATCTTGTATTAACCGCGATCTCGCCGCTTCCGGCATGGGCCGGCGTGGCAGCTGGAGTCCGTGGATCCGACATGAACCTTCCGACACCGCGACCGGATTGGCAAAGCAGGCCGCATCCGCTCGCCCCGAGAACGCAGCCTCCGCCGCGGCGCTCGCCGCCCCGGCTGCGGCTGATCTTGATCGGCGCCGCCGGCCTTGCCGCCATCGTGCTGGTCGGCATCATCATCGTGGAGGTGTTTCTGTTCTCGGGCAGCACGCCGGCGCCGCAGCTGACCCAACTGCCGCCGCTGCCGCCGGCCACGCGCAATTCGATCATCATGACGCCGGTCTCGATCTCGCTCGGCGCGATTCGCGACGCCGCCGAAAAGGCCACGCCGCGCAATTTCTCCGGCAAGGCCGACAATCCCGTCAACCAGATCCTGCAGAATGCCGACATCGGCTGGACCGTCACCCGCGGCGCCATCGCCGCCACCGGCACCCAGGACACTCTGTCGCTGGCGACGCCGCTCTCGGGCCGGCTGAACGTCACCGGATCGCTGTCCGCCAAAGCAACCGGCGCGCTCGGCGACGCCATCGGCGGCCTGCTCGGCTCGGATGCGGCCAAGCAGATCGGCGGCATCAACATCAAGAATCTGAACGCCACCGCCGACATCAAGGGCAACGTGCTGATCGCGATGCGGCCGCGGCTGGCCGCCGCCTGGTATGTCGAGCCGAACTTCACCGCCCAGGTCAATCTCGGCGACACCGCGCTGACCGTCGCCGGCGCCCGCGTCAACGTGCCCGCGCAGATGAAGCCGGTCATCGACAAGACCGTCAACGACCAGCTCAGCGCGCTCAGCGACAGGCTGCGCAAGGACCCGACCGTGCGGCGCGTGGCGCAGGCGCAGTGGGCCCGCGCCTGCCGCTCGGTGCCGCTTCAGGGCACCACGCCGGGACTGCCCGCGGTCTGGCTCGAGATCAAGCCGACACGGGCGCTGGCCGCGCAGCCCGCGATCGATGCCAACGCCGTCAGCGTCACCATGGGAATCGAAGCGGAGACCCGGGTCACGGCCGCCGAGACCAAGCCGGAGTGTCCGTTCCCGGACAAGATCACGATCATTCCACCCACCGCCGGCGCCATCAACGTCGCGGTTCCGATCGACGTCCCGTTCACCGAGCTCAGCAAGCTCGTCGACTCGCAGCTCGCCGGGCGGACGTTCCCCGAGGACGGCTCCGGCCCGGTCGCGGTCACGGTGAAGCACGCGACCGTCGTGCCCTCGGGCAACCGGCTGCTGATCTCGCTGCAGGTGAAGGGCAAGGAGAAGGAGAGCTTCTTCGGCCTCGGCGCCGACGCGACCGTGCACATCTGGGGACGCCCCATGGTCGATCAGGCGCAGCAGATCCTGCGGCTGTCGGACCTGCAGCTCGCCGTCGAATCCGACGCGGCGTTCGGCCTGCTCGGCGCCGCCGCGCGCGCCGTGGTGCCGCATCTGCAGCGCGCGCTGCTGGAACGTTCGGTGGTCGATCTCAAGCCTTTCGCCGACAACGTCCGCGACAAGATCGCGACCGCGGTCGCCGAGCTGCAGAAGAACGAGAACGGCATCCGCGTCGATACCGACATCAACAACCTCGCTTTGACCGACATCGCCTTCGACGCCACCGTGCTGCGCGTGATCGCCTCGGCGGAGGGCACGATGTCGGTTCGAGTCAATACGTTGCCGGGACTGTGACGGGCCGTTTCGGAATGTCGCATCCCGTCGCTGCGGGCGTTCGGATCGTGCAACGACCGGCAACGATTCAATCGGGCCTGACCTGGTCTGCGGCCACTCACGAATGTCCGCACCGTTTCCGGTAACCCGATGCAGCCGCATCGCGCGAGCGTGCTGCGGCCCCGAGGCCATACGTTTCGCGAGGCTTGACGCGCCCTCACGGAAGCCGCAACACGGCGCAGGGAGAGATTGTCGGGCCTTGTCCGCGCGCCCGTCGCAGGAAACATTCCGTAACAAAATTCTTCGCAAAACGCCGCGATTCTAGGTCACTTGTCGGTATGGCCCAGACACAACCACACATTCTTGTCGTCGAGGACGACCGCGAGACGCGGACGCTGATCGCGAAATATCTGCGCAACAATGCCTGTAACGTGACCACCGCGACCGACGGCCGCGAGATGACCCGCATCATGGGCGACCACCGTGTCGATCTCCTGATCCTCGACGTCATGCTGCCCGGCGAGGACGGCCTGACCTTGTGCCGCAAGCTGCGCGCGGAATCGCAAGTGCCGATCATCATGCTCACCGCGCGCGGCGAGGACGTCGACCGCATCCTCGGATTGGAGATGGGCGCCGACGACTATCTGCCAAAACCGTTCAATCCGCGCGAGCTGCTCGCCCGCATCAACGCGGTGCTGCGCCGACAGGCGGCCGCGATGACGGCGAGCGCAACCGAAGGCGCGACCGCGCTGAGCTTCCTCGGCTGGACGATCGACTTCCGGCTCCGCGAACTACGCAATCCCGAAGGCGCGCGCGTCGCGATGACGAGCGCCGAATTCGATCTGCTCCGCACCTTCTGCGAGCGGCCGGGCCGCGTGCTGTCGCGCGACAGCCTGCTCGACCTGACGCAGGGCCGCAGCGCCGGCTCGTTCGAGCGCTCGATCGACGTGCTGGTCAGCCGCATCCGCCGCAAGATCGAGCCGGACCCGCAGGAGGCCACCATGATCAAGACCGTGCGCTCCGGCGGCTACATGTTCACGCCCGTCGTCGAGGTGGTGACCGGCCCGCAAAGCCATTGACCGGCCGGATCGAATGGCGATGTCATGATGTCGTTCGGCTTTCTCAACCTCAAGGGAATCCGCGGCCAGATCACGGCGCTGGTGGCCATTTCGATCGTGGCGCTCCATGCCATTATCACGGCGACGTTCCTGATCTATCGCGCCGAGCAGCCCGACCCCGAAAACGAAGTCGGGCCGTTTCAGCTCGCGACCGCCATCCGCATTCTTGGACGCGCGCCCGCTGCCGAACGGCCGCGACTGATCTCCGACATTGCCCGCGCCTATCCCGAGTTCGAGCTCAAGCCTCACGCGGGACCTCTGCCGGATGGCCGCCGGCGCGAGCCGGCCGGCCCCGACGTCGAGGCCGGGACCGGTGGCGACGAGCGCCACCCGGCGCCTCAGGAGATGGCCGACGGACGGCCTCACGGTCCAGGCGGCTTTCGCGGCCTTGGCCCCGGCTATCGCATCTTCATGCCGCCGCCCGGCTCCCAGACGCGCACCGTCGTCTTCGCCCTTCCCGACGGCAACATGGTCTCTGCGCGGATGGCCGACCGGCCACACCGGCCACCGTTCTGGGGCGCCCCATGGCTGACGACGATCATGTTCGCGCTGATCAGCACGACACTGCTCGGCCTGTGGGCGGCCCGTGCGCTGACCTCACCGCTGTCGAGCTTCGCGAAGGCTGCCGAGAGCTTCAGCCTCGATGGCGATGCCACTGCCCTGCCCGAGCGCGGACCGGAAGAGATCCGGTCGCTGGCGCGCGCCCTGAACCGGATGCGCCAACGCATCACGGCGCTGATGAACGACCGGACCAAGATGCTGGCGGCCATCAGCCACGATCTGCGGACACCGCTGACCCGCATGCGGCTGCGCTGTGAGTTCGTCGAGGACGAACTGCAGCGCAATCGCATGCTGGCCGATCTCGATCAGATGCATGCGATGCTGGGCTCGGTGCTGTCATTCCTGCGCAACGGCCGCAAGCTCGAGCCGATGACGCTGGTCGATATCGCGAGCATCCTGCAGCTCGTCGCCGACCAGTTCGCCGATGTCGGCCACAGCGTCACCTATGTCGGCCCGGCGCACGCGATGGCAACGGTGCGGCCCGACGACCTGATGCGTTCGGTCACCAACCTGGTCGAGAACGCCGTGAAGTACGGCAAGGAAACCGTGATCAGACTGTCGGCGTCTGGGAAGTGCCTGACGATCGACGTGGAGGATGACGGACCGGGGATCGCCGATGCGCGCAAGCCCGACATGCTGGAGCCGTTCGTGCGCGGCGACGATGCCCGCAACATGGACGAGGCCACCGGGTTCGGCCTGGGCCTCTCGATCGCGAAGGCGATCGTCCAGGCGCATGGCGGCGAGCTGTCATTGCACGATCGCAAGCCGCGCGGGCTGATCGCCCGCATCGAGCTGCCGCTCGGCCAGACCACCTTGCGCCCCGCAGCATGACGCGCGAACGCGCCCGGACGGATCCGGGCGCGCCGCGATCGAGACGATCGACTAATCGTCTGTGACGCCGTTACTCCGAGTACTTGAACTCGGGCATCGCCTTGAGCTGGTCCTTGGTCGCGTTGATCATCGCATGGTCGGGATACCAGCGGTTCTTCGAGCTCATCGACGAGGACGACGTGCCGGTGGCGGCACCGGTCGTCGTGGTCGAAGCCGGCGGGTTGGTCGACGAGGTCGTGCCAGAAGCCGGAGCGTTGGAAGCCGTGGTCGACTGCACCGGCTGATCCGAGAACTTCACCTGGTCGAAAGAGACCGCGACGAGGTGCTCGCCCATGCCGAGGAAGCCGCCGACGCCGATCACGACGCCCTTGACCGCGCCGCTCTTGTCGACCAGCAGGTCGTCGATCGAGCCGACGTTCTCGTTGTTGTTGTTGTAGACCTTGACGCCGACGAGCTTCGAGCTGCGCCAGTCGCCCTGATAGGACGCAGCGGTGGTGTTGCTCTTGATCGTGGTGCTGGTCGTGGTGGTGGTGCTCTCCGCAGCGAAGGCGGCGGTCGCGAGCAGCAGGGAACCGGCGAGGCCGGCCGCAACAGTCTTCATCACCATGTGGTGTCTCCTCTCAGTGAATGGTGACGAGAGAACGGCAATGGACAGTCGGCGTTCCCAGGGAACCACGATTTCGTCACGCTGCGCGACAAGCGGTCTCACTGCGACGCGGAAGTGTTAGTTTGTGACGGTTCGGGTGGACATGGCTGACGTCGTCAGTACGGTATGACGCAGGTGCGTGGAGCTTGTTAGCTGCTGACCGCGGTGACGGTCGGCTCCCTCTCCCTGTTCTTACGGGGAGAGGGTTGGGGTGAGGGGCAGCCGCACCGGTGGTGGGCATGGTGAGACCTGTCCCCCCTCACCCGGATTGCATCTTCGATGCAATCCGACCTCTCCCCGCTTGCGGCAGGGCGATCGCATATGGTGAAAGAGGCTGGGCGCGCCGTCTTTTCGCGACCATCCTTCGAGACGCCCGCCTTCGGCGGGCTCCTCAGGATGAGGGCCTTTCTCCGCCGCAAAGCTGTTGAACCTCATGGTGAGGAGCGTCGCTCTTGCGACGCGTCTCGAACCATGAGGCCATGAAGGTTCCGCCCAGGAAAACCATATGCGATCGCCCAGCCGCAAGCGGGGAGAGGTCGAGCGGAGCAAGCCGCAATCGCCGTGCTCACATCGGCATCAACCGATAGACCATCTGTTCAGCATTCCGTCCAAGCCAATTGAATTGCTCGGCTGCGGGACGCCTGCCCCTACGCCGCCATCGCGCCGTCCTGATCGACGGACTCGGCATAGAAGGCGATGGTTTCGTACCGATAGTCGCAGAGGCGGCAGTGCCAGAGATAGGCGGTGCGGCGGCCGTCCTTTTCGACCCAGGACGGCAATGCGATCGCCTCGCCACATTGGGCGCAGGGATTGTTTCGCGGCAGATCCACGACGCGAACCGTGGATGGCGTCGCGTCGATGTCGAATGAACGGTCAATGCGGGGTGAATGATCGTCGGCTGCCTTCACGGCCATGACGCGCTCCCTCTCTGTTCAGTCTTCTTGAATGAGTCAGGTTGAATGAGTCAGGCATGCTGTCGAACTGACGGCCGCGATCTTACCCACGCGGCGGCGGATTTGCACGCGCCGGGATGCCGCGCGACATCCGACCTCACGCGGATGGGATCGACGTCTTTGATTCAATTGCAGCCGGAGGTGACCGCCGGTTCCGCGACGTGGCGGGCGCCCGCCTTGCGCAGATGGATGGTGGCGATGTCGTCGGCATAGACCTTCTGCCAGCCGTCGACGTGATCGAGCAGCTTGGTCGCAGCACTCTGGGTGCGCAGCAGGGTCGCCTCGATGTCGTAGTCCTTGAGCAGGCGGAACAGATTATCCGGCTCCATCAGGCCGGAGGCGGCATTGTGGTCGACGAAGAATTTTTCGCCATAGAGCTCGGTGCGGCCGTCGATGAACGGCGCGACACCGGCCGAGATCAGGTAGCCGCCGAAATCATAGTCGTTGAGGACCCGCGTGAGGTTGAGCTTCTTCAGCTCGGTCACGGCCGCGACGGGGGTGCCGCGCATGTTCGGCGCGTAGTTCAGGATCGCGGCCGACGCGATGGTGCCGGCGCCGAGCGCGAGCATCACTGCCGCCGTCAGCGCCGCGCCCGGCACGCGCGCCTGCGGCGGCATGGGCGACGCGCCCGCCTGCCGCGCCAGCGGCGCGGCGAGCACCAGCGGGCCCACCAGCGCCAGGATCTCCGCCGCGCGCGCCTGCGCCAGCGCCATGTGCAGCAGGCCGAGCAGCATCATGATGCGCACGGGCGGCAACCTGAGGCCATGGAACAGCGCGAACCCGATGGCGATCAGCAGGCAGATCTCGAACGGACCGAGCCCCTGGAAATCGGTCGCCTTCCATTCCACGATCAGCGGCAGCGCCTGACCCAGCGAGAGGATCTTCTGCGACGCCAGCAGCGCATTCCAGCCATAGGGCGTGCAGCAGCTCGCCACCAGCGCGAGCGCTGCAAACCCGGCCCAGCGCAGCGCGAGGCTACGGCGGGCCGAGGCATCGGCATTGACCAGCGCGTCGAGCGCGGCGGGCGCGATGAAGAACAGGCCGAACACGAATCCGCCATGCAGATTGGCCCACAGCGCGATCAGCAGCACCAGCGGCCATGGCGGCGCGGCCTTGCGATCGGCGGCATCGACAAGTCCGGCGATCCAGGCCACCAGAATCGGAAACGCCAACACATGCGGCCGCGCCAGCAGATGCGGCAGGCAGAGCAGGAACGCCGCGACCACGAACACCAATGTCGTGGCGTCGCGCAGATGCCGGCTGAGGGCGCGCGCCAACAGCGCGAAGGACAGCGCGGTCGCCGAGGCCGCCAGCACCACCGGCCCGGTCCAGCCGGCGAACCTGTAAGCGGCGGCATAGGCGACCTGCGCCAGCCACTGCGTGGAGATCCAGGGCGCGCCGCGCATGGTGAAGGAATAGACGTCGACCTCGGGCACCGCGCGGTGGTCGATGATCCACTGCCCCACCGTGATCTGCCACAGCGTGTCGGGATCGTTGAGCAGCCGGTTGCCGGAGATCAGCAGCAGCGCATAGACGCCGGCGCCGACCCATAGTGGCAGCAGCGCCTGCGTGCGCCCGGCGGTCGCTTCGGTGTGGGTGACGGACAGCGTCATCGCGGCAGGGCCCCGTTGGCGGAATTGCTCCGCCAGCCAAGCATGCACGGCATAATTCGCGGTAAACCGCCGGCGCATCCGCACTCGCCCGGCGTCTCCGCCCCATTATTGCCACATTATCGCCCGGCGTTCGCGCCAATTACGGTGTGCAAAGTGTAAAGCGCGTGCTGGGGGGCTGCTCGGCATGCGTGCGGTTCCCGGGGGATCCTGACACATGAGACGTCTTGTGCTGACGGCCTGCATTGCAGGCTTCGCGATGGCTGGTCCCGTGCCGTTCGCAATGGCTGCCGATGATGCGAGCACCGCATCGGACAATGCGGCCAAGCCGAAGGCCGGCAAGGTCAAGCTCGCCCATGTCCGCTCCGACGGCACCAGGGAGCTGGCCGCACGCAGCGCGGTGACCAAGGCCGCGCGCGAGGTCGAGGCGATCGAGGCCGTCAGCAGCGCCGACACCTCGCCGCCGATGGACGCCAATGCCTCAGCGCCCGCCGACACCGACGCCATCCCGGCCGCTGCGGCCGAGCCCCGCGAGGCCGAGCGCAGGGCGGCCGAGACCAAGCCGCGCCACATCGACACCGGCCATCCGCACATCGACGCGCTGGTGGCGGTGCACGCCGCCGCCAACAACATTCCGGAATCGCTGATCCACCGCGTCATCGTGCGCGAGAGCAAATACCAGAAGGACCTGGTCGGCCGCTGCGGCTGCATCGGCCTGATGCAGATCAAGCTCGGCACCGCGCGCGGCCTCGGCTACACCGGCGACGCGCAGGGCCTGCACGATCCGAACACCAATCTCACCTATGGCGTGCGCTATCTCGCCGGCGCCTACCGTGCCGCCCGCGGCGACCACGACCGCGCCGTGCTCTACTTCGCCAGGGGCTACTACGAGGAGGCCAAGCGGCAGCGCCTCGCCGACGCGCGGCCCGCCGGCCGCTCCGAGCGCACGAGCGGCCCGCTCGACATCACCCCGAAAATCGCGACCGGCCGCCACGCGCGGGCGCACTGACGGCGCTTGGTTCCTCACCGCCCCAAACTGTCTTTCCGTGACACTCCGTTGACACGGGGCCGTATCGGTCTATTTTAAGCGCGTTCCGAGGGGAGCTCCGAGGGGGAGCTGAGATACCGCAGCGTGATGCGGTGACCCTTTGAACCTGATCCGGGTCATGCCGGCGAAGGGACAGGGATGCAGCAGACAACCACGCGCGGGCATGTCCCCGTATCCATCATCGGTGCAGGCATCGCAGGTGCCTGGCAGGCCCTGCTGCTCGCGCGCGCGGGCCGCGAGGTCACCCTGCACGAGCGCAGCGATTCCGATCTGATGCTCTCCACCAGCCATTGGGCCGGCGGCATGCTGGCGCCCTATTGCGAGAGCGAGGTCGCCGAGCCGATCATCAGCCGCCTCGGCCTCGCCGCGCTCGACATCTGGCGGCGCGAGCTGCCGGACACGCCGTTCAACGGCTCGCTGGTGATCGCGCATGCCCGCGACCGCGCCGATTACGACCGCTTCGCCCGCCGCACCTCCGGCTATCAGCGGCTCGACGCGCAGCAGCTTGCCGCGCTGGAGCCGTCGCTGGAGGGCCGCTTCCGCGAGGGCCTGTTCTATCCGACCGAGGGCCATGTCGAGCCGCGCCGCGTGCTGCCGAAGCTGCATCAGCGCATCGTCGAGGCCGGCGGCCGGGTGCTGTTCAACAGCGACGTCACGGCCGATGATCTCGACGGCCTCGTGATCGACTGCCGCGGGCTGGAGGCGCGCGACGCCGAGCCCGAGCTGCGCGGCGTCAAGGGCGAGATGATTTTGATCGAGACCGCCGAGGTGCAGCTCGCGCGGCCCGTGCGGCTGATGCATCCGCGCTTCCCGCTTTATCTGATCCCGCGCGAGGACAATCTGTTCATGCTGGGCGCGACCTCGCTCGAGGCCGAGGACACCGGCGTCAGCCTGCGCTCCGCTCTGGAGCTGCTCGGCGCCGCCTACTCGGTGCACCCGGCGTTCGGCGAGGCCCGCATCCTCGAATTCGGCTCGGGGCTGCGGCCGGCCTATCCCGACAATCTGCCGCGCATCACCATCAAGGGTGAGCGCGAGATCCGCGTCAACGGCCTCTATCGCCACGGCTTCCTGATCGCGCCGGCGCTGGCGCAGGCGACCTTGAACTATCTCGCGCACGGCCAGATCGACAACGAGGTGATGCGATGCGCGTGACCGTCAATGGCGAGGCCCGCGACATCAGCGCGACCAGCGTGACCGCGCTGTTGTCCGAGCTGGACTACGAGGGCACCCATTTCGCCATCGCGCTGAACTACGACGTCGTGCCGAAGAGCCGCTGGTCCGAGACGGCCTTGAAGGCCGGCGACGAGATCGAGATCATCACCCCCCGGCAGGGAGGGTGAGTGATGGCCGTGAGACGCGCGCTCGCCCGCCACTTGCAGCTGTCGTCCTTGCGAAAGCAGCGACCCATAGCCACCCGCCGCGGTGATAGCGCCGGGACGACCACCGTCCGCAACGACGGAGACAACTAATGCCCACCTTCTACGACAAGACCTTCGCCTCCCGCCTCCTCATCGGCACCGCGCTGTACCCCTCGCCTGCCATCATGCAGGACGCGATCCGCGCCTCAGGCGCCCAGATCGTCACGGTGTCGCTGCGGCGCGAGGCCGCGGGCGGCAAGACCGGCGACGCGTTCTGGAAGCTGATCAACGCGCTCGACGTCACCGTGCTGCCGAACACCGCCGGCTGCCGCAGCGTGCGCGAGGCGGTGACGACGGCGAAGCTCGCGCGCGAATTGTTCGGCACGAGCTGGATCAAGCTCGAAGTCATCGGCGACAACGACACCCTGCAGCCCGACGTGGTCGGTCTCGTCGAAGCCGCTGATATCCTGATCAAGGACGGTTTCGAGGTCTTCCCCTACTGCACCGAGGATCTCACGGTCGCGATGCGGCTGGTCGATGCCGGCTGCAAGGTCGTGATGCCCTGGGCGGCGCCGATCGGCTCGGCCAAGGGCATCACCAATCGCGATGCGCTGAAGCTTTTACGCGACCGCCTGCCCGACATCACCCTCGTGGTTGACGCCGGCCTGGGCGCGCCGAGCCACGCCGCGGAAGCGCTCGAGCTCGGCTACGACGCCGTGCTGCTCAACACCGCGGTGGCAAAAGCCGCCGATCCCGTCGCGATGGCCCGCGCCTTCCGGCTCGGGGTCGAGGCCGGCCGCACCGCCTACGAGGCCGGGCTGATGGACGCCCGCGATTTCGCCTCGCCCTCCACCCCTGTCGTTGGGACCCCGTTCTGGCATGCCGTATCCTGACCGCTTCTATCCCGTCGTCGACAGCCTCGCCTGGGTCGAGCGCCTGACCAAGCTCGGCGTCGGCACCGTGCAGTTGCGCGCGAAAGACCTCAACGACGGCGAGGCGCTGCAGATCGTCACCGATGCGCTGGCGATCACCAGGGGCACCGCGACGAAGCTGATCGTCAACGACTACTGGCGCGCCGCCGTCGTCGCCGGGGCGGAGCACGTCCATCTCGGCCAGGAGGATCTGGCGGAGGCCGACGTCGCCGCGATCAAGCAGGCCGGCCTGACGCTCGGCCTGTCGACGCATGACGATGCCGAGCTCGAGACCGCGCTCGCCGCCGAGCCCGACTACGTCGCGCTCGGCCCGATCTTCCCGACGACGTTGAAGGCGATGCGCTTCGCGCCGCAGGGCGTTGCGAAGATCGGCGAATGGAAGAAGCGCGTCGGCAACATCCCGCTGGTCGCGATCGGCGGCATCAAGCTGGAGCAGGCCGCGGAGATCTTCGCGGCGGGCGCAGACTCCATCGCCGTCGTCAGCGACGTCACCCAGAACCCCGACCCCGACGCCCGCGTCCGCGCCTGGCTCGATGCGACCAGGGAGCCGGCGTAATGCGCGCGGATTTTGCGAATGCGTCTGACAGTGATTGGGCCCTGATGTCGCCCCGCTCTCCGTCGTTCCCTCCCCCCTTGTGGGGGAGGGCTAGGGAGGGGGGTAGCCCCGGGGGCGGTGGGTGCGGCTTACCCCCCTCCCCAACCCTCCCCCACAAGGGGGGAGGGAGCCTGAGCAGCGTGCCCCCCTCACAGCGCCAAATCATCTCCGCTCGGCATAAGCGGCGAGCCAATGTGAGCCGCAACTCTCTCCATCGTCATTGCGAGCGGAGCGAAGCAATCCAGGGCCGCGCGTGCCGCCCTGGATTGCTTCGTCGCTTTCGCTCCTCGCAATGACGGCCCCCATTCACTCCGACAACAACAATTGAGAAGGAGGACCCCATGAACATCCGCTCCAATCCCGACACCACCCTGCCCGCCGTCACCACCGGCCCGCTGCCGTCCTCGCGCAAGATCTATGCTGTGCCGGACTCCGCGCCCGATTTGCGCGTGCCGCTGCGCGAGATCATTCTCTCCGAAGCCGCCTCCGAGCCCAACCTGCCGGTCTACGACACCTCCGGTCCCTACACCGATCCCTCCGTCACCATCGACGTCAATGCCGGCCTGGCGCGCGCCCGCTCCGCCTGGGTGCGCGAGCGCGGCGGCGTCGAGGAATATGTCGGCCGCGACATCAAGCCGGAGGACAATGGCAATGTCGGCGCCGACAAGGCGGCGAAGGCGTTCACCGCGCATCACAAGCCGCTGCGCGGCCTCGACGGTCACAAGATCACCCAGCTCGAATTCGCCCGCGCCGGCATCGTCACCAAGGAGATGATCTACGTCGCCGAGCGCGAGAATCTCGGCCGCAAGACCCAGCTCGCGCGCGCCGAAGCGGCGCTCGCCGACGGCGAGAGCTTTGGCGCCTCCGTGCCCGCCTTCATCACCCCGGAATTCGTCCGCGACGAGATCGCGCGCGGCCGCGCGATCATCCCCTGCAACATCAATCACGCCGAGCTGGAGCCGATGATCATCGGCCGCAACTTCCTCACCAAGATCAACGCCAATATCGGCAACTCGGCGGTGACGTCGTCGGTCGAGGAGGAAGTGGACAAGATGGTGTGGGCGATCCGCTGGGGCGCCGACACCGTGATGGACCTCTCCACGGGCCGCAACATCCACACCACGCGCGAATGGATCCTGCGCAATTCTCCGGTGCCGATCGGCACCGTGCCGATCTACCAGGCGCTGGAGAAGTGCAACGGCGATCCGGTGGCGCTGACCTGGGAGCTCTACAAGGACACCCTGATCGAGCAGTGCGAGCAGGGCGTCGACTACTTCACCATCCACGCCGGCGTGCGCCTCGCCTACATCCACCTCACCGCGAGCCGCGTCACCGGCATCGTCTCGCGCGGCGGCTCGATCATGGCCAAGTGGTGCCTCGCGCATCACAAGGAGAGCTTCCTCTATACGCATTTCGAGGAGATCTGCGACATCATGCGCAAGTATGACGTCTCGTTCTCGCTCGGCGACGGCCTGCGCCCCGGCTCGATCGCGGACGCCAACGACCGCGCGCAGTTCGCCGAGCTGGAAACCCTCGGCGAGCTCACCAAGATCGCCTGGGACAAGGGCTGCCAGGTCATGATCGAGGGCCCCGGCCACGTGCCGATGCACAAGATCAAGATCAACATGGACAAGCAGCTCAAGGAGTGCGGCGAGGCGCCGTTCTATACGCTCGGGCCGCTGACCACCGACATCGCCCCGGGCTACGACCACATCACCTCGGGCATCGGTGCCGCCATGATCGGCTGGTTCGGCTGCGCCATGCTGTGCTACGTGACGCCGAAGGAGCATCTCGGCCTGCCCGATCGCAACGACGTCAAGACCGGCGTCATCACCTACAAGATCGCCGCCCACGCCGCCGATCTCGCCAAGGGCCACCCCGCCGCGCAGCTGCGCGACGACGCGCTGTCGCGCGCCCGCTTCGAGTTCCGCTGGACCGACCAGTTCAACCTCGGCCTCGACCCGGACACCGCCAAGAGCTTCCACGACGAGACGCTGCCGAAGGAAGCCCACAAGGTCGCGCATTTCTGCTCGATGTGCGGCCCGAAATTCTGCTCGATGAAGATCACCCAGGACGTCCGCGACTACGCCGCCACGCTGAATGATCCGGCGACGGTCGGCATGACCATCAGCGGCACCATCGAGGACGGCATGGCCCAGATGAGCGCCAAGTTCAAGGAAATGGGCGGCAGCGTGTATCTGGACGCGGAGAAGGTGAAGGAGAGCAACAAGGCGTTGTCCTGACGCCCGCTCCGCTCCCACCATCGTCATGGCCGGGCTTGACCCGGCCATCCATCAAGCCGGGCGCAAGCCCGGCTTTTTTTTGCATTTTCTATTAGATTCTAGGATCTTGATACTCAACCTAGGTTCGTGGTTTATGGACGTGCACCCTCTAGGCAATCAGACGACTCCCCAGAGTCAAAGGCTAGCGAGGCATTGCGTGACGGAGTTTGACAGCATCAAAGATCCAATTATTCGGATCTACGCACTTGATTTACTCAAACATTTCCGATCGGCGCTCAGCTACGGCTACGCTGTAGTATTAGATGACGCCAGGAAATCACTGAATCGATCCCAGAGAGTTCCTGCGCAGATACAGAGACGCGGTCGCGAAAAAAACTACGAAATCGCACAGCTATACCGCGCTTTTCACGCCATAGAACCAGCCACTCCCGATAAGGAACTTGAGGTCTTATCTAGAATACTAGGAGAACTAAACACCATTTCTGATTTTTTCTTATCCACCAGAAGCTACTTCACCAGATACACAAATATAGACGAACGACTAGCTAACTACCAAGCAGACATTGCTTCTCTCGATAAGGAGATGGAGACGCTTCGATCTGCAGTCAACGGCTCCGAAGATGCCAAAAAGGAAATCTACCATTCCGTGATGCGCGAACGGTTCGACCAATTGGATGCGCCATATCTATTTGAAATAGTCGATTTCGTAATTGAACTGACCAACCCACCTCCCTTCGATAACCCACCAAATGCAACCGAGGGACTCGCAGCTCTTGTCAAACAAGCCCACGAGCTGGCCAAGACTCTGACACAGACCAATGTTGATCGAAGGTTCGTTTCGGCGATTCACGACTATATCGATGCCCTTACAGAAGAGCATTTCTCGCCGATCAAGATCGACTTGATCTCGAATAGACTACGTTTTCATTTAGTAGAAATGAGAGATGAAATACCTGGCTTCGCTATTGCCGAAGTCTCAGCACTACTACTTTCGCAAGAGCGCGTTCTACGGCAGTTTCCAATGTGGCGCGCCTTTGAGGCCGAAGCGTCAAAATTTGATCCTAACGAAGAGATCACTACAAAGCAGACGGAATTGCTGTCTCAAGTTGCCAGCGAAACGAGGAACTCTACCGGCATCGCGAGTGACCGCGTTATTGAAGCCTTCGATCGCCTGATCGAGACGAACGATGACATTTCATCAAACAAGACCGCCGAATTCGGCGTGTGGCGTTCGGTTGAAAACTTCCTAAAAACCAACATTCGACACGTCATCAATGCCGCAAAGTCCATTCAAAAGAACGCAACACAACATCAAATCAAGTATATGACATACATAGAAAGACTACTTCCAGCAGCGAAGCTTTATGCCTCGATGGACAGCAGCAAGGCCTGGCTTCTTCCGGTCATACTTTGGATTGAGGATACAATAAAGCAATTAAAACGATAGAACCGCCTCCGGTTCTTTTCCAGCAGCTCATATTCTGGGCTTCTTTTTGTGGAGGGTCACATCCCCATCCATCACATCCCTGCCCCACCCCACATCAAAGCCCCGCCGCTGTCGTTCGGCACCCGCGTCGGCGATCTCCTCTTCATCTCCGGCATTCCCGGCTTCGACGCCAACGGCAACCTGCCCGATGAGTTCGAGGCGCAGTTCGCCAATGTCGTGACCAACTTCACGCGGGTGTTGACCGAGGGCGGCGCCACCTTGCGCGACCTCGTCAAGGTCAACGTGCTGCTGACGTGTGCGGCCGATGTGGCGGCGATGAACCGGCTCTATGCCGCGGCGTTCGGGCCGGCGCCGTACCCGGCGCGGACGACGTGCGTCGTGGTGGCGCTGCCGGATCCGAAGATGCTGATCGAGATCGAGGGCGTCGCAACGATCGCGACACCGTAGGGTGGGCAAAGAGTCCGACGGCGCTCGCAGAGCGGCGGCGGAGGCGTGCCCGCCGCGGTGGACATGGTGGGTACGCTCCCGCCGGCGCGCGGTGATGCAGTGAGCAAGACATCGCTTTGCCCACCCTGCGGTTCTGCCGATGAGGAACAGTCAATGGCTACGATGGTCGTCCGGCAATCGTGCTGCCGATCGGCCGACACGGCTTGCCGTGCAGGCGGCGAAGACGAGACGAGCGGAATACGCCGAACGCGCCATACGCCGTTGCGCTCCGCATCGGCATCACGAGTTCCCCTCGCATCACCTGCACTGACGCCGTCATCTGCCGCCGCATCTGGCGACGTGCCTCATTTCATCGCAACCCTGCGTCGTCATGACACCCGCCCTGCTATTTCGCTACTTGCGGCCGATTTAATTTTTAAATAGGATTTAATAGTCCGAAACATTATCTCCGAAAATCTCACGATAAATGTTTTATCCATGGCCGATTCATGCCCTGTTCCGCCTCGCGGCCGCCGCCACGGCGCCGTTGCGGGAGGCGATCCGGGAGGCCTTCCAGGCCCAGGTCTATCCGCTCGGCTACGTTCCCTCGCATGACGGCATGCGCGGGCTGATGACCCTGGGCGTCGTCACGGCGCATGTCTCGCATACGCTCGTGCCGGGCGCGGTGCTCTATATCGACCTGTTCTTCGTCGCCAGCGCCTATTACATCACCGGCCTGCTGCTGCGGGACATCGACAAGCACGGCCACATCAGGTTCCGGCAGTTCTATGCGCGGCGCTTCGCCCGGATCGTGCCGCCGCTGCTGCTGATGCTCGCCGCCTACCTGCTGTTCACCTGGCTGCTGCGGCCGCCGTTCCTGCCGGCGCTGGAGCGCGTCGCAATCGCGCTCTCCTACATGTCCAACTACTGGTACGTGTTCGATCCGAAGACGATCGAGGACATCGGCCACACCTGGACCTTGTCGACCGAGGAGCAGTTCTATCTGCTGTGGCCGCTGACCTTCGTGTTCCTGGTGAAGCGCTTCGGCGTCACCTGGCGGCTGGTCGGCGCCATCTGTGCCATTGCGGCCGCGATCTGGGCCTGGCGCGTGGCGCTGGTGCTCGATGGCGCCGAATGGCGGCGGCTCTACACCGCGTTCGACACCCGCGCCGACGCCCTGATGGCGGGCTGCGCGATGGCCGTCGTGCTCAGGCTGGTGCCGCACGGCGCCTCACCCGCGCTCGACCGGCTCTGGCCGAAGCTGGCGTGGCCGCTGCTGATCTATTGGGGCACGGTCACCTTCCTGTTCTGGCCGGCGGACGGACCGAGCATGAACTACTATCTGTTCGGCAGCATGGTGTGCGGCGTGCTTCCCGGCATCCTCGCGCTGACCATGCTGGCGCGCAGCCACGGCACGATTATCCACCGCATCTTCGAATGGCCGGTCGCGCTCTTCCTCGGCCGGATCTTCTACGGCATCTATCTCTGGCACCTGCCGATCCTGAATTTCCTCGACAGCTACGGCGTGTGGTGGCCGCTGCGGCTCGCGATCGGGCTGCCGCTGTCGGTCCTGGCGGCCACGCTGTCCTACGCCTATCTCGAGCGCCACTTCCTGCGCCGCCGCGCGCGGCCGGTGGCCTCGCAGCCGCCCCCCATCGGCGTGGTCCCGGCTTTCGTCCCGACAGCGAGCTTCGCGGCGGACCTCAGGTTCTCCTCCCGCCAAGGCACCGAGACCGTCCGCCCCTGACGCTCGCGCCGACGTCGCCGACGTGACGGCGTCGGATGGCGGCGGCCGCAATCCATGCGGCGCGCCGCGCATCCGGTGAGGCTCCGTTCGCTGCCATCCGCCTCGTCAGCCGTGATCGCGCGCTTTTGCCGCATGATTCCTGCGCGGCTGCCTTCAAAATGAACGAGACCGCTCCGACATAGGGCCGGCCGCGGGCTGGGGCCAGTTTGTTGCCGGAGTTTTCACGATGCCTCGTTTCACCACAGTCTGTTTGGCCGCAGGCCTCGCCGCGGCCACCCTGCTGGCCGCCGCGCCGGCGCAGGCCGGCTACTACATCATCCGCTGGGACAATACCGGCATCTGCCAGGTCTGGAGCGAGGCCTTCGCATTCAAGCCGGTCGCATGGCCGTCGAGCTATCAGGTCATCAGCCGGCCGGTGCCGACGTTCAACGACGCCGTGACCCGGCAGATCAGGCTGCGTCAGCAGGGCCGCTGCACGCTCTGAGCCCGCGCCCGCCTGATGGCATCATGTGACGGCGGCATGTCGTCGTTCACATCCCGGACATCGCTGTGAATGACGGCACGCGCAAGCTTGCGTTGCGCGCGCTTTTGTCGCACCACTTTCGCCTTGGTCCGGCCGCACGGCCGGTGGCCCGCGCGGGCGGGCGATTGTCGCTGTTCGTTTGAGGAGATTGATGATGCGTCGCCTGACCACGCTCGCCGCCGCCGCGGCCATTGCTGCCGCCTCGATCATGCCCACCGCCTTCGCCGCGCCTGCGCCCAAGTCCGGCTACTACGTGATCCGCTGGGACAACACCGGCATCTGCCAGATCTGGAACACCGAACTCCAGTCCAAGCCGGTGGAGTGGCCGTCGACCTACAAGATCGTGTCCAAGCCTGTGCCGACCTTCGTCGAGGCGACCAACATCCAGCTCAAGCTGCGCGACGAGCGCCGCTGCTTCCTGTAAGCGGCGTTCGCACGCCGTCGTGCATGAGAGCATGATCCGGAAAAGTGGAAACCGGTTTTCCCTCGCGACAAACGCCGAAGGCGTTTGCGCGGAGATCACGCTCAAACAAGGAGATGAGATCATGATGCGATTCCGTGGAATCGCATCATGATCTAGCGCCGGTCAGGCTGCGCTGACCGCGCTCGCCGGCATCGGCACGAAGCCTGGCAGATCCCTGATCCGCGCCAGCCACGCCTGCACGTTCGGGAACGGCGTCAGCGACACGCCGCCTTCCGGCGCGTGCGCGGTGTAGCTGAACAGCGCGACGTCGGCGATGGTCGGTGCCGCGCCGGCGAGATATGGCCGCGCAGAGAGCTCGCCTTCCATCACCGTGAACAGGCCGTGGGCGAGCTGGTGCGCCCTCGCCATGTCCAGCGGCGCGCCGAACAGGGTCGCAACCCGCGCCGCCGCCGGGCCGAACGCCAGCGGGCCGGCCGCCGCCGACAGCCAGCGCTGCACCTGGGCCTGGCCGAGCGGATCGCGGGGCAGCCACGTCGCCGCGCCGTCATAGCGGCCGGCGAGATAGACCAGGATCGCATTGGAATCGGGGATCACGGCATCGCCGTCGACCAGCACCGGCACCTGGCCGAACGGATTGAGCGCGAGAAAGTCCGGCCGCTTGTGCGCGCCGCCCTTGAGGTCGACCTCGACGATCTCGCAAGGCAGGCCGAGCAAGCTCAGCATCAGCCGCGCGCGATGCGCGTGGCCGGAGAGGGCGAAATGATACAGACGACGTTGTGACATCAGGTGCTCCCGTGGCTCCGCGTCAGCTAGACCAGGGACACCGCGGCAACAATGCAGCCTCGTGGCAACGGCCTGTTGCAGCGGACGCAACAATGCGACAACGCCAGCCATGGACCGCCTGCCCGATCAGCTCCGGCCCGGCCTGCGCCTCGTCTTCGTCGGCACCGCCGCGAGCGAGCGCTCGGCCGCGACCGGGCACTACTACGCCCATCCCGGCAACCGCTTCTGGCGCACGTTGTTCGCGGTCGGCCTGACGCCGCGGCTGTACCAGCCGCAGGAGTTTCCGGCGCTGCTGTCGATCGGCATCGGCTTCACCGATCTGTGCAAGCTGGGCGCAGGCATGGACCACGTCGCGCTGAAGGCCGGCGTCGACCTCGCCAGTTTCGCCGATAAGATCCGGCACTATCGACCGGCGACGGTCGCCTTCACCAGCAAGAAGGCCGCAAGCCTGTTCTACGCCCGGCCGACCAGTGCGATCGCGCTCGGGCGGCAGCCGGAGCAGCATGATTTCCCGACCACGTTCGTGCTCGCCTCCCCCTCCGGCGCGGCATCGGGCGCGTGGACGCTCGAACCGTGGCGGGAGCTGGCGGCGCATGTCGCCGGGGATCGCGTCTGAAGCAGCGCCTGTCACCGCTTTCGATGAGGATCGGTAGGGTGGGCAAAGCAGCCGCCCGCAGGGCGGTCGCGTGCCCACCGTCCATCCGCATGGGCGCAAGCAGGCGGTGGGCACGGCGCGCATCGCACACCGTATCGCGCAACCAGCAGCATGCGCGCGTCTTTGCCATCCTCACGGATCCACATGATGACAGGTGATGACAACATCATCATGGCGACGCGCCACGAACTAATCGAGCCCACCGCAATGCTTGGTGACTGCGCCCTCTCCCCTTGTGGGCCCCCTTGTGGGAGAGGGCATGTAGGACAGAGCGGCAAGCTCGCTTGGGTGAGGGGTTTGTATCAACGAGCATGACTCGCGGAAAGAACCCCTCACCCAAGCGAGCGAGTTGACAGGCTTGCGACGCCCTCTCCCACAAGGGGAGAGGGCGCAGTCGCAAGCAGCTCAAAGCTATTCTGCCCGACGGGCAATCCGCGCATCCGTGCCATGCGCAAACTGCCCGTCGTGTTAGTTTGCCGCAGGCATTAGAGCTTGTCATGTCGGGCAAATCAGGACGATGTTTTCGCTCAACCCGCCTCATGCAGAGGGACGTACGCGTCGTCACGATACGTGGAGGTGGGCCGCGGTGGACGTGATCGCTGCGCCGGACGAGCGCGAGTGGTCACGTACGGCGAAGTCGTGATGTCCTGATACCCCGACGCTGGTATCACGTGCGTGCTCATGCGGAAGCGTGACGCGTGCAATGGCGGCCAACAAGCCGGCGCGCCAGGGAGACCACGTATAAGCCGTCAGACCATGCGCGCAGGGAAGGCCGGGATGTCTCCGCCGAACCTGTGGTTCTGCCGCGTGCTTTTTGTTGCACGCGGACCATGGGAGCGGCGAGCTCCCGGCCTTCCCTGCCCCTCTCGATTTTCGACCGGGGCTCTCACGATGCATCCCTCGCGCACGCGGTGCGGCGAGAACGTGGAATCACGCGCTGCAGATGGACGATGTTGGCAGTCGCTCACCTCAGGAAAAACTGTCATCGCCCGTGCAGGCGAACGATGGCAACTCATCGCGCGGCACTGACCGAACACCACCGCAACTACCTGATCGTGATCGCCAGACCCGACAGATCGACGTTCGCCAGCAGCCCGATCTGCTCGCCCGACAGCTCCAGCACCGCGCCCTTCTGGTTGGTCAGAACGATGCCGCGCACGCCGCGGCCGACGGCAAGGCCCGCACCCGCGGCGCCGTAGACGCCCTCGACGTCGGACGGACGCCAGATGTTGCTGACGCGGCCGCGCAGCACCGTGCGCGAGCCGCCGAACACAAGGCCCCAGTCGAGACCGCCGGTCGACAGCGGATAGGCGCGGCCATGGAAATGCAACACGCCGCTGCCGCCGGAGCCGCCGATGATCCATCCCGCCTTGTAGATGGTCAGCGTGATGAAGCCGCCGTCCGCGCGCGCGGTGGCCGGCAGGACGGCGAAGGCTGCGGCCGTCAGCGCCACCAGCAGACCACGGACGAAGGATGCAATTCTCATGGATGAAGTCTCCAGCGAAGTGAACTTGAGGTAATTCGATGGCCACGTGTGACGATCGCGCCCCATCAAGCGAATCGATCCGGCCGAATTTAGCCCTTTGCGCGGCACCGCGCATGCGCCGCCGCCGGTGTGTTCGAAATGACGCGCTCGCAGTGCAGAAAGCAGCGCAGGAACTTGGCGGTGCGAATGTCAGCCGCCGGCATGGATGGGACGCGGACCCGCCGAGCCGCGATGGACCGCGGGCGCTGGCGAAATGGGTCGAGACCCGCGCAGAACAAAGGCCATTTCGGGGTATTTGGCGCGTGCAAGGCCGCCGGGCGCCGGCGTTAAGGCCCCATTAACCTTGTCCGACCACGGTGATTTACGGGCTGGATGTTTAGTTGGTCTCGATGTTTGCGCGTCGTTTCTGTCGGCGCGGGCGTTGATCGGGAGGTGTTATGTCGCAAGAGTTGTCATCCGAAGCCGCAAGTCCGTCACTCGTGCCGCTTGCCATGCCACCGTCGCGCTCCGCGGCGGAAATCCTGCCGCTGTTGATCGGCACGCCCCTGTCAGAGATCGAGCGCGAGCTGATCGTGCAGACCCTGGCGCGCTGCAACGGCAACCGTACCCACGCCGCAAGGCTGCTCGGCATGCCCGTGCGCACCTTGCGCAACAAGATCCGCAGCTACACGGCCGACGGCATCGCGGTGCCGGCCTACTCGGCCTGATCCGACGGCGGCCACGCGATATCCCATCGCGTGGAACTCATCAGGATGCGGCGCCGATTGATGTTGATCAATCGGCCTCGCAGCCCTGCTGCAATTGCTGCCGTCGTCGCCGCTCTGTTAGGCTTCGCTGCGAATCAAAGACGTGTAGCGGAGTTGCGGTAGTGGCAAAGAATCCGGCCGGACGCGGCCTGCAGGGCCTGGTGGGTCCACGTGGCCCGCAAGGGCAGCCCGGGCGGCGCGGACCGGATGGTCAGCGCGGCAAGCCCGGTCCCGACGGCAAGGCGGGTCCGCAAGGCAGGCCCGGTCCGCAGGGGCCGCGCGGCGAGGCCGGTCCGCCCGGCAAGCCGGGACCTGCCGGACCGCAAGGTCCGCAGGGCGAGCCGGGGCCGCCGGGCACCTTGCCGACGATCGATCAGCTGATGCCCTGGCTGGAGCAGATCTTCGCCGCCTATGACGACTACAAGCGCGCGCGGGATCGCGAGGCGCATGAGCGCGAGGCCGAGCTGGTCGCGGTGCGCGACATCTTCGCCGCCACCACGCATGACGATGCGCTGGACGAGGCCTTCGAGGACGACGATCCGCACGAGATCGACCTCCCGAAGAAGAAGAAAAAGAAGAAGGGCAAGAAAAAGAAGAAGCACGAGAAACACGCCGAGGGCCGCGACGACCACGACGATGAGGGCTTCTGAGCTTCGGCTTGCGTCCGGGTGCGGCGGGCCTCAGCGCGGGCCGAACCTGGCCGCCGAGCGCTCCCGCGCCTTGGCCGCCTCGATCTCGCGGTCGCGCGGCGGCGCCTGGGTGTGCAGCGAGGTCAGGAGCCGCCGCGCGGCGTCGGCCACCTCCTCGACCGCGCGGGTGAAGGCGGCCTCGTTGGCCTGCGACGGCGCATTGAAGCCGGACAGCTTGCGCACGAACTGCAGGGCCGAGGCCTGGATTTCAGCCTCGGTCGCCGGCGGCTCGAAATTGAACAGCGTCTTGATGTTGCGGCACATGATGGGTCCCATCAATCCGGTACTGAACCAGGTCGCGGACCGTGCTATCATGCCCCCGACGCAGCCGGAAGAGCTGCGCTTGATCAGGGGGAGTCCATGTTTCGACCGCTTGCCGCCGTTTTTGCCGCCGTCATCGTTTTTTGCGCGCCGGCCCGCGCCGCCGACTATCCCGCCCCGAAGCAGGGCGACTTCGTCGTCAAGGATTTCAAGTTTCACACCGGCGAAACGCTGCCGGAGCTGAGGCTGCACTATACGACGGTCGGCGAGCCGAGCGGACAGCCGGTGCTGGTGCTGCATGGCACCGGCGGCTCCGGCGCAAGCATGCTAGTGCCGACCTTCGCCGGCGAATTGTTCGGCAAGGACCAGCCGCTCGACGCGAGGAAGTACTACATCATCATCCCCGACAGCATCGGCCACGGCAAATCGTCAAAGCCCTCCGACGGGCTGAAGACGAAATTTCCCGCCTATGACTATGCCGACATGGTCGACGCGCAGCACCGTCTGCTAACCGAGGGGCTCGGCATCAAGCACCTGCGGCTCGTGATCGGCAATTCGATGGGCGGCATGCATAGCTGGGTGTGGGCCACGCGCTATCCGGAGTTCATGGACGTGGCGGTGCCGATGGCCTCGCAGCCGACCGAAATGGCGGCCCGCAACTGGATGCTGCGCCGGCTGATGCTGGAGACGATCCGCAACGATCCCGACTACAACGGCGGCAACTACACCGCACAGCCGCGCATGATGAAATACGCCGTCACGGCCTACGCCACCGCCTCGGCCGGCGGCACCGTCGCCTATCAGCTCGCGGCGCCGACCGCCGCCAAGGCCGACAAGCTGGTCGAGGAGCGGCTCGCCACGCCGATCTCCGCCGACGCCAACGACTTCATCTATCAGTGGGATTCCTCGCACGACTACAATCCGTCCGCCGATCTCGACAAGATCAAGGCGACCGTGATGCTGATCAATTCGGCCGACGACGAGCGCAACCCGCCGGAGACCGGCGTGACCGTGGACGCGATGAAGCGCGTCGCCAACGGCAAGCTCTTTCTCATCCCGACCTCGGCCGCGACGCGCGGCCACCTGACCACCGGGAATGCGAAGTTCTACGCCGAGCCGCTGCGCGACTTGCTGGCGACGGCGCCGCAGCGCGGCATGTAGATCGACGAAAGGGAGCAGCGCATGCGCAGGATGGTGGTGGCTGCTCTCACGATCGGCTCGCTCGCCTGCGCGACCGTGGCGGCCGCTTTCGACAACGGGCAGTTCGACAATGTCCCGCCCGACATTCGCGCGTGGTTCAAGAGCGTGATCGCGCCCAACGGCGTGCCGTGCTGCGATATCTCCGACGGCCACCGCACGACCTATGACGTGCGCGACGGCACCTATTGGGTACCGATCGAGGGCCGATGGATGGCGGTACCGGAGCGCGCCATCATCCGCGACCGCGGCAACCCGATCGGCGAAGCCGTGGTGTGGTACGTCCATCACCGCGGCGACATCATCATCAGCTGTTTCGTTCCAGCCGATGCCGTGTGAGACGCTGGCGCGTGCGATGCCACCAATGCGACTCGTTGGCGGTACGAGAAGTAACCTCCCGGGTTCGTGACCAGCTCCGATTGACCCAAGTCAACAGTCGCGGAAATCTGCCGAAATAGTGTATAGAATGTGTCATGCATGCACCTGAAGATTCCTAGTCGAGATGCCCAAGCGATTCCTCCACCGGTCTGCGGCCCGTCTGTGCCGCGCAGCTCTCGCGCTGGCTCTCGTCGTCGGGCCTTGCGCCGCGTCAGGCGATGATGAGCTGAAGCTCACGCCGAGCCAGGCGCAGAACCTCGGCGTGCGCGTGACGCATCCGATCTCCAGCCGGATGGACAGGACGCTGCCTTATCCCGCGCAGATCGTCATTCCCACGCCTCAGCTGTGGGTCGTCAGCGCGCCGGTCGCGGGGATGATCACCAACCTCGCCGTCGCCCGCGGCGATCGCGTGGCCGTCGGACAGCCGCTGCTTACGTTGGAAAGTCCGAGCTTCGTCTCACTGCAGCGCGACTACCTGCATGCGCTGGCCCAGGAGGGCCTCGCGGCTCAGCAGCTGAAGCGCAACGCCGACCTGTTCGAAGGCAAGGCCATCCCGCAACGCGTGCTGGAGTCGAGCCAGGCGGAAGCGCGCCAGGCCAGCATCGTCGTCGCCGAACGCCGGCAGATGCTGCACATCAGCGGTCTGTCCGACGAGGCGATCTCCCGGCTTAGCAGCGATGCGGCGATCAGCGCCACGCTTACCGTCACCGCGCCGCGTGCTGCGTCGGTGGTCGAGATCGCGGTATCGCCGGGCCAGCGCCTGGAGCAGGCCGCGTCCCTGGTGAAGCTCGCGCGGCTGTCGCCGCTCTGGGCCGAGATCGCGATTCCCGCGACCAACATCGGCGCCATCAAGACCGGCGCCAAGGTCGACATCGAAGGCTATGCGACACCGGGCCAGGTCATCCTGGTGTCCGAGACCACGGATGCCGCCACGCAGACCATTCTCGTCCGCGCCGAGATTCCCAACAATGGCGAGCTGCATTCCGGACAGATGGCGGCCGCTCGCATCGGCTTCATCTCGGCAGGCGAAAGCGCATGGGAGATTCCCTATAGCGGCCTCGTCCGTCGCGGCGAGCAGACCTCGGTGTTCGTCGCCACGGAAGGCGGTTTCCGGGTCGTCCCCGTGACGCTGCTCGCGGAGGATCAGGATCACGTCGTCATCGCCGGCCCCCTCACGGACAAGGACGAGATCGCCATCGGCGGCATCTCGGCGCTGCGCGGCATCCTCTCGCGACTGGGGCAGTAGATGCTGCAGCGGCTGGTCGCATTCGCGCTGTCGCAGCGGCTCTTCGTCATCCTGAGCACGCTGTTGGTGATCGGCGCGGGCGCTGTCGTCCTGCCGAGCCTGCCGATCGATGCCTTTCCGGACGTCTCGCCGGTCCAGGTGAAGATCATCATGAAGGCCCCCGGCCTGACGCCGGAAGAGGTCGAGCAGCGCATCACGGTTCCGATCGAGCTGGAGCTGCTCGGATTGCCGAACAAGAAGATCCTGCGCTCGGCGACCAAATATGCGCTGGCCGACATCACCGTCGACTTCGAGGACGGCACCGACATCTACTGGGCCCGCAATCAGGTGTCGGAGCGCCTCTCCAACATTTCGCGCGACTTCCCCGAGGGCGTGAGCGGCGGCCTTGCGCCGATCACCAGTCCGCTGGGCGAGATGTTCATGTTCACGATCGACAGTCCGGATCTGTCGCTGGCCGAGCGCCGGACCTTGCTCGACTGGGTCATCCGCCCGGCCCTGCGCACGGTGCCCGGGGTTGCCGACGTCAACGCGCTCGGCGGCTATGTTCGCGCCTTCGAAATCGTGCCGCGGAACGATGCGCTGGCGGCGCGCGGCATCTCGTCCGAGCTGTTTCGCAAGGCCATCGAGGCCAACAGCCGCAACGACGGTGCCGGGCGGGTCAACCAGGGCGAGGACAGCGCGCTGGTCCGCATCGAGGGCAGCATCCGCGGCATCGACGACATCCGCGCGATCATCGTCGACACCCGCGACGGAATCCCGATCCGGGTCAGCGACGTCGCGCGGGTCAAGATCGGCGCCCTCACCCGCTATGGCGCCGTCACGAAAGACGGCAAGGGCGAGACGGTCGAGGGGCTCGTGCTCGGCTTGCGCGGCGCCAACGCCGGACAATTGGTGCGCGACGTTCGGGCCCGGCTGGATGAGCTGAAGCCGTCGCTGCCGAGCAGCGTCACCATCAACGTGTTCTACGACCGCAGCCGGCTGGTCAACCGCGCCGTCGGCACGGTGGTCCGGGCGCTGGGCGAAGCCACGGTGCTCGTCGTCGTGCTGCTGCTGCTGTTCCTCGGCAATTGGCGCGCCTCGCTGGTGATTGCGCTCAGCCTGCCGCTCGCGATCGTAATGGCGCTGATCGTGATGCGGGCTGTCGGCATGTCCGCCAACCTGATGAGTCTCGGCGGCCTTGCGATCGCAATCGGCATGCTGATCGACGCGCTGGTCGTGGTGGTCGAGAACATCGTCGGCAATCTCGCCAAGCACGATCACGCAAGCACCACGCCGCTGATCCACATCGTCTACCGCTCCGTCTGCGAGGTCCTGCAGCCGGTCGCCTCGGGCGTCCTGATCATCATCATCGTGTTCGTTCCGCTGCTGACCTTGCAGGGGCTGGAGGGCAAGCTCTTCATTCCGGTCGCGCTGGCGATCATCTTCGCCCTGGCCGCGTCGCTGCTGCTGGCGCTGACGGTGCTTCCGGTCGCAACATCCTTCGTGCTCACATCCGCGTCGCATGACGATCCATTGCTGATCCGCGCAGCGCAGCGCGTCTATGCACCCGCGCTCGACTGGGCGCTCGGGAACGAGCGCAAGGTGATCATAGCGGCGCTGGTCGGCCTCGTTGCCGCAGGATATGGCTACACCCAGCTGGGCAAGACCTTCATGCCGACGATGGACGAAGGCGACGTCATCGTCAGCGTGGAGACGCTGCCGTCCGTCAATCTCGACGAGTCCCTCGCCATCAATGCCCGGCTGCAGGCGGCCCTGATGAAGGTGCCCGACGTCGCCGGCATCATCGCGCGCACCGGCTCCGACGAGCTCGGGCTCGATCCGATGGGCCCCAATCAGACCGACACGTTCCTGGTGCTTAAGCCGGCGGACCAGAGGCAGACCAGCGATCGGGATGCCCTGCTCGAGAAGCTTCGCGAGGTCCTGACCGGCTTTCCCGGCGTCTCGCTCAGCTTCACGCAGCCGATCGACATGCGCGTGCAGGAGATGATCAGCGGCGTGCGCGGCGACGTCGCGGTGAAGATCTTCGGCCCGGACATCACCAAGCTCAACGAGATCGCAGCCAAGCTGTCGGCGATCATGTCCGACATCGACGGCGCCCAGGACGTCTACACGACGCTCAACGAAGGCGCGCAGTACTACACGATCGCCGTCAACCGCATGGAGGCGGGCCGCCTCGGGCTCACGGTGGACTCGATCTCGGCCTCCCTGCGCACGCAGATCGAAGGCCGGACGATCGGCACCGCGCTCGAGGAGGGACGCCGGACGCCGATCCTGGTCCGCGGCAGCGAGGCCACGCGGCAGGCGCCCACGATGCTGGCGGCATTGCCGCTGACGCTTGCGTCCGGCCAGCATGTCGCACTCTCTCAGGTCGCACGCATCCAGCGCGTCGACGGCCCGGTGAAGATCGACCGGGAGGACGGCAACCGCATGAGCGTGGTTCGCAGCAATGTCCGCGGCCGCGACATGGTCGGCTTCGTCCAGGCGGCCCAGCAAAGGGTCGCAACCGAGCTGCCGCTGCCGTCCGGCTATCGGCTGACATGGGGCGGGCAGTTCGAGAACCAGCAGCGTGCGGCCGCGCGTCTGTCCGTCGTGGTGCCGGTCGCGATCGGCTTGATCTTCGTGCTGCTCTTCACCACGTTCGGCTCGGTGCGCCAGGCCCTGCTCGTCCTCGTCAACATTCCCTTTGCGCTGATCGGCGGCGTGTTCGCGCTGGTCTTGAGTGGCGAGTACCTGTCCGTCCCGGCCTCGGTCGGCTTCATCGCCCTGCTCGGAATTGCGGTGCTCAACGGTGTCGTGCTGGTGTCTTACTTCAACCAGTTGCGCGCTCACGGGGTCCCCGAGCAGCGCATCGTGGTCGAAGGCGCCAAGCGCAGGCTGCGGCCTGTGCTGATGACGGCGAGCATCACGGCGCTGGGATTGATCCCGCTGCTGTTTGCATCGGGGCCCGGATCGGAGGTCCAGCGTCCGCTCGCGATCGTCGTGATCGGCGGCCTGCTGTCGTCCACGCTGCTGACGCTGATCCTGTTGCCGATCCTGTATCGTCGCTACGGCGCCGCTGCGAAGGAAGCGACATGAGCAGCCAAGCCGTGTGCCTGACCCTGATCGTGCCGGATGCGCTTCACAGCGAGGTGCTCGACCATCTGAGCGAGCAGACCGATCTCGTGACGGGCTTCACCGCCTCGGAAGCGGCCGGACACGGCGCGCGCGTCCGGCTGCGGAGCGCCGCAGAGCGGGTGAAAGGACATGCCGACGAGGTCGTCGTGCGGATCGTGTTGCCGGAAGAGGATCTCGAGCGGCTACTGGAGCGGCTCAGGAGCGCGTTTGCGGGAACGCAGCTCGTCTATTGGGTCGTGCCCGTCACCGCCTTCGGCATCATCCAGTAGGCACGCCCGAGGTCGAAGGCGGTCGATTCAAGGCTTGAAACACCAGCCCTGAATCGCCCCGTTCCGAAGCGGACTGCCCCCTCGCCGCCGCCGTCAGTGCTCGCTCTCGAGGCCGCCGACGTGCTTCTGCGTGTAGAGCTCGAGCCCGATGCGGTTGATGAGGTCGAGCTGGGTCTCGAGGAAATCGATGTGATGCTCCTCGTCCTTCATCAGTTGCTCGAAAAGGTCGCGCGACACGTAGTCCTTGACGCCGTGGCAATAGGTGGCGGCCTCCTGATACAGCGTCCGCGCACCGATCTCGGCGGCGAGATCGCATTCGATGATCTCCTTGACGTTCTGGCCGATGCGCAGCGGATCGAGCACCTGCATGTTGGGGAAGCCGTCGAGGAAGAGAATGCGGTCGGTGAACTTGTCGGCGTGCTCCATCTCCTCGATGGATTCCTTGCGCCAGACCTTCGCCATGTCGAGAAGGCCCCAATTGTTCAACAGGCGATAGTGCAGCCAATATTGGTTGATGGCAGTCAGCTCGCTGCGCAATCCCTTGTTGAGATATTCGATGACCTTGGGGTCGCCCTGCATGGATAAGCTCCGAAAAAGTTAGAGGCCGCAGGCGCTCAATAACAGGTTCGAAGTGCGGAGACGACCCCCGTTCATGTGCATTTTTCGGGCGGAGAACGACGCGACCGAGTGCAATGCCTGTCAGCAGGCAGCAAGCGCGAAACGGCTCTGAAGGTCGTCATCGATCGCCTTCGCCGGCGTCGTCCCATGATGGTGGCCGTGCTGACAGCCGGCCTGGCAGGCGCGGGCACAGGGACCCAGCGCCTCGTCGATGATCGTCTTGATCGTGCGCGCACAGCGGCCGCATTCCGCGCTGCACCCCAGGCAACCGTAGACCTGCTTGGGGTTCCGCGGCAGTTCGTCCGCGGACTTTACCGCGTTGCGGATGTCGTGATCGCTGATGACGTTGCAGGAACAAACAATCATGAGAAACCGGCCAATCGTCCTTGGTCAGGTATCGATAGTCATCCGCAGCTACCCGCGCAAAGGGAAAACGGCGCTTTTGAAGCTATTCCAATTTCCCGATCAATCTAGAATGCCTCCAACTATACGAGCTTGCCGCAGATCAAAGTTGCCGCCGAATATGGGCGGGCGGCGATCAAGCCGCTGCAACTCAGTCGCCCCCACCACCGTCCCCTCCCCCGCCGTCGCCACTGTCACCTCCGCCGTCGATCGGGTTTCCCATCACGTCCGACGAGGTATTGGAAAACCAACCTGCGACACCGCTCCCCTGACTGGAGCTGGACGCCCCATCGGAATCGACGCTGGTGCTGTCCGCGGACGAGCGGCGGTGGTGGGGCCGGCGGCCGGCGCGAACCAGCAGCGCGTAGCAGGCGGCCGAGGTCAATCCGATGGCCACGACGATCGTCATCACGGGGGTCATGCCTGCTCCTGACCGGCGGCGACTTTTGTGCAATGCAGCATTGAACGTATCCCGGAGATGGGTCGTCCAATGGGACGCGCCCGTTCATTGATCATTCAAGCGGGATGTGTGAACCTGCCGTATCGCCTGATGCGCGATCCGCCGACCTGGAGTGAGAGAGGTTAAGGTCATGAAGAAGACTCTTGCGGCTCTGGCCGCCGTCGCGACGCTGTCGACCGCAGCGCTGGCCCCTGCTCCTGCTGAAGCGCGCAATGGTCGTGTCGCCGCTGGTGTCGCTGCCGGCCTGCTCGGCGGCGCCCTCATCGGTGGCGCCATCGCTGCGGGCAGCAATCCCTATTACTATGGGCCCGGATATTCTTACGGGCCGGGCTACTCCTATTACGGCGGGCCTGCCTACATCGCCGATCCTGGCTACGCCTGCTATTGGCAGCGCCAGCGCTTCTGGGACGGCTACGGCTGGCGGATTCGCCGCGTCCGGGTTTGCGAGTGATCGTTCACCTTCATTAATTCCATGACCTTGCACCGGAATTTCGAGAACGGCGGCTGACACGGCCAGAAAAAACCGTTTTTCCGTCGCATCAGGTCGGACAGAGTTTACGAAGGGTTGACGGATTGTCGTGTTTTCTCGCGACGCTGACGGCCCTGATCGTGCGTGAATCACCAACCCGGCGCTCGCGAGGGCGCCTTCCAGGAGATCTCGGAACATGAAGAAGATCCTGACCGCAGTGCTTGCGGTTGCGACCATCGCCGGTTCGCTGAGCATGACGGCACCGGCCGCCAAGGCCGGCGACGTCGGTGCCGGCGTGGCTGCCGGCCTGATCGGCGGCGCCCTGCTCGGCGGCGCGATCGCGTCCAGCCGTCCGGCCTATGGCGGTCCGGTCTACGTCGAAGCCCCTCCGCCGGGCCCGCCGCCGTGCGTGTGGCGTCGTGAGCGCTATTGGGACGGTTATGGCTGGGTGTCCCGCCCGGTTCGCGTCTGCTACTGATCCCGACGACGCATAGCTCGCAACAAGCCCGGCCCTGCGGCCGGGCTTTTTGCTGCCCGCCTGCTCGGCTGATTTCACTCGATCAGCGCGCGGCGTCGATCGCCTGCAGCACTGATTCGCTCGGCCAGCAGTCGACCTTCAGGCCCGCCTTTTTCTGAAATACGCCGAGTGCGGCACGGGTCTGCATGCCGGCCTTGCCGTCCAGCTTATCGCCGTAGAGACCGAGCCGCATCAGGCCCTTCTGCATCGCCTCGACGTCCTTGCTCCGAAGCTGCTTCGACGCCGACCATGGTGTCGCGAACGGGGCCGGGCTCGTCATGCGATCCGCGAGGTGACCGACGAACAGCACGTAGAGATCGGAGAAATTGTATTCCTTGATGACGAAGTAGTTCGCCGTCGTCAGGAACGCCGGACCATAGATGCCCTCGGGCTGCAGCAGCGACGCCGGCTGCTGCTGCTCGGCAGCACTCAACCGCTGGCCGCGCACCGGCACGAAGCCCGCGCGCAGCCATTCGCCGATCGGCTTCTTCACCTCCGGCACGCCGATCGCGCAGTCCACATTTGCCGGCGGCTTGACCTCGTAGGCCCAGCGCACGCCGCGCTGCCAGCCCTTGTTCGCAAGCTGCAGCGCCGCCGAGCCCAGCGCGTCCGGCACCGAATGCCAGAGATCGACCTTGCCGTCGCCATCGAGATCGACACCGTGCTTGTAGTACTCCGACGGCAGGAACTGTGTGAGCCCGACCGCCCCGCCCCATGACGCCCTGAGATCGCGGCGCGACACCACGCCGTCGCTCAGCATCTTCAGCGCCATGATGAATTCGGTGCGGTACTGGTCCTTGCGGCGACCGACATAGGCCTGGGTCGCCAGCACGCGCAGCGCATCGTAGGGCAGCGCGTAGCGGCCGAAATCGGTCTCGCGGCCCCAGATGGCGAGCACGACAGGTCCCGGAACGCCGAAGCGGCGCTCGATCTCGGCGAGCGCGGGACGATATTGCTGGATCAGCTTCTGGCCATACGCGGCGAGCCGCGCGATCGAGGCTTCCTTGATGTAGTCGGCCGGCACCTGCACGAACTCGGCCTGCGCCGGAGCGCCTGTTGCCGGACGGCCTGGCAGCAGCAGGTCGGGAAGCTTGTAGTCGGGCTCGAGCTCGCGCGTCTCGGCATCGAACGTCGCGCGCGAAACGCCCTGCTCCTTGGCCTCGGGCCAGAGCGAAGCCACGAATTGCGTGAAGTCGCCGTCGGCGGCGCTCGCCTGGCCATCGCCGAGGATGCAGAGCGCCACACCAATCAGGACGAGCCTGCGCAAACCGAAGAGCAACTGCCGAGCCATGCAATAGGGTTAGCATGGCTCGCGGCGGTTGTGAACGTCAGCAGGCCATGCGCCGGAACCCGACTCTTCCGCTCAATGCCCCGCCGCCTGCTTCGCCTCCTCGATCGCGGCATTCGACAATTTGTCGACGACGGCGATTCCGATGGCGGAGAGAATGAAGACCGTGTGAATGATGGTCTGCCACATCACGCCGGTCTCGGTGTAGTTCGACTTGCCTGACGACAGCGCGCCGGCTTCGATGAAGGTGCGCAGCAGATGGATCGACGAGATGCCGATGATCGCCATGGCGAGCTTGATCTTCAGCACGCTGGCATTGACGTGGCTGAGCCATTCCGGCTCGTCCGGATGGCCCTGCAGATTGAGCCGCGACACGAAGGTCTCGTAGCCGCCGACGATCACCATCACGAGCAGGTTCGAGATCATGACCACGTCGATCAGGCCGAGCACCGCGAGCATGATCTGCTGCTCTGAGAAATCGAAGGCGTGGGCGAACAGGTGCCAGAGCTCTTTGAGGAAGAGCACGACATAGACGCCCTGCGCGATGATCAGCCCGACATAGAGCGGCAGCTGCAGCCAGCGCGAGCCGAAGATCAGCATGGGTATGGGGCGCAGCGCTCCGCCCTTGGAGGACAGGGTCGCGTCGGGGGAAGACATGATGGGATTTTCTCGCGGCTGGATGGGATTGCGGAACGACTATCTACGCAATCACGTCGCACATGGAAGCGACAACTGGCCGCAGCCTGGGCGCGACGCTTTGTCCCGGAACGAAGACAGCGTCGCGCCTCGCGATGTCCTGAGATCAGCGCGTCAGCTTCTTGTACTTGACCCGGTGCGGGATCACGCTGTCCTGGCCGAGACGGCGCATCTTGTCCTTCTCGTAGTCCTGGAAATTGCCTTCGAACCATTCGACGTGGCTGTCGCCCTCGAAGGCCAGCATGTGGGTCGCGATACGGTCGAGGAACCAGCGGTCGTGGCTGATGATGACGGCGCAGCCGGCGAAATCCTCCAAGGCCTCTTCGAGGGCGCGCAAGGTGTCGACGTCGAGATCGTTGGTCGGCTCGTCGAGCAGCAGCACGTTGGCGCCCGACTTCAGCATCTTGGCGAGATGCACGCGATTGCGCTCACCGCCCGAGAGTGCCCCGACCTTCTTCTGCTGGTCGGCGCCCTTGAAGTTGAAAGCCGAGCAATAGCCGCGCGAGTTGACTTCCTTCTTGCCGAGCAGGATCAGCTCGTTGCCGCCGGAGATCTCCTCCCATACCGTCTTGTTGCCGTCGAGAGCGTCGCGCGACTGGTCGACATAGCCGAGATGCACGGTCTCACCGATGGTGATGGTGCCGGCATCCGGCTTCTCTTGTCCCGTGATCATGCGGAACAACGTGGTCTTGCCGGCGCCGTTCGGACCGATCACGCCGACGATGCCGCCCGGCGGCAGCTTGAAGGTGAGGTTGTCGATCAGCACGCGATCGCCGAAGCTCTTGGACAGCCCGTCGAAATCGACCACATTCTGTCCGAGCCGCTCGGCGACGGGAATGATGATCTGCGCGGTCTGGGTCTGCTTCTCGCTGGCCTTCTTGAGCAGCTCCTCATAGCGCTGGTAGCGCGCCTTGGACTTCGCCTGGCGGGCCTTCGGCGACGCCGCGATCCACTCCTGCTCACGCGCCAAAGTGCGCTGATGCGCGGCATCCTCGCGGCCCTCCTGCTCCAGCCGCTTCTGCTTCTGCTGCAGCCAGGACGAATAGTTGCCCTCGTAGGGGATGCCCCTGCCGCGATCGAGCTCCAGGATCCAGCTGGTGACGTTGTCGAGGAAGTAGCGATCGTGGGTCACGATCAGGATCGCGCCCGGATAATTGCGCAGGTGACCTTCGAGCCAGGACACCGATTCAGCGTCGAGATGGTTGGTCGGTTCGTCCAGCAGCAGCAGCTCGGGCTGGTCGAGCAGCAGCTTGCACAAGGCGACGCGGCGACGCTCGCCGCCGGACAGCTTGGTGACGTCGGCATCGTCGGGCGGACAGCGCAGCGCATCCATCGCCTGGTCGACCTTGCTGTCGAGATCCCAAAGGCCCTGCGCCTCGATCTCGTCCTGCAGCTTGGTCATCTCGTCGGCGGTCTCTTCCGAGTAGTTCATCGCCAGCTCGTTGTACCGATCGAGGATCGCCTTCTGCTTGCCGACGCCGAGCATGACGTTCTCGCGCACCGTGAGCTTCGGATCGAGCTGCGGCTCCTGCTCGAGATAGCCGACGCGGGCACCCTCGGCCACCCAGGCCTCGCCGGTATAGTCCTTGTCGATGCCGGCCATGATCTTGAGCAGGGTCGATTTGCCCGAGCCGTTGACGCCGAGCACACCGATCTTGGCGTCCGGATAGAACGACAGGTGAATGTTATCGAGCACCTTGCGGGTCGGGTAGGTCTTGGACAGACCCTGCATGAAGTAGACGAACTGGCGCGCCATCGCGTGTCCCTTGAAGCCTGCCGGAATTTTCGGAAAATGGTTGCCGCTGATGTAACCGCGCGGTCCCCAAAGGGCAACCGGCGAGCCGGTCTCGGCCGGAACAAATGCCGGGAGAATCCCGGTCAAACTTCGCGCCGGCCCGGCCTGCCGTCCACGGACGATTACGGGTCCGGCACCTTGTGTGCGGCCGATCACGACAATTGCAACCATCTTTTAATTAATTCGGCGGGACACTCGGTCTCGGCCCGCAAGACCCGCGTGCCCAAGCGGCAAAAGCCGCGACCGACAACAGCGAGAGCCCGTCATGGCAGCCTTCACGTCAGCCTCCCTGCCCGCTTCGGCGGCACACCGCAAAGACCGATCCGGGATCGCGGACGACATCCGCGGCTTCTGGCGCGAATTCGTCGCGCGCGCCTTCAACCCGTACCGGCCAGAATTGCACTACATGCGCGGCCCCGGCCCCGCCTGGCGCGCCAAGTACGGCCATGACGCCGCGTTCCGGCTGAAGTCCCGCCTCGATTGACGTCGCCTGGGTCTGCGTAAGAGCGTCACGATGCCTTGCGCAACCAGCCCGTTGCGCGCAAGCATGGCTCCATTCCTGACGGCATTCACCATTGCCGCCGTCCCCCGATGAATGGACCCTGCCGATGACACGGCTGCGCTGTGCGATCCTCGACGACTATTACGATACAGCCCTCTCATTAGCCGACTGGCCCCGGCTGGCCGACAGGGTGGATGTGACGGCTTTCACACAGCCGTTCGGCAACGAGGAAGCGGCCGCCAGCGCGCTCGCCGATGCCGACATCATCTGCGCGATGCGCGAGCGGACGCCATTGCCCCGCTCCCTGATCGAGCGGTTGCCGAAGCTGAAGCTCCTGATCACCTCGGGCATGCGCAACGCCGCCATCGACATGGAGGCCGCCAAGGCACGCAGCGTCGTCGTCTGCGGCACGCAATATGGCCGTGACCCCACCGCACCGCTCACCATGGGCCTGATCCTGGAGCTGACGCGCAGGATCGGCCAGGAGAACGCGCGCATGCACGCCGGGGAGCCCTGGCAGGCGCTGGGCGGCGTGGAGATCGAGGGCAAGACGCTGGGCGTAATCGGGCTGGGCAAGCTCGGCACCAAGGTCGCAGAGCTCGGCAAGGCGTTCGGCATGAACGTGATCGCCTGGAGTCCCAATTTGACGCCCGAACGCTGCGAGGCGGCGGGAGTAGGCTACGCGACCAAGGAGAAGCTGTTCACCGCCGCCGATGTCATCACCGTCCACGTCGTGCTCAGCGATCGCTCACGTGGGCTGGTGGGCGCGGCCGACATCGCGCGCATGAAGCCGACCGCCTATCTCGTCAACACCTCGCGCGCGCCGATCGTCGACGAGGCCGCGCTGCTGCAGGCGCTCCGCGACCAGCGCATCGCCGGTGCCGGGCTCGACGTGTTCTCGGTGGAACCGCTGCCGGTCACCCATCCGCTGCGCGGGCTCGGCAACGTCGTGCTCACACCACATCTCGGCTACGTCACCGAGGAGAGTTTTCGCGCCCATTACGGCCAGATGGTCGATTGCATCGCCACCTGGCTCGCAGGGGCCGAGCCGCCGCGCCGGCTGGCTTAAAAGCAGACGAGAGCGGCCCTCACAGCAAAACACCCTCCGAGGAGGGTGTTTTCAACGTGATCAGCTCGCACGCGCCCGCCTCAGCGGATCGTCACCGGCGGCGGCAGCGGCTGCATGTTGGCGGGCTGGCCAGCCGCCGGCACGGTCGCCTGGGCCTGGACGGGCGCCTGGGCCGGGGCCGCGGCAGCAGCCATGTTCTTGCTGGAACCTGGAGGCGCACCGCCCGGCATCACGACCACACGGGTGCCGACCTTGACCCGGTCGAACAGGTCGGCGACGTCGTCGTTCAGCATGCCGATGCAGCCCGACGACACGAACTTGCCAATCGTCGACGGCTGGTTGGTGCCGTGGATGCGGTACACGGTCGAACCGAGATACATCGCGCGGGCACCGAGCGGATTGCCGGGACCGCCGGCCATGAAGCGCGGCAGATAGGGCTGCCGCTCGATCATCTCGCTCGGCGGATACCAGTCCGGCCACTCGGTCTTCTTGGTGATCTTCTGCACGCCGGTCCAGGTGAAGCCTTCGCGGCCGACACGGACGCCGTAGCGCATCGCCCGGCCGTTGCCGAGCACCAGATAGAGGTAGGTGTTGGGCGTATCGACGACGATCGTTCCCGGCGGCTCCTTGGTGACGAAGTCGACCTCCTGGCGGCGCAGGTTCGGCGGCAGCGGCGCCGGCGCCGCATCGGGTTGTTCCTCGGGCGGCAGAGCTGCCACCGTCATCGGCCGATCTCCGGCGGCCGGGGCCTGTGCCGCGCCCGCGACGGCCGGAGCGCCACCGACGGCGCCGGGCGGCCGCGGCGCGCCTGCGTCGCCACCGGGCGCGCTGGCGCCACCATAGGCCTGCTGGCTGGAGGCAGGACGATCACCGTAGATTACCGGGGGCGGACCAGCCGGGCGGCCATAGCGCGGATCATCCGGGGACATCACCGGGCCGGTCGGAGCGGCTCCGTAGACCGTCGCACCGGCCGGACGTCCATAACGAGGATCGTCGGGAGAAAGGATGGGACCGGTCGGAGCCGCAGCACCATAAACCGGCGCATTGGCTGGACGACCGTAGCGCGGATCGTCCGGCGAGATCACCGGGCCGGGCGGCGGCAACGCCGCGGAATTGCCAGGCGCATTCTCATCGTCGAGCGCGTCAAAATCCTGCCCCTGCCCGCGCGCATCGGCCGGGTAAGGCGTCGGCGCCGGTGAGTACGCTCCAGGCGCGGTCTGATAGACCTGCTGTGCCTCGGCAAACGAAGTTGCCGTCACGCCCGCTGCCGCGACCGCGCAAACCGTCAGGATTTGTCTGATCATCATCGCCCTTGCAGTATCCCCAAGCCGCCGATTGGGACCTTTGCTGTGCCAGATGGCCGAAGATAGCGGCGCATTCAAGACAATTCCGGCCTGAGCGGCCCGACTTCGGCAATTTGTGATCATGTCTCCGTCGTTGCACGGAAGTCTCACGCCGCTGAAAAAGTGCGGCGGAGCCCCCGCAGGCCCCATGGATGCCGTGATTTGCCGAGCGGACGGGAACACTTCCGGTATTCTGACCTGAGCCTGATTCGCGATGCACGGCAGAAGCCGGCCTCGTCGCGAACGCGGCATTCCCTGTGATCACCGCGTTCCCTACTGGCTCTAAGGTCTCGGCAGTCACGCTGCCGTGGCGAGAGTTACCGTCAATGCTTCCCGGCTTTCGTTTTCTGGTCGCCGCGATCGTCTGTTCCATCTCTCTCACCATCTTCGGCATGGGGGCTGCGGCCCTGTTGCGCGCGGCCCACGAGCAGTTCGTCAGCAACGCGTCCTGGCGCACGACTCAGGCCTCCGGCTTCACCACGTTCCTGCCGCCGGCCGAACCCACGCCGGTGCTCGCGGTGCTGCGGGTGGATTCGATTCCGACACCGCCGGTGACGCCGCCGCCGGTCGTGGCCGATGCTCCCCCGGCAGCGTCCGAGCCGCCGAGCGCGCCGTCGACGGCGGCGCCGGCCGCCGAGACACCCGAGGCGACGCCCGTTGCGGTGGCCACCGATGTGCCTACGCCCTCGCTGCCGGCGGAAACGGTCGACACGTCCCGCACCTCCGCCATCGTCGAGACCGCGTCCGTGACGAACGACCGGATCGAGAGCACCAAACCGGAGCGCCCCATTCCGGACACGTCCGCTTCGATCGTCGTTCCGGTCGAAAAAGTCTCCGACAGGCCGAGCATGGACAGTTCGCCCGCGACTGCAGCGCCGCCCCCGCCGCCGGCGTCGACCGAAGCTGCGGCCGCCGTGGTCTCACCGCCGCCGCCGGCTCCTCAGATTCTCGCCAGCGCCGATCCGATGATGACGACCGCAGCCGCCGCCGCGCCCGTTCCGGCGGTGCTCGACCCGATCGCGGCCAAGCTCGCCGCGCTGGCCGAGCAGCCGGCGCACCAGGAGCGGCCCGCGGCCGGCGAGCATCGTGCCTCGGTGAAGGTCGCGAGCGTTCAGTTGCGCCGGAGCATCCTCAAGAAGCGCCAGGCCCGGGAGAAGCAGGTTGCGGCGCGCCGCGCCAAGCAGCGGCGCATCGCCCAGCGCGTCAGGGCGGCGCGGCAGGCAGCGGCCCCACTGCAGCAACAGACCGCGTTCCCCGATCCATTCGGACAGCAGCCATTTGGTCAACCGCAGGCGGCCGTCCAGCAGGCTGCCGGGCCGCGCACGCGGTAGGCGGAGCTAGCGATCAGGCCGGCCCGGTCGCAACCGGCGGACCGTTCTCGACGCCCCATTCCGACCACGAGCCGTCGTAGAGCGCGGTGTCGCGGATGCCGAGACGATAGAGCGCCAGCGTCAGCACCGCCGCCGACACCCCGGAGCCGCAGGAGGTGACGATCGGCCTGGCGAGATCGACGCCAGCGGCGCCGAACGCCTTACGTAGCTCGTCTAGCGGCTTCATCACGCCGGTCGCCGCGTCGAACAGCTCCGCATAGGGCAGACTGCGGCTGCCGGGGATATGGCCGGATCGGAGACCGGGCCGCGGCTCGGCGACCTCGCCCGCGAAGCGCGGCGCCTGCCTCGCATCGATCACCTGCTCGGCATTGCCGGCGAGATTGGCAACCATCTGCTCGATCCGGCGCACGCGCTCGGCATCGAACGTCGCGCTGTAAGTACCGAGCGCCGGCGTGACCTGTCCGCTATCGACGGGGCGCCCCTCCGCCATCCACTTCTTCAGTCCGCCGTCGAGCACGCGTACATCCGTGTGGCCGAATGACAGGAACATCCACCAGGCGCGCGGCGCCGCGACCCAGCCGCCGGAATCATAGACCACCACCGTGTCACCATTGCTGACGCCGAGCCGGCCCGCGTCGCGGCCGAACTGCTCGGCGCTCGGATACATGTGCGGCAGCGGATTGGAATGGTCGGAGACCTCGTCGACGTCGAAAAACACGGCGCCGGGGATGTGCGCCTTCAGGTAATCGTCCTTCGGCAGCGGCAGCACACCCGGCATCTTGAAGGTCGCGTCGAGCACCTTCACCTTGGGATCGCCCAGATGCGCAGCGAGCCAGTCGGTGGAGACGAGAGGGTCGTCGTGGATGGTCATGCGCAAAAGCTCCGGGCTTCACATTCGATCGTCATCGCCGGACTTGATCCGGCGATCCACCTTGTCGAAGCGATCGACACGCGGGTCAAGCCCGCGTGCGACGGGCAGCGATCAATCCTTCTTCTTCGGCGCCCAGGCCTCGACCGGCCCGCCGCAGTCGCGCCACGCCGCGAAACCGCCACCGATATGGGCGACCGGCTTCAGGCCCATGTCCTGCGCGGTCTTGGCCGCGAGCGCCGAGCGCAGGCCGCCGGCGCAATGAAAGATGAACGTCTTGTCCTGCTGAAAGACCGGCTTGGCATAGGGGCTCTGCGGGTCGATCCAGAACTCCAGCATGCCGCGGGTGCACGAGAACGCGCCGGGAATCCTGCCCTCACGCTCGATCTCTCGGGGGTCCCTGATATCGACGATCACGACATCGTCGCGCTTCGCCGCCGCGATCGCCTCAGCCGCCGAGAGCGTCTCGATCTCGGCATTGGCTTCATCGAGCAGCGCCTTGATCCCGCGCGTGATGGTCTGGGGCATGTCTTCTTCCTTCGTCTTTTCCAGCCGCCGAGCGGCGTCGTTTCGCGTCTACATTCCGGGGTCGTCCGTCAGGACCGAACCCGGAATCCAGAGCCGATCGCACAAGCTCGATATTCCGGATTTGGTCGCTATCGCGACCGCCCGCAACGACGGCCTTGCATCGCGCGCCGCAGAACGAGCGCCTTACCTCACCAGCTCCTTCATCGCCGCTTCCAATCCCTCGATCGTGATCGGATACATGCGCTCGGAGAAGATGCGGCGAATGATGGTGGTGGACTCCGAATAGTCCCAATGCTTCTGCGCCACCGGATTGAGCCACACCGCGTGGGGATAGGTGCGGATGACGCGGTCGAGCCACACTGACCCCGGCTCCTCGTTGACGTGCTCGACCGAACCGCCGGGCACCATGATCTCATAAGGCGACATCGAGGCGTCGCCGACGAACACGACCTTGTAGTCGTGCGGGTACTTGTGCAGCACGTCCCAGGTCGGCGTGCGGTCGGTGAAGCGGCGCTTGTTCTGCTTCCACACGCCCTCATAGAGGCAGTTGTGGAAGTAGAAATATTCCATGTGCTTGAATTCGCTCTTGGCGGCCGAGAACAGCTCCTCGACCTGGGCGATGTGCGAATCCATCGAGCCGCCGATGTCGAAGAACACCAGCACCTTCACCGCATTGCGCCGCTCGGGCCGCATGTACACGTCGAGATAGCCGTGATTGGCGGTCTCGCGGATCGTGGTGTCCAGATCGAGCTCGTCCGGCGCGCCGGTGCGGGCGAACTTGCGCAAGCGGCGCAGCGCCACCTTGATGTTGCGGATGCCGAGCTCGACATTGCCGTCGAGATCCTTGAACTCGCGCCGGTCCCACACCTTCACGGCGCGATTGTTGCGGTTCTTCTCCTGGCCGATGCGGACGCCTTCGGGGTTGTAGCCATAGGCGCCGAACGGCGACGTGCCCGCCGTGCCGATCCACTTGTTGCCGCCCTGGTGACGGCCCTTCTGCTCTTCCAGGCGCTTCTTCAAGGTCTCCATGAGCTTGTCCCAGCCCATGGCCTCGATCTCTTTCTTCTCTTCCTCGGTGAGGTATTTCTCGGCCAGCTTCCTCAGCCATTCCTCGGGGATTTCGGCCTTCTCCATCGCGTCGAGCAGGCTCTCCAGCCCCTTGAACACGGAGCCGAACACGCGATCGAACTTGTCGAGATTGCGTTCGTCCTTCACCAGCGCGGTGCGCGACAGATAGTAGAAATTCTCGACCGAGTGCTCGGCGAGGTCGGCGTCGACCGCCTCCATCAGCGTGAGATATTCACGCAAGGAGACCGGGACCTGCGCGTCGCGCAGTGCTGTAAAGAATTGCAGGAACATGCCCATTAGATCGCGCGGCTGGGAGGGCACGTCAAGGGCCGCTCCCCGCCCCGCGCTGGACCCGCCGGCATTTTGCTCTACAATCCCTGGAACAACAGGCGGAATGGGGGCTTTCATGGGTATCATTGCAGCACTGATCATCGGCGCCGTCGCGGGCTGGCTGGCGGGGCTGATCGTGCGCGGCGCAGGTTTCGGCCTGATCGGCAACATGGTCATCGGCATCATCGGCGCGCTGGTCGCAAGCTACGTGCTGCCGGCGCTGCACATTGCGCTTGCCAGCGGCACGCTGGGGGCGATCCTGGACGCCACGATCGGCGCCGTCATCGTGCTCGTGATCCTCTCATTGATCAGGCGCGCTTGATTATTTCTGCTTCCGATGGCAGCCATCATCTCAAAGCCGCAGCGGCGTTGCCGCTGCGTAGCCACTCAACACAAGTTCGAACGATGAGCGAGACGCGATGAAATTTACCGGCACCCAGGACTACGTCGCCACCGACGACCTCAAAGTGGCCGTCAATGCGGCGATCGTGCTCGAGCGCCCGCTGCTGGTGAAGGGCGAGCCGGGGACCGGCAAGACCGTGCTGGCCGAGGAAGTCGCCAAGGCCGTCAACGCGCCGCTGCTCACCTGGCACATCAAGTCGACCACCAAGGCGCAGCAGGGCCTTTACGAATACGACGCCGTCTCGCGACTGCGCGACAGCCAGCTCGGCGACTCCAGGGTGTCCGACATCAAGAACTACATCAAGCGCGGCAAGCTGTGGGAGGCCTTCACGGCCGAGCAGCGGCCGGTGCTCCTGATCGACGAGATCGACAAGGCCGACATCGAGTTTCCGAACGACCTGCTGCTCGAGCTCGACCGGATGGAATTCCACGTCTACGAGACCAACGAGACCATCAAGGCGAAGCTGCGCCCGATCGTCATCATCACGTCCAACAACGAGAAGGAGCTGCCGGATGCGTTCCTGCGCCGCTGCTTCTTCCACTACATCAAGTTCCCCGATCCGGATACGATGGGCCGGATCGTCGACGTGCACTTCCCGAACATCAAAAAGCGGCTGGTCGAGGAAGCGCTGCGCATCTTCTTCGAGGTCCGCGACGTGCCCGGCCTGAAGAAGAAGCCGTCGACCTCCGAGCTGCTCGACTGGCTCAAGCTGCTGCTCAACGAGGACATCGGTCCCGAGCAGCTGCGCGAGCGCGATCCGCGCAAGCTGATCCCGCCGCTGCACGGTGCGCTGCTCAAGAACGAGCAGGACGTCCACCTGTTCGAGCGGCTCGCCTTCCTCAGCCGGCGCGAGGTGTGAGGGCGCCCGGCTCAATCCGACCGGCGCGTCATTGCGGCGCCGTCCTCTTGATCAGGCGTCCGAGCGCACGCATGATCCCATCGACGGCAATCGGCTTCTCGCAGCGGAGGATCTTCGAGAAGCGGTCCGGGATCACCGATTCGTCATAGCCGGTGGTGAAAACGAAGGGCACGCCGCGCTCGACCAGCAGATCGGCGACCGGAAACGCCATGTCGCCGCGCAGGTTCACGTCGAGAACGGCGCCTTCGATCCGCCCCTCGCGTTTGATCAAGGCGAGCGCGTCAGGGACGGTTCCGACCGGGCCCAGGATCGTGCCGCCGGCACTACCGAAGGCGCAGCGCAGCTCGTCGGCAAGCATATACTCGTCCTCGACGATGAGGATATGACGGTCGCGAAGCGAGCGTTCAGGCATGATCCTCAAGCTCCAGCGTGGTGAGCGAAACGGGAATCGATATCGTGCAACGGACACCGTCGGATGCGAAGGCGTACGAGGTCCTCGCGCTGAGCTGATAGGGCAAGGCCTGTTCGATCAGCTCGCGCCCTTGCCCCGTGCCGACGGGCATCGTGGCTGGCGGTGGCATGTCGACGCCGCTCTCGCGCCACTCGATATGCAGCCAGGGCTGGCCTTCCGCGCCTTCGCGCTCGAGCGACCAGACCACGCAGAGCCGGCCCGAGGGCTGCGCCAGCGCGCCATACTTGACCGCGTTGGTGGCGAGCTCGTGCAGGGCCATGGCAAGGGTCTGAACGGTCGACGACCGCAGCCTGACGCCGGACGGTCCCGACAGCCCGATGCGCTCCGAACCGCCGGCGACAGCCGACAGCTCGCTACGGATCAGATCGTCGAAGGTGACGCGATCATTCTCCTTGAGGCGGGACAGCAGGCCCTGGGCTCGGGACAGCGTATCCAGCCGATCACGGAAGCGGGCGCGAAAATCGCCGAGATCGGCGCTGGCACGCGCCGTCTTGTCGGCCATCGAGCGGACCACGCCCAGCAGGTTGCGGGTGCGATGCTGCAGTTCGGCCACCAGCACCTTCTGCCGCTCCTCCCATTCACGCCGCTCGGTCACGTCGACCATGGCGCCGGTCATGCGGATCGGTCGTCCCGCGTCGTCATAGAAGAAGCGCCCACGGCCGTACAGGCAGCGAATTGCGCCGCCCGGATGCACCACGCGAAACTCGCTGACATATTCCTGGTGCGCCTCCATCGCGCGGTGAAGCGCGGCTTCGGCTGCGGGACGATCGTCGGGATGGATGCGCGCCGCCCAGGCCTCGTAGCTCGGGGTCAGCTCGCCAACAGCATAGCCTTCCATGCGAAAGTGCTCGTCCGACCAATAGACCTCGCCGGTTGCGACGTTCCAGTCCCACAGGCCGAGCCGCCCGACCTCGACCGCGCTGCGCAGGCGCTCCTCGCTCTTGCGCAATTCCCGTTCGGCCTTGTTCTGCTCGGAGATGTCGCGCGCCGTCCCGAACCACTCGATGATCTCGCCGTCACGCCCGAGAATGGGGATGGCGCGCGAATCGATCCAGCCGAGGCTGCCATCGATCCTGATCACGCGGTGCTCCAGCTCGAACATGCCCTTCGTCGCGACGGCCCTGCTGATCGCCGCAGTCACCTGCGCCTGATCGTCCGGATGAATGTATTTCGCGAGCCAGCCCTGGCTCGGTTTCATCGTATCGGCGATGAAGTCCTTGCCCTGCAACTGGCGCATCTCCCGCCAGTCCGGGCTCATGCGATAGACGACGTCGGAGCTCGCGGTTACGAAAGCGCGATAGCGCTCCTCGCTGGCGCGCAGTCGCTCCGTCGCTTCGGCACGCAGACGGGCCATCTTGAGATGCGCCTCGACACGCGCCAGCAGTTCACGCGCACTGAACGGCTTGATCAGATAATCATCCGCACCGGCCTCCATGCCTTCGACGCGGCTCTCTTCTCCGGCCCGGGCCGACAGCAGGATCACCGGGATGGTACCGACCCGTTCATCGGCGCGCAGCCGTGCCAGCAACTGCATGCCGTCGATGCGCGGCATCATCACATCGGACAGAACGAGGTCGGGCTTGTCGCGGGCGATGGCCGCGAGCGCGGCTTCACCATCGGCGACGGTCTCGACATCGTAGCGCGCGGCGAGCAGGCGGCGGACATAGTCGCGCATGTCGGCATTGTCGTCGGCCAGGAGGATGCGGGGGCGCGGCCCGGCCCTGTCGGCTGACGTGGTGGTGATGTCGATGTCCGGAACGGCATGCGCGTCGAGCGACGGCGGATCCGGCAGCCAGCGCAATGCCTCCGCGATGAACGGCCGCGCACCGCGAAGCATCGGTTCCTGCGCCGGCGCCGCATCGGACGGGAGATGACTTCGTCCCCTGGGGATTCTGACCGCGAACGTGCTCCCCTGCCCGGCTTCGCTGGTCGCCGCGACGGATCCGCCGTGCAGCTTGGCGAGCTCATGCACCAGTGCGAGCCCGATGCCCGAGCCTTCATGGGTGCGGCCGAACGCGCCGGCGACGCGATGGAAACGCTCGAAGAGCCGCGGCAGCTCGTGCTGCGGGATGCCGGTCCCGGTGTCCTTCACGCTCAGCTCGAAATGACGATCGCAGGTGACGAGCCGGACCTCGATGTCGCCCGTGAAGGTGAACTTGAACGCGTTGGAGAGCAGGTTGAGGACGATCTTCTCCCACATTTCGCAATCGACATAGGCCGGCTCCGGCAGCGTCGGGCAATCCACGATCAGCCTGAGGCCGGCGGCTTCGATCGCCGAGCGGAAGGTGCTGGCGATCTCCGCGGTCAGGCTCGCGAGGTCCACCGGCGCGTAGACCGCCTGCATCCTGCCGGCCTCGATCCGAGAGAAATCCAGCAGCGTGTTGACCAGCTTGAGCAGCCGCAAGGCATTGCGCTGGGCGATCTCCAACCGGTCGCGATCTGCCGGCGGCAAGCTCTGCGACCGCAGCACATCTTCGAGCGGACCGAGCATCAGCGTCAGCGGCGTACGGAACTCGTGGCTCACATTGGCGAAGAACGCGGTCTTGGCGCGATCGATCTCGGCGAGCGTCTCAGCGCGGCGCCGCTCCTGCTCATAGGCGAGCGTCTCGGCGAAGGCGCTGCCGAGCTGCGCGGCCATCAGATCGAAGAAGCCCTGATGCTCGGCGTCGAGGGCGCGGCGCGGATTGACGCCACAGATCAGGATCGCCGTCGCCTGCTCCCGCCCCGTCGCAACCGGCAGCGCCAGTGCCAGCTGCGGCGGCTCGGGCCATGCGCCGGTCGGGACGCCGGCAAATTTCGCACGATCCAGCACGACGCGAATCGGCGCCACCGCGCGCGCCGCCGCCCGGACCGGCCACAGCCCGTCCCCATCGCTGTCGAGGGCAATCTGCGCCGGCGCGATTGCACTGTCCGGGTGTACCCCCGCGGCGCTCAGCAACCGTGCCGATCGCTGGTCCTCGCCGAGTTGGTAGATCAGCGCAAACGGGACATCATGCGGATTCTCGGCGAGGACGTCGGTGGCTTCGCGACAAGCATCCGCCAGACTGTCGGCACGGCCGCGCGCGGCGAGATCGCGCAAGGTCCGCATGCGGCGTTCGCCCACGACCCGGGCCGTCGTCTCGATGACGGGGGTGAAGACACCGCCGACACCGCCGGTCTCGTCGCGAATCGGCGAATAGGAGAACGAAAAATAGGTCTCTTCGAGGTAGCCATGGCGGTCGATGAACAGCGGCATGTCGCGCGAACGGGTCGCTTCGCCAAGCCCAACGACGTGCCGCAACATCGGGCCGATGACCTCCCAGATCTCGGACCATACCGCGTGCCCCGGCGCCCCGAGCGCGGCCGGATGCTTCTGCGAGCCGAGGATCGGGCGATATTCGTCATTGTAGAGCATGACGAGCTCCGGGCCCCACCAGATCAGGATCGGGAACGCGCAGTCCAGGCAGGTGCTGATCGACGTGCGCAACGACTGAGGCCAGCTCTCGGGCGGCCCCAACGGCGTCCGTGACCAATCATGGATGCGCATGAGCGCTCCCATCTCCCCGCCTCCCTGCAGGAAGTCGGCCCCGCGCGCGAACGCCTGAAACGTCGCGCGACCGGCATCCGAATGCTCGTTCACTCCTGGCCCCTTTTTCATCGCACAATATCGTGAAATGCGCGCGGGCGCCAAGCACTGGCCCGAACGGGCAACGAGCGCATCAACGAGGAACTCGGCGGCGCGGCGGGATCCATCCGTCCATCCACAGCCGATCTCGCAACTTGGGACAGTCCAACGCAAACGCTCGACGTGCGCGGCTGCGCTTGTTAAGCGCCAGCCTCTGCGTGAAGCGGGGTTGAGTCGGGGCACATGACGGTTGCGATCGAGATGGGGCAGACGGCGGCGGGATCGCCTGCCGCCCTGGACCTCGAGGAACTGCTGGCGACCCGGCTCCTGGTGCAGGGCAATTCCGGCTCCGGCAAGTCGCATCTCCTGCGCCGCCTGCTGGAGCAGAGCGCGCCCTGGGTGCAGCAGACGATCATCGACCCCGAGGGTGACTTCGTCACCTTGGCCGAGCGATTCGGCCATCTCGTGATCGAGGCCGAGGACCACACCGAGCGCGCGCTGCAGGTCGCCGGCGAACGGGCGAGGATGCATCGCGTCTCGACGGTGCTCAACCTCGAAGGCCTCGACGCCGAGAATCAGATGCGGCGCGCGGCCGCCTTTCTCAACGGCCTGTTCGAGATCGCCCGCGACCACTGGTACCCGATGCTCGTCGTGGTCGACGAAGCCCAATTGTTCGCACCGGCCGTCGCGGGCGAAGTCTCCGACGAGGCCCGCAAGGCGTCGCTGGGCGCGATGACCAACCTGATGTGCCGCGGCCGCAAGCGCGGGCTGGCGGGCGTGATCGCGACGCAGCGGCTGGCGAAGCTCGCCAAGAACGTCGCGGCCGAGGCCTCGAACTTCCTCATGGGCCGCACCTTCCTCGACATCGACATGGCCCGCGCCGCCGACCTGCTCGGCATGGAGCGGCGCCAGGCCGAGGCGTTCCGCGACCTCGAGCGCGGCCAGTTCATGGCGCTGGGCCCCGCGCTGTCGCGCCGGCCGTTGGGCCTGCGCATCGGCCCGACCGACACCAAGCCGCGCAACGCGACGCCGCGGCTGATGCCGCTGCCGGAAGCGTCGCTCGAAGACGCCCGCGCGGTGATTCTCGCCGCACCGCCGCCCGAGACCAACGCGCGGCCGCAGCGCAAGCCGCAGCCCGAGCTGCTCGACCAGCTGATGGCGGCGAAGTCTGCTGCGCTCGAGCTGCGCCCCGAGCCGCCGGCGCCCGCCGTCAGCGAGGAGGAGCTCGCCGAGCGCAAAGCCCGCGTCGAGCGCGTCTTGCGCGCGGTGCTGGCCGAGCCCGACGCGGGCTTCCGCGCCGTCGGCGTGCTCTACCAGGAGTTCGTCGTCCGCTGCCGCATCGAGGGGCTCGGCACGGCCGTGCCCGACCTCAACGAGTTCCGCCGCATGCTGACCCGCGCCCGTGCCGGCCTCGGCGGCGATGACGCGGCCGACGACGCCGGCTGGCAGGACGTCACCTTGCGCGCCTCGCTGCTGCCCGAGGACATGCAGGGCGTGTTCATGATGATCGCCCGCGCCGCCAAGGACGGCCGCCCCTGCCCGAGCGATGCCGCGATCGCCCGCGCCTACGGCTCGCACTCGCTGCGCCGGGCGCAGCGCCTGCTGACCTATATCGAGGACCAGGGCCTCATCGTCTGCCAGCTCGACGGCGCCGGCCGCCGCATCGTCACCCTGGTCGAGCTCGCCTGGGCCACCGCGCCAGGCGATCCCAATGCCGACGATGCGACCAACGAAGGCCTCGTCGCTTCGTCGTCGTGAGAGGTGCCCGGTTTGCTCCGGGCGCCTCCCGCCGTCGTCTGCGATCAGGTCGCGGCGATCCTGCCCATCGCCGGATCGCTGATGCTGGGCCGACCGTTCTCGACGTGGCCTGCAAGCTGCCAGTTGAAGTTGGCGTCGCCGTCCGTCGTGACCGTCAGGTCGTACCAGCCATGGGTCTGCTGCAGGCGAACCCGCGTCTCCAGCCGCTGGCCGCGCTGCAGCCGGTGCCGCTCGCTGCGTCCGGTGTAGTTGTCGGCCAGAGTCACCACGCAGCTCGCGCCCTTGTTGGTGAGCGCGATCGCAAGGCTGCGGGCATCGTCGCCGTCGTCCCAATCGCAGAGATGGACGGTATCGACATCGACGAGCGCCGCGGTGGTGGCGACGCCGCCCTTGAAGTGGCGGAAGAAGCCGTTCGGCCCGTACACCGACAGATCGTACTGGCCGGCGCTGGCCGCGAGGTCCCACACGCCGTGCAGCGATTTCCCGGCTTCGACGGTGTAGCTCCACGGGCCGGCCGCGGTGTTGCCGGAACGAATGTGGAAGCAGACGCCGGCCTGCCCCGGATTGACGAAGCGGATTCCGAACGTCTTGTGCGCGGCATCGGCATCGCCGTCGACACGCAGATCGTAGGGCAGCGCGCGCGCCGGACGGATGCCCGGCTCCTGCTGCGGCAGGACCTGCTTGGCGGGCGGCACCGGATGATAGTCGTCGAAGCGCGCGCCCGAGGTGATGTCGGCGACCGGCGGCTTGTAGCCGGCCGTGCTCGGCAGCGGCGCCATGCCTTCGTTGGGCGATGTGAAGTTGAACGCCGAGGTGAGATCGCCGCACACCGCGCGCCGCCATGCCGGGATGTTGCTCTCGAACAGATCGGGCGCCTTGTGGTGGAAGCGGCGCTCGATGAAGCGGATCACAGAAGTGTGGTCGAACACTTCCGAGCACACGAAGCCGCCGCGCGACCACGGCGACACCACCAGCATCGGCACGCGGACGCCGAGGCCGTAGGGACCGGCCATGTGGCTGCCATCGCCGGCGAAGAGGTCCGTGCTCACATCGACGGTCGACTGTCCCCAGGCCTGCGACATCGCCGGATACGGACCGACGACATGGTCGAAGAAGCCGCCGCCTTCGTCGTAGTTGATGATCAGCGCGGTCTTGCTCCACAGCTCCGGATTCGACGTCAGGATGTCGAGCACCTTGGAGATGTACCAGGCGCCCGGCCCCGGCAGCCAGTTCGGATGCTCGCTGAACGCCTCGGGAGCTGCGATCCACGAGACCTGCGGCAGGGTGCCGTTGCGGACGTCGTTGCGCAGCCCGTCGAACAGGTTCTCGAACGTGCCGCCATTGGCGATGTTGCTGCCGCGCAGCGCCTTCTCGTACAGCGGACTGCCTGCTTGCGAATTCTGGTACTGGTGGAAATACAGCAGCGAGTTGTCGCCGTAATTGCCGATCCACGGATTCTGGGTCCAGCCCCAGGAGCCGGCTGCATTCAGCCCGGTGCCGATGTCCTGATAGACCTTCCAGGAGATGCCCGCCTTCTCCAGCCGCTCCGGGAACGTGGTCCAGTCGTAGCCGGCTTCCGCATTGGTGATGACCGGTCCGCCGCCCTTGCCATCGTTGCCGTCCCAGCCGGTCCACAGGTAGTAGCGATTCGGATCGGTCGGTCCCATCACCGAGCAGAAATACTGATCGCACACCGTGAAGGCGTCGGCCAGCGCATAGTGCCAGGGCAGATCCTGCCGGTTCATGCAGGTCATGGTCGTGGTGCCCTTGTTGGCGATCCACTTGTCGTAGTTGCCGTTGTTCCAGGCCTTCTGACCGTCGTTCCAGCCATGGGCGACGTCCTCGACATAGACCTGGCCGGCATTGTCGACGCGGAACGGCATCACCGCCCCCGCGCCGTTCGGCTGCTGCCACACCGGGTTGCCGTTCGGCAGCTTCACCGCGCGGGGATCGTTGAAGCCGCGCACGCCGCGCATCGCACCGAAATAATGGTCGAAGGCGCGGTTCTCCTGCATCAGCACCACGATGTGCTTGACGTCCTCGATACTGCCGTGGCGATTGAACGCCGGAATGGCATGCGCGCGCTCGATGCTCTGGCCGAGGGCGGCGGTCGCAGCCGACGCTCCGAGCAGCCGCAGGAACTCGCGCCGGTTGTGCGCGATCGTGTTCGACATCTCGTTCATTCCCCATGGTGATGACGGTGTCGAGCGGCTTAGGTCGGCGCGTTAACAACCGCGTGACCGGGCGGTAAAGGATGTGTGGCAGGCTTTTGACGCCGCGCGGCGGAGCGGCATTCGCGGCGAGGGCGCCCTGCCGCGATGCACGTCGAAGCCGCCATTGCCCTTGCACCCGAGACGAAAAGCTGAATGATCCGTTCGGGTTGCGACGACGACAGACCGGGCGAGCCCGGATTTGGCGGGTTGCGTTGTTGAGGATGGTTTGCATATGCCGACGTTGACGGTGCAAGCGGCGGGTCTGGAGGGCGCGGTGGCATGGACATGGCTGCAGGTCGTGTCCAACGGACTGATCGCCAGCGCCTTCTTCACCATCGCCTTCGTCGTCGGCACGTTCCTGCGGCGGCGCTGGCGCGACGTCATGTTCCGCGGCATCGTCGGGGCGCTTGCGACCTTCGTGGCCGTCGTCGGGGTCACCCGCCTGCTCGCGATCGTCGATCTCTGGGTGCCGACCTCGACCATCACGGACATCATCAACGTCTTTCTCGGCGTCACCTCGATCGGAATCATCGTCATCATGATCAAGATGCTGCCTCAGCTTCTGGTCCTGCCGACGCGCATCACCTTGCAGAAAGCCTATGCGCAGCTCGAGGAGGAGATCCGGCAGCGCCGCGCCGCGGAAGCGATGGTGCGGCGATTCCAGGAAATCGAGGCCAACGAGGCCCAGGTCCGTCAGGCGCAGAAGATGGAGGCGATCGGCCAGCTCACCGGCGGCGTCGCGCACGACTTCAACAACATCCTGACCGTCATCACCGGGACGATCGAGATCCTTGCCGACGCCGTCAAGGACAAGCCCCAGCTCGCCGGCATCGCCGGCATGATCAGCGCCGCCGCCGAGCGCGGCGCCGATCTGACCCGGCATCTGCTCGCCTTCTCGCGCCGCCAGCCGCTGCAGCCGCGCGCCACCGACATCAATGCACTCATCGTCGAGGCCGGCCGCCTGCTGCGGCCGACCCTCGGCGAGCAGATCGAGATCGAATCGATGCTGGCCCATGACAGCGCGCCGGCGCTGATCGATCCGAGCCAGCTCTCGACCGCGATCCTCAACCTCGCGCTCAACGCCCGCGACGCGATGCCGGACGGCGGCAAGCTGACCCTGGAGACCAAGAACGTCACGCTCGACGAGCACTATGCGCAGTTGAACCGCGACGCCAAGCCCGGCAGCTACGTCATGATCGCGGTCAGCGACACCGGCCAGGGCATTCCCGGCCCGCTGCTCGACAAGGTGTTCGAGCCGTTCTTCACCACCAAGGACGTCGGCAAGGGCTCGGGCCTCGGGCTCAGCATGGTCTATGGCTTCGTCAAGCAGTCGAACGGCCACGTCAAGATCTACAGCGAGGAAGGCCACGGCACCACCGTGAAGCTCTATTTGCCGCGGGCCGCGGGCGCGCCGGAGCTGCCCGCCGCCGACACGGCACGTCCGGCGGTGGCGCGCGGCGGCGAGACCATTCTGATCGTCGAGGACGATGCGCTGGTGCGGGACTACGTGGTCGCGCAGGTGCGGCGGCTCGGCTATCGCACGCTCGCCGCCAGCAACGCCGCCGAGGGCCTGGCGCTGATCGACAATCCGGAACGCATCGACCTGCTGTTCACCGACGTCATCATTCCAGGCGGCATGAACGGCCGCCAGCTCGCGATCGAGGCCGAGAAGCGCCGTCCCGGACTGAAGGTGCTCTACACATCGGGCTACACGGAGAACGCGATCGTGCATCATGGCCGGCTCGATGCCGACGTGCTGCTGCTGGCGAAGCCGTATATGAGCGCCGATCTCGCGCGCATGATCAGGACGGCGCTGGAAGCGTGAGGCGAACCGCGATGGTGGCGCCGGTCGGTCGATGTCTCGCTTGCCAGAGCTCGCGCGTCACAACCGGTGTCGTCCCGGCCCTGCGCCGGGACCCATAGCCACCGGCCATGGTGGTGAAGCGAGATCGATCCACCAGCGTGCCTCACACATCTTCCTGGGGTTATGGGTCCCTGTGCAAGGCCGGGACGACGGCTGAGATCGCGGTTGGCGCCTTCCATCACACTGTGCCCGAGACAACCCATAAAGACGCGACGCCGCCTTCCCGCCGCCCATGAGGCGCAGGTGATGCGGCAATCTTGTCCCTCCTGAACAACGAGAGGGCGCGAGGAAGGCCGGACCTCGGCTGAGGCCCGTGGCCCGCCTGCTCAAAAGAATGCAGGCGGCAGGTACCACAGGTACAGCCGGACAGACCCGGCCTTCCCCGCGCGATGGTTTTACGGTGTCCTTCGTGCTCTCCCTGGGGATCGGCGTTCTTGCCCCCATTTTGCAACAACGCGCCTTTGGCGCGTTGCGCAGACCTCAGCGTCGAGAGGCCAGGACCACACGACTTCGCCGTCCGTCACGACTGCACTCGTCTGGCACAGCCGTCACGTCCATCGCAGCCCGCCTCCACGTTCGTGACGACGCGTACGTCCCTCTGCTCGAGGCGGGATGGGCAAGACCATCGTCCTGATTTGCCCGACGACGCAAGCCGGCGCGGCTGCGGCAAACTAACTCGACGGGCATTTCGCGCATACGAAGCATGCGGAGATTGCCCGTCGGGCACATCTGGCCGGCGCTCCATCCAGATGTGAAGCCGTGAAGATCGGCTGACAATCAGCGGACGGACGGAGCAGCGGCGGCTTCCCCCCGCGCCGCAAGCGGCAATGACGCCTGCCTCAGACTTTCCGACGGCGTCTCACCGTAGATCTTTCGATACTCCCTGGCGAAATGCCCGGGATTGCTGAAGCCACATCGCAAGGCGATCGACGTCACCGTGTCACCTGCTTTCGCATCGTACAGCAAGCGGTGCGCATGTTGGATTCGCGTCAGCTTGATCTTCTCGGCCAAGGAGACGCCGCTCTTCGCGAAGTACTGATAGAGCGTGCGAGGGCTGACGCCGTAGCGAACCGCGAGCTGCTGGATCGATATCTTCTGATCCCAGTTCGTCTCAATGTGTTCCAGGATCCTGCGAATGGACTCCGGCACCTGGCCATCGCGATCGAGATGATCCGTGGTGACGTCGATCGTCGCACCGACGAGATGGGTTCGTCCGTCGGACGGGCTGTAGACAGAGGTCGCCATGCCACGGACCCAGCGCACCGCACCGGCTCTACCAAGCACCCGGTAGTCGCGCGTGTAGCCGGTTCGCTTCATGATCGCGCGACGGATGGCCTGCTCGAGCCCGTTCCGATCCTCGGGATGCACGTGGCACAGCATGTCGCGCAGCGACGATGGAGACGCCGGCGGAAAATCTCCCTTGGAATCGTCTGCATCGACGATCAGGTTGAACGTCGACAGCCCAGCGAGCTTCTCCGCGGCTGAAAGCTGTTCTTCCAGGATCTTGGTTGTCGTGATGTCTTCGACCACGGCGCAGAACCACTTCAGGCGGCCCCTGGCGTCCCTGATCGGATTGACGGTCACACGTCCCCACACGACGCTTCCGTCCCGCCGGAAGTAGCGCTTGTCGAGCTGATAAGTCGCGATCTCGCCTGCAAGCAGCTTTTCGTGCTGCAGCCGATTGCGCTCCCGGTCCTCTGGATGCGTCAGATCCACAAAGGTCAGCCCACTGGTCTTGAGCTGCTCCAGCGTGTATCCGACGATCCGGCAGCATTCGGCGTTCGCAAACCGGATATGTCCCGTTGCACTGTCGACGATCGAGATGCCGATGCCGAGGCTGTCCAGAAACACCCTCGGCACCGCGATGACTTCGGCAATGTCCTTCCCTGGCATGTCGAAGCCGATACCATCCAATCCGGATGGAGCCTAGCGCCGAGGATCATCTCGATCTTGATCTAAGGCAATCCCGGCCCTGCGACACCTGAACACGCCCCGCAGATTCACGGCCATTCCTGCACAATCAGAACATCGCTGCAGATTGCTGCCTAACCGAATCTTACTGACGAGCTGTTAGATTGAATAAAGCCCCCGGGAATTTACGGGGATCATCGAATTCAGGAATGATCGCAGTCAGCGCCGTCTCCGGATCGCGGCAACTATCGCGTGATCACGAGCATGTGCACATCGCTGGCGTGATCGCTTGCACAGGAGACCATCATGTTTGGCCGCAAGAACAACGCCGCATCCCTGGCCGCCCTGGCCGCAAACGCGATCACCGCGAAGGTGATGGTCGCTGACGACAAGCTCAACATCGTCTACATGAACGAGGCGGTACGGGCGCTGATGCGTGAGGCGGAGGCCGATCTCAAGGCGCAGTTGCCGAACTTCCGCGTCGACGGACTCATCGGCACCAACATCGACGTGTTCCACAAGGACCCGACGCACCAGCGCCGCATGCTGCAGGCCCTTACGTCCGAGCACCGGGCCACCATCAAGATCGGGAAGTGGACGTTCGATCTGGTCGCGCAGCCCTTGAAACACCCGGATGGAACCCGCGCCGGAACAGTCGTCGAGTGGTCCGACGCGAGCGTGCGGCTGCAGAACCTCGACTACAGCGCCCAGGTCGCGGCCATCGGCCGATCACAGGCCGTGATCGAATTCAACCTGGACGGCACGATCGTCACCGCCAACGACAACTTTCTGCATGCGCTTGGCTACAGCCTGCCGGAGATCCAAGGCAAGCATCACAGCATCTTCGTTTCGCCGCAGGAGCGCGACAGTGCCGGCTATCGCGAGTTCTGGGCCGCCCTGAACCGCGGCGAATACCAGGCCGCAGAATACAAGCGGATCGGAAAGGGCGGCAAGGAGGTCTGGATTCAGGCGTCCTATAATCCGGTGTTCGATCAGAACGGAAAGCCCTTCAAGGTCGTCAAGTTCGCCACCGACGTGACCGCCCAGAAGCTTCGGAATGCCGATCTCGCCGGACAGATCGCCGCCATCAGCAAATCGCAGGCCGTGATCGAGTTCGAACTGGACGGCACCATCATCAACGCCAACGACAATTTCCTGCAGGCGCTCGGCTATACGCTGTCCGAGATCAAGGGCCGTCACCATTCGATGTTCGTCGATCCGTCGGAGCGCGACAGTCCGGCCTATCGCAACTTCTGGGCCGCCCTGAACCGCGGAGAATATCAGGCATCGGAATACAAGCGGATCGGCAAGGGCGGCCGCGAGGTCTGGATTCAGGCCTCCTACAATCCAATCCTCGACCTCAATGGCAAGCCGTTCAAGGTCGTGAAATACGCCACCGACGTCACCAAGCAGGTGCTGGTGCGGATGGGCAATGAGCGCGTTCGCGGCATGATGGAGTCCGTCGCAGCGGGTGCCGAGGAGTTGAACGCCTCGGTGCGCGAGATTTCCGAGGCCATGACCAAGTCGCGCGAGACCGCCATGGGGGCGGCTGACCGGGTCGCCTCAGCCGATTCGCAGGCCAAGCGGTTGAGCGAGGCGACACAGGCGATGAGCGGCATCGTCGAACTGATCGGCAACATCACCGGGCAGATCAACCTGCTGGCGCTCAATGCCACGATCGAATCGGCGCGCGCCGGCGATGCCGGCCGCGGCTTTGCCGTGGTCGCGTCGGAGGTCAAGAATCTCGCCACGCAGGCCAAGGCCGCCACCGACAAGATCGGCGCGGAGATCTCCGGACTGAACGGGATCTCCAGCGAGGTCGTGAATGCGCTGAACGCGATCAAGGTCGAGATCCAGAACGTCAGCGAATACGTCACCTCGACCGCCGCCGCCGTCGAGGAGCAGAGCACGGTCACCGGCGAGATGTCGTCCAGCATGCAGCGCGCAGCCGCAGAGGCACAGGCGATCGCAGCAGGCAGGGCGTAGAGACCGCCCGAGCGCGGCGCTTCCCCGCGAGGGCCGCGGCCAGGATCAATCCCGCGTCGCGTCCGAGGTCACCGGCAGATTGAGCAGACCGCGAAACGCCCAGCCGCCGATGCGCACCGGCTCGGTGTCACGCAGGCGCAGGTTCTTGAGCCGCGCGAACAACGTCGGCAGCGCGACGTCGGCGATCATCGCGCGCGAGGCCCAGGCGCCCGCGCAGAAGTGCGGGCCGGCGCCGAAGGCGATGCTCTTGGAGACGTCGCGCCGGATGTCGAAGCGATCGGGGTCGGTGAAATGCGCCTCGTCGCGGTTGGCCGAGCCGAACATCAGGAACACCCGCTCCTCCGGTTCGAAGGCAACGTCGCGAATCGTCCAGGGCTTGGCGATGCGCCGGGGCGACATGCCGATCGGCGAGATCCAGCGGGCATATTCCTCGAACACCTGGAGCCAGCGCACCTCGCCATTGATGGCCAGCGCGAGCTGCTCGGGATGCGTCAGCAGCGCCCACACCGTGCCGGCGATGGCATCGCGCGGCTCGTTCTGGCCACCCGAGATGGCGAGCTTGATGTTGGCACGGATGCTCTCCATCGGCATTTGCGTGGCGAGCATCACGCCAAGCAGGCTCTGGTTCGGGGTCTTCTCCAGCACCGGCAGCATGTCGTCGATGGCGGCGTCGATGCCTGATGTCGCGGCGTTGCAACGCGCCTCGACCGCGGGATCGCCGGTGTAGTTGGCGATGCCGTCGATCATCGCCTGCGACCACGCATTCATGTCCTGGAAGCGCATGTTGGTGAGGCCAGTGATCAGCTTCAGGCATTCGGCCGAGAACGGCAGCGCGAAATCGCCGACGAGATCGATATCCATGGCCGGATCGAGCGCATCGATCAGCCGGTCGGCATGGGCCTGGAACTGCGCCAGCCAGTGCACCCGCACGGCGCGCGGCGACACCGCCGGCGCGATCGCCTGGCGTTCGGCCATGTGATCCGCGCCATCCTTGCGCATCATGTTGTGGCCCATCAGCCGGTTCATCAGCCCTTGCGGCTGATGCGAGCTGAAGACGTCGATCTGCTTCTCGGAGACGAAGATGTCGTCGCGCCGGCACAACAGCGTGCTGCCGAGCTGCGGCACGAACGCAATCGGCGCCTCCCGGCGCATGCGCGCCAGCGCCGGATAGGGATCGGCCCAGAACGCGGCGTGATCGATGTCGAAATGCGGTGCTGTGCTCACTCTCGGTCTCCGGTCTGACGGCGCAGGCTAGCTGCACGCTCCGGCGGCGTCTGTCCCGGTGATGGGTGACAGCAGGCGGGCCCCGCTCAGTTCAGCGGCCGCGGTGTCGCCATCAGCCGAAGGGCGATCGCGAAGAGCTCGTTCTGCGAGGCGATGCCGAGCTTCTCATAGGCGCGCTTGCGATAGGTGAAGACGGAGTTGAGGGCGATGCCGAGATCCCCGGCAATCGCCTCGGAGGTGAAGCCTTCAAGGATGCGACGGCAGACGTCCTTCTCCCGCGCGGTCAGCACCGACAGCGGACCGCCGGCGGCGAACAGCAAGGCAAATTTGTCGGCGGGATCCAGCGCGGCGGCGCGAGCCTGGCAGTGCCGCGCGACGATGGCCGCCACGATCGGGGCGACCGCGGTGATGCGCTCGCGCTCGTCCGGCGCGAAGCCGCCTTGCGCCGCCGTGCGATAGAAATTCACGTAGGTGCAGTGATCGCCGACCCAGATCGCGGTCGCGGCCTTGTCGACGATCTCGGAATCCTCGAAGAACAGCTTGCGGTAGCCCTTCGGGTACATGCGGCGCGCGAAGTTCGGCAGCAGGATGTGGCGCGCGTCTCCGCGCGCGCGAAAGATCGCCTCCCGGTTCGGATCGGCGGTGTGGAAATGCTCCGAATAGGCCGCGCCGAGGTCGGGCCCGATCGCGATGTTGCCCGTGCTGAGCAGGCAGCGCGCCGAGCGCTGGTTCTCGAAGGTGAACACCATGCAGTGACCGACATCGGCAACGATGCGCAACGCCTCGATCAGGACTTGCGGAAACGCGGGCTGTCCGATCGCGAGCACCATCGCGCCGACGGCGCCGGCCGCCTCGATGCCAGGCTCCTGAGCCTCCATGCGTTCCTCCCGGATCTTTTTGTTCGCCGAAACCTAGCAGCAACTCGCCTCGGCTGGAAGCGCCGCGCCCTGCGTCACCAACTACGGGGACAGACAGGGGGCTGCCGGTCCGGCTACGCTCATCAGCCAAAGCCTCGGCCAGTCAACGCGCCGAGCACGCTCAACGGGGAGGATACGCGATGAGAGCCGCGCTCACGGCGATCGGAATTGCTGCAACGATGGCTTTCGGCTCGCCCGCGCGCGCCGACATCAAGGTCGGTATCGTGGTGTCCGCGACCGGGCCGGGCTCGGCGCTCGGCCAGCCGCAGATCAAGGCGGTGGCTGCGCTACCGAAGGAGATCGGCGGCGAGAAGATCGTCTACATCGCGCTCGACGACGAATCCGACAGCGTGAAGGGATTGCAGAACGCGCGCCGGCTTGTGATCCAGGACGGTGTCGACGTCATCATCGGCTCGTCGCTGACGCCGGTGACCATGCCGATGCTCGACGTCGCGCTCGAAAGCAGGACGCCGCTGCTGTCGCTGGCGGCCTCGACCGCGATCGTGCAGCCGATGGATGACAAGCGCAAATGGGCATTCAAGGTCGTGCCCAATGACGACATCATGGCGGCGGCCATGCTCAAATACATCGCCAAGAGCGGGGTGAAGACGCTCGGCTTCATCGGCGTGTCCGACGGCTATGGCGAGGGCTACTATCAGGAGGTGAGCAAGCTGGCGCCGAAGCTCGGCATCACCGTCACCACCCACGAGGTCTATGCGCGCGGCGACACCAGCGCGGCCGGCCAGGCGCTGAAGGTGATCGCAACCAATCCGGATGCGGTGTTCATCGCCTCGGCCGGCACGCCCGCGGTGCTGCCGCAGCAGGCGTTGCGCGAGCGCGGCTATGCCGGCAAGATCTTCCAGACCCATGGCGTCGCGACGCAGGAGTTCATCAAGCTCGGCAAGGAGAATGTCGAGGGCGCGATCTTCGCCGGCGAGGCGTTCTCGATCGCCGACGATCTGGCGCCCGAGGATCCGTTCCGCCGCGCCAACGATGCGTTCGTCTCCGCCTATCAGGCCGCCAATGGCGACAAGCCCAACATTTTTGCCGCGCATCTGTGGGACACCGCAACCCTGCTCAAGGGCGCCATTCCCGGCGCGCTGAAGGCCGCCAAGCCCGGCACGCCGGAATTCCGCGCCGCGCTGCGCGACGAACTAGAGCGCGGCAAGGATGTCTATCTCAACAACGGCCTCTCCAACATGAGCCCGACCGACCACAACGGCTACGACGAACGCTCGGCGTTCCTGATCAAGGTCGAGGGCGGGAGGTTCAGGCTGGTGAAGTAGGTAACGTCGCGTTGTCGGCCCGACTATTTCAGCACGGGCGGTGCAACCTCTCCCCGCCCTTTGCGGGGAGAGGTCGGATTGCGCAGCAATCCGGGTGAGGGGCATGGCACATCAGCGGCCAGGATCACCGGTCCATCGGACGAGCACGACGGCTCCGGGTCGCAGAGCAATAGCACCACCCGTGCGTCTGCCCCCGCGGCTGCCCCTTGTATCTGCGAGGCCATGAATTTTGTGGTTCAAGCGACTTAGCGCCGTGGCCGGTGGCCACCGGCCACGGCGCGTGGCGATGTCGCCCGATACCCCTCCGGCTACAACCGTGGGTGAGCTCTGGGATCTTCGCCATGTCACGTACGACCGAACAGTCGCTTGAGTTCCAATCGCATGGACAAGGCAGGTTACCGTGAAGAAGACGATTTGTGGAGTGGATGTTTCGAAGGCCAAGCTCGATGTCTGCATCGAGCCGGGGCATCGGTTCGCGAGCTTCGACAACGACGCCGCGGGCATGGCAGAACTCGCGAAGTTCTGCCGAGAGAACGCTGCCGAACTGGTGGTGATGGAAGCAAGTGGCGGCTACGAGAGACGGGCCTTCGTCGAGCTGTGGGGACACGGCATCAGCTGTGCGCTGACCAACCCCCGCAGCGTGCGGCTCTACGCCGAGGCGATGGGGGTTCTGGAGAAGACAGACCGGATCGATGCCTCTGTCATCGCCCGCTTTGCCGACGCCAAGAATCTGGCGCCGACGCCACTGCCCAGCCAGGCACAGCTGCGCTTGAAAGCGCTTGTGGCAAGGCTCCGGCAGATCACTGGCGATCTGATCGTCCAGAAGCAGCGCCGCTCCAGTGTGTTGGATAATGCGGAGATGCTGGCCAGCTTCGACGAAGTGATCGCCCTGCTCAAGCGTCAATCCCGCTCGCTCGAGGGGGAGATAGCGTCCATGATCGATGACGACCCGCTGTGGGCAAAACTCGCCGACACCTGGCGTGAGATGAAAGGCGTCGCCGGACGAACCGTCGCGCGTCTGCACGCGGAGTTGCCGGAGATCGGGACTCTCTCCAACAAGGCCATCGCCAAGCTTGCCGGCCTCGCCCCGATCGCCGACGACAGCGGGAGGCGCAAGGGCAAACGATCCACCCGCGGCGGCCGCGAGGGAGTTCGAACCATACTCTTCGTCGTCGCGGCCGGCGTCGCCCGACATGACGAGAATCTTCGCAACTTCCGCGATCGGCTGGTCAAGGCCGGAAAGGAAGAGATGGTCATCCGGATCGCCCTGGCTCGCAAGCTCCTCGTCGTTCTCAACGCAAAAGCACGCGAGGCGCGCGCGGAACATGCGCTTGCAACTTGACAATCCAGATAGTCGCTCACCCGCTCCCTCTCCCCGTAAGAACGGGGAGAGGGAGCGCACCGACCATTCCGCGAGCGCTCGAATTCAGCTGACAAGAGAGCGACGGATAGAGCTGCTTCCGCGCTGAGTGAGCCCGCCGCTTACGCCGACAGCCGCTCTCCCGCGTCGCCCTTGCCCAAGATCAAATCCGCCGCCTTGTCGCCGATCATCAAGGTCGCAGCGTTGAGGTTGGCGGAGATCATGCGCGGCATGATCGAGGCATCGGCGACGCGCAGGCCCGAGAGGCCGTGGACGCGGAGCTGGTCGTCGACCGTGGCCCAGGTCGAGTCCGCCGGTCCCATCCGGCAGGAGCAGCCGGGATGAAAGGTGGTGGTGGCGCGCTGCGTCGCCGCGGCCAGGAACTCGTCGTCGCTGTTCACCTTCGGTCCCGGAAAATCCTCGTAGGCGTAGTACGGCGCGAGCGGCGCCGAGGCCAGCAGCCGGCGCGCCAGCTTCATGCCGGCGACAACGACGCGGCGGTCGAGCTCGGCGGTGAGGTAGTTGGTCTGGATCAGCGGCGGCGCGAACGGATCGGCCGAGCGCAGCCGCACATAGCCACGGCTCTCGGGACGCTGCTGCCAGGACGCCACGGTCATGCCGGGCTCGTCCTCGAGCTGGCCCTGCACGCCCTCCTTGTAGCTCGCCGGCGTGAAGGTGAGCTGCAGGTCGGAGCTTTCGGCGGTCTCGCCGGAATGCCAGAAGCAGTAGACCATGGTCGGCGACAGCGACAGGATGCCGCGCCGCGTCACCGCCCATTTCAGTGCCTCGCCCCACAGATTGAGGCCGCGCGCGAGTTCGTTGACGGTCTTGATGTTCTTGACACGCGCCACCGTGCGCGGCGCGTAATGGTCCTGCAGGCCCTCGCCGACGCTTCGGAGTGCATGCCGCACCTCGATGCCGTGCTCCCGCAGCAGCTCGGGCGCGCCGATGCCGGAGAGCTGCAGGAGCTGCGGCGAATTATAGGCACCACCCGACAGGATCACTTCTTTTCGCGCGCGCACCTCGACCGGCACGCCGCCGCGCCCGCCGCGGCTGTAGCGCACGCCGACCGCGCGCTTGCCTTCCAGCACGACGCCGGTGGCATGTGCGTGGGTGCGAACCTCGACGTTCGGCCGCTTGCTCGCCGGACGCAGGAATGCGGTCGCTGACGACACGCGGCGGCCGTTCTGGATCGTGCGCTGGACATAGGAGACGCCTTCCTGGATCGCGCCGTTGTAATCCGGGTTGCGCGGGATGCCGAGCGAGACGGCGCCATCCATGAAGGCCTCGCACAGCGTGTCCTTCCACTCCATGGTGGTCACGATGAGGTTGCCGTCGCGGCCGCGATACTGGTCCTCGCCGGCGCCGATGCGCTTCTCCATGCGCTTGAAGTGCGGCAGCACGTCCGAATAGCTCCAGCCGCGATTGCCCATCTGCGCCCAGGTGTCGAAATCCTGGCGCTGGCCGCGATTGTAGACGTGGCCGTTGATCGAGGAGGAGCCGCCGAGCGTCTTGCCGCGCGGTGCATAGATGCTGCGCCCGGCCGTGTAGGGCCCCGGCTCCTGCTGATAGCCCCAGTTGATGCTCTTCATGTAGAAGGTCTTGATGAAGCCGGCCGGCAGATGGATGTAGGGATGCCAGTCGCGCGGCCCCGCCTCCAGCACGCACACCGTGACCTCAGGGTCCTCGCTGAGGCGGCTCGCCAGCACGCAGCCGGCGGAGCCGGCGCCCACGATCACATAGTCGAAGGTATCCATCTGGTCGTTCGTCCCGGTCTCGTCGTCATCAGCCGCGCGAGGCGGCAAGCGGCCATAGCGCGGTCAGCGCGGCTTGTCATTCAATTGGTAGTCGAGATGCGCCTTCACGGTCGGCCATTCGGCCGCGGTGATGCTGTAGACGACGGTATCCCGCAGCGTGCCGTTCGGCGCGATCTGGTGGCTGCGCAAAATGCCGTCCTGCTTGGCGCCGAGCCGCTCGATGGCGCGGCGGCTCTGGTGATTGAAAAAGTGGGTGCGGAACTCGACCGCGATGCAGTCCAGCGCCTCGAAGGCATGCGCCAGCAGCAGCCGCTTGCACTGGGTGTTGAGCGCACTGCGCTGCACCCGCTTCGCGTACCAGGTCGAGCCGATCTCGACGCGGCGGTTGGTGGCATCGACGTTCATGTAGGTCGTCATGCCGGCGACGCGGCCGTCGGCGTCGAGCACCGTGAACGGCAGCATGCTGCCGGCCGCGAGCAGGCCGAGCCGACGCTCGATCTCCTTGGCCATGGTCTCGGGTTTCGGAACTGCGGTGTACCACAGGTTCCACAATTCGCCGTCACTGACGGCCTCGACCAGCGCGTCGTGATGGTCGGGCGAGAGCGGCACGAGGCTGGCGTGCGTGCCGCGCAGGGTGACCGGTTCGAGAAAGGGCATCAGCGGATTCCATCATTGCGAGGAGCGCAAGCGACGAAGCAATCCAGAGCCACGCGTGCCGCCCTAGATTGCTTCGCTGACGCTCGCAATGACGGAACTATCACGCAGCGCGTCACTTGTTCAGAAAATTTAGCGGCAGGCCGGGCCGCGGCCAGTCCATCGCCACCAGCTCGCCCCGGCCCGACAGCGTGATGTAGGCCGTCTTCAGCTCGGGACCGCCGAAGGCGATGTTCGTCGTAACGCGGTCACCGGTCGGGACCTGCTCGACCAGCGTGCCGTCCGGCGCGATCACGCTGATGCAGCCGGAGATCAGCGTCGCGACGCAGACATTGCCGTTCGCTTCGACCGCGAGCGAATCGAACATCTGGTAGCCGCCGAGGCCGCAGATCGGCCGGCCGCGCTCACCACGATAGATCACCTCGCGCGGCTTGACGGTGCCGGGCTCCGGAACGTCGTAGGCCCAGAGACGCGCGGTCGGCGTCTCCGCGATGTAGACGGTCTTTTCATCCGGCGAGAGCCCGATGCCGTTGGCCGGCAGAATGCCGTGGACGGCCTCGACGATCTCGCTCATGCCGGGCTTGAGGTAATAGAACGCGCCGACGTCCATGTCGCGGGCGCGGCGCTTGCCGAGGTCAGAGAACCACAGGCCGCCGTGACGGTCGAAGACCAGATCGTTGGGCCCGCGCAGCGCGTGCTCGCCGCAGCGGCTGACGACGGTCTCGATCCTGCCGTTCTGCAGATCGACGCGCTGGATCGAGCCGCCGAGATAGTCCTCGGGCTGCGGGCCCGGCATGATCATCTTGCCGGTCGGAATCCAGGAGAAACCGCCGTTGTTGCAGATGTAGATCTTGCCGTCGGGCCCCAGCGCCGCGCCATTCGGCCCCCCCGGAATCTGCGCCACGATCTCCTTGCGGCCGTCGGGAAACACCCGCGTCAGGCGCTTTCCGCGGATCTCGACCAGCACCACCGAGCCGTCGGGCATCACCACGGGCCCTTCCGGAAATTCCAGATCGGTGGCGAGCACGCGCATGTCGGACATCGGACGACCTCCCGCTTTCGTCGCCGCGCTGCGGCGCATTGTTGTTAGGCGTGAGGTTATCGCAAACGTGCCGCTGCTTGCCAAGCAATCGGCAGGGTCCGGCGCCGCAGGGCTGGCCTGCAGCGTCTCGACACAATTCGGGACCGCCTCAGCGAATCACCGGAACCCAGATCTCGAAGCCGCCATCACCGGTCCTGGAATCGAAGCGCTGATCGTAGCGTTCGAAATTCGGTGCATCGGCGACCGTGCAGCCCGATTGCGGCAACCAGTGATTCCAGATCGTGCTGACGGTGCGACGGATGGTCGAGACGTGGCCCGGATGGGCGAACACGGCAAAGGTGGCCGCGGGAATCCGAACCTTGGCGAAGCTGCGCGGCAGGTTGGAGAAGTCGGCTACCGCGACGCCTGCGATATAGTCGAAGTTTCCGGCGTCGTCACCGTTGCAGCAGACGCCGTAAGCGACGTCGCCGACGCGCGCCGGGATATCCTGCTCGACCAGGTGGAAGCGCTGCCAGAGCGCCGGAATGCCGGCCCCGTTGTCATGGCTGAAGCGCTCGGCCACGCCGGCCACGAGCAGCGGCTTGGCCGTGACGAAACGTGGTGCGGCGAGATCGGCGAGCGGGGTCTGGTCCATCATGATCGGCTCCTGAAGCGACAGGCCATCGAGGCGTGAGCTGGCGCGCACCGATTCCGGCGTGACGCCGAACTGGTCGCGGAACGCGCGCGTGAACGCTTCGTGGGAGCCGTAGTCGGCCTCGAGCGCGAGACTGAGAATGTCCGGCGCTCCCGAGGCCAGAGCCCGTGCCGCCTCGCTGAGACGGCGCAGCCTGACATAGCGCATCACCGAGACGCCGGTCGCCGCCGCGAACGCGCGCACGATGTGGAAGCGCGACACGCCGGCAATGGCAGCGACATCATCCAACGTCAACGGCGCCGACAGATGGCTCTCGATGAACCAGAGCGCCCTCTCGGCCGGGTTGTTGGACACGCGCCTCTCCTTGTCGAAGCGGCCGATCATGCGCGCGGACGTCCTCGTGCGCTTGATCGTTATTGCGCTGCGGACCGTGCTATTTGCCGGCCGGCTTCGCCGGCGCCGCGTCCTTGGCGCCCGGCGCATCGGCCTTCTTCCTCAGTTCGTCCGCAAGCTTCGCCTGCGACGCCTTCAGTTCGTCGATCAGGCCCTGCTGCGAGATCAGCGCAGCCTTCAGCGCCTGGATCTGCCGATTCGCCGCATCGAGCTTCTGCTGCTGATCGAGCGCTTGCTTGGTCATCGTCTTCTGCAGGAAATCGATGTTGCTCTGCAGACATGATGTCCGACGATCCATCGCCTTTTCTGCAGTGCATATCTCGATGCCCGGAATATCCTGCGCATATGCGGCAGAACTCACACACATCGCGAGCACACTCGCGGCAAAAATGATTCCCGCAGCAACGATTCTTCGCATCACAATTTTCTCATTGGCTTGCCCAACACATGATTTTGCGTGGAACTGAAGGAGTTTCCTGATTGATACCATACTGAGACCTCAATCGCGCATTGAAGTTCCGGCCGGGACCCGTTTTTAGGGAGATGGACAGAATGGCTACGCGCGAAAAACGGCTGGCGCAATTCGACGGCAGCGGTGAGCCGCCGCCCGGACAGACGGTCGAGGTGCTGTGCGAGGATCACAGCGGCACCTACCAACTACCGTTCCCCTGTTTCTACATTGATGGCAAATGGCACAACAAGGAATCCGGCGGCGCGCTCGAAGCCACCGTCATCGGCTGGCGCTTCCCACGCTCGCGATTTGACGAGCGCAATGGACGCCGTCCGCAGCCGAGCTTCGTTGCCGATCGCGCTTCGTCTTATTGATCATGCCGGGCCCTGAGTTCTGCTCAGGGCCGGTCTTGCCGAAAATATGGTTTCGAACGCAGATTGAGCATCACGACCGGATAGGCCATCAGCAGCGCGCCGGCGACGACCGCGAGGACAACCGTTCCAACGTCGAGCACACCGTCGCCCCACGCCCGCCGCCACATTGCAATGGCAATCGGAAAGAACAGAATCAGCGCCGTCGCCAGCCCCGGCGAGAATCTGCCTCCGCTGCGCAGGAACGGCAGAATGTGAAAGAAGATGGCGTTGATGATCATCAGCGCCGCGTAGGTGAGCGCGGCCGGCGGCCATGTCTCGGCAAGCTCCGCCTGCACCGCGCCGAGCACGACAACCAGCGCGTTCGTCACGTAGAAGTCGCTCCACTCGACCGGCAGCTTCATCACCGTACGCGCCCAATTGCGCCAATCGAACGTGTATTCCTCGAGAATATGCGCGCCGTAGGCCGCGAGCGCGAGCCAAGCCAATGTGGTCAAGGTCATGATCGATGCTCCCCTTGCGGGTGATGGACCGGCACCAGACCGGTCGCAAGGGGCAATGTGGAGCACCAAGGCGCGAGACAGGCAGCGCGCGTGCCGTGTGTCAAAACGCGACGGCGCTGCCTTGCAGTCTTAATCCTTGGAACGCTGCCGGAACGAATCGCGTCCGAATCGGACGCCGCATCTGGTGCGCGATCTGTTCACGCTAGATGTCGGACACATCGGAGACGACCCACCACATCGTGAGGAGACGCCTCCGGCCGCTTGCCGCAACCGGATGCCAAAGACTAACGGAGAAGGCGCTCAGGTCCAGGGCGTGACCGGCGGCACGTTGTCGGTCGCCGGCGGCATCTCGACCGTCTTGAAGTTGGCCGGGCTGACGATCTCCATATATTCCATGTCAGGGGAATAATCGTAGAGGTAGTGCACGATGCCGGGCCGCTGGTGCACGACGTCGCCGGCCTTCACCAGGGTCGGCTTGTCCTCGTACATGAAGCGGGCCCAGCCCTTCATCATGATGACGATCTGGAAATCGCAATCATGGCGATGCCAGCCTGTGCCATCCACCGGCGGACAATCCGGATTGGCCTTGACGAGGTGGCAGATCACCTGCCCGCCGGTGGCGTCGGCGATGCCGAGATCGCGATACAGAAAGAAGTCGCGCAACCCACCGCCCTTGTAGTCGGTATCCTCGGGCTTCACGTGCGAGAACTTGGTCACCACTGCATGCTGGTTCATGACGGCCTCCACCGGTTGATTGCGACATCGGCGACCGTTGCGGCCCATCGATCGGCCACAGCGGCCACCACGTCAGAAAGCGGATTGTGCCATGCGAAAACCACGCCACGCCCTGTTCGCAACGCAAAGATCGGCAGGCGGTGACGGCATCGCGCGCCGAACTGATTGCCAACAACGGGGTTTTGGCCGACGCCACACGGCAATGGTGACGTGCTGACAGCTCACGCCACGCGCCGAGAGGACGCAAATCCGGCTTCAAATTGAGCAGCACCTGCCCGCGACATGAGCCGTTCTCGCCGGGGCCGGCGGCTGCAAAGGGCCGCGGGCATGGTCCGCTGACGGCAGGACACCTAGTACTCGACCTCCAGCTCCTCGATCTCCTCGGGCTCGGCCTTGGCGGCCTCGATCCATTGCTGCATCTCCGGCATCGCCATGATCAGGTCGGCATAGGCCCTGAGCTGCGGCTCCAGCTTCACGTCATAAGTCACGAAGCGCGTCACCACCGGCGCATACATCGCATCCGCCATGCCGCGCTGGCCGAACAGAAATGGACCGCCGGATCTCTCCAGGCAGTCGCGCCAGATCGCCCAGATGCGATCGATGTCGGCCTGCGCCCGGGTCCAGACCTTGAAGCCCGGAAAGTGGCCCTTGAGATTGACCGGCAGCGACGCCCGCAGAGTCGTGAAGCCGGAATGGATCTCGCCCGAAATCGAGCGGCAATGCGCGCGCTGGACGCGGTCGGCTGGCAGCAGGCCCGCCTCCGGAAAGGTCTCGTTGAGATACTCGCCGATCGCCAGCGTATCCCAGATCGTCGCACCATCGTGGCGCAGGCACGGCACCAGGATCGAGGACGACAGCAGCAGGATCTCGGCGCGAGCCGACGCGTCGTCCGGACCGACGATCACCTCGTCAAAATCCAGTCCGGCAAACCTGGCCAGCAGCCAGCCGCGCAGCGACCACGACGAGTAATTCTTGCTACTGATGGTCAACGTCGCTTTGGCCATGTCGCCCTACCCTGTTGCCGCATTGTCGATTGTCGTCCGCCCATCGTGCCGCTCGTGCAAGCGGCGCGATGGGCGGAGCCGGATATGTGAGAGATTTCATCGAGCAAGCGACATGCCAGTTTTTCAGGCAAGACTCGGCCGCTCTGGCTTCGATATTGCATACACCAATGCATGTAATGGATCGGACGCGATGGCGCTGCTGTACCAAGCCTATCAGAACCACATGGACCTGACCGAGCCGTGGCGCCAGAGCGCGGCAGCCGCCATGCGCTATCTCAACCTGATCCCATCAGGGCTATCCAGCCGCGCCATGCGGCGTCTGTCCGCCGCGCTCGAGCTGATCTCCCGCTCGGCCTTGACCTACGCCCGCCCGGCCTATGGCATCGACAGCGTGATGGTCGGCAACCGCGAGCTCGCCGTCACCGAAGAGGTCACGTTCAAGACGCCGTTCGGCTCGCTGCTGCACTTCAAGAAGGATGCCGCACCGGATCAGCCCAAGGTGCTGCTTGTCGCGCCGATGTCCGGCCATTTCGCCACCCTGCTGCGCGGTACCGTGAAGACGCTATTGCAGGATCACGACGTCTATATCACAGACTGGCACAATCCGCGCGACATCCCGCGCGATCATGGCCGCTTCGGCCTCGAAGATTACACCGATCATCTCATCACCTTCCTCGGCCAGCTCGGGCCGCGCCCTCACATGGTGGCGATCTGCCAGCCGTCGGTCTCCGCGCTCGCGGCCACCGCCGTGATGTGCGAGGACAACCATCCGTCGCGGCCAGCCACCTTGACCTTGATGGCCGGACCGATCGATACGCGGATCCAGCCGACCAAGGTCAACGAGTTCGCCAAGAGCAAGCCGATCGACTGGTTCGAGGACAACCTGATCCACTACGTGCCCTTTCAATGCAGGGGCGCCTTCCGCAAGGTCTATCCTGGCTTCGTGCAGCTCACGGCATTCGTCTCGATGAATCTCGAGCGCCACGTCAAGCAGCACATGGATCTCGCCAACCATCTCGCCAAAGGCGAGGTCGAGAAGGCCGAGACGATCAAGACCTTCTACGACGAGTACTTCGCGGTGATGGATCTGCCGGCGGAGTTCTACATCGAGACGGTGCGCGACGTCTTCCAGGACCATCTGCTGCCGCAGGGCAGACTGATGCACCGCGGCCGTCCCGTCGACCCGAAGGCAGTCCGGCGCATCGGCCTGATGACGGTCGAGGGCGAGCGCGACGACATCTGCTCGATCGGCCAGACGCTCTCGGCGCAGGACATCTGCACCAACGTGCGCGCCTATCGCCGCGTCCATCACATGCAGGCCGGCGTCGGCCATTACGGCGTGTTCAGCGGCAAGAAGTGGAACAACGAGATCTATCCGCTGCTGCGGGATTTCGTGCACGTCAATTCGTGAAGCGGCCGCGCTGTGCGCGTTGCAGCGTGGCCGACGGCGCCTCCCCGAACTTGTCGCGATAGGCCCCCGCCATCCGCCCGAGATGGGTGAAGCCGAGGTCGAAGGCGATGTCGATGATCCGCGCCTCCGGCGCAGCCGTCATCAATTGCGCATTGAGCCGCGCCAGCCGGATGTCGAGCAGCATGTCGGAGATCGACATGCCGAAATGGCGGCGGAAGCCGCCCTGCAGCGCCCGGATCCCCACGCCTGACGATGCCGCAAGCTGCGCCAGATCGAGCGGTTCGGCTGCGTGCGCTGCCAGGAGATCACGCGCCCGGCGGACGGCCTGCGGCAGCGTCTCGACCCGGCCGGAATGCAGCCTGATCGCCTCCGCCAGGCCATTTCCCGGCTGCGCGAACAGAATATCCAGCAGCGTCTCGCGCCAATTGGCGGCCGCGACCGCTGGCAGTCCGCGCCCACCGCCGAGACGCTCGGCGAGGTCGGCGAGCCCGAGCATGTGAGCCCGGAGCCGCGAGCCATGACATCCCGACAACGCGATTGCGGGATCGAATTCGATCGGTTGCACCGCGCGCCCGGACAGCGCTGCTGCGCGCTGTTCCACGAGACGGCGGTCGAGCAACAGGATCAACTGAGCGCACCCCTCCCAGACCATGCGCGTGGGCAATGTCGGCGACAGCAGCGACGCCGCATGATCCGGCGCCGTCGCGACCTCGCCGGTCCCGGCGAAGACCCGCGCGGTCCCCGCCAGCGGGAGCTGCAGCAGGAAGAAGCGGTCGAGACAGCCCGGATCAATGGTTACCGCACCGCCATAGGCGACGTAGTTGATGGAAAAGCCATCGAATGCCGCGCAATTATGCAGAGCGAGGAAATCGCGCGCAGTATCCGCCTCCGGTTGCAGCCCATGCGGACAGAAGATGCGGCCTATTTGTTCAGCGGCCTCATCGACATCGTGCGTTGCAACACGACCATAGGCGGTCAGCCGCGGCACCGCCGGTGACTTCCAACTACGATCAGCGGCTGCATCTGCAGTCATGGCCTACATCGCCCGTCGAGATCGTTTGAAACCTATAATAATTAGCAACTGACGTCGAGGGATTCGTTTTCCGGATAGACTTGGGCAGGCCCCGGCTCGATCCTCCCATGCGTGCAGCAAGGAGATCCGCCATGATCACACTCGAAAAAGGCATCACGCGCGCAGGTACCGGCTATGCCGGCAAGACCTGGAATATCCTGGGTCAGCTCTATTATCCCAAAGCCGTCACCGACTCCACGTTCGCCTTCGAGACCAACAGCGAGCCCGGGCAGTTCGTGCCGGTTCACGTTCATCCCACCCAGGACGAGTTCATCCTGGTGCAGGAAGGCGTACTCGACCTCAAGCTCGACGGCGTCTGGGTCAAGGCGAATGCCGGCGACCTCGTGCGCATGCCGCGCGGCATTCCGCATGGCTACTTCAACAAATCCGACAAGCCGGCGCGCGCGCTGTTCTGGGTCTCGCCGATGCAGAAGCTGGAGGCGCTGTTCAACATGCTGCACAATCTCGCCGACCCGGCCGAAGTGGTGCGAATCTCGGCGGAGCACGAGGTCGACTTCCTGCCGCCGGAGGCCAACGACTAGGCGACAGCGCGGGCCCCAGCGAGCGCCCCCCGATTGTTGCGGTACGAACGGCGCGCGATCATCGCTGTCGGCTCCGTGCGCCTGCAGCATGAGCAGCCGCTGCGCTCGGACGAGATGCGACCGGCGAGATCCTTCTCGCCCTGATTTCGATGCCGACCCATCCGTCGGCATCGCACGTCTCGGTCGCGCCGAGCGACCTTCGTCACCATCGAACTCTCGCGGGCTTCTGCAGCGCGGCGGGCGAATGCCGCCCGAACGCGGCTGCGCGCTCGACAACAAGGAGGTCCCATGATCAGCCGAAAGAATGTCTGTGTGATCGGCGCCGGCGTCTCCGGCCTGGCTGCAGCCAAAGCATTCACCGCCCGCGGGCACGACGTCACCATCGTCGAGCGGAGCGCCGATCTCGGTGGCGTCTGGGAGCCCGCGCGGTCCTATCCCGACGTGCAGACGCAGAGCCCCAAGGAGCTCTATCGCTACACCGACAAGGCGATGCCGGATCACTACCCCGAATGGCCGAAGGGACCGCAGGTCTATGCGTATCTTGCCGACTACGCGAAATCCCACGACCTCGTCCGCCTGATGCGGTTGAACACGACCGTGCTTGCGATGCAGCGCCGCAGTGACGGCAAGCCTGGATGGAGTCTCGACCTCAAAACCGGAGACCGAACGAGCCGGGAGGATTTCGATTTCGTCGCCGTCTGCACCGGTCAGTTCAACGAGCCGCAGACATTGTCGCTTGGCGGCGAAGATCAGTTCGCGGCCGCCGGCGGCTTGATCCTGCATTCCTCGAAATACAACAATGCCGCGCTCACGAAGGGGCGCGACGTGGTGGTCCTCGGCGGCTCGAAATCGGCAACCGACATCGCGGTCAACGCCGTGCGCTCCGGCGCGCGCTCGGTCACGATCGTGCTTCGCGAAGCGGTGTGGCGCATTCCCTACTTCATCGGCGGCCTGATCAACTTCAAGCGCATCCTCTATATCCGTGCCCAGGAGCAGATGTTCGCAAGCTGGGGCATCGGCCCGCTCGCGCGCGCTGCCCATCTGCTGGCGAAGCCGCTCGTCTGGGCCAATTGGCGTGGCCTGGAGAGCGTGCTCAAGACGCAGTTGAAGCTCGCCAAATGCAACATGGTGCCGAAGGGCAGGATCGAGGACGGCGTGAACTGCTCCGTCCCGATCGCCACGCCTGACTTCTTCCCGATGGTCGCCGACGGCCGGATCAAGGCCGTGTACGGCACCTTCGACCACTACGAGCCGAACACCATCGTGACCAGCGGCGGTGAACGGATTCCGGCCGACGTCGCGATCCTCGCCATCGGCTACAAGCTCGGGGTCCCGTTTCTGTCGGATGCCGACCGCGCCAGACTGGTCGATCCGGACGGGCAGTACCGGCTCTATCGGCTGATCGCCAATCCCGATCTTCCCGACATGGGATTCGTCGGCTTCAATTCGAGCTTCTGCACCGTGCTCTGTGCGGACATGGCCGCCAACTGGCTGGTGCGCTACGCCGACAAACAGCTGGCGCATCAACCGAGCGAGCGCGAGATGCGCGACAACATCGAGATGATGCTGCATTTCAAGCGGATCGAGCGCCCTGCCGCGGGCGTGTATGGCGGACTTTGCGTCGCGCCCTATCACTTCAAGCATTTCGACGAACTGCTTGCCGACATCGGCGCTCGGCGCCGACGGCGCAATCCATTGGCGGAGATGTTCACGCCGCCCGATGCGGACGCGTATAACGACTTTCTCGCATCCGCGCCGGCCTATCAGGCCGGCTGAGGTGGCGGCGAACAGTCTCGCCGCGCTGCAGACACAGTGACGCCGCGAGCGAGACGCATTGCGGAGGGGTGGCCGGCCCCGCGGGGCGCTGGCCTTCCCGGCACAGTCGGGCTATCCAAAGCGCCCCCGGCCTCCAGCCGTTCGCCTCGGAGCCTGCCATGATCCTCTCGCCCCATCTCCGCACCATCGGTCTCGCCGCTTCGGCCGCGTTCCTCCTGACCACCGCGGCCCAAGCCGCAGAAGTTCACGTCATGATCTCCGGCGGCATGACCGCTGCATTCAAATCCCTGGTGCCGGAGTTCGAGCGGCGCTCGGGTCACAAGGTCGCGATTGCGTACGGCCCGTCGATGGGAACAACCACGAATGCGATTCCGGTTCGCCTCGAGCGTGGCGAACCTGCCGATGTCCTCATCATGGTGGGCTACGCGCTCAGCGATCTCACCACCAAGGGCAAGGTGACGCCGGATAGCCGTGCGGACCTCGCCAACTCGCCGATCGGCGTCGCCGTCAAGTCGGGGACGCCGCATCCCGATATTTCGAACGCGGAAGCCGTGAAACGCATGCTGATCGCCGCCAAGACCATCGCCTATTCGGACAGCGCCAGCGGCGTCTATGTCTCCACCGAGATGTTCGACAAGCTTGGCATCAAGGACGAGATGAAAGGCAAGGCGCGGATGATTCCGGCCACTCCCGTCGGCGAGATCGTGGCCCAGGGCCAAGCGGAGATCGGCTTTCAGCAGATCAGCGAGCTCAAGCCGGTGAAGGGCATCGACATCGTCGGGCCGCTGCCGGCCGGACTGCAGAAGATCACCGTGTTCTCCGCCGGCATCGCCACGGCCGCCAAGGAGCCGGAGGCCGGCAAGGCGCTCATCAAGTTCCTGCAATCACCGGATGCACGCCACGTCATCGCCGAAAGCGGCCTCGACCCGATCGTGCGGCGGGCGCCGAACTGACGTGGGCGGGAGAGGATAGCCTCTCCCCGCCGTGCGCGCGGGGAGAGTGCAGCAGCCGTTGGAATGCTTACTGGGTGAGCAGCGTCGACTCGCTCAGATTGTTGGCGCCGTAGGCCTTCTTGAGCAGACCGTTCGCCTTGGACTCCGTCATGAACTTGGTGACGAAAGCCAGCGACTGCGGATGCTTCAGCGGCACCGCAACCGCGGTGTCCGTCTTCTTGAAGGTCTCGGCCAGCACCTTGGTGCCGGGAATCTGCTTGGCGATGAGAGTCAGTTGATCGCGGGCCAAGGCCAGCGCGTCGATCTCGCCGGCACTCAGCAGCGCATAGACTTCCTCGTAGGACTTGAAGCCGGTGACGGTCGCCTTCTTCAGGAAGGCCTTGGCGCCGCGCATCACGGTCGTATCGTTGATGGCCGCAACCTCGGTGCCGGCCTGGTCCAGCGCCGCGATGTTGGCGACGTCGAGACCGGCGCGGACGATGAAGGTGGTCTCGACCGAATCGTAGACCGGACCGAACGAGACCTTGGTTTCGCGCTCCGCGTCCTTCGGCATGAAGGCCACATCCCAGATGCCCCGCGCAGCATCTTCGGTGATCGCATTGGAATTCGGATGCTCGACGAATTCGACGGGCACACCGACCTGCGCGGCCATGGCCTTGCCCAGTTCGACCGGAACGCCTGAATAGCCGCTGTCCGACTTGACGCACCAGAACGCCCCGCCGGCGGCGCCGACGGCGATGGCGACGCGAAGCTTGCCGGTCGGCGCGATTTCTTCCTTCAAGCCGGCTGCGCCGGCGGCGTTGCCGGCAAACGTGACTACCGCAGCTGCCAGGGCTGCGTCACGCAGCCAGCGCCAAAACGCCATGGCCCTCTCCCATCGAATTGCAAGTTGGATACGAGCCGCACCTTGCCGGGAGCACCGTTAAATACAGCTTACCTCGCTTGCGCAAAGCAGCATGCGACGCGCAAAACTTGCGCGTCGCAATTACGGTTTCAAATAACTCGATACCGAAAACCAATTAAGCGTCGCTTAAACGCAGCGCCGAACCGCGACGCCATTGACGATCACCGTGCGGCACGCCGCAGCCGCCACCGGCGGCTTGCGAACCACCACGGCGCCCGCCGCACCGGCGCAGCCGGCTCGCACGACGCCGCGTGCGCAGACCACGGCGTTGGCATCCGACATCGACACGAACGGCATTACCGCCAGGATGAACAATCCGCACAGCGTGGAAATAATGGCACGTGAAAGAATGGCGCTCATCTTCAAACTCCTGATCATGATCTGATTGGTCAAATATCCACCCTGTCGCGACCTTGCCTCCAACTTCACAGCCGGACAATTGGGACAATTTGGGTGGATTCGCTCTCCTGTGCATCCCCGCGTGCACTGCAGTGGTAACCGTGAACGGCGACAGCCGCCCTGCATCAGCGATTGGCCGCAAACTGCGCGAGCATGCCCTTGCAGCCAGGTGTCAGCGCACCGGCATTGGCCGCGAGGCACTGCGCGATTCGACCGCCGCCCGGCTCGATGCCGCTGCACAACGCCCGCGCGTCCGCGCCGCACGCGGCCCTCACGATACGCAACTCCTCGAGCGGCCGCAGCGGTCGCAACACCAGCGCGGGCGCCGCCGGTGCAGCGGCGGTTGTCGCCGCGGGCCGGGCAATAGCCGCGGTCGCCGTCGATGCCCCGCTCGAAGACGCCATCGCCTGAGCGCAGGGGCCGGACACTCTGACCTTGTTCTGCTCCAGGCACTGCAGTGCCGCCGCGCCGCCCGGCGGCACGCTGCTGCAGACCTTGCGGTAATCAGCGCCGCAGGCACTTCGGATCGCGGCCACCTGGGCCTCGCTCGGCTTGCCCGCAGGCGCCGCCGCAGCCGGCTTGGCCGCAGCCGTGGCCAACTGGGCAGGCGCGGCCGGGACGGACGCGGCCGGCTGCGCCGCAGCCTTTAGAGGTTCGACGGAAGGCTTGCTCGCCTCGGCGGCGACCGGCCCGCTCGCGGCCGGTGGCGCCGAAGCCGGCTTGGCCTCCACGACAGGCTTGGCGTCTGCCGGAGGCCTTGCCTCTGCCGCGGGCTCGAGCGCCTTGACCGCCGTCTGGCAAGCTGAGGACAGCCCCGCGATGTTCTTCTGCAGGCATTGGAAGGCCGCCGCGCCGCCGGGCGGCACGCTGGCGCATTTCGACATGTAGTCCGACCGGCATGCCGACTTGATCGCGTTGCGCTGCGCATCGCTCTGCGCCAGCGCCTGCGTTGCTGCGAGGCCGGCCGCCGCGGCCATCCCGAGCACCAGCAGTCTCTTGAAGCAATTGATCATCGGCGGATCCTCAATGGTATCGTGCCTCAATCTCTTGTCGCCACCGCAGTCGCCCGCAGGGTGGCCAATCGGGTCTCGTCAGTATCAGCACGCGCATATCGGCCAAGGCTGCGCCGGCGGCGCAGGCCTGGCAATTGGGAAAATTTGGGTGGATCGCATTCTCACTCCGCCGGCGCCTGCCGCAGCGCCGGCTGCGCCGCCGGAAGCTCCGGCGGCAGGATCAGCGCGGCGATGACCGCGACCAGGCAGAGCGCGGCGAAGGCCTGCAGCATGGTGACGAAGCCGCCGTGCTCATACAGCCAGGCGACCAGGCCGACCGAGGCGCCGGCCGCGGTGAAGCCGATGAAATAGCGCACCGCATAGGCGCGCGAGCGCCACTCCTCGGCGGTGTACTTGCCGACCATCGCGTCGTTCACCGTGACCTGCCCGAATGCCCCCATGACGATGCCGATCGAGGCCACGATCAGCGCCCAGTCGCGGGCATCCGCGGCGAGATAGAGCAGCGGCGCCAGCACCAGCGACAGCGGCAGCGCGATCGTCTTCAGCGCGTGGCGGTCGAGCAGCCGCCCGATCGTATACTGCGTCATGGCGCCGAACACGTAGACGCCGGCCGCGATCACGCCGAGCAGCGCCGGGCTCTGCGTCAGCCCCGCCAGCCGCTCCGCGAACAGCTTCGGCAGCGCCACGGTGATCGCGTTGAACGTCGTCGAGATCGCGATCACCACCAGCAGCAGCGCCAGCACCACGCGCCACATCTGATCACGCGCGACCCGGGCCTGCGCCGCCGCCTGCTTCGATCCGCGGCGGTCCTCATGCGCGACCGCCAGCGCGAACACCAGGCCGATGCCGACCGTGATCACGCCGGGCACGATGAAGGCGAAGCGCCAGCCGAGATACTGCCCGACCACGCCGGTCACCAGCGCCGACGAGGCGACGCCGAGATTGCCGAACACGCCGTTCAGCCCCATGTCGCGGCCGAGCCGGTCGGCATAGGACACCAGCATCGCGGTTCCCACCGGATGATAGATCGAGGCGAACAGGCCGATCGCGAGCAGCGCCGCGCCGAGCTGCCAGGGCGTCTGCACCAGTCCGACCGAGATCATCGACAGGCCGATGCCGAGATAGAAGATCAGCATCATGTGCCGCCGGCTCCAGCGGTCGCCGAGCCAGCCGGTCAGCAGCGAGCCGGCGCCGAAGGCGATGAATCCCGGCGTCGCATAGGGCAGCAGGTCCGCATAGGCCATGCCGAGCGCGGGGCCCATGATGATGACCGCGGCTGCGAAGATCAGCATCGCATAGTGGTCGATGAAATGGGCCGCGTTGACGAAGCCGATGACGCGGCGGGGACTGTTCATGGGAGCTGTCCTCGATTCCTGACAGATCGGTTATAGTCGACGCGACCAACGAGAAGCCGCCAATGACCATCGTGGACACGCCATTGAAGCCGCTCGGCGCCGACCGGGTGACCACCGAGCCCGGCGTCCACCTGATCGCGCGCCTCTATCACAAGGGCGCCCGGCTCGATCCGCACATGCACCGCGAGTCCCAGTTGATCTACGCCTCGCGCGGCACGATGCAGGTGACGACGCCGCGTGGACGCTGGCTGGTGCCGCCGGACCGCGCCGTCTGGGTTCCGGCGCGTCACGGCCATGCCATCGACATGCTGGCCGACAGCCAGATGCGCACGCTGTATTTCGAGCAGGACTGGCTGACGCGGGAGACGCGGGGCGTGCGGCTCGACCGCGAGTTCGTGGTGCAGGTCTCGCCGCTGCTGCACCAGGCGATCCTGGCGCTGTTCGCCGCCGACGGCGACCGTGCGCGCACCGCGCTGCTGGTGCGGCTCGCGCTGCTCGAATTGCGCCGCGCCGAGGATTCCTCGACCTTCATCCCCCTGCCGCAGGATCCGCGCGCACGCCGCGCCGCCCAGCTCGTCCTCGCCTCTCCCGCGAGTGAGGAGGATCTGGCGACCCTGGCGGGCAAGGTCGGCAGCTCGGCCCGCACCCTGTCGCGGCTGTTCGCGGCGGAGACGCGGCTGAGCTTCAAGGCGTGGTGCCAGCGCGCCCGGATCGCCGCCGCGATCGAGCGGCTGTCCACCGACCGTCAGCTCTCCGTCAAGCAGCTCGCCGCCGATCTCGGCTATGCCAGCGTGCCGGCGTTTTCGCATGCCTTCAGGCAGGTCACCGGCCGCACTCCGACCGAATTCGCGGAGCAGACAGGTGCATGACACGCCGGCCGCATATGCACGCCGCGACGGCGGCGTTGACGATTTGTTATGTTTGAATGTCGCCAGCTTTGCCATAAATCCATGTAACATCGCCCTCATCACGCTCCGGGATTCGACTGACATCAGATGGCCAATGCCTTTTTCACCGACCTGATCACCACAATTTCCGAGCGAGGCCGGACGCTGCTGCGCGGCGGCGGCGCCCCTACCGACAAGCATGATGCGAAAAGCCTGGCCGAGCTGTGCGAGGCGCTGGTGTCCGGCGCCGGCGAGGCCTCGGGCACGGCGATGGCCCGCGACGTGCTCGACGGCTATCACGATCTCGACCCCGAGGGCCGCAAGGCGTTCTTCACCGCGCTGGTGCATGATTTCGGGCCCGACAAGGCCAGGCTCGCCAAGGCGATCGATGATTGGCGCGCGGCGCCGTCGGACGAAGGCGCGAGCGCGCTGCATTTCGCCTCGGAGCCGCGGCGGCAGGAGCTGATCCGCCGGCTCAACCGCGCGCCGGGCGGCACGCCCGAACTGGTCGCGATGCGCACCGATCTCCTGGATCTCATCAAGGGCAATCCGGAACTCGCCGCGCTCGATCGCGACGTCGTGCATCTCTTGAGCTCATGGTTCAACAGGGGGTTTCTCGTGCTGCGTAAGATCGACTGGTCGACGCCGGCGAACATTCTGGAGCAGATCATCCGCTACGAGGCGGTGCACGAGATCCACGACTGGGACGACCTGCGCCGCCGCATCGATCCGGTCGATCGCCGCTGCTACGCCTTCTTCCATCCGGCGATGCCCGACGCGCCCTTGATCTTCGTCGAGATCGCGCTGACCGAGACCATCCCCGGCGCCATCGCGCCGCTGCTCGCGGTCGACCGTCCGCCGGTGCCCGCCGACCGCGCCCGCACCGCCGTGTTCTATTCGATCTCCAACACCCAGCGCGGCCTCGGCGGCATCTCGTTCGGCAACTTCCTGATCAAGCAGGTGGTCGAGGAGCTCCGCCGCGAGCTGCCGAAGCTCGACACCTTCGTCACGCTGTCGCCGGTGCCCGGCTTCATGAACTGGCTGAAGTCGACCCCCGATGCGACCGAAGAGGATCGCAACGTGCTCAAGCTGCTGAACGAGCCGCGCTGGGTCGAGGATGCCGAAATGACCGCCGAGCTGCGCCCGGTGATCGAGCCGCTCGCCGCGCACTACTTCCTCAAAGCGCGCACGTCGAAGGGCAAGGTGATCGATCCCGTCGCCCGCTTCCACCTCGGCAATGGCGCCAGACTCGAGCGCATCAACTGGCTCGGCGACCTCTCCTCCAAGGGCCAGCGCGAATCCGCAACCGTGATGGTGAACTACCTGTACCGGCTCGAGGACATCGAGAAGAACCACGAGGCCTACGCCAATGACGGCGAGGTCGTCGCCTCCAGCGCGGTGAAGAAGCTGCTGCGCGGCGAAGGCCGGCGGCTGCTGGATATGAGGTTGTCGTCGTAGGGATTGCACGGACGCGTTCGATCGCGTCCGCTGTTGGCGTCTCGAAGCCCATTGGCTCGAGGCACGCCGCCCACTCCAAACTCCGTCATTGCGAGGCGCCCTTGCGCTGAAGCAATCCAGAGTCTCGCGCGTCGCCCTGGATTGCTTCCGCCTACGCCCGCCGGGCTTCGGCGGACGCGTCGCTGCGCTCGCAATGACGCGTGGTGAGATGGCGTGCTCACGCCTCAAACACCGCTGTCGTCCCGGCGAACGCCGGGACCCATAACCACCGGCAGCCGTTTGAGGCAGGCTCGTCATGACCTGCTCGCGCCCAACATCCGCCGCGGCGTATGGGTCCCGGCGTTCGCCGGGACGACGCTGTGGGAGAACCGCTTTCACATCTCAAACAGCTTGGGGACGTACGACAACATCCTCGCGGCGCATGGCGCCCAAGTTGCTGCGAAGCATGTCCCTCCGATCAAAACAGAGGGCGCAGGGAAGACCGGGTGCTGGCCGCAACCCATGGCCCCCGTGCGTGAAATAGTGCACGGGGCAGGAACCACAGGTACGACCGGTGCATTCCGGCCTTCCCTGCGCGATGGTTTTCACGGTGTCCTTCGTGCTCTCCCTGGGGATCGGGCTCTTTTGCCCCCATCGCCCGCGCGCGCCGTCAAGCAACAACGCGGACTTGACCTCAGCGTCGAGAGGCCAGGACCACACGACTTCTCCGTCCGCAAGGACGCCGGTCGTCTGCCGACATCCTCACAGCCACCGCATCCCTGCCCCGACGTTCGTGACGACGCGTACGCCCCTCTGCGATGAGGCAGGATATCAGCAATATTGCTGATTTTCGGAATTTGTCAAGGGGGAAGATTCAGGCCGTTCACGACGCCCCCCATCGGGACGCCGTGCGCCCGGCACGCTCAGGACGCCTTCGCCTCCACGTGCCGTTTGAAATTGTCGAGAATGGCCTGCCAGCCTTGCTGTTGCATCTCGACCGGGTGCGTCGTTTCAGGATCGAAGACAACGCGAACGAGAACGCCGTTCGGACCGGCCTCGAAATGGACGTCCGCTTTCCGGTCGCCGAAGGCGTAGGCGATCAGCTTGTGCTCGACGATCTTCGTGTAGGTCCCGGCGAAGTCGAAGCCCATGCTGCCGTCCTTGGCCTCCATGCGAGAGGAGAAATCTCCGCCCTCCCGCAGATCGATCGTGGCCTTGGTCGTATGCCAGTCGTCCGAGGCAGCGTTCCATTTCACGATGTCGGCCGGCGTCGTATAGGCAAGCCAGACCTGATCGATCGGGGCGGCGACGGTGGTTTCGACGGTGATGCGCATGGATATTGCTCCTGGCTCGATAACGGCTCGCTGCATGTGTGCAGGGAGTGGTGTCGGTCAAAGGACGATCGAGACTGGCAGGTCCCGACATCCCGAGCGCTCGATGCGTCGAAAAATGAAAGAGCGGATGTCCGCGGTCTGCGGGGCGGGTCTGGCGGCTGTTGGCGCCCGAGATCCGGACCCAAAATTTCTCGCTGCGGCCAGCCTCGCTTTGATCAGCGCACTCGACGAGGAGTTTTGTGCACTGTCAATGTGTTGTTCCCATCGCCGTCGCCTCACAGCAGAAGCAACCTTTAGTTGACGCAGATCAAGTCCACTCATGGTCAAGCAACACAGTATGCTTTTGGGAGCCGACACCGCAGGTGTCGACGCAGTTGAACCGGCGCGAGATTTTGTCAGCCCATTGTGAGGCGCCAGATGAAGAAACTAATCGTAGTGGTGCCGGGCATCTTCGCATTCATGAAGCACTGGCTTCCCCTGAAACAGCGGCTGCAGAAGGAACCTGAGCTTGCCGGCTCGACATGGCTCGAATGGCATCACCATGCCTGGCGCAAAAGGCCCGAAACCTACGCAATAGATCTGAGAGCCGCCATTGACAATGTCTGGCGCACAAAAGGCCCCTTCGACGAAATAACTCTTGTAGGTCATAGTTTTGGTGGCGTGCTCGTACGCCAAGCTTATTTGCTCGGCTCTGGAATCTTTGAAGACTACCAACACAAAGACAAGTGGTGTATTCACGTCAGACGCTTCGTTTTGTTTGCCTCCATAAACCGCGGATGGAATCCTGAAAATCTCCATGCCTTGCGTTTTCTCTACGTAGCGCTTCGACCGTTCGGTCCCCTGATCCAGCTACACAAGGAACTTGAAGTCGGATCCGACTTTATTGCCGATCTTCGTATCCAGTGGATAAAGCATTTTCGAAAGCTGGGAGACGATGCGCCGGCCGTCGTGCAGGTGCTCGGCACAAAAGATGGCATCGTGTCACGAGCAGACAGCATAGATGTAAGTCAGTTTCCAAACGCCGAAGAAATTGAAATTCCCGGCGCGAACCACTTGAATCTCCATCGGTTCGACAGGAGCGCAGATCAAGAATCCCATTATAAGCTCATACGCAGCGCCTTCTTAGATACATTTGAAACTAAGCCAGCGCCGGCCAAAAAGATGGTTACCCATGTGGTCTTCCTTTTGCACGGCATCCGAGCCAACAACAGTGAATGGGTCGAGCAGGCCAGGGGTCACATTGAAGAAAGTCACCCCAATGCCGAAATAGTGACCGCCTCGTACGGCTATCTCCCAGCAGTTGACTTCGTGATCCCGGTGTTGCGCAGGCGCAAGATCAACTGGTTCAAAGACGCCTATAGTTACTACTACGCTCGATACCCGGATGCAGATTTCCGCTTCCTTGGGCATAGCAACGGCACATACTTGCTAGGCCGGTCTCTGCAGCGAGTGTCTGGCATGTGCTTTAGACGCGTGATTCTAGTGGGCAGCGTGTTACCACGCACGTACGATTGGCAGAAGGTATTTGCCAGAAGTCAAGTCGAGTTGTTGCGCAATGACCGCGCGAATCGCGACTTCCCGGTCGGAATTCTTTGCAGCGCGCTAAGAGGCCTCGGGATGCGAGATGTGGGGTCTGCCGGCTTTCATGGATTTGATTTTAAGGACGAGAGAACCTTAGAAATCTTTTACCACGACGGCGGACACAGCAAGGCATTGACTGAAACTAACATTGGGCCCCTGATCCGGTCCTTAATGACGGACCAGATCAATCGGAGCCAGGACCGAGAGTTACAGAAAAACAAGCCGAATCCGCGATTTGCGTTTCTATCTCGCTTTGCGCCCTACGTTTCTTTTGGCGTTGCATCATCAATTGCATTCGGGACGGCTTATTGCCTCTACTCGAAGTGGGAAAGTCTTACGAGTGCAATCGTATCGCTATCGCCAACGGCTTTGCTTTTCTCTTTGGGGGCCATCCTAATTGTCGGATTGATTAGAGCGATATGAGAGTCGCTTAAGCCTTTCTAGAATTGTCTATGATCTTCAGACCAAGGCTGCCAGCGCACAAACCATACCAACGGCAGCGGCTTATTCGATCAATCACCCCATCACGTCCTGCGGCCGCAACCTCAGCGCCGCCGCCGGCAGATTGGCTGCCAGCCACGCCGCAATCACCTTCTGCTTCCGGTGATACGCCAGACCCGCCGCGACCACCGCAACGCCGATCAGCGACAGTGCGAACGGAAACAGCAGCGAGTTCTTGAAGACGACGTCGGCGAGATGGCCGAGATACATCGTGATGCCGATGGCGCCGAACACGGCGTAGGCGCGGCGGACGATGATGACGGCGATGGCGAGCAGGCCGACGTTGAGCAGACAGTAGACCGCCTTGCCGAGCTCGGTCGCGCCTTCGGTGGCGCTGATGCCGCCCCAGAAGGCCATCAGGCCGAACAGGTGCAGCCAGAAGCCGAAGTCGCGGCTCCTGCTGTTGTAGTCGACGATCCAGGCGACGCTGAGAATGCCGAGACCGAACCAGATCGAGACGATGCGGCGCATCTCCCAGTTGATGTGGCTGACGTTGAAGATCCAGGGCGTGAGGTCCATCGACATGAACCACAGCGCGACCGAGATGATCGCAACGACGAAGGGCACGCGATAGAAGCGTAGCGCGATCGCGCCGGCCGCGAGGGTGGCGAGCTCCATGAACAGCCAGCTGCCCTTGATCCAGACGTAGAAGTCCTGAACCGTGCCGGGCTTGCCGAACCTGCCCCACCAGCCGAGCTCCTCCTGCATGCCGTAGACGGCGAGCGGCGCCATCGACACGGCGATCGCGATCAGCAGGCCGCCGGGGACGCGCAGGTCGCGGCGCCAGAGGTGGTTGCCGGCGAGACCGAAAGCGGCGGCGTAAGCGAGCGCGCAGGCGGTCAGCGCGCGGCCGCCCAGCTGCGAGAACGCCACCGTCGAGAACAGGCCCATCGCGCCGATCACGATCAGCGCGCCGGCGTACCAGAGCAGATGCGCGGCATCGAATTGGGCGCGGGGCGCTGCCGTTGCGACGCGCTGGTGCAGGAAGGCGAGCAGGCGCTGCAGCTCGTCGGGACCGATCGCGCCGGCAGTTTCGGCGGCACGGAGATCGTGGTCGGAATAGGACATGGTCGTCACCTCATGGGCGCGCCGGACATGCCCGTGGCGTTCGCGCGAACGCTATTGCGTTGCGCGTCGCGATACGCGGATGCCGGTGCGAACAGGGGGTAGTCTAACGGAACTTGAGCGACGTTCAAGAAAATTCTGAGCGTCGCTCATGTTTTTGAGTGAAGGGTTGCTGTTTGGCGCCGGGCGCCGTGCCCTCGTTGGCTCACGCTCTCTCCACTCGTCATGGCCGGGCTTGTCCCGGCCATCCACGTCCGAGCCCAGAAGGCCGACGTGGATGCCCGGGACGAGCCCACGGCTGTCCGGTTCAGCTTCCGCATATTGCGAGGCTCAACTGTTGTGGGTTTTTGGCAAGTTGGGGTGGCC